>JBBRUR010000075.1:0-24297 GCA_038247635.1 Chitinophagales bacterium
AAGGCTAAGGTGTTTACAAAAAAACCTATCAGCCCTTCAAGGTCTTTTTGCTGGCGGCTGGCGATGGAGGTGCCCACCGTTATATCGCTTTGGCCGCTGTAGCGGTAGAGGAGGACTTTGAAGATGGAGAGGAGCAGCATGAATAAAGTGGTACCCTGTTTTTGGCATAGCCCATTTATTTCTGCAGCAAGTGTTTTATCAATACTAAAAGATATTTTATCACCTCTGCGGCTTAGCACAACCGGTCGTGTAAAATCAGTGGGCATTTGCAATGGACTAACCTCTGCAAGTTTGGTTTGCCAATAGTCAAGTTTGTTATTCAAACTATTCCCCTGCAAATTTTCCCTTTGCCAAACAGCATAATCAGCATATTGAATAGGTAATACTGGTAAATCAGCAGCCCTGCCTTCAACACCCGCGCTATACAATTCTATTACTTCCTTTACCAGAATAGCCTCAGACCATGCATCGGATGCTATATGGTGCATAACAACCAGCAACAGGTATTTATTCGGAGCAACATCAATTAATGCTGCCCTCAACATATCATCCCTTTCAAGGTCAAACGGACGATTGATAAAGCCGTTGATGAGAAGTTGTAAACCTTCATCGTTGGCAGGATAATCATTGGTGGTAACAACCTGCAACCTCCAGTTATCTTTCTCTTTAATTACCTGGTAGCCCTTTCCATCTTTTTCAGTGATCACCGTACGCAATACCTCGTGGCGGTTAATTACTCCCTGTAAAGCATTTTGCAACACGGCGGTATTAACTTCTCCCTTTAAACGAAGAACAGTAGGTAAATGATACTGTTCGCTACCCTGTAACTGGTGTATAAACCAAAGGCGCTCCTGGCAAAAAGAAATTGGAATAGGTGTTTGTGAATTGCGGTCAATGGCGTGTATTACCTGTTCATCGATACCTGTTTTATCGACGGCAAATTTTTGAAAATAATGAATGAGGTGAGGCTTATTTTGCCTCAACTCTTCCAAAAAGGCTTTATCAATTTGTCGGCCCTTTTGAAAATTTACAGAAAGCTCGCCTTCAGCAAATGCAATAGCAATGCCCTGCTCGCTCGCCTTCTGAAATAATTGCAATATTTTTCCTATACTAAAATCTGACATAATGTTCATAGTAATATTGAACCCTTACAGTGTTACAGAGTCAAACTCTTTAAACTGAGGTTCCGCCTTTAATCTGGTCAAGCTTATAAAATTTGCCAACTCCTCAATAGTAAGCAATTCAAAAAATATCTTAATAGACAAATCAGTTTGAAATTCTCTTTTAACGGATGATATTAAGCGCATCAACGAAATTGAATGGCCTCCAATTTCAAAGAAATTATCGCGGATGCCAATCTTTTCAAGTGCAAGAATTTCCTTCCAAATATCTACCAGCCTCTCCTGCAAGTCGTTTGCTGGTGGCACATAGTTGTTACCTGCAGCTTCGGCATCAGGCTCAGGCAATAATCGTTTGTTTATTTTTCCGCTTGCGGTTAACGGCATGTCCTCTACCACAACCCATTGAGCCGGCACCATGTAATCGGGAAGTTTAGCTAGCAGGTGCGCTACTATTTTTTCCCTGCTGAAACCGGCAACCGGTATAACATACGCGATTAACCGGGCATTACCTGTTTTATCTGTTTTGGCAACAATGGTAGCCTTAGCAACCGAGTGGTGCTGGTTAAGCACCGTTTCAATTTCACCTGGTTCAACGCGATAACCCCGTATTTTAACCTGGTCATCTATTCGCCCGAGGTATTCAATATTACCGTCTGGCAGAAAACGACCGAGATCGCCGGAAACATACATTTTACCAGCCGGGTTAAACGGATCAGTCAAAAACTTTTCGGCAGTCAGCCCGGGTTTACCTAAATACCCTCTTGCCACTTGCAAACCGCCAATGGCTATTTCGCCAACGCAGCCCTCAGGCATGAGGCCACCCCAACGATCCATTATATAAATAAAAGAATTTCCTATTGGTTTACCAATGGGGACTTTATCAACCGGTTTGGTAGTATCTGCCGCCCAGCAAGTCACATCAATAGCAGCTTCCGTTGGGCCATACAAGTTGTACAATTCTACACCCGGCAGTTTGTTGGCAAAAGTATTTACCTGCCCCACTGTTAATGCCTCTCCGCTACACAAAACCTTCTTCAACGGAAGTACTTCTCCAACGTCTACGCCAGCCATAAAAGCGTCTAACATAGATGGTACAAAATGGATTAAAGTGATGCCTTCGGCTGCTATTACTTCTTTCAGGTAAGCAACATCTTTTTGACCTCCCGGCTTGGCAAAGCACAGTTTTCCGCCCCATAGTAACGGCCAAAACAGTTCCCACACCGATACATCAAAACAGAAAGTAGTTTTTTGTAAAACCGTATACGTTTCAATAAAATTAAAATAATTTTCAGCCCAGAATAACCTGTCTACTACGCCGTCATGTTGGTTCATTACGCCTTTCGGATTTCCTGTTGAACCGGATGTGTAGATAATATAAGCAAGGTTATGTATGTGAAGACCGACTATAGGTAAATTTGCTGGTTGATTGCCTATTACATCCTGTTGACCATCTATTGAAATAACATCCACCTGCTCAATAAATGACAGGCGCGATAAGGTGTTTTCATCCGTCAACAACAATAACGCGCTGGTATCTTTTAAAATGTAATTAATGCGCTCTTTGGGATACTCAGGGTCGATAGGTACATAAGCACCTCCCGCTTTAAGAATACCCCACAGCCCAATCATCATTTCCAACGAACGATCGAGGCAAATGGGCACGAGGGTTTCTTTACCAACGCCCTTTGTTATAAGGAAATGAGCTAACTGGTTACTGCGATCATTTAGCTGCTTATAGGTTAGATGAGTACCCTGAAAAGTAACCACTACCTGCGATGGAGTTTTTGCCACTTGTTCCTCGAAAAGCTGAACAAGCGTTTTGTTGATTGGATAATGGATTTGTGGACCTGAACCTAGTTCAAGAAGTTTTTCTTTGGCCTCTGGTGTCATCAACTCTACCTGTTGCAGGTTGGTGGAAGAAGCGGCTTGTACAAACTGCGTTAATACATGCTCAAAATGATTGCATATGTTTTGAACATCATGAGCTGAAAGGAAGCTGGAATTATATCTGAAATCTATTGTAAGTTCTCCTTCGTTGTTTATAACAAGACTTAACGGGTAATTGGTTTGCTCCTGAACATTGATACTTTCAATATTAATTTTTTGGCTTAATGCGCCCTGCAATTTGTTGACAGGATAATTTTCGAAGACCATTAGAGTATCGAACAGGTCGCCCTGTATGCCCGCCAAGGCCTGTATTTCGCGAAGCGATGAATATTGATAAATACGCGAGTTGATTTGTTGCTGTTGTATTGACTGCAACCACGCAACTACATTTTCGTTTTGGCTATAGGATGAGACTAACGGAAGCGCATTAATAAACAATCCTACCCGCTGTTCAACATTGCGCAGTTCGGCAGGGCGACCAGAAACAATTACGCCATAAGCAATTTTATCGTTGCCTGTGTAATGATGCAACAGGTAGGCCCAAACGCCTTGCATAAGCGTGTTAACGGTAATACGGTTTTTCTGTGTAAAATTTTCTATCGCCGATAACTTGTGAGCGTTCAGCTTTACATGAGTGGAGACATATTTGCCTATGCCGCGGTTGCGGTCTTCGCCAGATGTAATAACCGGCAGGAGCGTACTTTGCTCTACAGGTTGTACATAATTTGTCCAGTATTCTTTGGCGGCATTGTTACTTACGCCCTCTACAAAATGTATATAATCCTCGTACTTATCTATCGCTAATAATGGCTTGTCGCCATTAGAAAGTTGTTCATATACTTTTAAAAGCTCCGCCATCAAAACAGCCCTCGACCAACCATCGAATAAAATATGATGCGATGACCACAACATGCGGTAACGATGTTCACTTAACCTATATAAATTGATACGCATCAACGGTCCGCTTTCAAAATCGAAACCTGCCTTGCGGTCGTCAAATTCAAATTGTTGTAGTTGTTGTTGCTGCGCAGTTGAGCTTGAGTTGCGGAGATCAGTGATCCGAACTGTAAGCGGCATCTGTTTGTGAACAACTTGTACGGGAACAGCAAATGCGCTGTGATGGAACGTACTTCTTAACACCGTATGAGCAGCCATGATCTCGTTCCAACTCTGTTCAAAAAGGTGTAAATCGGGGTTGATAATATCGCACCAGAAATGGTTGATATAACCAGAGCCACCATCCAACAAACCATAAAACAACATACCCTGCTGTAAACTACTAAGCCTGTATATACTTTCGATAGAGTTTAAAGATTGTTCCTTCACCAACTGTTCAGTAAACGCATCGAGTTCTTTGTAAGTCATCAGTTTTTGCAAACCAAAATCGGAGGGTGTATTTAAAGGGCCGGTCAACGCTTTTTGCTGCAATGTATCCCCAATAAGTATTGAAAGGTTATTGAAGTAAGTGTTAGCCAGGTTCTCTATGGTTTCCTTTTTAAAATGAAGTGTACTATAGCGCCACTCAACTATTAGTTTGCCATTGCGTATCAAACTGTTTAACGCCAGCTTTTCATCTATTGGAAATTCCGAACTTAATACTTCGTCATTATTTTCTGTAGACAAACCAAGACCGTTAAGAGAGTGGATTACATTGTCGGTTTGCCCCAAATAATTAAAAACAACATCACCCGTTGGCTTATCCTGCAGTGCCGCTTCTTTTGTAATGTATTTCAACACGCCAAAACCTACACCTTTACCGGGTATAGTTCTTAGTTGTTCTTTAATGTTTTTTACCGTGTCAGTCGCATTCTCGTCAGGCTCAACACGCAACAACACGGGGTACATTGATGTAAACCATCCTACATTATTGCTTATATCAATCCTCGCATCTGTTTGCTCACGGCCGTGGCCTTCCATGTTAATGACAACCTTTTGATCGCCGGTAAAAGCTGTTAAGGTCTTAGCCAGCGCAGCCAACAAATTGTCGTTGATCTCAGTATGAAAAACTGACGGCACCTGTTGTAAAAGCTGTCTTGTTTGCCCAGCGTCAAACTCAACTGATAATGTTTCGGTGTCTTTTATTTTTATGGATTGCTTATTAATGAAGTCTGTAGGTAACGGCTCGTACTGCTCAACAATTTTACTCCAATACGGCGTTTGAGTAGCAGCTTGTTGTAAGCCAAAATCCGCAAGGCCCTTGTACCAGTTAGATAAAGAAGCATGGTGGTTATTCGGTTTAAGTTCTCCCCCTGCTAACAGGTGATCCAGATCGTCAACGATGATGCGCCATGACACACCATCCACCGCTAAATGATGAATAACAATAAACAAGCGATTTGCTGCTTGTGCTGCTGGCGTATTGATGAGTACAGCCTGTATTAATTTACCCTGCTGTATGTCAAGGCTTTTTTGGTATTGATCGCAAATGGTTGTCAACTCGTTTGCAAATTTTTCATTGCTTACCTGTTGTAAGTCGGCCGTTGCAACACTCACTTTTGAGGTGCCAAATACCTGCTGCCAGCCTTCGTGTGTTTTTGTAAAGCTGGCGCGAAGAGCCTGGTGGCGTTGAACCAATTTATCTAAGGCATCCTGCATTGCTGCTGTAGTAATGCGCTTATTAATTGTAAGCAATAACGATTGGTTGAAATGCGACCTGTCTTCAAAATGTTTATCGAAGAACCATTGTTGTGCAGGCAGCAATCCGGCCGTCGTATCGCTTTGTACTGGCACCTGACCTTCAGGGGTTTCTTCCTGCACACGGCTTTCCACCAATTGGCTTAAACGGGCAATGGTTTGGTGCGAAAACATATCGCCTATCTGCAACTCGTAACCAGCTTTTCGTGCCCGGCTAACCATTTGAATAGAGATAATGGAGTCCGCCCCCAAATCAAAAAAGTTATCGTGAATGCCGACGGTTTCAATATCAAGTAATTTTTTTACTATCTCAGACATTGCCTCTTCAAAAGCATTTCTTGCTACTTCAAATTCACTGTTATTTCCTGGTTCGGCAGCACCTGCCTGTGATAATGCACGGCGGTCAATTTTGCCGTTGGAGGTAAGCGGAAATTTGTCGAACTCAACCCATTGAACGGGTACCATGTACTCAGGCAACGCACCGGTAACAAAAGCCTGCAATTCATTTTTTTCGTATGCTTCGGCCGGAACCACGTACGCTACCAAACGCTTGTTACCTTCCCCGGTTTCTTTTAATAACACAACAGCCTGTTGTAATAAGCCGGAAGACATCAGTACTTTTTCGATTTCACCCAGTTCAACACGATAGCCTCTTATTTTAACCTGGTCATCTTTCCTTCCCAGGTATTCAATATTACCATCGTGCAGCCTGCGGGCCAAATCGCCGGTTTTATAAATCCTTTGGCTATTTCCACCAAACGAGATAGTAACAAATTTTTGATGGGTTAAATCCGAATTGTTCAGGTAGCCCCTGGCTAATCCTGCTCCGGCTATCGCTATTTCTCCAATTGCGCCAGCCGGTAGCAATTCATTATTTGTTCCAATTATAAACATGGCTGCATTGTCTATGGCTTTGCCGATAGAAATGGAATCAGTGCTATTGTTTAGGGAGGAAGTATTGATGGAGTAAACACTACAACCCACAGCAGCTTCGGTTGGGCCATACTCGTTGATCATTTCAATAGGGGGCAAACTCTGTGCAAACTGATTAACCTGGCCCATCAGCAATGCTTCGCCACCCAATACTAATTTTTTAGTAAGAAGGCCTGTTTTACCCTCTTCCATTTTTGGTTGAAGCAGGCTTAGATGCGCTGGTGTTATTTTTATGAAATCGTAAGGAGCATATTTTACAAGGTTGTCATCATCAAAAACCCCAATGCCTTCAGCCGATGAAATGACGACCATTTTGCCATTGATCAGTGGCATAAACATCGCGGTCAGAGATGCGTCAAAAGTGTAAGACAAATGAATAAAACTACCTGTGCTATTTGCATTTTTTGATAAATAAGCGGTCTTGTTATTGACGAGGTAATTAACGATTGCTGCATGTTCAATCATTACACCCTTTGGCCTGCCCGTAGAACCGGAAGTATAAATAACGTAAGCGAGATGGTTTGGACTGTTGCCCACTTCAATATTAACATCAGGTTGGCCATACAGGATGGAATGCTCTTTATTTAGCACCAACACTTTACCAGAAGCTATCTCAATTTTACTTTGATGTTCCTCTGATGTGATTACAATATTAGCCCCAGAGTCTTCCAAAATAAACTGAATGCGGCTTTCAGGATATTTTGGATCGAAGGGTACATAAGCAGCACCCGATTTTAGAATACCCAGCACGGCGATCAACATTTCTATAGACCGATCCATCATTACACCGATCAACTTATCGTGGGTTGCGCCTAAGCTTATCAATACACTGGCTAACTGGTTGGCTTTTGCATTAAGCGCTTCAAAATTTATAACAGATTGACCATAAACCGCCGCTACAGCACGAGGTGTTTTAACTACAGTTGCTTCAAAAAGAGAGGATATTGTTGCTGTTGTTTTCTGTTTTGTTTGTGCCCCGGTAAATTCATCAAGCAACTGCTTTTGCTCAGCACCGCTTAGCATGTGCAATGCACTTATGTTTGCCTGCGGCGATGCAACAACGGCAGCAAGCAGGCGGCTAAAGTGCCCCATCATACGGGCAATCGTATCTTCTGTAAACAGGTCGTTACAATATTCCACATCGCCCCGCATGCCACCGGCACCTTCTGTAATGTTACAGATCATATCCAGTTGCGATGTTACCGGCTCATATTTATCCGTCTCAATCTTTAAGTCTTTTACATTTATAGCTGGTGGCTCCGGATTGTTTTGCATAGAAAATAAAACCTGGAACAAAGGGTTCCTGCTGGTATGACGTTCTACAGCGGCTACCTCTACTACCTTTTCAAATGGCACTTCCTGGTTGGCATACGCATCCAGCATATTGCTTTTAACCCGCGCCAACAAATCAACAAACAAAGGATCACTTTCAAGATTTGTTCTTATTGCAAGTATGTTTATGAAGAAGCCAATCAGTTCTTCAAACTCCCGACGGCCGCGGTTTGCCACCGGTGTTCCAATGCAGATATCAGTTTGGTTACTGTAGCGTTGCAGCATTACGTTAAAGGCGGCAAACAAAGTCATAAACAGGGTTGAACCCTGCTGAATGCTTAACTCATTAAGCTTGTTTGTTACCTCCTTTTCTACATGGAAACTGTACAAAGCACCGCGCCTGCTTTGTACGGGCGGACGTTTAAAATCGACAGGCAGATTTAAAGGATCAACTCCATTTAAGCTCTCCTTCCAATATTCCAACATTGGGGTTAGCGCCTCTTCTTTAAAGTTTTGTCTTAGCCAAATGGCATAGTCGGCGTATTGTATGGGCAATGGCTCCCAATTAAGATTTTTGCCATTTACTAAAGCCTCGTAGTTATACAAAAGTTCTTTCACCAAAATGGCAATTGACCAGCCGTCGGCTGCAATATGATGCACCGATACTGCAAGCCTGTATTCGTTGCTGGCCAGTTGTATTAACGAGGCACGCACCATGTAATCTTTTGCAAGATTGAAGGGTGTATTAGTAATATTTTGGACAAAGGCTTTTAGCTCGTTACTACCGGAAAATGTTCTGTTTTCCATAACATCGAGCTTCCAGTTATCGGCCTGATTTACCAGTTGATAAGTCGTTTCGTGGTCGTCAATAATAACGGTACGCAATATTTCGTGCCGCTGTACAACGCCGCGGAATGCCTGCTTCAATGCCGGTATATTAACACTACCTGTAAGCTTTAATACGGTGGTAAGATGGTATTGGGTTGTACCAAGCAGTTTATCAATAAACCACAAGCGCTCCTGGCTAAAACTTAGCGGAACAAATAGCGGTCGTTGTTGTGGCACAATAGCCGGTTCCAAAGCCAATGCATCACTACCTTGTAAGTGTTTTGCAAGTGATGCAACGGTAGGATTATTAAATAACGCCTTTATTGAAACCGCTGCCTGCATTTGTGTGCGAATAGCAGATACAAGTCGCATAGCCAGTAGCGAGTGACCACCCAGTTCGAAAAAGTTGTCGTTTATACCTACCCGGCCAATGCCCAACAATTCCTGGTAAATGGTTACAAGCTGCTGTTCCTCATCATTATGGGGAGCCTGATAATTTAACTGGCTTGTCGTTAATTTTTGTGTTCGAAGACTTAAAAAACGACGATCAATTTTACCGTTATTGGTCAGCGGCAACTGTTTTATAGCTACCAGTTCCGATGGTATCATATAGGCCGGTAAAGAGGCGCCAATTATTCCTTTCAATTCTTTTTGCAGCAAAACAGCAATGTTGGCAAACAAAGGAATATTGGAAAAGGTTTCCTTTTTGTTTGCTGTATCAGTAAGTCGTGGCTCAATAATGAAACTGTCCGACACCTGTCGCACCATCACCATATCCATCTTAAACGGATCCTGATTAACCAATAACCTAACCGCATAGCCTTTTGCCAAGGCCTTACTATATATGTTTTTTACCTCAATATTTTCAGTGCCTTCAACAGCAGAAGCCTGAAGAAGATTTTCGACTGTGGTGGCAGTATTTTCATGAATGGCCTGGTTTAACAATCGTTCCTGCCACAATCTGAAGTTGATAACATCCTTGAAAGCTATGATGTCTTCGTTGGCTTGAAGCCGGTTTTCAATTGATGTGCCTGTACCTGCTACCCAACTTTGCCAAACAGGTTTTATAACAGGTGCATGGGTGCCAACATGAATGATGACTGTATAACGATAAAGAGAAAGCTCATTTATATTATCTGTGTTTTTCCACTTTACTTCTACGTAAGCTGTTTGCGGGTATTTGTTTTTGAGGTTAAAAAAGTAGTCGGGTGAAAAGCAAAGCTCTTCTTCCTTTAGAACCTCCTGCTGTACCGACCACAACATTTCATTTAGTGGCAACGTTTGACCAGCATTTTGTAGAAGCAAACGCATTTTAAATGACTCCAACAGCCTGTTGTCACGCACATCACCAATAATAATTCGGCCACTGTGAGTTAGCAACGAAAAACACTTATCCATTACATCGTCCATATACAGTTGGCCGGGAAAATATTGAACAATGCAATTCATGATAATGGTATCAACCTTTTCATCATCACTTAACAATACCTCATGGGCAGCGCAAACTTTTAGTTCTGTCGGGCCGTAATTTCTTGTTGCTTTGGCAATATGGCTTTTTATTCCGCCAATTGATACTTGTGAAAAGTCTGTACCAATATACTTGTTTACTTTGCCGGAAAGCCGGTAATAAATCAATCCCGTACCGCAACCAATCTCCAGCACATTGCCGGGTTGCTGTATTAATATATCTGAAACAATTTCCTGCAACCAATCCTTCATTTGCAGGTTGCTTATGGGCAAACCTGAGAAACTATCTTTCCAAATTCCTATGTCAAATTCAGCATCTTCCACTGCTTCGGCCTCCGCATATTCCTTGTTGTATATTTCCCGCCAACCTTCCACCCTTTGCCTGTACAAGTCAACCTCTTTATTTTTTATGGCCTGCCATTCAGGAATAAAATAGCCGGTCAGTTTTTTTGTGCCTGTAACATCGTCGGCGGCAACTACCACCGCCTGGCTAACCTGGTCGCTGGCCAGTATTACCGTTTCAATTTCTCCCGGTTCAATACGGTAACCCCTGATCTTTACCTGCTCATCCATTCTGCCCAGGCATTCAATACTGCCATCTGGCATCCATTTGCCAAGGTCGCCGGTTTTGTAGATAGTTGATTGCTGTAATCCTTCAACTGGGTTTGCTATAAAATTTTGATGGGTAAGGTCATCGCGGTTCAGGTATCCCTTTGCAAGGCCGTCGCCACCTATGCATATTTGGCCTGCTACGCCAATTGGCAACAATTTATTTTGAGCCGAAAGAATAAATACTCCGGTATTTGCCAGTGGTTTACCAACAAGCACTTTTGCATTAACCGACAACTTGCCAGCTATCGACCAAATGGTTGTTTCGGTGGGGCCATACATATTGTACACATTACCCAAAGGCGTCAGTGCATTTTTTATTTGTTCCTTTACAGCTTCGCCACCAATAAGCATGGTAATGTTTTCCGCATTTTTCCAACCCGCGTCCAACAGCAATTGCCAGGTTACCGGTGTTGCCTGCAGGTGTGTTGGCAGGTATTTAGCTATGGCTTTCTTTAATTCGAAACCATCAATGGCCACATCTCTCACAACCACCATTAGTTTTCCGCCATTAAGTAATGGCACAAAAAATTCAAGGTAGCATATATCAAAACTAAAGGTGGTAACCGACAGAAAGGCGGATGAAGCATTAAAACCAACCAGATCCGTTACGCTTTGCAACAGGTTGATAAGGCTTTTGTGCTTAACCATAACACCCTTGGGCAAACCTGTTGAGCCGGAAGTGTGAATGACATACGCCAGTGCCTCCCCATCAATTTTGATGTCACAATCAGTTGATGAGTGAGTGCCAATTAATGGCCAGTGTTCATCAATAAGAATAGCCTCCAGGCCAGTAGCCTGTTGCAGCTTTTGCTTGCTTTGCCCTGAGCTGATGCCGATGGAAGCACCAATATCAGAAAGCATATAATTGATGCGATCAATGGGATATTCAGGATCGACCGGCACAAAAGCAGCACCCGTTTTTAATACCGCCAGTATGCTTACGATCATTTCGGCAGACCTTTCAATACAAATAGGAACCATTGAGCCTTTGCCTACTTCCTTGCTAATCAAAAAATGAGCTAACTGGTTAGCTTTTTCGTTTAGTTGCTGATAGGAAAGTTGTTGCTCTTGAAACTGAACCGCAACGTGACTTGATTTAATCTTAGCCTGTTCAGCTATCGCATCAACAACATTATTTTGGGTAATGGTAACCGCCGTGTTATTGAATTGGTGTATCAATTGGTCCTCCTCTGCCGAAGTAAGCATTGGCAGCAAGCCTATCATTTGCCCCGGAGCCCCGGTTACTGCAACCAACAATTGTTTGTAATGACCAACCAGGCGCTCAATAGTCGCCTGGCTAAAAAGAGCAGTGCTGTATTCTACAAAACCGTTGATCCCTTCGTCGGTTTGGGTCAGGTAAAAACTGAAGTCGAATTTGGAAGTTTCGTTTGCCCGCAACTCTCCTTTAACATCAACTCCAGGCAATTTCATATCCGGGTCACCCGGTATGTTTTGCAGTACAAATAATGACTGAAAAATTGGACTGCGGCTCATGTCGCGGTCTTTGGTTACAGTCTCCACCACTTTTTCAAACGGCACTTCCTGGTGGCCATATGCTTCAATAGTTGTTTGCTTAATTTGGGCCAAAAGGTGTTGGAACGATGTGTTTGCAGATACTATGGACCGAAGCGCTAAAGTGTTGACAAAAAAACCAATCAGTGGTTCGGTGTCAATATATTGGCGGCCGGCTACTGGCGTGCCCACGCAAATGTCGGTTTGGCTGGTATAGCGATGCAGTAATATTTTAAACACGGCCAGCAGCGACATAAACAAGGTAGCACCATGGCTATTTGCCAACTGCTGAATGCCAGCAACGATTGGTGCTTCAATAGTGAAACGCATTGTTGTTCCCCCTGTATCCTGCGCTGCAGGCCGCGCATAATCAGTTGGAAATTGCAAAGGAGTAACATCGCTCAGCTTAGTTTTCCAATAGTTTATTTTGGCTTCAGGCTGCCCCTGCTGAAGCAGGTTGCGTTGCCACAACGCATAATCTTTATACTGGATAGCTAACTCCGGCAATGCGGCCGGCCTATCTTCTACTATGGCGGTGTACAATTCTTCCACTTCACGGGCCATAACCATAACCGACCATCCATCTGACGCAATGTGGTGCATGGTGGCAACTAAAATACTTTTGGTTTGGCTTATTTGAATAAGCACGGCCCTGAGCATGTAATCTTTTGCAAGCTCAAACCGCTCATTTATTTTTTGAAGAATGAACAAGTCAAGTTCATTTTGGCTGGCAGCAAATTGTTGACCATCAATCACTTGCAGGTACCAGCCATCGGCGTCAATAACTTTTTGATAAACAGTGTTGTGCCCGCTACAAAAAATAGTTCTAAGTGCCTCATGCCGTTGCACAACCTGCCGGATGGCTTTACATAATGCATCGGAATTTAGCTCGCCGTTAAAATGTAGAACAATTGGCAGGTGGTACTGCATGCTGCCTTCCAACTGGTCAATAAACCATATCCGCTCCTGGCTAAACGACAATGGAAGGTGTTTAGGAACGTCAAGCGTCAAAAGTTGCTGCTGTAACGTGCTTTTACCGGCGGTCGAAATATATTCAGCTAATTGCGCAATGGAAGGTTTGTAGAAAATATCGGTAAGATCAATTTTAATTTTAAACTGGCGGGCTATGCGGGATGCGAGTTGCACAGCCTTTAAGCTATTGCCGCCTACTTTAAAAAACTCATTGTTACTGCCAAAGTTTTGGTGGCCCAACAAGCTGCTCCAAATTTCAACTAGTTCATTTTCAACGGGTCCAACAAAATCGAACGTTTGGCCACCCTGTTTGTGTTGGGCGTTGGCCTTGTCAACCAACTGGCGTATATCCTTTCCCGTTCTTGCTTTATTATTATTGTTGAAATTCTTATTAACCATATTGTCTTTTCTTTTTTTCTTGCCTAAAATTTTTACGCGTAAACTAACCTTTACCAATGCCCAGCCCTAAAAAACAGAATTTCAAATATAAAATTGTATCCTGATCCCGAAATACCCCAATTTTTAAGTAAAAATAAAACTCGTACAAATTCTACCGGTATCATATATTACCAACTTCACACTTTAAAAATAATGAGTATTTAATATTTCTTATATGTAGGCAAAGTTGCCCGCAAAATTCCGTTCTTCTGTAACTAAACGTTTGTGTTAATATTTTAGTTAAAACTCTATCAAAATTTGAAGGTTAGTTGACCTGTCAAATTAACGGCTATCAGCGTAAAAGTACCTCCTAACAAACCTGATAGGATTGCTATTGTGGGGTGTAAGTGGTGATATATACATTAGCCGATAAAGATATGAGATAGTACCACATTACTGCCTTAACTGCCTGATAAGACTATTGTTAAACACCGCTACCCCTTTTTGGTTAAGGTGGTGATCGTTTAAAAAATGAAGCGAATCATCAATCTGCAGGCTTTGGTTGAAGTTGTAATAAGCTACACCGGTACTTTTCATAATGCTGTCAAATTGTACATTATTATTATACGATTGGTACGCGGCCGTTGTAATGGGTGCCTGTACCAGTATTATCTTTATGTTTCTTTCAGTTATAAATTCAATATTTTTTTTGCAGAGCATCAAAAAGCTTTTTATTGAAAACAAGCCTTTGAGGAGTAAAGGTTGTATGTTTAAAATAACTCATTTTTCGCTGTACATACCCGCCCGTAATGTATGTATCGCCATATTCAGCAGCGTCCTTAAAATTTTTATAGTCGCCAAACATTTGCCTTACCGATCCAAACAAAAGCGTATTGTATGTTTTAATGTTGTTAACCTGCACTGCCATTTTAACGGTTGGCCACGCAATAGGGTCATTGGCAATAAGGTCCAACGACGACTCTACCCCGTCGTTAATGAAGGCTATTGTACTTACCTCGTACACAACCAGTTTTGGGTGTAGTTTATTAACATATTTTTCCAGCAATGCCTGCGCCTGTATGGGCGTTTGCATACTTGAGCCAAGATTAAAAGATGTAAAACCTGCCGAATCAAAAATGCGGTTATCAAACCCGCGGTAGGCATGCGATGAACCCATGAAAAGAATGTCGACATTGTTATAAGATCTGATATCTTTTGTGCGTGAATTCATGTACCCCAGCGAGCCTTGTTTGTATAGCAGATTCATTTTAAAAAACGAAGGCAACGTTAGCAACGCCACGATATAAAACACCATGGCAAAAGCTATAAAACCAAGTAATGTTACAATAAACTTTGTCATAACTAAAACTGAAAATAGATAAACGGTGTACCCGACGTTTGCATAAACATTCCTATTAAAAAAACCACCATTGCATAAACACTCCAACGCACTAGTCTAAACCTGACCATGGCAAGCTTTTCTATGGCATAGTTCGCCTCCCTGCCAAACCATTCAACCAAAACAAATAAAACCAACAATGCTATTAGGGTGTTGGAATACGAGCCGGCATTAGGCATATGTAAAATAGACGATGAAAACAGCCTGCCAATATATTGAAAAGCATGGGTCATATTTTCGGCTCTAAAAAATATCCATGCAAAAACCGTTAAGGAAAAAGTGAGCAATATTTGAAAAAACTCGCCAAGTTTTGGGAGATACCTGCCCCCGGCTACAACGTCCAAATTTCTCCTGTTGGTTTTAAATATAATGGAAGGCATAATGTACAGAGCGTTCAAAAATCCCCACGCTATAAAGGTAAAGTTGGCACCATGCCAAAACCCACTTACTAAAAATATGATGAACGTATTACGGACCCGCGACCACTTATTACCACGACTTCCGCCAAGAGGGATGTACAAATAATCCTTAAACCACGACGAAAGCGAAATATGCCACCGCCGCCAAAACTCAGCAATGCTGCGGCTGAAGTATGGGTACCGGAAGTTTTGCAATAATTCAATACCAAACAACCGGGCTGTTCCAAGGGCTATATCGGAGTAGCCTGAAAAGTCGCCGTAAATTTGGAAGGCAAAAAAAACTGCGCTAAGGGCCAACGAACTGCCGGGATAAGCGGCCGGGTTATTAAAAATGTTGTTGGCATACATTGCACATCCATCAGCTATCACCATTTTTTTAAATAGTCCCCATAATATTTGCCGCATGCCATCGGCAGCCTGTGTGTAGCTAAACGTTCGTGGCCTTTTAATTTGAGGCAACAGGTGGGTTGCCCGTTCAATTGGGCCGGCAACCAGTAATGGAAAAAAGCTTACGAACAACGCGTAATCTATGCCGTTGGTAGTGGGTTTTATTTTGTTGTTGTAAATGTCAAAGACATACGAAAGGCCATGAAAGGTGTAAAACGAAATGCCCAGTGGAAGTATGATGTTTAATAATGCATATTGAGGGTTGAAGCCAAAGCTGTTGAGCACCTGGGCGGATGAGTCGATAAAGAAATTATAGTATTTAAAAAACCCAAGAAAACCCAGGTTAAGCAGTACGCTAAGCGATAGCCAAAACTTTTTTTGTTTTTGAGATGTAGCGTGGTAAATACGTACCCCCGTGAAATAATCAAGAAAGGTTGAAAAAGCAAGCAGGAAAACAAAACGCCAATCCCAACAGCCATAAAAAAAATAACTTGCCGCCAGCAATAGCATATTTTGAAACCGCAGGTTTTTGTTGAAAACAAACCAGTACAGCAAAAAAACTACCGGAAGAAATACTAAAAAATCAATAGAGTTGAAAAGCATATGTCAGGTATATTGATACTAATATTTTGCCATTTGTCTTATCAAATAATAGAAAATCCTTTTGCTGTTATGCTATTTCGAAAAATAGTTTCACTAATACATTGGTAAGATTACGTATAGCCTCCTCAAAAACTAAAGTTAGGGCTTTCCAAATTTCAGCATTATATAAGTGCAATATTGTGTTATGTGCAAGGTCATAAAGCAATGCGATTTACCAACATTTCAAAAAAATTAAATGGTATGCTTAGTATTTAATGGATACCGAAGGGTTATTGGCTTTCAGTTATAACGTCATTAACAAAAACTCAAAAAATAAATTGCATTAATTACCTAAACAAAAACGATGTTGTATTAAACGAAAAGTTTCTTTTGATCAACAAAACTAGTAATAAGCAACTATATTAAAGCAAGCAAAACCTTTGGTAAAAATACCAACCCGTAAATCAACAGCACTAACCTTAAACACAAAATTGCAGCTAGCAGGGCCGGGCGTCAGTAACGTTGTATCAATACGTAAGTTGAAATATTTAATTTATCATGCAGTTACCTTCACACAGCTAGCAATAGCTTCCTTTTCTTACTAAGTATTTCACTCGCTCTGCGTTTAAGTCCATCCACTTTCGTAAGGTCTACCTGGTTATATCCCAATTGTTCCATTCTAAATTTGATGGCTTCAATTGGGTCAGGCAGCCCAATTATAAAATTTTCGTCCTCGTACTTTTCAATCAATATGCCAGGTATTTCTAATTCATCCCCTTCGGAAGAACTTTTCTTTGAATCAAAAATAGCTTCCAGTCGTTCTAAGAATTCATTATAGTCTTTCCTGGTTTTAATGGGTTTAATTGTCATTTTTTCTAAATTTTGTTAGCGTCAATTTTGTCATAAGCTGTAAAAGTTCCAATAAAACGGATCCATATCATTTGATAATCGTAGTTCATTTTCATTATTAGCCGGTAGTGATTGCCTTTAATATTAAATACTATTTTATAATTTGCCAACAAACTTGCCAATGGATATTTACTCTTTAATACATTATTGTTTTGCCATTCAGCCTGGCTTGCTTGCTGAAACCAAGCCTTCAATTGCTGTTCACAATCGGGATGCTTTTCCCAAAACTCCCCAAGTATCTTTTTTGCAAATACTCTCAAATTAGAGCTTTTGTTAGAGCTTATGAAAGTTTCCGTAATGGGATATTATTTTTAAAGATGTTACCCGGGATCCTGTATACATAACTTGTGTTTAACTATATAATTAATGCGTCAATTTTTTTGAAGTCGCCATTTAATCAATGATGGGGCATCCGTTGCGACGCTCCGTTCATCAATATATCATTGCTAATCATTTTTTTTATTATTCTAAAACAACAATATACAATAATCGAAATCTAAATTTACCCCTAACACATCTGCCTTAAATATTACTTTCACGTATGACAGATTTTGAAACATCTTTTAACCTGGCAAGCGTTTGGCAGGTATTGCAAAAACGCAGGGTAGGCATCGGCTGGCTGGTGGTTGGCTCGGTTGCTTTATGCGCAGCAACCCTTTTTTTACTTCCCCGCTATTATAAGTCCACTGCCGTTGTATTACCTGCCAATCCGCAGTTAAACGATAAGGCCAATTTGTACAATCAAAACATTCAACAATTATACTCTGTGTTTGGCACCACCGACGACCTTGACCGGCTTTATGGCATAGCCAACCTTGATACTACTTATAAATTACTAACTGACGAATTTAACCTGGTACAGTATTATCGTTCCAACCAAAAAAATGAACAGCTCAACCGCGCAAACGCTGCACTGGCATTAAAAGATGATATTGAACTGCAACGCACCGACCTTAACCAACTAACCGTCAGTTGCTGGAATAAAAACGCTGATACCGCCGCGGCAATTGCAAACAGCATGGTAAAACATATTAATGAGAAGACTAAACAGTCGGTACTAAATCAGTATCAACAAGCCGCGAAAAATGTAGACAGCTCAATTGCAGTACAGGAAATTGCCTTCCAGAAACTTTCTGACAGCGCTGCCATAGGCAGTAAAAATAGTGCGATGATAGCAGCCAAATCAACCTCCCTCCTTCAACAAATTAGCACCCACCGCCAGCTATCGTTTCAATTGCAGCAGGCAATGCAAAGCATGCCACCGGCGTTGGTTGTGGTGCAGGCGGCGTCGCCGGGCGCCAAACCCGATCGGCCAAAGGTGCTGCTCACCCTCATGGGCGCCTTTTTTATCAGCCTGTTATTTGGCATCATTGTCGCTCTTGTGTTAAATAGAAAATCAATCCTGCAATGATGGCCGGATCTTTTAACAGGCAATTTGTTTTGCTGGCCCTACTATTTGCTATTACCGGTATCGCTTCGCTGTGTATGAACCTGCCGTGGCTCATACTTATTCCGTTTGCGGTTGTGTTGTTGCCACTAATACTTCGCGTAGTCATTACAAAACTTCAATGGCTGTATTTTCTGTTGCTTGCAGTAATCCCGTTGTCTACAGAGGTGAACCTAACCCCATCATTGGGCTTCGATTTTCCCGATGAAATATTGATGGTGATGCTAACGGGGCTGTCGTTGCTGGTGTTTATTGACCGGCCCAAAAGTTTTCCAACAACGGTGTTGCGTCATCCGCTATTCCTGCTGATAACCGTTCACCTGTTGTGGATGGTAGTGGCAACTTGCTTTTCTATCAACCCATGGCTATCGGTTAAATTTTTATTGGCAAAAGTTTGGTTTATAATTCCATTCGTAGTGCTGCCATCCGTGTTTCTTCGTTCAAAAAAGGCTATCGGAGTAACGTCGCTTTGCCTGTTGCTGCCAATGTTGTTGGTTGTGCTGCAAAGCCTTTTTCGGCACGCCTTCTATGGTTTTTCTTTCGAAGGAATAAAGGATACCCTCTCCCCCTTTTTCCGCAATCATGTTACCTATTCGGCTATGCTTGTTTGTTTGCTTGCGGTGGGTTGGGGCATGTTGCAGTTAACCGCGGCAAACAAAAAACTACAACCTGTTTTACTGGCTGGTTTATGGCTTGGGGTTGCGGCTTTGGTGCTATCCTATTCAAGAGGCGCATGGGTAGCTTTAGTGGTGGGCGTTGTAGCCGCCTTTGCTATCAAAAAAAAATGGATGGGCTGGTTAATCGGACTGGCAATAATCGCCGTGGTAGCTGCTACGGGCTGGCTCACCTACAACCAAAACTATTTGCGCTTTGCGCCCGACTACAACACCACCATTTTTCACAGCGAACTGGCAGACCACCTGGAAGCAACAGTTACACTTAAAGATGTATCGAACGCCGAGCGTTTTTATCGTTGGGTGGCTGCTGGTAACATGGCCGCTGCTAAACCTATTACCGGCTTTGGTCCCAATAGTTTTTATCCCACTTATAAATTGTACTCCCAAACGCCTTTCAAAACCTGGGTAAGCGACAACCCTGACCATTCAACCGTGCATAATTATTTTTTACTGGTACTGGTTGAGCAAGGCTTTCCGGGGCTGGTAATTTTTTGCGTGCTGTACTTTGGTATGCTGTTGTATAGCCAGCAACTGTACCACTCCATTACCGACAAATTTTACAAGGTCACAGCGTTAATCACAGGCATTGTGCTGGCCATGATAGGCAGCCTTATTTTTATAAACGACCTTATTGAAACCGATAAAACCGGCAGCCTGTTTTGGTTGTGTGCAGGTATGCTGATCGTAGTAAAAACTCAATCATCAAAGGCAACCATTCACCATCCCTGATCATTCATTCACTTCTACCACAAGCTCCACTTCAACCATCATATTAAAAGGAAGCGTGTTTACACCAAGGGCAGTGCGGGCATGCTTTCCCTTGTTGCCAAATACGGCTGTCATTACATCGCTAAAGCCATTGATAACTTTTGGCTGGTCAAAAAAACCGGCGTCGCTATTTACATAGCCATTTACTTTTACTATTCGCTTAACTTTTGCCAGGCTGCCCAATTCGTGCTTTAATACTGCCAGTTGAATAATGGCGGTTAACCGGGCCGCGGCATAGCCCTGTTCAATGGTAACCGGGTTGCCAAGTTTACCGGTCATATAGCTACCGTCGGCCTGCTTAGGGCCTTTGCCCGATAGAAATAACAAGTTGCCCGATCGCACCACGTTTACATAGTTGGCAACCGATGCAGGCACCTCCGGAAGCGTTATTCCCAACTCCTTTAATCTATCGTCTGGCGATTGGGCTGCAACGCTTAACGATAAGACAACAAAAAGTATCGGCAGTAAATTTTTCATATAGCAGTGCTTGATTTTAAATATCTAAAAGTAAAAATTGTCAAAGTTGATTCGTTACAATTTACCCCTCACATTCAGGGCATCCCTTAACCCGTTACCCAATAAATTAAAGGCAAGCACCAGCAACATAATGGCTATGCCCGGCGCCAGCGCCAGCATTGGGTTGTGGGTAATGATAAAGTTATAATTCTCTTTAATCATAAGGCCCCAGCTTGGTTGCGGTGGCTGCACGCCTATACCCAAAAAACTAAGGCCCGCTTCTATTACAATAGCCGCGGCAAAGTTGCTGGCGGCAATCACCATAACCGGCCCCATAATGTTGGGTAAAATATGAAATACAATGGTGCGACTGTGACTGTACCCCAAAGCACGGGTGGCCTCAATATATTCCAGTTGTTTAACCGCCATTACCTGCCCGCGTACCAGCCTTGCCACGTTAACCCACATGGTTAGGCCTACCGCTATAAACACCTGCCAAAAACCTTTGCCCAATAAAAGTGTAATGGCAAACACCAGCAACAACGTAGGAATGCTCCAGATGATATTGATAAACCACATGATAAGGTCGTCGGTTTTGCCGCCAAAATAACCAGCCATGGAGCCAAGCAATAAACCGATGGTGAGGCTGATGATAACGGTGATTAATCCAACGGCCAAACTAACCCGCACACCAACAATTAACCTGCTTAGCAGATCACGGCCAAATTTATCGGTGCCCAGGTAAAACGTTTTGCTGATGATTGCATTGTTGCCAACCATTGCCAATGCAAAAGCCTGCCGCTCGGTAATGCCTTCATCAATATATTTCTGTACAATAAGGCTGTCGCCAGTTTGGATAAATGCGGTAATAGGTATCAACTGGTTAGCCTCGGGTTGACCATTAATTAACCCGTCAAAAAAAGAGACTGGTGCGGGCTGCACAGCCGTCGGCACCTTTACAAACTGCATTGAAAAGCCCGGCCTCGACCCGCCAATTTCCAACGTCATCCGGTTGGCGTTGGTGGTACCATCCGGCGCAATAAAATAAGCAAAAACTGCTAACAGAAACGATAGCCCAATAATAACCAGCCCAAACACGGCGCCCCAGTTCTTTTTAAGTCGCTTCCAAAACGCCTGGCTGTATGATGATGAATTGTTCAATACGCCCGAATGTAAGTCGAAAATTTATTGCGGAATAATAGTTTTGCTTTATGAGAAAAGAAGAAATAAACTTATAGTATTATTGAATGGTTGGTGAAAATACCTGTTAGCAATAATTTAAATAAAATGCATTCCTCAGCGATTACTATTGCCCAATGCAGGTTTCAGGTTAACTTTTTAGTTTTAACGTTTCACGTTACCCTTTTACTTAGGCTCCGCTCAGCCAACGTGGATCCTACGTTTTTTTAATTTTTAATTTTTACTTTACCCATTTCCCTATTACTTTGGCTCCACTCAGCCAACGTGGATGTCACGTTTTTTTACTTTTTACTTTACCCGTTTCCTCCTGTCTTCGGCTACGCTAAGCCAACCTCGATGTCACGGTTTTTAATTTTTAGTTTTTACTTTACCCGTTTCCCTCTTACTTTTACTCCCCTCAGCAAACGTGGATGTCACGTTTTTTTAATTTTTAATTTTTAATTTTTACTTTACCCGTTTCCCCCTGTTTTCGGCTACGCTAAGCCAACCTGGATGTCACGGTTTTTACTTTTTACTTTTTACTTTTTACTTTTTACTTTCTACCTTTTAGTTCTCTTCACCTCACCTTCCTTCCCTTCCATTGATAGCTTCCAAACTTACCTAGCCAACCCGAAACGACGGTATACAAAATATGCACCGGCTGCATAGCGCCAAACCAGGCAAGTAGTTTTTCATTTCCATAAAAGGTGGCCACTGGTAGCATAAAGCGCATTTCAATCATTATCTTACCCAGTATCAACAATATCCACGAAATAAAAAGCGTATGTTTCCAACAACCGGCCATCAATAAAACTACCAGGGCCACATTGGTGGCGTACACCATCGCCAATACCCAAAAAATGCGTTTATCATTGTAGGTAGTGGCTTTGCTGGCCCAGCGGATGCGTTGGTTAATAAAGCTGTGCCAGTTGGGCATTGGGGTAGTTTGTACAATGGCCTTTTTGGCCAACAGGTAGTGAACGCCTTGTGGCTGTTGCCGGTAAATTTTATGCATCAGCAGCATATCGTCGCCACTGGCAATATTGTCTATGTCGGTAAAGCCACCAGCCTCTATAAAAGCAGCTTTGCTATAAGCCAGGTTGGCGCCATTGCACATGCTGTGAAATCCCTGGCTTACGGAGGCTGCAGTGATGCCCTGCAGGCTTAAAAAATCGAGGCATTGAAAAATGGATAAAAATGACTTGTCGTTTATGAATTGTACAGGCGCCGCTATGAATACCGGCTGGTGTTGAGTTATGTAGGAGGCGTAGGTAGAAAGCCATTGATCCGATACGAGGCAATCAGCATCAGTTGCTACAATCCAGTTGCCGGTGGCGCGGCCAATGGCCAGTTCAATGGCTTTCTTTTTATAGCTGTTTAGTTGTTCCCCTTTTAGTAAGTCTTCCAGTTGTAGCAGCTTCAGGTTGCCGTGTTGTTGCTTTAGCTTGTTAACTTCGGCGGCGGTAGCATCGGTACTATGATCGTTGATTACTATAACCTCAAATAAATTTTGGGGATACTGCTGTTGTAAAATTGAAGGCAGACATTTGCGAATGTTAGCAGCTTCGTTGCGGGCTGGAATGATGACTGTAAACCGGGTTGTCGGTGCATTGTTATCATCAGGTTGAAAAGGTTTTATTTGTAAAAACCAGGTGCGGTATCGCTCAATTAACCAGGCATAACCACCCAGCAACAACGCTGTTACAATAACCAATAATTGCCACCACATAGGCAGCAAAGAAAACAACTATTGGTGAAAGCAGGTTAAATGCATAACAGGTTGTTTTGGTTTTAGGCGTTATAACAGGTTAAAAGTTTTTTTGACCAATTTTATTTATTTGATACTAATGACCTTAACAAACCAAATTGTTGGATTTACCAATTATAAAATTTGATTTCCGCATGAGAGGTTGTTGATACCATCCATGGGTTTTAAGGCATGCGGGGCCGCAATATCGTAGCCGCGGGTGCAGCCCGCGTAAACTATGTTGGAATTATTTCCAAGCCCTTTAAGGGCGAAATATTCCCTTGTCGGTTAAGAGCTTCTTTTAAAACATATAGCCGTAGAAAACAGGTTAGTAACAATTTAGTATGATTGCAGGGGGCTAAAGATGCAACAGACTATAATGGAGGGGATTTTGCCCCTTCAGGCCTTTTTTTAAGGGTTCGGGCCATCATTCCCCTGGGCTGCACCCAGGGCTGTGAGATCTCAGCCTTTCAGGCCTTTTTTTAAGGGTTCGGGCCATCATTCCCCTGGGCTGCACCCACGGCTGTGAGATCTCAGCCTTTCAGGCCTTTTTTTAAGGGTTCGGGCCATCATTCCCCTGGGCTGCACCCAGGGCTGTGAGATCTCAGCCCTTCAGGCCTTTTTTTAAGGGTTCGGGCCATCATTCCTGTGGGCTACACCCACGGCTGTGAGATTTCAGCCTTTCAGGCCTTTTTTTAAGGGTTCGGGCCA
>JBBRUR010000076.1:0-23617 GCA_038247635.1 Chitinophagales bacterium
ATAGTTTAGTATCTGAAGGGAAGATGGGAAGTTTTAGTTGCATCGCAAAGCATTGACTGAACCGGAAATTTCGTCATTTTTTCTTTGCGAACAACGAAGCGCAAATCATTGATTTTGACGGGTGGGGTCAGGAGTTCTGATATTATAAAAGCAGTTCTATTTAGTATGGCGTTGATTGGGCGTTTCTGTACTTATACTTTTATAACAAAGCAAATAAATGCAATCGCCGTTTTTGGTCTTTGACCAACATACCAATTAAAACTTTGCCGCTGTTGGTCGGTGACAAACATATCATTTAAAAAATATTGCAACCGACCAATGCGTAGTTGGTCAGTGACCAACAAAGGCTGCTGGCTAACATCATTAGTGGCGGCTTGTTGGTGAGGCAAATAATAAAGGTAGCAATAGTAGTTGGTCTGTTTACCAACTACGGCGCCCGGCGATTAACAACACAGGTAACCAGGCCGACAAAAGAAACCATGTATAAGAGTGCGACGCCACCGAAGCCGATTGAAGTTTCTATAGCCCGGTCCAAAAAAAAATCCCCGGCCATTTTGACCGGGGACTGACATACGATGCCTCAAATTTTAGCTCAGCTTTGAAGATATCAACTTTAAAAACTCAGTACGGGTACTGTAGTTTTCAAACTGGCCCGAGAAGGCTGAGGTGGTGGTGAATGAGTTTTGTTTTTGTACACCCCTTGTCATCATACAAAGGTGAGCGGCCTCAATAACTACGGCTACACCAAGTGGGTTTAGACTTTCTTTCAATGCTTCCAAAATTTGGGTCGTCAGGCGCTCCTGTACCTGCAGGCGGCGGCTGAACACTTCTACCACACGGGCAATTTTGCTAAGGCCTGTTATATAGCCGTTGGGTATATAGGCTACGTGTGCTTTGCCATAAAACGGTAGCATGTGGTGCTCGCACATGCTGTATAATTCAATGTTTTTTACCAACACCATTTCGCTTACATCTTCGTGAAACTTGGCTGAGTTTAAAATTGCATTGGCATCCTGCGTGTAGCCCTGAGTCATAAACTGCATGGCTTTGGCCATACGCTCGGGGGTTTTTAAAAGTCCTTCCCGCTCAGGATCTTCGCCTAGTAGCCTGATGCTTTCTTTATAATGTATTGTGAGGCCGGTGGTTACGTCTTCATCGTAACTTTCTACCTTTTTGTATGCCATTAGAGTGTGTCTTAAAGTATGAATGTGGTTAACTACTGCTAATTTTTTAAGAAGCAGGATATTCTACGTAATTTCTTGGGGTTTCGTACAACCGCACATGCAGGTCGTATTTTTGGTGGATGTTTTGCCGTAGGATGTTGTAAATGACGATGGCAATATTTTCGGCCGTTGGGTTAAGATTTGCAAATTCGGTGGTATCGAGATTTAGATTTTTATGATCGAATTTTTGTAAAATGTTGTCGGATATAACATCGCTCAGGTATTTAAGATCCATAACGTAACCGGTGGCGGGGTCGGGCTCGCCTATAACTTTAACAATTAGCTCGTAATTATGGCCGTGATAATTAAGGTTATTGCATTTACCAAAAACCTTTGTATTGGTGGCATCGTCCCAGGCGGGGTTGTGCAACCTGTGGGCAGCATTAAAATGCTCTTTTCTAAAAACCGCTACTTTATTCATAATCGTGTTAAACGTTGCAACAAATAAAATGTTTAGCAACAGTTTTGTTTTAGGTGTTATAATCCTCCGAAATATTCAACATAAATGCGGGGCGTTTCGTACAATTTAATACAGTGCAGCAATACTTCGCCGGGTAAATGTGGTTCAATTTGCTGCCAAATACCAATGGCCAGGTTTTCGGTGCTGCACATTTTTCCCTGCAAAAAGTCAACATCAAGGTTCAGGTTTTTATGATCTAATTTTTGTACGGCATGTTGCTGTATTATTTTGCTCAGCTTTTTTACATCATATAAAAACCCGGTATCGGTGTCGGGGTGGCCTTTAATGGTTACAAAAAGATCAAAATTGTGGCCATGCCAGTTTTCGTTGGCACACTTGCCAAACATTTCCTCGTTTTTTTCTTTACTCCAATTTGGATTGTACAATTTGTGGGCCGCATTAAAATGCTCAACCCTTGTTAAATACACCATTCCGCTTAACAAATTTTGGTAAAGGTACTACTTGAAAAGTAATGCAATTGGCCAGGTTCCGCCATTGGCCGAACTTTACCCCATGAAAGTAGCTATTACATCGGCCACCCCATTTGAATGCCAGGGCATACAACAGCTACTTTCCACCGGCTTTAGTAATGGTAACGGTAGCTTATCGGTTAATTTTTACACCACAGGGGTAGGTATTATGGCTAGCACTTACAACCTTACACACCTTGCACTTACCCAACAACCCGATTTAATTATACAGGCTGGTATAGCTGGTACTTTTGACAATAATTTGTTGTTAGGTACCACAATAATAGTAAGTGACGATGTACCTGGCGATACCGGTGTGCAGGAACACGGACGCTTTATGGATGTTTTTGATATGGGGTTGAGTGATGCCGACGCATTTCCGTTTTCGCAAAAAAAATTGGCCAACCCATGGCTAAAAAAATATAACCTGCTAAAACTACCCGAGGTGGCGGGTGTTACTATAAACGAAATAACTACCAGCAAACTTCGCATAGCCACGCTTGAAAATAACTATGCACCAGTTATTGAAAGCATGGAAGGCGCCTCACTGCATTTTGTAGGCCTGCAAACTGGAATACCATTTTTACAAATACGTAGTATAAGCAACATTGTTGGCGAACGTAATAAACAGTATTGGAAGATGGAGGAGGCGCTACATAGCTTAACGGCCAATGTGTTAGCACTTTTAGACCGTTTACAACAGGTTGGTACCATTTAATAACACTTACTTATTTTTTAGTTAGATAATAAAAATTTTACTTTGAAATTTACTTTAGGATTTAGCCCTTGCCCTAACGACACTTTTATATTTGATGCACTGGTGAATAAAAAAATTGACACCGCCGGTATTGATTTTATTGCCCGGCTGGAAGATGTGCAAACACTTAACCAACAGGCTTTGCAACAGCAAGCAGACATAACTAAAATAAGTTATGGGGTATTGCCGCTGGTTTTGCAGCACTATTATTTGCTAAATAGCGGCGGAGCATTAGGTAAAGCCGTAGGCCCTTTGCTGATTGCCAAACAGCCAATAACCAATGTACAGCAGCAGGCAGCGCAAATGTCGGTTGCCATTCCGGGTAAAAATACCACCGCACATTTATTGTTTTCGCTGGCTTTTCCCTCCGCAACGCGTAAACACTTTATGGTTTTTAACCAAATTGAAGATGCAGTGCTAAATGGTAAAGTAGATGCGGGGGTAATTATACACGAAAACAGGTTTACCTACCACAACAGAGGACTGGTTAAATTAGTTGACCTGGGCACATACTGGGAAGAAGTGACCGGTGTACCAATACCCCTTGGCGGTATTATAATTAAAAAAACGATTGACAAGCAATTGCAGCAAACCATTGACAACCTTATAAAACAAAGTGTGGAATATTCTTTTGCACACTATCCAACTCTTTCGCCTTATGTAAAACAGCATGCCCAGGAAATGGACGAAAGTGTAATGCGCAAACACATAGACCTATATGTAAACAATTACACCCTTGCCCTGGGTAGCAACGGCAAAAAGGCAGTACAAACCCTGCTTAAGGTGTACGGCGATTTACACAAGTCAAAAGTTGCATCCCTGCACGATCACCTGGTTGCTGAAGCATAAGCTGCCTGTTTTACTTTTTTAGGGTATTTCCATATACTTCCAAAGCCCGCTTGCGTGCAAACTCGTGTACAACCATAGGTTGGGGATACGTTAACTGCTCGTATTCGGGTGCCCATTTGCTTATGTACTCCAGTTTGGGGTCAAATTTTTCGGTTTGTAGCCTTGGGTTAAAAATACGAAAATAGGGTGCTGCATCGGTGCCGCTGCCAGCAGCCCATTGCCAGCCGCCGTTGTTGGCCGCAAGGTCGTAGTCTAATAACTTTTGGGCAAAATAAGCCTCGCCCCAACGCCAGTCAATTAGCAGGTGCTTAGTTAAAAAAGAGGCAACTATCATTCGTACGCGATTATGCATAAAGCCGGTTTGGTTTAACTCATTCATACCGGCATCAACTATTGGGTAGCCCGTTTTTGCATTGCACCATTGGTCAAACTCTTTTTGATTATTACGCCATTGTATATTTTCGTACTCCTGCCTAAATGCCCTGCCCATGCCCACGCGCGGAAAATGCCAGAGTATCATGTGGTAAAAGTCGCGCCATATCAGCTCGTTTAAATAGGTTCCGTTTAACTCGCTGGCCTTTTGGGCAAGTTGGCGTATGCTAATAGTACCAAAGCGCAGGTGCACCCCTAACCGCGAGGTACCTTTTTGGTTGGCGGGAAAATTGCGGGTAGCGCTATAATGGCTTAACACGCTTTCCTTTAATTGGATAGAAGGGAAAGGCACTCCCACTTTTTCAAAACCCATACTTTGTAGCGTGGGCAAATCTTTAGCCCCACGTTGAAAAAAATGCCTGAAAAGGTGCTTGTTGGCAATTGACTTAAATGAGTCTTTAGTAAGCGCTGCCTTCCATTTGCGGCTGTATGGAGTAAATACGGTATATGGCTTTCCATCGTCTTTTACCACATCATCCTTTTCAAAAATCACCTGGTCTTTATAAGTGCAAAAAGTTGTACCGCCGGTTTTTAAAAGGGTTGCAATTTCGTTGTCCCTTGCGGTAGCATAGGGCTCGTAGTCGTGGTTAGTAAATACCTTTTTAACACTATAAGCGGCCGTAAGTTTGGCAAAAATTTCGCTGGGAAAGCCATACACTACTTCCATGGAACCACCGGCAGCAACAACGGTTTGTTGCATTTCAGTTAAAGCAGCATGTATAAATTCAACGCGGCGGTCAGCTTTATCGTCCAGCTTATCCAAGATATTTTTATCATAAATAAATAGTGGTAAAACAGGCAGCCCGTCTGTTAATGCCTGGTTAAGTGCAGTGTTATCTTCAAGCCTCAAATCCCTTCTAAACCACATAATGTTAATGTCCATTGCAATAGCTAATTTGTTTGATGGTAACATATACGCAAACCAAAGGTTTAGTGTGCTGTAAGCGGAGCCACGCATTTACGATACAAAATGGAACTGGTAGTGTTAGTAAAACTTGTGTTGCCTAGTTGCCTAACCCATTTTATGCCATAAATGGCATTGGTAAAAAATATTTCGGAGGCGCTTAAAATATCCTCTTCGTTAATGCTTTTTTCTTTTATGGCAACACCTGCCTGTGAGGCGGTAGCCAGCAAATGGCGGCGCATAATGCCGTTTACAGGCCCATCGGTAAGTGGTGGCGTTGTAACCACATTGTTATGTACTAAAAAAACATTGGCAATAGTGGCGTCGGCCAGTTTGCCGTGTGGATTTAGCAGGAGGCAGTCGTTTAGTTTTTGCTGTTTTGCCCATAAGGCGGCCATACTATAGCACAAATAGTTATTGGTTTTAAATTGCGCTAGCTGGTCGCAGTTTTTGGTGGCCTCGCGGTAAATATCAATTACCAACCCATTTTCGTTAAACGATTGTATGGCTGTTTGCAATGGCCAGGTTTGTATAAGATGATTTGGGTACTGGTTTATCGTTTCATACAAACCACCGTCGCCTCTAAATATGGTGAGGCGCACCCTGCCAAGTTGATGATGGCCGTTTTTTTGGGCCACTTCTTTTATTTTATCTTCCAGGTATTGCCGCGTAAATAAGGCAGGTGCATCAAAGTACATTTGGGCAAGGGTAATATAAAGCCGTTCTAAGTGGTAGTCGGCCAATACAATTTCCCCTTTATATATTTTAATGGTCTCAAAAAAACCATCGCCGTAGCGAAACGAACGATTATCGGGGGAAATGCAAATGGAGTCTTGTTTTTGGAGTTTGCCATTTAAGCTGGCGTAATTTGACATGGGCAAAATAAAAGCAAAAAACCCGACAATGGCCAGGTTTTGAATTTTTGCAGCAGAAGTTTATTGTGTAAATATTTTACCTATTAATTTTTGCAGGGTAGTAAATTTAAATACAAGTACCTGGCTTACATGGTTTTATAGGTACAATGCAACGTAAGGGTAGCGACCATTGCATCGCCCACCTGGTTTAAAATTATGACTTAAACATCGCAGTACCTTATATCACCCGTCTACAATATTGTGTTTTACAGCATACAAAATAAGCCCTGCGGTAGATTTTGCACCCGTTTTTAACTTTAACCGGTCCCTGATGGCCTCCACTGTGCGGGGGCTGATATCTACAATATCTGCAATCTCTTTGGTGCTTTTTTCGTCGCACATTAGTTTAAGCACGTGCACTTCTTTTTCGCTTAACCCGGCTTCGCCGGTAGCAGTGGTTTCCTGCATATGTCGCGAACGGAGGCCATTTAACATAGCCTTATTAGTGTACTCATTAAAGAAAAATTCGTTGGTATGTACCGTTTTTATAGCTTCGTAAATGGTGCTACTATCGCTGTTTTTAGTAAGGTAGCTATTGGCCCCAATTTCCATAAGCCTGCTTATCATGCTTACATCGTCGTTCATGGTAAGCATGATTATTTTAACATTGGGTAGTATTTTTTTTACTTCGGGCAAGGTGGCAATACCGTCCATAATAGGCATTTGAATGTCCAAAAGAATAACATCGGGTTGTAGAAATTTTACCAGGTTCAACAACTGCATGCCATTTTCGGCTTCGCCAATAAATTCAATATCGGGGTATAGGGATAAAGTTGCCTTAACACCGGCCCTGAATAATGTGTGATCGTCGGTGATCAGTACTTTTATTTTTACATTGTTGGTCATGCTTTTATATACGGGTATTGGCGAAGAACCTGGCTTAAAACCATTATTTAGCGTTGTAGATTAGTTATGGCAGGCTGTTTCGTTGGTTTTTAAAAGTCAAAAAAAAAGAAAACTATTTTGCAATTTAACTCCGAAATTATTTAAAAGATGATGCTACCTGCAAACTGCTCTCAATTATATTGTTCAATAACGCAAAAAATACAAAATTCTTGCACCACACACTTACTAAAATGCTAAGAATTAATACGTTGTAAAAAAAGTAAAAATACTATTTTACGAAAGTAAAATTTACACGCATACAACTAAATACGTTGAACCACGCTAATTATTACTTCTGTCCTAAAAATAGTTTACAGTATAAATACTTCTTTTATTTTATTATTCTGACGGAATAAAATAGGGTACTTATGCTTAAAATACTGTTGGGCCTACCTATACCGTTAAAATGAAAGAAGTAATACCCCGATGAATATTTTTTGCATTGATTACACGTTCACATGTTTCCAAATAATTTGTGAAAGCCAATTTTGTAATTATTAAAAACAACAGAACCTGCCTTTTGAAAGAAAGGTTTTGTTGTTGGTAACCTGCTACGGTTTTGAAAAAAGGAAGCAGGCAGATAGAAAAATAACGGTAAAAGTGTAAATGGGCTATCACTCGAGCAATTTGTTACGCATAGCGTACATTACCAATCCTGCAATGGTTTTAGCGCCGACTTTCAATTTCATATTTTGCCTGATTGTTTCCACGGTTCGCGGGCTCAAAAAAACACCTTCCGAAATTTCTTCTGTCGTTTTATCTTCGCTTATAAGGCGTAAAATTTTCAACTCTTTATCGTTGAATTTTACTGTATTAGGATAAAACTGCCTTACCGTACGTTTTTGTTGCAGTTTTAAAAGTACCGCTGAATTGACCAGGTCGTTAAAATAAAAATCATTTTGCATACATGCCAAAATGGCACGGTAAATTTCATCGGCATCAGTGGTTTTTGCCAGGAAAGCATTGGCTCCACTTTCCATCATTTTGGTTATCATTTCCTTATCGTCGTACATACTGAGTACCACAATTTTTACCATTTCGTACTCCCTTCGTATTAACTGTATTGCATTTATGCCGTCTATTTCGGGCATACGAATATCCATAAGTAACACATCGGGAATTTTCATTTTCATTTTGTGCATCATGTCTTTGCCATCGTCGGCCTCCCACAAAATTTTAATGAACTCCCTGTTTTTAAGTGCCATCCTTATGCCATCTCTAAAGATTTTGTGGTCGTCGGCCAGCGCAAGTTTTATAATTGTTTCATCCGGCATTGGTAAAATATTTTAATCTTGGTGCTAAACGTACTTTAAAAGTTAATTTAGTTGAAATATTGGACAAGGAAAAATACTACATAATTATACGGTAAAAGCTTTACGAATTATAGTAATAACATCATTTCTTAAAATAGTAATTTTACGGTGTTTAAGGGAAATTATACTATTTTTTAAAAATAACGGCTGGTAAAAAGCGTACTCTAAATACCTATCATTTAACATTTTACGACAAAATAACAAATGTGGCCCAATACGATGACCCCTTGTGGATAAAAATGTATTAAGGCAGTTTTACACAAGTATTTGTACATCCCTAAAATAAAAACACCATGAACAACACCGAACTTATTGTAGTAAAAGGCAAAGTAATTGAACAAAAAAAAGGCTACACAGCCGAAGTAGGCGAAGATATTGGCTACGAAAAAGGAGCCAAAATGATCAAAACTTATTTTCAGGACAACCAGGATGATGTTTTAGCCCACTTTATGGGACGCAACATGATTGAAGCTATTTTGGCCCAACCAGCCGTAGTAGGTATTCGGATGTTTCATGCTGTTAACGAAATAGGCCTTCGCCAACTGGTGTTGGTAGGCGTTAACGCTACCGGCGGTAACGTGTTAGAGTACACTACCGTAGGAGACAATGGCGAACTGATTAAAAACAAAGGTATTGTTGCCGACAAATCGAGAAATTGTCCTCCCTACTGCCAAGGAGGAACCGAGTCATTAGATTGGTCTTTGTAGACTGCATTTTTTAATGCCTATATTTGGGTTAAACTCATTAACTCATAGAAAAATTAACAATCATATCCCATTTAGCCAACGCTATTGGGTTACTACCCGTAATACTTTACCTTTTTTTTCGTAAGAAAATCAACGACAAAGTATTACGGGTTATTGTTTTATTGATTGTTTTAGGTGTTTTTACAGATGAATATACCATTTATCTTAAGTTCAACGGTGTTGCCAATTACCCTGTATTTAATTTGTTTTTAATAATAGAGGCCGCCTTACTTTTCACATTCTTCTATAACATCTTAAGTCTTAAATATTCTAAAATATTTATCTTTCCGGTCGTAGGTATATTTTCCCTTTACTGGCTTTTATCCTTTGTGAAGCATGGTTTAGATAGTTTCTTAGATTTTAATGCTGCCATTGAGAATATTTCTATTATTATTCTTTCCATACTTTATTATTACGAGCAGATAACTGTCAACTTCAACCGCGAAATATACATCAAGCCCCGCTTTTGGGTGGTAAGTGCCTACATGCTCTACTCAGCGGGTACGTTTTTTTTGTTTCTGTTTATTGGCACGGTGGCATCAAACCAGCAACAAAACATTTATATACTTAACTACGCTTTTCTTGTTATAAAGTCTATTCTGTTATCAATAGCCATGTTAATGAAAAACGAACCCGGTATTCGCAAAACATTTACGCTCACTTAAAGCCTGTATCATAAACAAAGTATGTTTTTACTTCAAACGAATGTAGTATCCTCTCCCATTTTTTTTGGTACCATAGGCATGTTTTTGCTGGCAATAGCACTCATTATTTTTATCATATTTCATCAACGCAGGGTAATAAGGTACCAGGTTAAAATGCAAGGCATGGAGGCTGAGCAACAAAAAGTGCTGCTAAGCGCCTCCGTTAAGTTACAGGAAGAAGAAAGGCAGCGTATTGCAGCCGACCTGCACGACGATGCCGGTCCGCTATTGGCCACCGCCCGCCTTTACCTTAACGAAAACCTGGTAAACCAGGACAGGTCGAGCCAGTTACAATCCATTTTTAGCGCAAAAGAAATTATTGACGAAACCATTCAGCTTATCCGAAACATTTCGCATAGCCTTATGCCCCCTACGCTAAAAAACTTTGGACTGGAAAGTGCAGTCAACGATTTCTTTTCTAAAATAAACGGCTCGGGCAGCATGAACGTAAACTGCCGCTTTCACGATTATAAAATCAGGCTGAAGGCCGAAAAGGAGCTTCTAATTTTTAGAGTGATACAGGAGCTGATTAACAATATTTTAAAACATAGTAATGCCAGTTTTATACATCTTACCCAACACAATGGAACCGAAAATATGATTATACGCCTACATCACGATGGCAGAGGGCTTACACAGGAAGATTTTATAAAAATGGGCAAAAGCAATATCGGCCTCGGACTCAAAAATATACAAAGCCGCCTAAAGGTTATAAGAGGCGAAATATTATTTGAACAAGACAGCTCCCAATCGTTTTTTAAAGTAACCATTGATGTACCTAAAGACGAAAATGAACGATAAATTTATGACTAGTAACGTATTGAAAATGAACTTCTACTTTTGTATGGTATGGCCGACATAAAAGTTGCAATAGCAGATGATCATAAAATATTTAGAAAAGGCGTAATTCTTTCTCTAAGGCATTTTAGTAATTTAAAATTTGTGTTGGAAGCCGATAATGGCGAGGACCTTTTAAACAATATTGCACAGGCACAGCCCGATGTAGTTTTAATGGACCTGCGTATGCCTATAAAAGACGGTATCGAAACCACCAGGCAAATGAGTAAACTATACCCAACCATTTCGATAATAGTATTAACAATGCACGAAGACGAGCGGTTTGTAACCCACCTGATGGAAAATGGCGCTCACGGCTATTTGTTGAAAAGCACCGACCCTTCCGAAATCAAAAAAGCTATAACCGATGTATTTAGCAAAGGCTACTATCTCAACAATTTTGTAAACCGTATTTTATTAAAAAAGGCACACAATAAATCAAAAGCCCTCCCATCGCTTAGTACCGAACTTGACATATCGGAAAAAGAAAAGAATGTTTTAAAATATATATGCCTTGAAAACACCAGCCTGGAAATTGGCGAAAAAATGAACATCAGCTCCCGTACAGTCGAAAGTATAAAAGAGCGGATGATGGAACGTTTTGGCTTAAAAAATACGGCGGGCCTTGTGTTTTTTGCCGTAAAAAATAACCTGATTGATTAAAACGCAAATAGCACCATTTGCCCTCCGTAACCATAACCATTTTTTACTTTGTGCTATGCAGCGTAGTGTTATTTAAACTACCCTTTGTAAAAAAAGCAAAGCTGGGCAACACAATAGTGACTTTACTATTTGCTCTAAAATGCCTTGCAGGGGTTGCGTATGCGCGGTTTTACCAGCTACCCAAATACTATAGCACAGCCGACACCTGGCGATTTTACAAACTAAGCCTTGACGAAAAACAATGGTTACTTCACAATCCCTATGCTTTTGTAAAAGATATATTTACACACGGCTATCAACAAACAGGCAATGTTTTTATAGGTTCCAATTCGTATTGGAACGACCTCAAAAGCAACATCATTATTAAGCTAATGGCATTGTTTAATGTGCTTACTGCCGATGGCTATTATAGCAACCTTGTTTTATTTAACCTATTGTATTTTGTTGGGCTAATTGCATTGTACAGGGTGTTCATTTCCCTTTATCCAACGGCAAAATGGGCGGCAATTATTGGTATTTTCCTTTTCCCGTCCACCTTGTTTTGGTGTAGTGGTATTCATAAAGATGGGCTGGTATTATCGGCAGTAGGGGTAGCCATTTTTTGTTTTCACTTTAAAATTGTACAAAAGCCCTTTAACTTAAAAGCAATACTCTTAATATTGGCTTGTTTTGCGCTCACTTTTGTTTTACGCAGTTATGTATTGCTGGCGTTGTTGCCATTTTTGCTGGGTTGGTGGGTTAGTAAACAAATAAATTGGCCACCAATACGCATATTTACCATGCTTTACCTTGCAGGGTTAGTATTATTTTTTGCGCTACCATACATTTCGCCAGGCCTAAACTTTCCAGGCTTTTTAGCCAATAAACAGCATGAGTTTTTGTTATTATCCGGTGGCTCCGCTGTTTCAGTTTTGCCCCTGCAACCCACCTTTACCGGCTTTTTAATATACTTACCAACCGCATTAGACATGGCCCTTTTTCAGCCACACTTAACCGCCGGATTTAATGTGGGAGCCCTACTTGCTTTTGGCGAGCAAATACTGATTGTTTTACTTTTAGCGGCTTTTTGGTTGGCCAAAAAGCCAGCCCAACAGTTGCCTGTTATTACCGGTATGTTATTTTTTGGCATTAGCGTACTACTTATTGCAGGTTATTCTGTTACATTTTCGGGAGCGGTGGTCAGGTACCGGAGTTTTGTAATTCCCTTTTTATTAACGCCGCTGCTTTGCAGCATTGATGTACAAAAACTAATAAAATCCCTATTACCGAAAACCAATTAAAATTATAATCTCACAATAAAGTTTACATTAATTTGTTTTAAAAAGATGGCCAACACAATTGTGTGGCCCTGTTTTTAGTGCAATCAACAACAAACGATTTTAAATCCATCACCTACAAAACCAAAAGCGATCAGTTTACCTTACCAGCCTGCCAAATGAATAACAAAACAAACAATGCCGAGCCGAACAGCGTACGTTTCATTGATTTTTCTGCTATCGACTTTACAACCATAGTTACCGAAGCATGGATTGCGTACGATAATACCCGCGAAATAATCCGTGTGGTAGATATTAGTGCAAAGGTGTCAACCAATCATGTATATCGCATAACTTTTAACGATCACAGCATTATTATAGCCAAACTATCCTACTTTGGTAAGTTTGAGCACTTTGTAGAAGACCATAGTATTATAGATACCCTATCTAATAACCTGCCCGCTCCATTTGAAAATTTTTTAGCCCGGTCGCTTGCAAAAGGCAATCACCTTTTTGTACATAGGTATAAGGACGATGTGCTGGATGTATGGGTGGTATTTTACCGCCCTATCAAAATAAAAAAAAAGCTTCCCCGCCGGTTAGATGATGAGCAGATAGTAAAATTTGCAGAAGAAATAGCTTCCTTTCATAAGGCGTGCAACAGTATTAAAAACACGTTGCCCCCATCGTCAAAAACGCTGCAGGTAGATGTGCAACATTTACTTGAAACCATAGAAACCGACGAAGGAAAATACGAATACCGCATGCATATTGATGAAATAAAGCAACAAAGCGACCTGTTTTTAAACAATGCTGCCAAACTTGGCGAAAGCACTTTTAAAAAAATACCCGTATTTGTAGATTGGAACATTGGCAATTTTTCCATTACCTCTACCGGCAAATTATTTTCCCGGTGGGATTACGATTGGTTTAGGATTGGCTCCCGTACCCTCGATTTTTATTTTTTGAGCCGCGTGGTAAGCGATGTGGGCGACCGAACCATATTTAACTACTATATTAGCCCCTTTATGGAAAACAGGTTTCTGCTGTTTTTAAAGGCATACCATAATATTTATCCTTTATCGGAAAACGAGATAAGATTTTTAAAAGAAGCTTACAGGTTTTTTATATTGAATTATGTAATAAAGTACGGCAGGCACTTTTTTCACGAAATATTTGCCAGCAAACTTCAAAAAGAAGCTTTTGATATTTACCTGCCATCAATTGAAAGGCAGTTTGATGCAGATATCATTTTAAAAGCGCTAAACATTTAATGCAAACAATAACCACACAATCGTTTCTTGAAATAGCCGTACAATACAAAGCCGTGTTTTTAGACAGCTATGGTGTAATTAAAAACTATAACGGATTAATTGATGGTGCACAACAGACCATTGATTTTTTAAGAAGCCGTGATATTGCAGTTCGCATACTTACCAACGATGCCAGCAGAAGCCAGGAACAACAAGTGGAGGGCCTTAAAAAACTGGGACTTCAACATATTGAAGAGCATGAAGTAATTACTTCGGGCATGATGGCCAAACAGTTTTTACAACATAAAATTGTAGATGGAAAAATAGCTTACCTGGGCACCGAAAACTCGGCACACTATATTTTACAGTCGGGCCTTGAGCATATTTCGGTAACCGATATTGATATAGAAAATATTAACGACATAAGCGCTTTTGTTTTTTTAGACGATGAAGGCTTTGACTGGAACTTCGACATCAACAAAACCGTTAACCTTTTACGCCGAAAAAACATACCTGTAATTGTGGCCAATTCCGACAAATTATACCCTGTATCAAAAAACAATGTAGCAGTTGCTACTGGTGGCATTGCCAAATTGGTTGAAAGCATGCTGAACAAAAAGTTTATACAATTTGGCAAACCTGACTCCCAAATGTTTATGTATGCTTTTGATGAATTAAACCGCTTTGGGTCATTTTCGAAAAACGATATTATTATGGTGGGCGACAACCTAAACACCGATATACTGGGCGGTAATAAATTTGGCGTTAAAACCGTATTAGTACTTTCGGGTAACACAAGTGCCGAACAGGCCCCCAATTCCATACAATCGTCAGGCATTATACCCGATTATATCTGTAATTCAATATTTGATTAAAAAGTAAAACGGGGTAGTAATACATATATATATAATATATTAATTGGTTAAATCAATCGCTTAGGTTGATTTTTTTTATGCTTCCGTTGAACCTTCAATACATTATTCAAATTTTTGGTTACATTTGCTTCGCTCTTTTTAAAAATATAACGTATTAAATATTAACCCTTATGACAGTTGCAAAACTTGAGTACATCTGGTTGGATGGCTATCAACCCACCCAAAGTTTACGTAGTAAAACAAAAATCATTTCAGAATTTTCGGGTAATCTGGATGACCTGCCTAATTGGTCATTCGATGGTTCATCAACCGAACAGGCACCCGGCGGCTCGTCGGACTGTATTTTGAAGCCTGTTTTCCTGGTAAAAGACCCTCAACGCAAAAATGCGTTTTTAGTAATGTGCGAAGTGCTAACCGCCGGTGGCGTGGCACACCCAAGTAATGGCAGAGCATTAATTGAGGACGATGATGCCGACTTTTGGTTTGGCTTTGAACAGGAGTACTTTTTATTTAGTATGAAAACCAATAAGCCCCTTGGCTTTCCGGTAGATGGTTACCCTGCCCCGCAAGGACCTTACTATTGCTCAGTAGGGGCCCGTAACTCGTTTGGTCGTCATATTGTGGAAGAACACCTGGACGCATGTCTTGAAGCTGGTTTAAACGTAGAAGGTATTAATGCCGAAGTAGCTGCAGGCCAGTGGGAGTTTCAAATATTTGCCAAAGGTGCTAAAAGCGCCGGCGATCAAATTTGGGTAGCGCGCTATCTTTTAGAACGAATTGGCGAAAAATACGAGGTATGGGTTAATTACCATTGTAAGCCCCTGGGCGACCTTGACTGGAACGGATCTGGCATGCACGCAAACTTCTCAAACGGTTTACTGCGTACCGCAGGTAGTAAAGAAATTTACGATAAAGTTTGCGAATCCTTCCGCCCGGTAATTAAGGAACATATTGAAGTATATGGTGCTGACAACCACTTACGTTTAACAGGAAAACACGAAACCGCTTCTATCCACGACTTCTCCTACGGCATTTCCGATCGTGGCGCCTCCATTCGCATTCCGTTGTACACGGTTGAAAAAGGATGGAACGGTTACCTTGAAGACAGAAGACCAAATTCTGCCGCTGATCCTTACAAAGTAGCCGCCCGTATTATTAAAACGGTAAAATCGGTTGAAGTATAACTTTTAATTATATTTTTTTTTAATAAGACCTTTTGATATCAAAAGGTCTTTTTTCTTTTAGCCAAATTGTACTAAATTAATGATCTATAGCTTATTGATTAGTATTTTTATCCCCTATAATTGATATTCAATAAATTAAGAAAATATGGAATCACTTCGTTTTAAGGCGTTGGATGCATTAACCCTCAGTCCGCCGGAGGTTTCAACGGCCAATCGCACTAAAATTTCGCCCATTTTTGGCGAAAATGTATTTACCCTTAAAACTGCCCGCGAATACCTTAGCGATGAGGCATTTAAAAGTTTGGTTGGCAGCATTAAAGGCAACAGAAAAATTGACAGGTTAGTGGCCAATCAAATAGCCACGGGGCTTCGCGGCTGGGCCGAAAGCAAGGGTGTAACACACTTTACCCACTGGTTTCAACCACTTACCGGCACTACTGCCGAAAAACACGATAGCTTTTTTACTATTAAGGCAGATGGCAGCGCCATGGAGGAATTTGACGGCGCGGCACTCATTCAGCAGGAGCCAGATGCATCGTCGTTTCCCAGCGGAGGCCTGCGGGCAACCTTTGAGGCCAGGGGCTATACAGCCTGGGACCCATCCAGCCCCGCATTTATTATTGAAATCGGTAATGGACGAACGCTTTGTATTCCAACTATTTACGTATCGTACACCGGCGAAAGCCTTGATTATAAAGCGCCATTGTTAAAAGCACTGGCAGCTTTGGACAAAGCAGCCGTAGATGTTTGTAACTATTTTGATAAAAATGTGTCGAAGGTGACTGCTACCCTTGGGTGGGAGCAGGAATATTTTGTGATTGATGAAAGGCTTGCCAATGCAAGACCGGACCTGTTGCTGTGCGACCGTACCGTTTTTGGTGCTTCGCCCGCCAAAGGCCAGCAATTAGAAGATCATTATTTTGGCGCAATTCCCGAAAGGATCTATTCCTTTATGCGCGACTACGAAAACGAGGCCTATAAACTGGGCATCCCATTACGCACCCGCCACAACGAGGTGGCCCCCTCGCAATTTGAAGCAGCACCGGTTTTTGAAGAAGTAAACCTGGCCGTAGACCATAACACTTTGCTGATGGATGTAATGAGCAGGGTGGCAAAACGCCACAGGCTTAAAGTTATTTTGCACGAAAAACCTTTTGCAGGCATAAATGGCAGCGGCAAGCACAACAACTGGAGCATGGCCACCGACACAGGTGTAAACCTTTTGGCGCCGGGCAAAACGCCCAAAACCAACCTCATGTTCCTCACCTTCTTTGTAAATACCATTAAAGCTGTACACGACTATGCCGACCTGTTAAGAGCCTCTATAGCCAGTGCAGGCAACGATTACCGCCTTGGTGGAAATGAAGCCCCTCCTGCCATATTATCGGTTTTTATTGGCCAATACCTTACCAATGTTTTAGATGAAATTGAAGGCCGCGTAGGCGAAAAATTTGACGAGCAGGATGAAGCCATTTTAAAACTGGACCTGCACCGAAGCATACCCGAATTAATGCTGGATAACACCGACCGGAACCGAACCTCGCCTTTTGCATTTACCGGCAACAAATTTGAATTTAGGGCTGTTGGCTCGGCAGCCAATTGCGCAGGCGCCATGACGGCCCTAAACACCATTATGGCCGAAACCTTGCGGATGTTTAAAAAAGAGGTAGATGGTTTAATTGAAAAAGGCGAAAAGAAAGAAATAGCCATTATGCACGTTATTCAAAAGTCGATCGTTGACGGAAAATCGGTTTTATTTGAAGGCGATGGCTACAGCCAGGAATGGGAAAAAGTGGCAGAAAAAAGAGGACTACCCAATATTAAGACTACGCCTTATGCACTTGATGCTATGGTAACAGCAAAAACAAAAGCCCTTTTTCAAAACAACGGTATTTTTACACATTCCGAAGTGGAGGCACGCCACGAAATAGAATTGGAAAAGTATATTAAGAAAGTGCAAATTGAAGCTCGTTTAATGGGCGACCTGGCCATAAACCATATTTTACCTGCGGCCTACCGCTATCAAAATACTTTGGCCATTAATATTAAAACCCTCAAACAAATTGGCATGGATGAAAAGAGCTATGCCACGCAACTGGAAACCGTTGAAAAAATTTCGTACCATATAAACGTAGTAAGCGAAAATGTAGCGGAAATGGTTGAGGCGCGAAAAGTAAGCAATGCCATTGAAAATGTAAGAGAAAAAGCCATTAGCTACAACGAGGAAGTGAAGGATAAATATTTTGACATTATCAGGTACAGTATTGACAAACTTGAAATGCTGGTGGCCGATAACGAATGGACACTACCCAAGTATAGAGAATTGCTTTTTTTAAGATAGATATTACATTAAAGCCGGCACTTGTTTATTTTTAAAACAGCGCCTTGCTAAATTAACCGATGCACAAATGCTGCTGCCCGGTAAAATGAAGGTAAAAGGAAACATGGTTTAAACTTTTGTAAGCATGGTTGGTCAATGCTTTACGATTATTAAAAATTAAATCACTATCAATTTTACAAAACATGAAAAAAATACTAATGCTTTGTGGCTTATGCACCATTGCCATTACCAGCCTGCAAGCGCAGGCGCCTAACCGCCAGGGTGGCGGAGGTAGAGGACTGGAAATGATGAAGCAACGAATGAAAGACGAATTAAAACTTACTGATGTGCAGGCTGACTCGGTAATGGCCATTCAAAATGAATTCCAGGCAAAAAACCGCGAATTGCGTACCAACGAAACAATGAGCGAAAGTGGCAAAAAGGAAACGACGAAGGCCAACAACGAGGCCCGAAAGGCCCGAATTAAAAATAACCTTTCGGACGATCAAATTAAAAAGCTGGAAGAGTGGAATGAGAATATGCGGAAAATGAGGGAAAACAGGCAAAACAACCGAAAGTAAACAACGTAACAATATTTTTTAGCCACCCGCCGGGTGGCTTTTTTTATGCAATTGTTTTTTAAAAAGATAATAACGGATAATTCATTTCAATAACCTGTTGAATAAACAGGCAGCATTGTTAAAGATGGAAGCACGTAATTAGATAGCTACCACGATCAAAATAACATTTCCGCCTGCACAAAGTATTATTATTTAGCGCCTACTGCCCATACTTTGCTATCATATTTATTTCATAAAAAAGACCGTCAAATGCCGGCCTGTTATTATAGTACAAAAAGTAAAAACCAGGTTACACCATCGTAAACCCTTCCAAAAACTTAGTGGTAAAATTACCCTTTCTAAAATCTTCGTTTTGCATTAATTGAATATGAAATGGAATGGTGGTTTTTATACCTTCAATAACGTACTCGCTTAAGGCCCTGTACATGGTATTGATGGCTTCTTCGCGGGTTTGGGCAGTAGTAATTAGTTTACCTATCATGCTGTCGTAATAAGGCGGTATAACGTAACCTGCGTACACATGGCTGTCAACCCTTACCCCGTGGCCACCTGGTTGGTGCAGTACGGTAATTTTTCCGGGGCTTGGTCTAAAGTCGTTGTAGGGGTCTTCGGCATTAATCCGGCATTCAATGGCGTGCATTTGTGGTTCATAGTTTTTACCACTTATTGGCTCGCCCATGGCAATTTTTATCTGCTCTTTTATCAGGTCAAAATTGATCACCTCTTCGGTTACACAATGTTCAACCTGTATACGGGTGTTCATTTCCATAAAATAAAAGTTGCGGTGCTTATCAACTAAAAACTCAATAGTACCCACACTTTCGTAATTAATGGCACTGGCAGCTTTAATAGCAGCGGTTCCCATGGCGTGGCGTAACTCGGGGGTCATAAAAGGCGAGGGGCTCTCCTCTACCAGTTTTTGGTGCCTGCGTTGAATAGAGCAATCCCTTTCGCTTAGGTGCGCTATAGTACCAAAACGATCGCCGGCAATTTGTATTTCAATATGCCGTGGCTCTTCTACATACTTTTCCATGTAAATACCATCGTTTTTAAACGATGCGGCTGCTTCGGTTTTTGCTGTAGTGTAGGCTTTTTCCATCTCACTGTCGTTCCATACCACCCTCATGCCTTTGCCACCACCGCCGGCAGTAGCTTTTAAAATAACAGGATAACCAACCGTTTTTGCCAGTTTTATTGCTTCGTCTACACTTACTAGCAAGCCTTCGCCACCGGGTACTACGGCCACCCCCGCCTTTATCATAGTGTCTTTGGCAGTAATCTTATCGCCCATTTTATTAATCATATCGGGCGTGGGGCCAATAAACTTAATACCATGATCCTGGCATATTTGCGAAAACTTGGCGTTTTCGGCCAAAAAACCATAACCGGGGTGAATAGCATCGGCATTGGTAATTTCGGCAGCCGCCATAATATGGGGTATGTTTAAATATGAGTCCGCGCTGGCCGGTTTACCTATACACACGGCTTCATCAGCAAACCTTACGTGAAGGCTATCTTTATCGGCGGTGCTATAAACAGCAACAGTTTTAATACCCATTTCCCTACAGGTTCTGATCACTCTGAGGGCTATTTCGCCACGATTGGCTATCAGTACTTTTTTAAACATATTTACTTGTAGGTCTCGGGCAAAATTTTTATGGTTTACCTTCAATTTTCTTTTTGAAACATTCTGAAAAAAATCAACACTTGCCGTCGTTGCGCAAGGCTGGTTTACAAACCCTGGTAAATAAAACAACTTTAGAAAAAAAAGCTCCTTTACGACGGGTCTACTAAAAACAATGGCTGATCAAACTCAACCGGACTTGCATCATCCACCAAAACCTTCACCACTTTTCCACTCACCTCACTTTCTATTTCGTTAAAAAGCTTCATGGCTTCTATAATGCAAACGGTTTTACCTACTGTTATTTCGTCGCCTACCAATACAAACGATGGTTTATCTGGCGATGAACTTCTGTAAAACGTACCGATCATGGGGCTTTTTACCATAATGAGATTATCGGCAGGTTTAACGTCCATGGCTGGCGCAATAGTAGGCTGCCCTGTGGCAGGCAGGTTTAACGCCTGGTTTACAGAAGTGTATGGCTGGCCTGCCATAGAAACCTGCGCTAATTGAAGCGGGGCTGCTGAGGCATAAACCGGGGCAGGGTCTTCCTTTTGCCGAATAATTATTTTAAAGTCTTTTTCTTCAATATTGATTTCGCCAATATTGCTTTTGTTAATGATCTTTATAAGTTCCTGAATTTGTTTAAAGTCCATACAACCAATTTTTAGATTAAAATAGAGAAAGGCGTTTAAGGTATTAAACGACCGGCAAAGTAGCTATTTTTAATAAAATAGCAGTTAAAGCTCAAAAAAAGTATTAATTAAAAAGAAATTAAAAGCCATTTTACATAGGTTTTAGATGGTTTGCAAACTAACATAACGCAAAAATATGCATCCGTAATAAATTATCTTTAAAAGTAAAATAACAAGCTATTGCTTTGGGATTTAATTATTGGCTATCGTTAGGGTAATGGCCAATTATTATAACAATATAAACGTTGGCTTAATGGCAGTTTTTTGATGCAACAATTTCCCTTTTTCACTTAAACTATAGTACAGCAGACAATTATTTTATTTATATACAGGCAACATGGTAAATCCCTTTTTTACGTAGCTAAATCAGTAAGGCTTTATGTTTAATTGCCTTTACCTTTACGCCCTGAAAAATTGGGCCGGGATAATACAAACACATCAACTCATATGAGTGGTATAAGCAATAAAGCTAGCTATGCAGGTTTAATCATAGCCTTAGGAATTATTTACGGAGATATTGGCACCTCGCCACTTTACGTTTTAAACGCAATTATCAAGGAAAAAATCATTACCGAAGACCTAATTACAGGAAGCCTGTCGTGTATAATTTGGACCCTCACCCTTCAAACAACGGTTAAATATGTGTGGCTTACCCTTCAGGCCGATAACCGGGGAGAAGGAGGCATATTTTCGCTTTTTGCCCTGGTGCGGCGCCGAAAGAAATGGCTTGTTTTTCCGGCAATGATTGGTGGTGCTGCCCTGTTGGCCGATGGTATGATTACGCCGCCCATTTCAGTAACATCGGCCATTGAGGGTTTACGTAATATTGAAGTATTAGGCTTTATAAGCGATAATGTAATTGTGATGATTGTACTTATCATCATTTTTATCCTGTTTTTTGTTCAACAGTTTGGCACAGCCTCTATCGGTAAACTTTTTGGACCGCTTATGATGGTATGGTTCATAATGCTTGCAGTGCTAGGCATTAGCCATGTGTTTGACGACCTATCCATATTTAAGGCTTTTAATCCTTTCTATGGCATAAAACTGTTATTGACGTACCCCGAGGGCTTCTGGATTTTAGGGGCAGTTTTTTTATGTACCACGGGTGCCGAGGCGTTATACTCCGACCTTGGCCATTGTGGCAAAGGCAATATCAGGGTATCGTGGATGTTTGTTAAGACCTGCCTTATTTTAAATTATCTCGGCCAGGGTGCCTGGTTGGTAGCCAATTTTAATGGCCAAAAAATTAGCACCCAAATGATTACCGACGGATTTAATCCATTTTACGGCATTATGCCCTCATGGTTTTTAATTGCGGGAATTATAATTGCAACAAGTTCCGCCATCATAGCCAGCCAGGCACTAATAAGCGGGTCGTTTACTTTAATCAGTGAAGCCATACGCCTTAATCTTTGGCCAAAAATGAAGATCAAATATCCGTCCGAAGCCAAAGGACAACTGTACGTGCCCACCATAAATAGTTTATTGTTTTTGGGTTGTGCTACCATTGTACTATACTTTAAAAAAAGCACCAATATGGAGGCTGCCTATGGTTTGGCCATAACCATTTGTATGATTGCTACTACCATTTTGTTTGCTAATTTTTTGGTTTTACACCGAACCAGAAAAACATTGGTATACTTGTTTTTGGTTACCTATTTAACTATTGAAACCTCGTTTCTGCTGGCAAACCTCAACAAGTTTCCCCACGGCGGTTTTGTAACCCTGTTAGTTGGCGGCGCCTTGTTTGCAGTAATGTACGTATGGCACCGAAGTAGGAAAATTAAAAACCGGTATGTTGAATTTGTACGGCTTGAGCATTATATTCCGCAAATACAAGAGCTGAGCAACGATAAGTCGGTGGGTAAATATGCCACCCATCTGGTATATATGACCAGTGCAAATAACCCCGCCGAAATTGAGCATAAAATCATCTACTCCATATTAAACCGCAAACCCAAACGGGCCGATATTTATTGGTTTATACATGTAGACACTGTTGACGATCCATATACCAGCGAATATTCGGTAAAGCATGTTATTCCCAACGATATCATACGGGTAGAATTCAGGCTCGGCTTTAGGGTGCAACCCCGCATAAACTTAATGTTTAGGCAAGTGGTAAGAGACCTTGTTGAAAATAGAGAAGTAAATATTACCAGCCGTTACGAAAGCCTTGAAAGAAACAATGTAGTAGGCGATTTTCAATTTGTGGTAATGGAAAAATACCTGAGCCAGGATAATGAATTACCGTTTTTTGAAAGGGTAATAATGAAAATGCACTTTTGGTTAAAAGACCTCAGTTTGTCGGAAGAAAAAGGTTTTGGACTTGACACCAGTTATGTTACTGTTGAAAAGTTTGCTTTAGTAGTTGCTCCCATTTCCAACATAAGGTTAACCCGCCTGTTTGAAGATGAAGATGAATAACATTTTACAAAATAGGTTGTTGCGGTACCAATATTGTATATAAATTAATAAAAAAGCCGCTTTAATTATGCGGCTTTTTTATTAGTAAAATGTATGCATTATAAATTCAGAACTCCTGACCCCACCCGTCAAAATCAATGATTTGCGCTTCGTTGTTCGCAAAGAAAAAATGACGAAATTTCCGGTTCAGTCAATGCTTTGCGATGCAACTAAAACTTCCCATCTTCCCTTCAGATACTAAA
>JBBRUR010000077.1:0-23197 GCA_038247635.1 Chitinophagales bacterium
ACATAACTGTTAGCACTACTTATTTAAAACAACCTTGTACTTTTTTGTGCAATATTTAGCACATAACTGTTAGCACTACTTATTTAAAACAACCTTGTACTTTTTTGTGCAATATTTAGTACATAGTTGTTAGCACTACTTATTTAAAACAACCTTGTACTTTTTTATGCACTATTTAGTGCATAGCTGTTAGCACTACTTATTTAAAACAACCTTGTACTTTTTTGTGCAATATTCAGCACTTAACTGTTAGCACTACTTATTTAAAACAACCATGTACTTTTTTGTACACTATTTAGTACATAGCTATTGTATTACTTATTTAAAACAACCCAATTGCAGGTAAATGATTGTCATTATATTTTTTATTAAACCACTACTACATTGTGTGCACCTCAAAGTACAAACGGTTGAACGGAGCGTCGCAAGTAAAGCCTCCACAAACAAATATTGCCGGGCTCAAAAAAAACCCTGGCTGTAAAGCGGACTAATGCATTATGAACGTCCTGCACGAATAATGTCAGCAAAAACCCCCGACGCCGTTACCTCGGCACCAGCGCCTGCACCCTTTACCACTAATGGTTGTTCGGTATACCGGTTGGTAAAAAACAGCACCACGTTGTCTTTACCATACAAATGATACAGGTCGTTTTGAGGCGGTATGTGCTGCAACCCAACCGATGCTTTGCCATCGTTAAATTTGGCCACAAATTTTAGCTTGCTGCCGGCGTCTTCGGCTTGTTGGTACAACTGTTTAAAATGGTTTTCGTGTACCGCCATCTCATTGTAAAAATCGTCCACACTGCCTTCCATACACGATGGTGGCATAAAGGTGTTGTTGCTAATATCTTCCATTTCCAGTTGTACGCCTGCCTCGCGGGCAAGTATCATTATTTTGCGCATTACGTCTTTACCGCTTAGGTCAAGGCGCGGGTCGGGCTCGGTATACCCTTCGTTTTGCGCCTGCCGTACCACCTCGGCAAAGGTTTTAGTACCGTTGTAGTTGTTAAAAACAAAATTGAGCGTACCACTTAATACGGCTTCTATTTTATTAACCTCATCGCCACTGCGTATTAAATCGTTTAGCGACCCAATAACGGGCAAACCGGCGCCCACATTGGTTTCAAAAAGGAAGGGCGCATTAAATTCGCGTGAAAGGTCTTTTAGCTGCCGGTAATATTGGTACGACGATGAGCAGGCAACTTTGTTGCAGGCCACCACGCTAATGCTTTTTTCGAGCAACTGGTTGTACATAGTGGCAAGGTCGCCATTGGCAGTTACATCGGCAAAAACCGAGTTGCGCATGTTCATGTTGCGGATAGTTTCCAGAAACTGCGGAAGCTCCATGGTCTCTCCCTGTTGCATGGCTTCTTTCCAGGTGTTTAGGTCAATTCCCTCTTCATTAAAAAGCATCTTGCGACTATTGGCCATGCCTATTACCCGTATGTTTAGGCGCAGGTGGTGCAGCAAATAGTGGTGCTGCTGGTGTAGTTGGGCAATAAGTTTACTACCTACATTACCAACGCCTGCTATAAATAAGTTGATCTGTTTATAAGTGGTTTCAAAAAACTCTTCGTGCAATACGTTAAGTGCTTTTTTTACATCGGCCTTATTTATTACGGCCGAAATATTACGCTCAGACGAGCCCTGTGCAATGGCCCTGACATTGATACCATTACGGCCCATGGCGCCAAACATTTTACCACTAATACCGGGGTGGCTTTTCATATTATCGCCCACCAGGGCTATAATGGAAAGATTGGTTTCAATGTTAAGCGGGTCAACCTTGCCTGTTTCTATTTCGTAGCTGAAAGCGAGGTCAATAGCCCTTTTTGCTGCGTTTGCATTTACCTCATCTACACCCACGCAAATGGAGTGTTCGCTTGAACCCTGTGTAATAAGTATAACGTTGATTTTTTCGCTGGCCAGGGCCTCAAACAATCTTTTTGAAAAGCCGGGTATGCCTATCATACCACTACCTTCAAGGCTAAGCAGGGCTACCGCATTTACGCTTGAAATACCGCGAATACTACTTTCACTTTTAACAGCCGAGCTTTCAATCACGGTTCCCATATCGGTTGGGGCAAAGGTATTTTTGATCCATACCGGTATTTGCTTTTTCATTACCGGTTGTATAGTGGGCGGGTAAATTACTTTAGCACCAAAATGCGACAGCTCCATGGCCTCCTGGTAGCTGATTTGGGGTATTACCTTAGCGGTGGTAACCATTCGGGGGTCGGCGGTCATCATGCCCGATACATCGGTCCAAATTTCAAAATTGGAAGCTAAAATCGCCGCGGCAATAATGGCTGCCGTATAGTCGCTGCCACCGCGTCCTAATGTGGTGGTGTATCCATTTTGGTCGGCTGCAATAAAACCCGGCAATACCGTTATAGTGGCGGTTAAAGCAGCAAAATATTGCTGTACGTTTCTGTTGGTAAGCTCAAAATCGACTGCGGCATTGGTATGGTTAGTATCGGTAATGATCAGCTCGCGGCTATCTTTCCATTCGGTAGCAATACCCATACTTTCAAACCGTGCGGCAATAATTTGCGACGACAATAGTTCACCATAACTCACAATCCTGTCTTTGGTGACCAACGATAATTCGCGAAGCAAAAAAATACCATTGCAAATATCCTCCAACTCATTGCATTGTTTTTTTACCTGGCTTAAAATGCGGCTTTGGCGGGTAACGGGTACCAGCGCTTTGGCGGTATCCAGGTGCCTTGCCTCTGCGGCCTGCAATTGCTCTTTATACGCTTCATTTCCATTGGCAGCCATGGCGCCACAGGTTAACAAAAGGTCGGTTATACCGCCAAGGGCCGATACTACTACAATTGTTTGTTTGGCTTTTGCCTTTGTTTGAACAATGGCTACTACTTTGTCAATATTTTCGGCGTTGGCTACCGAACTTCCTCCAAATTTTAATACTTGCATTATTTATTATTGTCAGCGTTTTAATGTTTAGCAGTTACCATGTGGCTGTTTATTATACACCTAATGTACATGGCATAACCTCCCGGTAAACTTTTATTTTACAGCCACAAGGGGTTAATGGTAATTATTTTTAACCGAAAGTTTTAAACCCGTAAGCAAAGCAACGGACCGGTTTAATATTTGAACACCAAAGCATAAAAATATTGAATGAATGGTATAATACTATTTTTTTTGGCATCAGCGGTATTAAGGGGGCAATGACAATTAAAAAGGCATTGTTTAAAGCAGGTATTTTACGACAAACCTAAACTTTGAAGTAGTAATATTTTAAACTTTAAAAGATGCTATCTAAAACAAATTTAGTTGGCCTTTCCCCTACTAAACAGGTGGCATTGCCCACCTTATAGTAAATATTACAAACAAAATATAGCGAGCCCTTATAGATAGCTTTTACAGGCATACCGGCAAGTTTGTAATTTTTTTTTACGACTATGCGCAATCTGGTTCTGACATTTTGGAACCGAGTTTAAAAGCTCTTTTCATAAGTCGTTGCCCGCCCGGATAACGCCCCGCCACAATAATGAGTCGGGCTGGCAGTCAAACGGGCTTCGCAACTTTGTACCGTTGGTAATTATACTCAGCCTTTATATTATCATTTTATAGTCGGTATTGATTGTACCAAAAGCGGATATTCATTTTTTTTTAAAACAGCAAGTATAGTATAAAAAAAAATGCATAAAAAAAACCAGGTTCGTTTTACACGAACCCGGCTGTAAGCTTTGCTTTTTTACGGCGGATGGCCCTTAAAAATGATAGGCTGCTCCCAGTATAAACGAAGTGGTACTTTTTATACCAGCCCCGTTTGCTTTGGTGTAGATGGCGTTGTTTGAACTTTCTAACCTTAACTCTGGAATAATAACAAGATTACCCAATTTTATATTTGGCGATAGGGTGAGATTGAAAATACCAGCTTGTGGTGCTACAGACACTCCCTTTTTATTATCAAAATATTCGCCACGAAGGGTTATGCCAAACGCATCGGTTGGGTCAACGTTTACATATAGTGCAGAACCCCACCAACTATTGCCCGAACCGCTTTTGGGTTTTACTGATTGAATAGTTCCATTGTAGCCCAAGCTAAATTTATCGGTAATACTTTGGGTAAGCACTACATCAAACTGTGTCAGGTTTGACGAACCACCGTAGCTGCCCTGGTAATTAAAATAGGCTTTAAACTTATCGTTGGCTGAGCCTGTGCTAAACTGTGCCAGGCCATATTTACGTGCCGAAGTAGTAGTAACAAAATCGGTAGTGTTGGCAACGCCAAGCATTATCGCACTTTTTCCACCAAGGCCAATATCGGCCTTGACACCAGTGTGCGAAAACGGCCCGTATGAGAACATATAACTCATACTGTAGTTTCGGTTAAGGTATGCATCTACCAGCTCGTACCCAATGTGCGTTGCCCATTTACCCATGGTAAGCTTAACGTTGTCGCTTACCGCATAGCTTACATAAGCCTGCTTAATAGCTAAAAGAGTTGAATTTTCGGTATTAGCATAGGCAAATTCCTCAGCACGTTTACCAAAGCCAACATCTATGGTAGCACTGGCCTTTCCAAGGCTGTGGTCTACCCTTAGGCTAGCCATACCAAGCTCGTACGACTTATGCGAGTTACTGAAACTGGTATAATTATTTACATTGGAAATGGTGGCACCTTCAACAGGCTTTGGATCGTTAAAGTTATACCGTGTATACGCATCAACAGAGCCAGTTATAACAGGCCCACTCTTAGTTGAATCCTGGGCAAAAGCACCCACAGCGAACAGTGATAAAACACTGGCAATTACAATTTTTCCTGACATTTGAGTTTTGGTTTAAGTGTTTATTAAAACTTGCGAACGATAACCCATGGTTGTCAAGCAGCGTTAAGATGTATCCTGGTTTTTTATGTAAAATATAGAAGCCAGCGGCTGGCACTTAAAGAAATTGAGGAAAAAAAGACAAAAGAATAGGGTACCGATGATAAGTGAAACATATACCATTTATTGCCAGTACCCTATGTAAATAAAACATTGCTGAAAGGCTTAAAAAAAACCAATTACTTTTCCATTATTACACCTGCTTCCCTTTCAATTCCGTTTCCTGAAACGATTAAACTACCCTGGTTATAATTTTCGTTATGCTGTGTAGAATCCAATCCAAGTTCTTCATCTTCTACACTAACGCGTAATGGTTGAATAACATTTACAAGTTTAAATATGGCATACGATACTACAAAGCTGTAGCCCACCACAATTACAAGGCCCTTTAACTGGGTAAGCAAAAAGGCTCCATTGCCATAAAACAAGCCATTGGCACCTGCGCTATTTACTGTTGTTGTTGCAAAAACGCCGGTCATTACCATACCTACCATACCACCAATTCCGTGGCATGGAAACACATCTAACGTATCATCGAGACTGGTTTTTTGCTTGTAATACACTGCAAGGTTAGAAACGATTGCTGCAAAGAAACCGATAAAAATACTTTGCGGAATAGCTACAAAACCCGCTCCTGGCGTAATAGCCACCAAACCTACTACGGCGCCTATACAAAAACCAAGAACAGAAGGCTTTTTACCGCGCATAACATCAAAAAACATCCACGATAAACCTGCTGCGGCAGCCGCTGTATTAGTTGTAGCAAAGGCAGAAACAGATAATGCGTTTGCCCCTAAAGCCGAACCTGCATTAAAACCAAACCAGCCAAACCATAGCAAGCCGGTACCAATTAAAACATACGGAATGTTAGCCGGCGGAATTTCGCGTTGTTCCATATGTACTTTACGACGCTTTAGCACCATGGCTCCGGCCAGGGCCGCACAACCAGCCGAAATGTGTACAACCGTACCACCGGCAAAGTCTAACACGCCCATTTTAAATAAAAATCCTTCGGGATGCCAGGTCCAGTGGGCCAATGGTGCATATACTAACAGACTAAATAATACTATAAAAACAATATAGCTTGTAAAGCGGATACGCTCAGCTACAGCACCTACCACAAGGCCGGGAGTTATTATAGCAAACATTAATTGAAATAGCGCAAACAAGGTTAACGGTATAGTCATTGGTCCGGCAGCACCCTGCAAAATTGGGGCTCCTGAGTTAACTCCTTTAAAAAACAAAAACGTGGTTGGATCGCCAATAAAGCCACCAATATCGGTGCCAAAACAAAGGCTAAAGCCAACGGTTACCCACAGCACGCTTACTACGCCCGCAGCAACCACACTTTTTATCATAGTGGAAATAACGTTTTTACGATGCACCATTCCGCCGTAAAAAAATGCAAGACCCGGGGTCATTAAAAACACAAGGGCGGTGGCTACAATCATCCAGGCAACGTCGGCACTGTTGTACGTTTTAGATCCGTCAAAATCAGGTAAGGCGGGTATAAAAATGGCTGCTACTGCCACTATTGCCAAAACAAGAAATGGGAGAAGACCCTTTAGTGTTAATTTACTCATAGTTAGGGGTTTAATAAATTACTAAATTAATTATCTGTAATAATAACATGAAATTATAAATTATTAACACCAAATTACACTAACACATTATATTTATTTATTTATAATACAAGATGCATAAAATGATATAAAATATTAATAATAAGTATTTTACGGTAAATATTTGGCGTAATAGTGTTGTTTTTTGATTTAAACTAATTTAGATAAAAACAAAAAAGGATTGCCATTTTGGGCAATCCTCAGCACTTTCTATATTATTAAACTATTTTATCAGGTATTCATCAACCTTTGCTGCACATTCGCGTCCCTCGTTTATTGCCCAAACCACCAGGCTTTGCCCACGGCGCATATCGCCCGCCGAAAATATTTTTTCAACGTTTGTTTGGTAATGTTTGTCAGTAGCCTTTACATTGCCTCTTTCGTCCAGTTCCACGCCAATTTCGTTTAAAAGACCCTCGTGCTGCGGATGTACAAACCCCATGGCCAACAACGCCAGCTCGCAGGGTATTTCCCGCTCACTTCCTGCCATTTCGTAAAACTGGGCAGGCCTTCCATCGTTGGTATGTTTCCATTCAAGGTCTACCACTTTAAGGGCTTTTAGGTTTCCCTGCTCATCACCAATAAATTCTTTGGTACTAATAGCCCACTTGCGGTCGGCACCCTCTTCGTGGCTGCTAGTGGTTTTTAATACCATAGGGTAGGTTGGCCATGGCATATTGTCCGTTCTTTTTTCAGGAGGTTTGGGTAATAACTCAAACTGCGTTACCGAAGTGGCAGTATGCCTGTTAGACGTTCCTACGCAATCGCTGCCAGTATCGCCCCCACCAATTACCACCACATTTTTGTCGGTGGCCATTATATTGCCTTCAACCATTTTATTCACCAACCGTTTGTTTTGTTGTTTTAAAAAGTCCATGGCATACGATACACCGTTTAAATGGCGTCCCGGAATATTTAAATCGCGGGGAATAGTACTTCCACCTGCTAAAACCAGCGCGTGATGGTTACGCAAAAGATCGTTGATACTAACGTCTTTTCCTACCTCGGCATTACAAATAAACACGATACCTTCTTCTTTCATTAACCTTAACCTGCGGTCAATCACCCATTTCTCTAATTTAAAATCGGGTATACCATATCGTAATAAACCACCGGGTTCATCATCTCTTTCAAAAACAGTTACACTATGGCCTGCATAATTTAATTGTGCGGCAGCAGCCAAACCCGCCGGCCCCGAACCTATTACGGCTACTTTTTTACCCGTGCGATTTATAGTGGTATGGGCCTTTACCAGCCCCCGCTCAAAAGCAACTTCTATAATATGCTTCTCTATTTCTTCTATGGTTACCGGTGGTTGGTTTATGCCTAACACACAACTACTTTCGCAGGGTGCGGGGCATACACGACCTGTAAATTCGGGAAAATTGTTGGTGGCCGACAAAATCTCATAAGCCTCCTGCCAATTTTGGCGGTACACCGCATCGTTAAAGTCAGGTATCAGGTTGCCCAATGGGCAACCATTATGGCAAAAGGGAATTCCACAATCCATACACCTGGCCGCCTGGCTGTTTAGCTTTTCAGCTTCGTAGCGCAACACAAACTCGTTGTAATCAAATACCCGCTGTTCCGGCAACCTTTTGGCCGGCAACTCCCTCGTAAATTCTAAAAAACCTGTTGGTTTGCCCATTGATATAAAAATGCCCCCAATCCTGTTTTATGGCCGGGGAATTGATAAAATTAATTTTGCCGACGTCTTTCTGGTTAATGAATATATCCGGGATAATTACACCCGCTGCGCTTTTTTAACCACCATTTCGTTCAACACCCTTTTGTAATCTTTTGGAAACACTTTTACAAAATTCTTCAATTGATTCTCAAAATCGTTCAGCACAAAATTAGCTATGGTGCTTAGGGTGTTATTATAGTGCTCCAAAATCATTCCCCGCAATTCCTCCACATCGTTATTACCTACGGGATCAAGGTCAACCATTTCTTTGTTGCAAAGGCTTTCAAACGTTCCTTTTACATCGTAGATATAGGCTATTCCACCACTCATTCCGGCTGCAAAATTTCGGCCGGTATCGCCTAATATCACCACCCGGCCACCGGTCATATACTCGCAACCATGATCGCCAACCCCTTCTACCACAGCATAGGCGCCCGAGTTTCTTACGGCAAACCGCTCGCCGGCTTTGCCCCGAATATAGGCGCTGCCAGAGGTGGCACCATAAAAGGCCACATTACCAATAATTATGTTTTCTTCTGGTTTAAACGTGGCTTTTTTGGAAGGATAAACAATCAGTCTTGCTCCCGATAATCCTTTGCCGAAATAATCGTTCGCATCGCCTTCCAGTTCAAGGGTAAGGCCTTTGGTATTAAAGGCCGCAAAGCTTTGGCCTGCTGTACCGGTAAACTTAAAATGTATGGTATCATCGGGCAGTCCGGCCGATTGATATCGTTTTGAAATTTCGTTGCTAAGGAGTGTGCCCGCTGTCCGGTCAGTATTTTTTATAGAAAACGCTGCGGTAACCTTTTCTTTGTTGTCGAGCGCCGGCATTGCGGCCTTTAATAATTTCCAATCCAAAATGTCTGCAAGCCCATGATCCTGTTCTTCCTGTTTATATAAGCCAATTTCCTCATCGGCCGGTTGGCGATACAGTATAGGCGATAAATCAAGCTTACTATACTTCCAATGGTTTACATCGTGGTTGGCTTCCAGGCAATCGACCTGGCCAACCATTTCGTTTACGGTTCTAAAGCCCAGTTCGGCCATTAGTTCGCGCAGTTCCTGGGTAATAAATTTAAAAAAGCTGACCACATGCTCCGCATCGCCGGTAAAGCGCTTCCGCAACTCTTCATCTTGCGTAGCAACTCCTACAGGGCAGGTATTCATATGGCATTTGCGCATCATGATACAACCTTCTACAACAAGGGCCGCAGTGGCTACACCCCACTCTTCGGCACCCAGCAAGGTGGCAATGGCTATATCACGACCAGTTTTTAACTGGCCATCGGTTTGTAACACTACCCGGCTACGCAATTTATTTTTCACCAGGGTTTGGTGGGTTTCAGCCAACCCTAACTCCCACGGCAAACCAGCATGTTTTATTGAACTTAGCGGCGATGCACCGGTACCACCATCGTGGCCTGCTATCAAAACCACATCGGCCTTGGCCTTTGCTACACCAGCAGCTATAGTACCAACACCAGCCTTACTAACCAGTTTCACGTTTATACGGGCTGCACGGTTGGCGTTCTTAAGGTCAAAAATCAATTGCGCTAAATCTTCAATTGAATAAATATCGTGATGGGGTGGAGGCGATATCAAACCCACACCCGGCGTTGAATGACGAACTTTTCCTATCCACTCATCAACCTTATAACCTGGTAACTGACCGCCCTCGCCGGGCTTAGCACCCTGCGCCATTTTTATCTGTAACTCATCGGCCATGGTTAGGTAGTAACTGGTTACTCCAAAACGGGCCGAGGCTACCTGTTTAATGGCCGAGCGCATGGTATCGCCGTTAGGCTTTACCTCGTAACGCATTTCATCTTCACCGCCCTCGCCGGTATTGCTTTTACCGCCCAAACGGTTCATGGCTATGGCCAGCGTACTGTGTGCTTCGTGGCTAATGGAGCCGAAACTCATAGCACCGGTAGCAAAACGTTTGTAAATATTTTCGGCAGGTTCTACTTCATTAATTGAAATAGATGGTCTGTTGGGTTTAAAACTAAAAAGACTACGTAAAGTGCATGCCTTTTCGCTTTGATCGTTAATTAGTTTTGAATATTTTTTAAAGGTGTTGTAATCATTCATTTTAGTTGCATACTGCAGCAAGTGAATGGTTTGCGGGTTAAACATATGGAACTCGCCCTTTTTTCTCCACTCGTAAACGCCGCCTTCGGCCAGCATTTCAAAAGGCTTGGCTTTTTTACTAAAAGCAACAAAGTGTTTTGCCAGCGCCTCTTTAGCCAGCTCGTCAAAACCTACGCCTTCTATACGGCTGGTGGCGCCTGCAAAACATTTATTAACCACCGCTTTGCTTATGCCAATTATCTCAAATATTTGAGCTCCCTGGTACGATTGAAGCGTGGAGATACCCATTTTTGAGAATACTTTTAACAGGCCATCATTCACCGATTTTATATAATTTTTTTTCAGTGCATCTACATCCAACGGGGTTACTAGTTTGCCCGTTAATTTTTGATCGCGTATGGTTGACAGTGCGAGGTATGGATTAATAGCCGTAGCTCCAAAACCTATGAGGCAGGCAAAATGATGCACTTCCCATACATCGCCCGCTTCTATAATAATACCTACCTGTCCACGATAGCCTTTGCGGATGAGGTGGTGGTGGACTGACGATGTAGCCAGTAAAGTTGGGATTGCAGCATGATCGCTGTCAATTGCGCGGTCGGATATGATAATAACCTTAAAACCATCTTCAACTGCATCGGTAGCATAGCGACAAAGCCTGTCGATGCCATTTTGTAAGGACCCTGGTTTACCATCGGCTTTAAAATACGCCTGCAGTGTTTTTGCCTGAAATATGCCGGTATCAATACTTCTGATTTGCTCCAATTGATGATTACTCAATACCGGATGCTTTAATGAAACACAATGGCACGAAAGCGGATCTTCCACCAACAAATTGCCGTTGCTGCCGGCAAAGGTTACCAGCGACATTACCAGCCGCTCCCTAATGGGATCGATTGGTGGGTTAGTGACCTGCGCAAATAATTGTTTAAAATAGCTGCTAAGGTGTTGAGGCTTATCGCTTAAAATAGCCAAAGGCACATCGGTACCCATAGAGCCCAGTGGTTCTTTACCATCGAGCGCCATGGGCGCTATGATCATTTCCAGGTCTTCTTTTGAATAACCAAAAGCCTTTTGATATTTAAATATTTGGTCATGCTCCAAATGGGTAAATGCAACCCGTGGTTCAGGCAACTCCTCCATTTTTATTTTGTACTTATTTAGCCATTCACCATAAGGTTTTTGGCCACAAATCTCTTGTTTTAATTCTTCGTCGCTTACAATCCTTCCTTTTTCCAGGTCAACCACAAACATTTTTCCGGGCTGTAAACGGCCGTTTTCTTTTATTAAAGTTGGATCGATGGGAAGTACTCCCGACTCTGACGCCAGTATAACCCGGTCGTCAGTAGTAATGCAAAAACGTGATGGACGCAGACCATTGCGATCAAGCGTTGCACCAATAATTTTTCCATCGGTAAACGATATGGAAGCCGGCCCATCCCACGGCTCCATAAACGAAGCGTGGTATTCGTAAAAATCTTTTTTAAGCTGGCTCATGTGTTCATTGCCATCCCATGCTTCGGGTATCAGCATCATCATTACGTGTGGCAACGAACGGCCGGTGAGCGTTAGCAATTCTATTACATTATCCAAACATGCCGAGTCCGATTGCATACCACTTACAACCGGTAGTATCTTGTCCATTTCCTCAGGGGTAAAAAAAGGCGAACTGAATTCCTTTTCGCTGGTTTTTAGCCAGTTTAGGTTACCCTGCAGCGTATTGATTTCACCATTGTGTGCAATGTAACGGAATGGCTGCGCCAACTTCCATGATGGAAAAGTATTTGTGGCAAAACGGGAGTGTACAAGGCCAAAAGCCGATACTATTCTTTTATCGCTAAGGTCAATATAATAATGACGAAGCTGCAAACTGGTTAATTGCCCTTTGTATATAAGTATTTTATAAGAAAGCGAACACAGGTAAAAACCTATTTCATCTTTTTTAACCGAATTGTTGATGGTATGGCTGGCGTAATTGCGTAGCACGTAGAGTTTTCTTTCAAACTCCTCGGGGTTGGCAATATGGTCGGGGCAAGCTATAAAAACCTGTTCTATTTCAGGCTCCACCGATAACGCGGTGGGCCCAATATCGGTTTGATTAACGGGTACTTTACGATAATATAAAACGTCCAGTCCCAGCTTTTCGGCTGCCCTGTTAAAAATGTTGCGGCACTCTTCGCGCAGCGGAAGATCTTTGGGAAAAAAAATGGTACCTACGGCATATTTGCCAAAGGCCGGTAAATGGACGCCCTGTTTTAAACATTCATCAAAAAAGAATTCGTGTGGCATTTGGATGGTTAATCCTGCACCATCACCCGTATTATTTTCGCATCCACAGGCGCCCCTGTGTTCCATATTTTCCAAAATGGTCAACGCATCTGAAACTATCTGGTGCGACTTATTACTTTTAATGTTAGCCACAAAGCCAATGCCACATGCATCATGTTCATAGGCTGAATCGTACAATCCATTGCCTGTCATAATCGTCAAGTTAAAGTGTGAAAAAATACCCGCAGGCTTGTAATCGTTCAATGGTCGTTTTCAAAGGCATACCGGTAACCTAAGCGAACCCTAAATTTACCAATTTTTAGAGATCAAAATACTAACAACCGTTATTACACCAGATAGCCAAAGAGGTTGTCGTTTTTATTCAATTCGGTAAAATTTATATTGAACTTTGCCAGGTTTTCGAGAAGTGTATGATAGTCGTTCCTTTTTTGTAGTTCAATACCAACAAGCGCCGGCCCGGTTTCTTTGTTATGCTTCTGCATGTATTCAAACCGGGTAATATCATCGGTTGGGCCCAGCACATGATTTACAAATTCTTTAAGAGCGCCGGGGCGCTGCGCAAACCTTACCAGGAAGTAATGCTTTAGTCCTTCGTATTGCAATGACCGTTCTTTTATTTCCTGCATACGGTCAATATCGTTATTGCTGCCGCTAATCACGCACACTACATTTTTACCTCGTATTTCTTCGGTAAAATCATCCAAAGCAGCAATCGACAGTGCACCGGCAGGTTCTGCTACAATGGCGTCTTCGTTATATAATTTTAAGATGGTAGCACAAACCTTGCCTTCGTTTACCAAATGCATTTGGCTGATGGCTTCTTTACAATATGGAAAAGTTACATCCCCTACTCTTTTAACTGACGCACCATCAACAAAACGATCAATACTTTTAAGGGTGACCGGGTGGCCGGCCTTTAATGCTTCAAACATGCTGGGTGCGCCTTCGGGTTCTACCCCTATGATGGTTGTTTTTGGGCTAAATCGCTTAAAGTAGTTACCCACGCCAGCCGATAATCCACCGCCGCCAACCGGTAAAAATAAGTAATCTATGTTCGACAGTTCTTCCAATATTTCCACGCCTACGGTTGCCTGCCCCTCAATAATCTTAATATCGTCAAAAGGCGGAATAAACGTCATCTCATTTTCTTCGGTATACGTTTTGGCTGCCGCTGCACAATCATCAAAGGTGTCGCCCACCAATACCACCTCAATCATATCCTCGCCAAACATTTTGGTTTGCTGTACTTTTTGGTTGGGGGTTATAAAGGGCATAAACACCACGCCTTTTATATTTAGTTTTTTACACGAAAAAGCAAATCCCTGTGCATGGTTGCCAGCGCTGGCACACACTACGCCACAATCCGTTTTACTGGCAGGCAGGCTGCTGATCATATTGTAGGCGCCGCGAATTTTATATGATCGTACAGTTTGCAGATCCTCCCTTTTTAAAAAAATATTGCAGTTGTACCTGCGCGACAAATGATGGTTATAAACAAGTGGTGTTTTGTTCACCACTTGTTTTATACGTTCGGCAGCGCCTTTAAAATCAAGCAGAGGCAGTGAAGTGGCGTTGTCAACAGACGCGACTTCATCAACTATCCAATCATTTTTCATTCCTGTTTTATTGCTCATGATCACTTTGTTACAATCTGATATTCCAAAATAACATCCATAACAGCCTGTTCCATCCAACAAATGCTAAACGGCAGCCGGTTGGTTTTCGGGCCGGAGGCTGCGTACTGTTTTACCTGCCTGCCACATTTCGCTATCGCGAAGTTCACGCAGTTCTTCTTCCAGCTTTTCGCGGTAATCTTCTTTGCTATTGCTTTCAATGCTTTTAGCCGCTTCGTTGCCTGAGGCTACGCTTTCGTATAAGTCTTTAAATACCGGTAAGGTGGCATCGCGAAACTTTTTCCACCAGTCCAATGCACCACGCTGGGCGGTGGTTGAGCAGTTGGCATACATCCAGTCCATACCATTTTCGGCTACCAGCGGCATCAGGCTTTGTGTTAGTTCTTCAACTGTTTCGTTAAATGCTTCTGAAGGTGAATGCCCTTTGGAACGTAACACTTCAAACTGTGCGGCAAAAATGCCTTGAATTGCGCCCATTAATGTACCACGCTCACCGGTAAGGTCGCTAAATACCTCTTTCTTAAAATTGGTTTCAAAAAGGTAACCGCTGCCCACGGCTATACCAAGGGCAACCACTCTATCAAACGCTTTACCCGTTGCATCCTGAAAAATGGCATAGCTGCTATTAAGTCCACGGCCTTGCAAAAACATGCGACGCAGCGAAGTACCCGAACCTTTTGGAGCCAGCAATATTACGTCCACATCGGCCGGAGGTACAATACCGGTCTGATCTAAATAAGTAATGCCAAAGCCATGCGAAAAGTACAATGCTTTACCAGGCGTCAAATGTTTTTTAACGGTTGGCCACATAGCTATTTGGGCAGCATCGCTCAGCAGGTAGCAAATAATAGTACCACGCTCCAGTGCCTCTTCAATTTCAAACAATGTTTCGCCGGGCACAAAACCATCGTTTACGGCCTTGTCCCAGGTTTTTGAATTTTTACGTTGGCCAACAATTACGTTAATGCCATTTTCCTTTTGGTTCAACGCTTGTCCCGGACCCTGTACTCCGTAGCCAATTACTGCCACCACTTCGTCTTTCAAAACTTCCCTTGCTTTTTCAAGTGGAAATTCATCGCGGGTTACAACGTTTTCTTCAACTTCACCAAAGGTTAATTTTGCCATAATTTTGTAGTTTTTAAATCCCTCGTTCGTTTGCCGGGAGTGGGTAATTTTAAGTGTTTGATATTTGATTAATTAAAAATTAAAAATTAAAAAATAAGCGGCTGCTTTTATAAACAGAAGTGTGCCAATATTCGAAGCTTGCTTTTTTGTTTCGCCTCTTTCGCTTTATCCCCGTTCCGCTCTCCTTACGGAGAGGAGCGGTATTCCGGGTTATTAACAGCCTTAGGATTTTTCCACCTCTTCTTTAAAATATAATACCAGCAATATTAGAAGTCGCAAACTGAAAAAACTTTTAGGAATTCACCAACCATCATCCCTTACTCACTTTTACAATTTCACGTCCTTATATTTGATAATTCCCAAGTCCGCAAACCTTTTTATTTTTACTTTTTACTTTTTACTTTTTACTTTCTACTCCCCTCACATACTAAACACCTCCTGATTTTTATTCAGGTATTCGTTTTCAGTTGCCTCGTCGCCAGGTTGATCCTGTTCAAACTCTTTTAGTTTTTCGTGAAAGCCTTTGCTGTTGTTGATGATGGCTATTCGTGCACTGCGTACAAACTCAATCAATCCGTAAGGTTCCAAAACCTCTACCAGCTTTTGCGTTTCTTCGCGGTGACCGGTTACTTCAAAAATGGTATAGTCGCGGCGAATAACTACGGCGTTGGCACCACACTCTCTTAACAACCTTTCTACTTTCACTTTTTCGGTAATCATGTCGGTGCTCACTTTATACAAAGCCATCTCCTGCCAAATTATTTCGTCGTTGGTATTATAGTATACTTTCAATACTTCCACCTGCTTTTCTATTTGGCGGGCTAGTTTACGCACCACGTCTTCGGTTTCCTGGATGACTATGGTAAACCGGCTGATGCTTTCAATTTCAGATGGAGAAGTATTTAGGCTTTCGATGTTGATTTTTCTCCTGGAAAAAATAATGGCAATTCGCACCAATAATCCAACTTGGTTTTCAGTGTAAACGGTTATGGTATATTCTTGCTTCATTATGTTTTGATTAAAAAGTAAAAATTAAAAAATTAACGCCAATAACTTCCAACTTTATATCTTTTGAATTTTTACTTATTCTTTTTTGTATTTATAATAATCGAGGCTATAATTTTTGACAGCGCATCTGCCTCTTTTATAAAATCATTTAATTTGTTTTTATCTATTGAAAGGGTATCTCTAATTAAGCATAGCCAATATTTTGCTTCATTGGCCGACTTAAGTGAAATGATAATAAACTTTAAAAAGTCATTTTTTGAAGCCCCCGCAAATCCTTCTACCATTTTAGCTACAATAGAAGTAACGCTTCTGATTAATTGGTCGAACAAGGAAAAATGAATTCGGTTATATTGTTGGTTACTTACAACGAGTAAAACATCTTTTAAAAAAAATAAAACGCTCTATGCCTGATATTAATAACCGCACCGTCCGGCTCGCCCAATTCATATTTAACCCCGTCATCCTTTCTTCGTTTTCTTTTTCAATTTTTAATTTTTAATTATCGCTCTAACTCAACCTTATTTCGCTTACACTACAACCCTGCGGCACCATAGGAAACACGTTGTCTTCTTTCCCAACCATCACTTCTAGTAAATACGCGCCTTTATGCGTCATCATTTCGGCCAATGCGCCCTGCAGGTTTTCTCTTTCTTCCACCTTGCTTCCGGCTATGCCGTACCCTTTGGCTACCATAACGTAGTCGGGGCTGCCAATGTCAACAAACGAGTAGCGCTTGTTGTGAAACAGTTGCTGCCACTGGCGTACCATGCCGAGGAACTGGTTGTTTAAAATAACGATCTTCACATCAACCTCGCACTGCATAATGGTACCCAGTTCCTGTATGGTCATTTGCACGCCACCATCGCCAATAATGGCCACCACATTGCGGTGGGGTGCACCATATTTGGCGCCGATAGCCGCAGGCAGGCAAAAGCCCATAGTACCCGCACCACCCGAGGTGATGTTGCTTTTACTTTGGTTGAACTTTGCATAACGGCAGGTAACCATTTGATGCTGGCCTACATCTGTAACAATAATAGCGTTGCCGCCAGTCAATATGTTTAGCTGGTTAATTACTTCGCCCATAGTCAGTTTGCCTTCGGTTGGGTTCAGCTCCTTATTTATCAGGGTGTCTTCTTCTATCTTTTTAAACTCAGCAAATTTTTGCAACCATTCGGTATGTTGTTTTGCTTCAAGCAACGCAGTCAACATTGGTAAGGTCTCTTTACAATCGCCCCATACACCTACTTTGGTTTTTACGTTTTTATCAATTTCCGATGGGTCAATGTCGAGGTGAATGATGGTGGCCTGTTTGGCATATTTATCCAGCCGACCAGTAACCCGATCGTCAAAGCGCATACCAACGGCAATCATCACATCGCATTCGTTGGTCATTACATTGGGGCCGTAGTTGCCATGCATACCCAACATGCCTACGTTTAACGGATGGTCGGTGGGCAGGGCGCTAAGGCCAAGTATCGTCCATGCGGCGGGCAAGCCAGCTTTTTCAATAAATGATTTAAACTCCTTTTCGGCACGGCCAAGAATAACGCCCTGGCCAAAAATTACAAATGGTTTTTTGGCCTCGTTAATCAGTTTGGCTGCTTCAGCTATGTACTCTTTACGAATAATTGGTTTGGGCCGGTAGCTGCGTATGTGCTCGCAAATAGTGTATCCCTGGTACTCGAATTTATCCAACTGAGCGTTTTTAGTAATATCAATTAACACAGGGCCGGGCCTGCCGGTGCGGGCAATGTAAAATGCCCTGGCCAATACGCCGGGTATTTCTTTGGCGTCGGTCACCTGGTAGTTCCATTTGGTAATGGGCGTAGTAATATTAATTACATCAATTTCCTGGAAAGCATCGGTACCCAACAGGTGGGCGTATACCTGGCCGGTAATGCATACCAGCGGCGTACTGTCAATCATTGCATCGGCCAAACCTGTTACCAGGTTGGTGGCCCCGGGACCGCTGGTAGCAAATACCACCCCCACGCGCCCAGAGGCACGGGCATAGCCCTGAGCTGCATGTATTCCCCCCTGCTCATGGCGCACCAATATATGTTGTAGCTGGTGGTGGTAATCGTACAGCGCATCGTAAATGGGCATGATGGCGCCGCCCGGATATCCAAAAATGGTAGTGACCCCCTCGGCCACAAAAGCATCTAATACCGCCTTACTACCAGTTGTTTGTATAGGGGTAGCCGATGTAGCTACCTGCGATGTTTTTGCCTTGATGGCAATCTTCTCCTCAATTTCAAATGTTGCATTCATATGCGTACTTTTTGGTGCCCCTGCCCTTTGAAGAGGGGGTCTTTTAAACAATTTTTTTATACATTCATCAATCTTCGCCGGTCACACATCCATCCGATGCACTTTGGACCCCTGTCCCCCGAAGGGAGGTTCCTTTGACCGACTATTTTATACATTCATCAATCTTCGCCGGTCACACATCCTTTCAATGCATTTTGGGCCCCCATCCCTTGAAGGGGATTCTTTTGAACAATTATTTTTTCAATCTCCTATATTATAATGCTTCGCCTGTCACACATCCATCCGATGCACTTTGGACCCCTGTCCCCCGAAGGGAGGTTCCTTTGACCGACTATTTTACACAGTCATCACTATTCGCCGGTCACACATCCTTCCGATGCATTTTGGCCCCCCGTCCCTTGAAGGCGATTCTTTTAAACAATTATTTTTTCAATCTTCTACATAATTACGCTTCGTCTGTTACGCATCCTTCCGATGCATTTTTTACGCACCTGGCGTATTTGAACAACAACCCCTTTTTTACTTTTAGTTCGGGTTGTTGCCATTTGCTGCGGCGCCCGGCTATGGTTGCTTCGTCTACTTTTAACGTCATTGATTTGGTAGCCACATTCAGTTCAATTACATCATTGTCTTCTACCAATGCTATCAAACCCCCTTCAAAGGCTTCGGGTGTTACGTGGCCCACTACAAAACCGTGGGTGCCACCGCTAAACCGTCCGTCGGTTATTAATGCCACACTTTTTCCTAAGCCAGCGCCAATGATGGCCGATGTGGGCTTTAACATTTCGGGCATACCCGGTGCGCCTTTGGGGCCCACCTGCCGAATAACCACTACATCGCCAGCCTTTATCTTACCTGAGTTAATGCCGGCAATCAATTCAAACTCACCATCAAACACGCGTGCCGGACCTATAAACAGCTCCCCTTCTTTACCACTTATTTTGGCTACGCTTCCTCCTGTTGCCAGGTTGCCGTACAATATTTGTAAATGACCGGTTGCCTTAATTGGGGTTTCCAAAGGCAAAATGATCTTCTGTTTGTCGAAATCAAGACCAGGTACGTCGGCCACATTTTCTGCAATCGTTTTTCCGGTTACCGTTAGGCAATTGCCATGTAGCAAGCCTTTTTGTAACAGGTATTTCATTACTGAGGGTAAGCCTCCATGTTCATGCAAATCCTGCATAAGGTATTTACCGCTGGGTTTTAAATCGGCCAGCACGGGCACCCTGTCGCTAATCATCTGAAAGTCATCCTGCGTAACCGATACTCCTATGCTTTTTGCCATGGCTATCATGTGCAGCACTGCATTGGTGCTTCCGCCCAGGGCCATAATAAGGGTAATGGCGTTTTCGAAAGCCTTGCGGGTCATGATGTCCGAAGGTTTTATATCTTTTTCCATCAATAACCTCATTGCTTTACCGGCGGCCAAACATTCAGCTTTCTTTTCTTCACTAAGCGCCGGGTTGCTTGATGAATAGGGCAAACTCATACCCAATGCTTCTATGGCACTGGCCATGGTATTGGCGGTGTACATGCCACCGCAGGCACCCGCACCAGGGCACGAGTTCATAATGATTCCTTTAAAGTCTTCATCGCTAAGGTTGCCGGCCAGCTTTTGGCCAAGCGCTTCAAAAGCTGATATGATGTTCAGGTCCTGCCCTTTGTAATGACCGGGGGCAATGGTGCCACCGTACACCATAATGGCCGGGCGGTTTAACCTGCCCATAGCTATTAATGAGCCTGGCATGTTTTTATCGCAGCCGGGTATGGCTATTAAACTATCATAGTATTGTGCACCGCATACGGCTTCAATACTGTCCGCAATTACATCGCGACTTACCAGTGAGTAACGCATGCCTTCCGTTCCATTACTAATGCCATCGCTTACGCCAATAGTATTAAAGATCAGGCCTACCAAATCGCTTTCCCATACGCCCTGTTTTACCAGTTTGGCCAGGTCGTTCAGGTGCATGTTACAGGTATTGCCATCGTAACCCATACTCACTATACCTACCTGCGCTTTGGCAAGGTCTTCGTCGGTCAGGCCTATACCGTACAACATGGCCTGCGCGGCTGGTTGTGTTTCATCCTGAGTAATCGTTTTACTGTATTTGTTTAGTTCCATTAGGCGTTGGCTAATTGTTGGGTGATGGATTTTTCTATTACCAGTTGTTTGTATGCTTTTTGAATAAGGGCGCTGTTAGTTTGTGCCCAGCTTTTGCTAAAGGCTACTCCATCTATACTTTCCAAACCAATAACCTCGGCAGCGGTGCCGCAAAAAAAGGCACCATCTGCTGCAGGTATTTCGTGGGGCAAAATATTTTTCTCTACTACTTCTATTTGTAATTGATGGCAAAGTTCCAGCACGGTAGCCCTGGTAATGCCGGGCAAAATATGACCCGGCACTGGCGTAAACAGTACGCCGTCTTTTTCTATAAAAAAATTGGCTCCCGGACCTTCTGCAACGTTTCCGTTCATATCAAGCAACAATGCCTCATCAAAGCCATGTGCCTTTGCTTCCTGGCTGGCCAATATTGAGTTTACATAGTGGCCGGTAGCCTTGCATTCAATTTTAAAAGCTTTAGGGTTGGGGCGCTCAAACGACGAGGTCATTACCCTCAGCAATTTATCGCCCAAAAATGGCTGCATTTCCCATGATTCAATCACAATAAAAGCTTCGGTGTTTTGGTTGAAACTCATATTGGCTGGTGCATACACCAATGGGCGGATGTACGCGTCCTGCAGGTTATTTGCTTCCAGCATTTTGTAGGTAGCGGCTATCAGTTCATCATTGTTCCACACATACGGCATGTTTAATGTTGCGGTGCTACGCTGTAGGCGGTTAAAGTGCTCAACGGCTTTAAATATGCGGGTTTCGCCGTTATGGGTACGGTAAGCCCTAATACCTTCGAACACGCCAAAACCATAGTGCAGCGACTGCCCATAAAAATCGGTTTTAGCCTCGGCAGCTTTTACAAACTGTCCGTTCAGGTAAATGATGGTATCGTTGTTATAGTAATTCATAATTTTTTTGAGCCCTGCTTTTGTTACTTTGTTAGTGCGGTAGTGGCGTCGCACTCTTGTACTTTTTGTTCTTTATTCATCCACTATTCTTATTACAAATAAATGCCGTACCAACAATTAAATGATGGTCGATCCGCTGATCATCATATTGGCCCTGTTAGCCTTCGATGGTATTCTGTTCTCAATATAATCTGTAACCAAATCGCCAATGGTAGTGGTACTGTAGTTGTTGATGGCATCAATATCCCTTGTATAAAAACCATTGTTCAACGCCCAGTCTACCGCTTCCCGTACAAGTGTTGCTTCTTCGTGCATTTCAAAATGGTCAAGCATCATGGCGGCCGATAAAATTGAACCAACAGGGTTGGCTATATTTTTATTAGCTGCCTGCGGGTAGCTGCCATGTATTGGTTCAAACAATGCTTTGTCGTTTCCAATACTGGCGGAAGGCAATAACCCTAACGAACCTGCTATCACACTTGCCTCATCGCTAATGATGTCGCCAAACATATTTTCGGTCAGCACCACATCAAATTGTTTGGGGTTAAGGATAATTTGCATCGCGGCATTGTCAACAAACATATAATCCACCGCCACATCCGGATACTGATCACTCATGTCCCTAACCACCTTGCGCCACAACCTTGATGTTTCCAGCACATTTGCCTTATCAACCAACGTCAATTTCCTTCTTCTTTTTTGAGCAGCTTTAAATGCCACCCGGGCAATGCGGTCTATCTCTTCTACATTGTACACACAATCGTCCGATGCCTGTGTCTGCGCTTCGTTCAAAGTCTTCTTTCCAAAATATATACCGCCGGTCAGTTCGCGATAAATAATAAAATCAACGCCCTGTAGCCGGTTATCTTTTAACGGCGAAAGGTGATGAAGCGATGCATACGTTGTTACCGGGCGAATGTTGGCAAAAAGCCCCAGTTCCTTACGCAGTCTAAGCAAACCCTGCTCGGGTCTTACCTTGGCGGCAGGGTCATTATCAAACTTAGGATCGCCAATGGCGCCAAACAAAATGGCGTCGGCAGCAAAGCAATTTTCCAGTGTTTCGTCGGGCAGCGGGTTACCCGTTTTATTAATGGCATCGGCGCCCATTAGGCTATAGGTATATTTAAAACTATGCTTAAACTGACGGGCTATACCATCCAACACTTTTAATGATTGATGTGTTACCTCGGGTCCTATTCCATCTCCAAAAATTACCGCTATTGTTTTGGTCATAAAGAAAGTAAAAAGTAAAAATTAAAAAGTAAAAATTAAAAAGGCTTGATGTGAAATGTGAAACGCGAAAGGTCAAACGTGAAAATGTCAACACGCAACCGCAAAAAGTGACTTCATCTTTTTTAATTTCTTTTACTACTCACCACTCAATTATCACAATTCACCATTCATCATTCACTACTCACCAATAACAACTCACTATTCACTATTAACCACTCACCACTCACCACCTACCACTCACCACTCACCACTCACCACTCACCACTCACCACTCACCACTCACCACTCACCACTCACCACTCACCACTCACCACTTACCAATCACCACTCACCACCTACCACTCACCA
>JBBRUR010000078.1:0-23140 GCA_038247635.1 Chitinophagales bacterium
CCACTCACATCTTCTTCCCTCACCACTGACAACTCACCACTCACATCTTTACTCACCACTGACAACTCACCACTCACATCTTCTTCCCTCACCACTGACAACTCACCACTCACATCTTCTTCCCTCACCACTGACAACTCACCACTCACATCTTTACTCACCACTGACAACTCACCACTCACATCTTCTTCCCTCACCACTGACAACTCACCACTCACATCTTCACTATCCACCATTGACCATTCACCATTCACCATTCCCAAAGCTTCTTCCATCTCCTCCCGCTCGCCCTTAAACACCAACAGGTCTTTGTAACTGGCCCGCTCTAACACCGCTGCCTGCACAATGCCTTTGGGTAGTTGGGTGGGTACGTCCTTCATGCTGTGTACAGCTATGTCTATTTGATTGTTGAGTAAGGCAATATCGAGGCTGCGGGTAAAAATGCCTTGTACACCCATTTCGTACAAAGGCGTTTTTTGGTCTAGGTCGCCCTCGCTTTTTATATACACCAGTTGCGATGCGTAGCCGTGTTGCGCCAACAGGTTTTTTACCAGCGTAGCCTGCCATACAGCCAACTGGCTTTCGCGGGTGCCAATACGCAGCACTTTGCTATCCATTATTAATTGCGGTGGGTGGTGATGAAATCGTTGATAGCCTCTATATAGCTACAGCCAGGCTGATGCTGACTCCGCATTTTTACGGCCATATTCTTAATAACCTTATGTATGGCAAATTGGTTTATGGCCAATTGCGGCAGCGTTGCAGTATCATTGTTGCCCACGCTGTTGGTTATTTCCAAAGTGGCAGAAACTTGTATTGCGGTGGGTTGTACAGTAGTGGTAGTTGTTTTGTACGACGACAGAAACATTTGGCACTGATGCATTTCAAACAACTTTTGCTTTACTGCCCTAAGTACAGGTGCATTTTTACGAAGCTCGTTCCACTCAATAAATTCAGCCCTGTGTTGGGCAATAATAGCCCGCGCCTTGGGTACTTCCGCCTCCCGCTTTTGCAGGGTTTCATCTTTTAACTTCGACAATTCATCTACATTAATCAATGTTACATTCTCCAGTTCGGCTGCTTCTTTTTCTACATTATAAGGTATCGACAGGTCAATTACGATTTTTTGTCCACCATTTGCCAGGTGATCTTTTAGTATCACCGGTTCGTTTGAGTTGGTGGCTACAAATATTATGTCAGCTTTTTTTACCTGTGCGGCCAGGTCTTCTATTGGGGCATATTGTAGGTGTAACTCACATGCTAATTCAGCGGCTTTCTCTTCGCTTCGGTTGATAAGCGTTAGCTGTTTGGCACCTAAATAATCAACCAGGTTTTTGCAGGTATTGCGGCCAATTTTGCCAACACCCACCAGTAAATAGTTTTTTGTGCTAAGTGCTGCCACATTGTTTTTTATGTATTGAACGGCTGCAAACGATACCGAAACGGTACCACCACTAAGTGCGGTTTGGTTCTTAATACTTTTGGTTGATTGAAGCACGCTATTTACCAACCGTTCCATAAACGCACCTATAAAAGCGTATTTCCTGGCAATCTTCATGGCCGTTTTTATTTGGCCAATAATTTCATAATCCCCCAATATCTGGCTTTCAAGGCCGGCACCAACCTCGTATAAATGCTGGATAGCTGCTGTGCCGCGGTGCGTGTAATTAAGTTGATGGAAAGTTTCAATTGTACCAGTAGTGTGGGCACAAAGTAAGTTTATTAGTTGCTGTACGTTTTCGGCAACACCATAAATTTCGGTGCGGTTGCAAGTAGAAAGAATAAAACACTCTGAAATGCCGTAGGAGGAAGCTGAGGAAAAAATGTTGGCATATTGTTCGTTGGCTACAGCAAACTGTCCTCTGATAGATGCATCTGTTTTTTTGTAGTTTATACCTGCGATAAAAAAATGGTTCAAATTACTTTCTGTCTGATTCAACTTTTCGCTTCTTTGATTTGTGAGTGCAAATTTACTTTACGTTGTCCCTCCTTCCCAATTTCTATGTCACATAATAGTCATAATTAAAGTTGATACTTGTCATGTGTAACTATTATGCAACTCAACATTCATAATGGTTAAACCGGTATGGCAAAGGGTGGCAGATACCTTTATTTTTTTTGCGTTCACTTAACATACGGGTTACCTAAACAATGGTGATTGATAAAAAGCTAAAATGAACGATCGCATGCAAAAAACAAACTTTTAGTTATTTGCTGCGTTTACATTTACACATTAATTTATAGTTATGGTAAAAAGAGGCATTGTACTATTAAACCTTGGTTCGCCCGATAGTACCGAAGTAAAAGATGTAAAAAAGTACCTGACCGAGTTTTTGATGGATGAGCGGGTAATTGATTTTCCGTGGTTGCTGCGTAAAATTTTGATAAGCGGAATCATTGTTCCCTTCCGTTCGCCAAAATCGGCAAAAGCATATAGTAAGGTGTGGACAAATCAGGGGTCGCCATTGGTGGTCACCACCCGCCAACAAAAGGATGCCCTGGCCCACCTTGTAAAAGAACCAATAGAAATAGCCATGCGATATGGCAACCCAACCATGCAGCTGGCCTTTGACAACCTGATGCAAAAGGTAGATGGTTTGGAAGAAGTGCTAGCTATACCCCTATATCCTCACTATGCCATGAGTAGTTATGAAACGGCTGTGGAACATGCCAAAACAATCCATAAGCAGCAGAACTATCCGTTTAAGCTCACTTTTATAAAACCTTTTTATGAAGAAGCGTTTTTTATTAATGCGTTAGCTGAAGCGATCAGACCTTATTTAAACCAGGAGTTTGACCAGTTGTTGTTTAGCTATCATGGGCTGCCGGAGCGGCATATGCGCAAAGCTGACCCCACCAAATGTCATTGCATGAAAGTGGAAAACTGCTGCGATGTACCCTCGGCGGCACATGCCACCTGTTACCGTCATCAATGCTGGACAACCACCAAACTTATTACTGAAAAATTACAGTTGCCAAAGCAGAAGGTCGGCTTTTCCTTTCAATCACGGTTGGGTAGCGAAGAGTGGCTGAAACCCTACACCGCCAAGCGTTTGGAGGAATTACCAAAAGAAGGTATTAAAAAGTTACTGGTAGTTTGCCCCGCCTTTGTAAGCGATTGCCTTGAAACATTGGAGGAAATACGCATGGAAGGAAAAGAAGAATTTATTGAAGCCGGCGGCGAGGAGTTTACTCACATACCTTGTTTAAATACACAACCACTTTGGATTGAAGCCATGGCCAAATACGTGCACGAGTTTGCCGAAGGTAGCACTGAAATGGTGTTGCAACCCGGTAATATTAGCCTGCCTGCAATGGAGCTGCAACACTAAAGCAAGAAGTATTTGAAAAAGCAAAGTAGTTAGTGCCATAGGTTAAGTGATGTTTGTAAACGTACTTTGCTTTTTCTTTTTTACACCTTGTAAACCAATCGGTCCCGGATGCTTTCGTACATTTTAGCGCTACACATAATTTTTATTGTTACCTGGTTTGCAGGCATGTTTTACATAGTTAGGTTGTTTATTTACAACACCGAAGCAGGCGAAAGAACTGAAGTAGAGAAAAATGTGCTCCGTCCCCAATTTACTTTAATGATCAAACGGCTTTGGTTGGGTATTACCTTGCCATCAGCCGTTCTTACCCTAATATTTGGTCCCCTGGTCATGTACCTCGAGGGGTTGTTTAGCTATGTACCATCGTGGTTGTGGGCTAAGCTGGCATTTGTTGGTTTTTTATACCTGTACCAGGTTTCGCTGCATCTTATTTACAAACAACAAATGAACGGAGTGTTTAAATACACCAGTCAACAATTAAGGATTTGGAACGAAGTGGCCACCATTTTTTTGGTAGCGATTGTAATGTTGGTGGTAGTAAAACAAAGCCTTAGTTGGGTGTATGCGTTGGTCGGGCTGGTGTTATTTATCGTGCTATTAGTAAGTGCCATTAAAATTTATAAAATGGTGCGGAAGTAAGTAATCCGCCGACATTGCAGTTAAATGGTTTGTTTTTATAGCCATCAATCGCCTTGGTAATAAGTGTTTCATGTGGTACGTTCCTACTCCCAAACTCCTGTTTAATGGTGCTGCCGCCTTTAGCAAATGGCAGCACATACCCGGTAATAGCCAGTTCCCTTATTAAGTGCTGCGTGGCCTTAACCGAAGTTCTACAACATTGTTTAGGCAATGGTATATTTGTTTCTTAACCATTACTTATGCAAATTCGATTGCTTTTAAGTGCGCTTATTTCCTTTTTGATAGTAAGTTGTAATAATAATAGAACGGTAGACCTTGTGGTGCACAATGCATTGGTATATACCGTAGACAGCTCGTTTGCCACCGCCGAAGCATTTGCAGTGGATAGAGGAATAATTGTTGCGGTTGGAAGCAATGAGGAAATTCAGAAAACATACGATGGAATAGAAACCATTGATGCAGGCGGTATGCCCGTTTATCCGGGATTTATAGATGCACATGCGCACTTTTTAGGCTACGGGCAATCATTGTTTGCGGTGGATCTTTTTGGTACCAGTAGCTGGGACGAAGTTGTTGACCGAGTTCAAAAATTTGCCAAAGATCATCCCTCAGAGCCATGGATTATTGGCCGCGGCTGGGACCAGAATAAGTGGCCTGGCAAAGCATTTCCTACCAATGAAAAGTTAAATACGCTATTTCCCGGAAAACCTGTTTTACTTGAAAGAGTGGATGGACATGCGTCCATTGCCAACCAAAAAGCGCTGGATACTGCGGGTGTGGTTGCCGGCCAAACACTTACGGGTGGCCAGGTTGAAATGAAGAATGGAAAACTCACTGGTATTTTACTGGACAATGCGGTGGGCCTTGTTGCGGGCAAATTGCCTAAGCCTGTAATGGACGATTATGTAAAATGGTATACCGCTGCGCAAAAAAATTGTTTCGCTGTTGGCTTAACCTCAGTTACCGATTGCGGCCTCATGTATACCGATGTACAAACCATTGATGGCCTGCAAAAAGAAGGTAAGCTAAATATGCGGATGTACGTTATGCTTAGCGACAACCCCGAAAATTTTAAGGAGTACATTGATAATGGCCCTTATAAAACTGATAAGCTTTTTGTAAAAGGTTTTAAGGTTTACGCCGATGGTGCCCTGGGAAGCTATGGGGCATGCCTGCTACAACCCTACAACGACAGGCCGGAATGGTCGGGGTTTTTATTGCAAAATATCAACCATTATGATAGCGTAGCAAATGTGTTGGTAAAAACCGATTTTCAAATGTGCACCCATGCCATTGGCGATAGCGCAAACCGAACGATTTTACAGATTTATAACAGAGTATTGGGTGGCAAAAACGAAAAGCGCTGGCGTATAGAACATGCACAGGTAATAAACGAAAACGATTTTGATTTTTTTGGAACTGCTTCTATAGTGCCGTCGGTACAACCCACCCACGGAACCAGCGATATGGGTTGGGCCCAGGAACGCCTTGGCCCGGTTAGGGTAAAGGGCGCTTATGCTTACAAACAATTGTTGCAACAAAACGGTTGGCTGCCCCTTGGTACCGATTTTCCGGTGGAAGATATTAGTCCGTTCAAAACCTTTTTAGCCGCGGTAATACGTAAAGACGCCAAAGGTTTTCCTGCCAATGGTTTTGAAATGGAAAATGCACTGACCCGCGAAGAGACCATTAGGGGCATGACCATTTGGGCTGCCAAAGCCGGTTTTCAGGAAAAAGAAATTGGGAGTATTGAAGTAGGTAAAAAGGCTGACTTTATTATGTTGGATAAGGACCTGATGAAAGTTGAGGAGAAGGAAATATTGAACACGCAGGTGTTGTTTACCTATATTGGCGGAGTTAAGGTTTTTGGAAAATGACTACCGTATGAAGTCACAGGCACCCAATACCAATAATCCAATTATAACTATATGGGGTTTTGAAGGCCACCTGCTTTTTTTGGTTAATCGCCAAGCTAATTAGTTGGAAAGTATGGTTGGCCGACCGGCTTTTTCCACTGGTGCCGCCGGTTTCATTTTTGGAGGCGCCGGGTTGGTTACACCTGCTATTTTTTGTTACGTCGCTGGCACTTCTGTTGTTTTTGGTAGCTAAACCGGCAACAAAAATTACCTTGAGTAGTTTGTTGATTGTTGATTTGGCGGCCTGCCTGTTTGACCAAACCCGCTGGCAACCCTGGGAGTACCAATACCTGCTTACCATAACGCTGTTTATCGTTTGTTTTAAAAGAAAAGATCTATTAATCGCAGGTCTTGCCTTTATACTTATTGCTACTTATTTCTACAGTGGCTTATCCAAAATTAATAGCGGCTTTACGTTTAACATCTGGTACAAAATGATTATAACCAGGTGGCTGCATGTACCACATTCTATTGCATCAGGCCATTGGATAATTGGCTCCGGTTATTTGCTGGCCGTTATTGAAACTGGTGCGGCCTGCTTGCTGATGTTAAGAAAAACGAGGGTCGTTGGAGCGATCGTGCTAATAATAATGCACCTTTTTAACCTGCTTTTTTTAGGGCCGTTTGGGCTAGCTACCAACCACGTTGTTTGGCCGTGGAATGTGTTGATGGCCTGCCTCCTTTACCTGTTATTAATTGAAAGGCGAAAGGTGGAATATTTGCCTTCGTTATTGCTGAGTAAAAAGCTGTTATGGCTTACTATTCTGTTTGGAGTAATGCCGGCAACTCGTTTTGTTGGCATTTGGGATGATTATTTTTCAGCGGCCATTTACACAGGAAATACAATTGACATGGAGGCTTGTGTTAATTTAAATGTAGATAGTATGCCCCCGATGGAGCTGCGTCCTTATGTTTATAAAACAAACGGGCTTCCCACTTGCAAAAACGCTAAAGTATTATCGGTTACGCACTGGTCGTTAATGGAACTGAAAGTGCCCGTTTATCCGGAACACAGGGTTTTTTTGGCCATTGAAGAATTGTTGACAGCGAAATATGGAAATAATATTACAGCGTATAAGATTTACAAACGAGGTGTAGCTCATAGGTTATTATCGTCGCATTAATGACTCAATATTAAGGCTGGAACTAACAATTTCGAAGTCTTGCTTTAGATCTATCAAATGATGAAAACCTCAATCTTTCCAAATATTATCCAACAGCGGAGCAATTTTGCAGCCATCGGTAAACAAAAATTCGAACCCATTACTGTAAGGCTGCAGCTCATATTTACCATCTTCCAGTTTATAAATATTAATGCTTTTTTTGTTGGTATCGGTTATGAGGTAATACAATACGCCTTGGTGCCCGTAAAGGCTAAACTTTGTGTTTTTATCGCGAGGCGTGGTGAATGGCGATAAAATTTCTGCCACTAATACGGGTGGAAAGTCGAGAAAAGGTTTGGTGATTTTTTGGCACACAACTAAAAGGTCTGGCTGTACAATGGTGTCTTCGGCAATTTTATAATCAAGTGGTAAATAAACCTTGCATTGCTTACATCCTTTCTTAACTGCATTTTTAAACTCCCAAAGCAAATTACCTTCTATGTTTTGGTGGGTTGGCGTTGGAAATAGATTTCCTGTAATCGGATGTCCATCAATTAATTGCCTGCGGCCTTCCCATTAAGCCTAATCGTTGTAGGTATAGTGCGGTAAGATTTTATGTTATTTCGACATATGTTAAAATTACAAATAGACTAGAAAGAATGACCAATTATTGTTAAAATAAATAGAAAATGTCCTTCTCAAAATTACCTCCACCTTATAGCCAATGTCAAGGTTTACACTTAAAAATGTGCTGTGCTTTAGCGTTCTCCATCTAATCGGGGCAAAATTGTTTTTCCTCATTTCGTTAACCGCTTTTCCCGATATCGTAACCCCCTGATTTTTTATGCTACGACATTTGCTACTTTAATAAAAGCAGATAATGATAAAAAGATTTCCAGCGTTTTTAGCCTTCGTAGTATTAGCCAATGCATCTATAGCACAAAACAAAAGCGGTTTTAATAAAAAAGATACGGTCGAATCGAAATACATACAGGAGGTGACCGTAGTGGGAAAAAATAGTAAAAGCGACTACCAGCAAATGCCCGAAATAGTTGGTACCAATATTTATGCGGGCAAAAAAAATACGTTGATTGTATTAGACAACGTGCAGGGAAATGTGGTTACCAACAACATGCGCCAGGTATTGGCCAAGGTGGCCGGTATTCATATTTGGGAAAGCGACCCCAGCGGTATCCAAATAGGTATTGCAGCCCGCGGTCTTAGCCCCAACCGTAGCTGGGAGTTTAACGTAAGGCAGAACGGATACGATATATCCGCTGATCCGTTTGGCTACCCCGAGGCTTACTACAACCCTCAACTGCAGGCGGTGCAGCGTATAGAAATTGTAAGGGGCTCGGGCTCGTTGCAGTATGGCGCACAGTTTGGTGGCATGGTCAATTATATTTTGCGTAATGGCAGCGAAATAGAAAAGCCATTTCAGTTTGAAACCCAGCAAACTGTTGGCAGTTACAATTTGGTTAACTCGTACAACGCCATTGGTGGAAATACTGAAAAAGTACATTACTACGCCTTTTTCGACCATCGCAACGGCGACGGATTTCGCCAAAACAGCCGGTACAATACCAATGCAGGTTATGGAACGGTTACCTACAAGTTTACTCCCAAATTTTCGCTCACCGCCGAGTTAATGCACAGCCAGGTACGCAGCCAGCAGGCCGGTGGTTTAACCGATAGCCAGTTAAACAACGATCCGCAGCAGAGCTTAAGAAGCCGTGACTGGTTCGATATAAAATGGACTAACCCGGCACTTACTGCCACCTACCAGGTAAATGAAAGTACCCGTTGGACAACTAAACTATTTGCCACTATTGGTGACCGTAATAGTGTAGGTTTTTTACAACCCATTACCGTTAAGGATACAATTAATGCAGCTACCAAAGAATTTAATAACCGTATTATTAACATCGACCAGTATCGGAACATTGGCTTCGAAAGCCGCTTGTTAACCGATTACAGATTAGGTAAAATGAATAATACATTTTCCGGGGGCATTCGTTTGTACACTGGTTCAACTTATAGAAGAGCCAATGGTAAAGGAACAACAGGTTCGGAGTACGATTTGACAGTAATAGGCGACTATCCCCGCGATGTAAACTTTACCTCCAAAAATGCAGCGGCTTTTGTGGAGAATATATTTCGTATAGGCAACAAATTGTTGATCATTCCGGGTGTGCGGGTTGAGTATTTAGCGGGTAGCGCATCGGGTCGCGATGGTTATACTGCCAATGGTGCACCGGTTATTTTGCAAAATATTAGCCGCAGCCGCACATTTGTTTTAGGTGGTATTGGTGCTGAGTATCATGTTACCAGCACAACCGAGTTTTACGCTAATGCGGCGCAGGCCTATCGTCCCATTCAATTTGCCAATTTACAGGCGCCTCCTACCACTGATGTGGTAGACCCTACCCTTAAAGATGCCAAAGGGTATAACCTTGACCTTGGCTATCGTGGTAAACTTAAAAATTACCTTCAGTTTGATGTAAGCGGGTTTTACCTGCAATACAACAATAGGGTAGGTACGGTTACCATTAATAATTCAACAACACCAGCCACCTCGTTCCGGTTGGTTACCAATGTTGGGGCCAGTACCAGTAATGGTGTTGAAACCTTTGTTGAGTTTAGCCCGGTTCGTGCTTTTGGTATGAGCAATAAGTTTGACTTATCGGTTTTTACCTCGTACAGCTATTTAAATGCAACCTATAGCAGCGATTTTAAAGATGCTAATACCAAAGGAAAAAAGGTAGAAAATGCGCCGGCAAATATTTTTAGAGGCGGCGTTACGCTAACCATCAAAAATTTATTGTTAACAGGTCAGGTTAGCCATGTGGGCGAAACTTTTAGCGATGCTAACAATACGGTTGTTCCATCGGCCAATGGGCAGGCAGGTTTAATTCCGTCGTATTCGGTAACCGACCTTACTGCTACCTACAAGTTTACCAATGCAATTAATATAAAAGCTGGCGTTAATAACCTAACCGACAAAACCTATTTTACCCGCAGGGCAGGCGGCTATCCCGGTCCCGGTGCTTTGCCGGCTGACGGCAGAACGTTTTTTGTGTCGATAGGGGCGAAGTTTTAGCCTACAATAATATCTAATTCAGGAAGCCAGCTTTGGGTTATAAACCTGGGGCTGGCTTTTTTGGCTTTGGAACAACTTTCCTTTCCCAAACTAATGTGCGGCTAAATTATTTTTTTGGCCAGTCTTTTTACCTTTGTTAGTACGTCCGTTGCATTGTTCCGGGGCACCGGAATACCGAGGCGCTTTTCGAAGTTTTTTCTTCTGCTAAATTATATGTATTTCAGTGTATCGGGTAAAGAGTGCCTAGGTTTGTTAATGATGTTTTGCGCGGCTTTTGGCGGGGTATTTTTTATTGCCGACAAAAGGTTTGCCGTTTAAAAACAACCAGGTGTTTACAAATTGGCAGGTTTTGGAATTTCAAATTTCCTATTTACAAATCGGCTGATTGTTTTAGAGGAGCAGCCTGTTTATAGTAAAAGTGAGTGTACAGTTCTTAGGCGCCGTAGGTACCTCCTATAATTAAACAGGTATTAAGCACCTACGGAGCTTAGATGGTCGTTTTTGATTGATTTCTATAAACAGGGTGCTCTTTTAGAACAAAAGAAACTTTTACGCATCAATTTAGGCATACGTCAGGTGTAAAAACCTTGGGTTGACTTTTTTTGGTTTTGGGAATATTTCTCTACGAGGTTATGATGCTAACAACTTCTTTATTGCCCAAAAAAGGTTTGCCGTACAAGAGGGCGACGCAACAATGCCGCTATGTTAACTTTTGCCCGGCCCAAAAAAAACCCGGCGATAGCCACATATCGACGCTTTGGTAGCTTCTACCCACCTCGCCGCCTTTATTCTTTTTGTACCTTCGCCCCCATTTTTCAAAGCAATTCGCTACATATACCATGAGTTTACGATATAAAGAGTTTTCAGGGTTAAACCTGCCTTTGATTGAGCAGGAGGTTTTGGCTAAATGGAAAGCAACACAGGCATTTGAAAAAAGTGTGGAGTTACGCGGGGGGGCCACGCCATTTGTGTTTTACGAAGGGCCGCCAAGCGCCAACGGTATGCCGGGTATTCACCACGTTATTTCGCGTACGTTAAAAGATTTGGTTTGCAGGTATAAAACCATGCAGGGCTACCAGGTAAAACGCAAGGGCGGCTGGGATACCCACGGCCTGCCGGTAGAACTGGGAGTAGAAAAAATGCTCGGTATAACCAAACAAGATATTGGTAAAAAGATTTCGGTGGCCGACTATAACGAGACCTGCCGCAAAGAGGTGTTGAAATACAAAGACAAGTGGGACGATATTACCACCAAAATGGGGTATTGGGTTGATTTGAACGATCCATACATAACCTTTACCAACGAATACATTGAAACGCTTTGGTGGATACTGAAAAAGTTATACGAGAAAGGATATTTATACGAAAGTGTGAGCGTACAGCCCTACAGCCCGGCGGCCGGAACCGGCTTAAGCAGCCACGAACTTAACCAGCCCGGTACCTATAAAAATGTAAAGGATACCAGCGTGGTGGCCATGTTTAAGGCAATTCGCAATAATAAAAGCGAGTTTTTATACGAAGCTGTCAACGGTCAGCTTTCATCTTACATCTACTTTCTTGCCTGGACCACCACGCCGTGGACATTGCCATCGAACCTGGGACTGACCGTTGGGCCAAGGATAGATTATGTGTTGGTTGCCACCTTTAATCCCTACACCCATCAGCCGGTAAACGTGGTGTTGGCCAAGCCACTGATGGCCAAATATTTTAAGCCTGAAGGAGAAAACGGTGATTTTTCGGCCTACGATGAAACTGTTAAAATACTGCCATGGATAATTTTACTGAAATGTAAAGGAAGCCAGCTGGAAGAACTTCGGTTTGAGCAATTGCTACCTTTTGAAGCAAACTCCGTGGACAAAATAAAGGAACAAACCGCCGGTGCAGATCCGTTTAGGGTACTGCTAGGCGATTTTGTTACTACCGAAGACGGTACGGGTATTGTGCACACTTCGCCAGCCTTTGGTGCCGATGATTACCGCGTAGGTAAAAAATACGGCGTGGGCATTTTAACCATGGTTGACCGCGAAGGAAAATTTGTGGATGGTATGGGCGAATTTAGCAGCCGCTATGTAAAAAATTATAAGGATGCCGCTGGTTTTGAAGATGTAAACATTGATATAGCGGTAAAGCTGAAGTTGGAAAACCGGGCCTTTAAAGTGGAGAAATACGAGCACAGCTACCCGCACTGCTGGCGCACCGATAAGCCAATATTGTATTACCCGCTGGATGCCTGGTTTATAAAAACTACTGCAGTAAAGGAGCGGATGGTGGAGTTGAATAGAACCATAAACTGGAAGCCAAAAGCAACCGGCGAAGGCCGTTTTGGCAATTGGTTGGAAAATATGGTTGACTGGAACCTGAGCCGCAGCCGTTACTGGGGCACACCGCTGCCTATTTGGAAAACAGCCGATGGCAGTGAGCAAAAATGTATTGGGAGCATAGCAGAATTAATAGCCGAAGCTGAAAAGGCTACCGAAAAACTAGGCGCATCCATCAACAGTCAACTATCAACTGCCAACCTCGATTTGCACAAGCCTTATGTTGACGAAATTATATTGGTAAGCGATAGTGGCAAACCCATGAAAAGAGTAGCGGACCTGGTAGATGTATGGTTTGATAGTGGTTGTATGCCATTGGCCCAATGGCACTTTCCTTTTGAGAACCAACAGGTATTTGCGCAAAATTACCCGGCCGATTTTATTGCCGAGGGGGTGGACCAAACCCGCGGCTGGTTTTATACACTGCATGCCGTAAGTGCATTACTTAAAGAAAGTATTAAGGAAGAACTGGCTAAGCACGGCATTGAAGCCGGCGACGATAAGGTACCGGGACTGGCGTATAAAACGGTGGTGAGCAACGGTTTGGTGCTGGATAAGAATGGCAATAAAATGAGTAAACGCCTTGGCAACGTTGTAGATCCCTTTTTTACTATTGAAAAATATGGTGCTGACGCCACCCGTTGGTACCTCATTACCAATGCCAGTCCGTGGGATAGCCTGAAATTTGACTTTGGGGGTATTCAGGAAATTCAACGTAAATTTTTTGGTACTTTATATAACACCTACCAGTTTTTTGCTTTGTACGCCAACGTAGATGGTTTTGCTTTTAAAGAAGCCTATATTGCTTTGAAAGACAGGCCCGAAATTGACCAATGGATACTATCGAGCCTTAACAGCCTGGTAAAAACGGTAACTGCTGCTATGGACGATTACGAGCCAACACAGGCCGGACGAGCCATTGAAGATTTTGTTGACGAACACTTAAGTAACTGGTATGTAAGGCTTTGCCGCCGCCGGTTTTGGAAAGGCGAGTATGAGCACGATAAAATTTGCGCCTACCAAACCTTATACGAGTGTTTGGAAACAGTGTTGAGGCTGATGGCGCCCATTTCGCCCTTTTTTAGCGACGCCATTTTTAGTAATCTTAATAATGTAAGCAATCGCTTTGATGTGGAAAGCATACACCACGTACGGTTTCCGATAGCCGACCAAAAGGTAATAAATAAGGCATTGGAAGAAAGAATGCAACTGGCGCAGGATGTTAGCTCGCTGGTGCTTAGCCTTCGTAAAAAGGTAAACATTAAAGTAAGGCAGCCATTGCAAAAGGTATTAATACCGGTACTTAACCCAGCTATGAAAACCCAGCTTGAAAAAATAGAAGACCTGGTTAAGAGCGAGGTAAATGTGAAAGAAATTGAATATTTGACAGAAACAACTGGTTTCATCAATAAAAAACTTAAAGCAAATTTTGTAGCATTAGGAAAAAAGCTGGGTGCTAAAATGAAAGCAGTATCGGCAACTTTGTCAGGTTTTGATCAGAAAGCAATAGCGGATTTTGAAAAGAACGGTATTACCCAAATCATAGTGGACGGTGAAGCTATTACGCTGGTTTTAAGTGAGGTAGACATAACCACCGAAGATATTCCGGGATGGAGTGTAGCTTCGAAAGGAAAAATAACCGTAGCTTTAGACATTACGCTGACAGAAGGACTGAAAAGAGAAGGAGAGGCGCGGGAATTGGTCAACCGGATACAAAATATTAGAAAAGAAAGTGGTTTTGAGTTAACTGATCGCATTAATCTTTCTATTGCTCAAAATGCTGACATGAGAAATTCTATTAATGAATATAAAAACTATATTTGCGCCGAAATTTTGGCAGATAACATTGACTTCGCCGATGAAATTAACGATGGTATTGAGATTGAGGTAAATGATATCAAGCTACTGGTGAGTGTAAAAAAACAACCCTAAACTCATGGCTACAAAGCAACCCTTAAAAACAACTGAACCTGCATCTACACCTGTAGAAGAGGCAAAACAATTGCCTGCTAAAAAATCTGTCCCCGCCAAAAAAGAAGCACTAGCGAAAGAGGTGCCTTTAGCAAATTTGTTAAATAAAGGTGAACCCGAGGTCAAAAAATCAATAGTTACTACTCAGCCTGCTGCCAAAAAAGTTGCCGTTAGTAATATAACAACCGCTAAGAAAAATACGGTAGCGAACAAACCAGCAGATAAAGCCGTTTCCATAGTTGAAAAAACATTACAGAAGGCAGCGAAAAAAACAGTAGAAACAGTGAAAAAAACCGTTAGTACAGTAAAAGAAAATATGCCACCAAAAAAAGAAGTGAAGCCTAAGGAAGAAGAAAGGGCACCAGTAGCTGCAAAAAAGATCGTGATTGTACCTCCAAAGCCTGCAAAAGAGCCAAAGGTTGAAAAACCGGTTGATAAAAAAGTTGACACCAAAAAGTCGTCAAAGCCGGTGGTAATTCCTAAAACCTCTACCGATAAAAAAGTAGCTTACGAACCCGAGTTTGTAAAAAGTGTATTGGATACGCCCGAAGAGCCCATTAATTATGAGCCAACTATGAGGTATAGCGATAACGACTTAAAAGAGTTCAGGGAACTAATAAATAAAAAGCTGGATGCCGCTAAAAAAGAGTTGGGTTACCTACAGGGTTTAATTACCCGTAAAGACGAAATGGGTGGTGATGAAAGCGACAACCGCTACATGACTATGGAAGATGGAAGTATGAGTATGGAAAGAGAGCAGCTCAGCCAAATGGCGAGCCGCCAAATTACTTTTATTGACCATTTGGAGAAGGCAATTATGCGGATAGAAAACAAAACCTACGGTATTTGCCGCGTTACTGGTAAACTGATAGATAAGGCCCGCCTGCGTGCTGTACCACATGCTACGTTAAGCATGGAGGCAAAGTTGGGTATTGCCAAATAGCGCTTAATGTTTTTTGGGGGTCGGGCTATCCATTAGCTACTTGGCATTTGTACTAATGAACATGGCTTTTTTTTGGTAACGGGCATAGTAATTCTATTCAAAATCGTTGCGTCGCACACTTCAACTGCAACAAATAATCAGCCTGTTCATTTTGTGTGGCTATAGCCCGCGGCAATGGTACTCCTGCGTCGCACCCGGGTACTATTGGTAGTAAAATCAACGGTTTTTGTACATAAGGCCATTAATAATATTTAATTGTAAAAAAGAGGAAGCTTCGGTTTCCTCTTTTTTTGCTTGTACTAATAATTGCAATAAATTACCACGGTAGTAGCAACGATACAAACGAGGCAATAATTTTTTTTGATTGCCATATAAAAACACGCCATGAAAAATACCCGCAGAAACTTTGTAAAAAACCTGGGCGGCTCCATGCTGGCCCTCAGTACCGGTTCGGCTTTAGCAGCCAACAGCCCCATTGAAAAACGGCTGTTATCTTCTACCCAAAAAATTACTGCCAATAATAAAATACATATTGGCCTTATTGGCTGTGGCATAATTGGCCACTACGATACCGATACTGCCCTAAAGGTTGATGGGGTAGAACTGGCGGCCGTGTGCGACCTTTATAACGGCCGCCTTGACCGTGCAAAAGAAAAATGGGGCAACCGGTTATTTACCACCCGCGACTACCGCGAAGTATTGGCAAAACCGATATTGACGCAGTGCTGATTTACACCCCCGACCACTGGCACCAACGTATAGCCATTGATGCACTAAGGGCAGGCAAACATGTATATTGCGAAAAGCCCATGATACAAAAAATTGAAGAAGGGCAGGCGTTGATAGATGCTCATAAAAAATCGGGCAAGGTGTTTCAGGTGGGTAGCCAACGGGCTAGTAGCGTGGCCGTGCTGGAGGCTAAAAAATATGTTGAGCAGGGCATTATTGGCGACATTACTACGGTACAAGCCTGGTGTGACCGTAGCGATGCCGGTGGTGCCTGGCAATACAGCATACCCACCGATGCCTCACCAGCCACTATTGATTTTGACCGGTTTTTAGGCCATGCGCCCAGGGTACCGTTTGATGCTACCCGCTTTTTTAGGTGGCGCAATTACAGCGAGTATGGTACCGGCTGCGCCGGCGATTTGGTAGTGCACCTGCTAACCGCGCTGCATACCATTACCGGCAGCATTGGCCCTAACAAAATTTTTGCCTTTGGCGAGCTAAACTATTGGAAAGATGGCCGCGATGCCTACGACCTGGTAAACTCGGTAATGATGTATCCTAAAAGCGATAAACATGCCTCGTTTCAACTGCATACCCGTATAAACCTGGCCGATGGCGAGGGTAGTGGTGGCTTTGGGCTTAAAATAACCGGCACAACCGGAGCTATCGACCTTGGCTGGAACGACTTTAAGCTCTACACCCTGAAACGCAGCCCTGCACCGGGGTTTGGCGGGTACGATAGCTTTGATAGTTTTTCGGCTGCGCAAAAAGAAGAATACCGCAAGTGGTATAAAGCTACCTATGGCAACCAGCAGGGCGGGTACGAAAAAGGGAAGGTAATTGAAAATGTAGCGCCCAAAAATTACGACGACCGGCTAGACCATTTTATTACTTTTTTTAATGGCATACGCAGCGGTACACCCATAGCCGAAGATGCAGAGTTTGGCCTGCGTACGGCCGGCCCCTCCATAGCCTGCAACATGAGCGCTGCAAAACAAACGCCCTTAAACTGGGATTCGGTGAAAATGAAGTTGGTGTAGGTGCACATTGTTTCATGTGGAATTTTTTAAAATAGAAAAGCAGGCTTCGGGATAGGAGGCCTGCTTTTTTACTTAAACGCTCTTGTTTTATTCAATAGATATTTGCGTTGATTGATTAAACGTACCCTTGGTTACTCTAATTACGTACAATCCTTTTGCTAATCCCGTTACCGATAATTTAAATGCTTTTTCAGCGTTTAAAAATTTCCACTCTTTTTGTTTCATGCCACTATTGAAATCAAATAGTTCTATTGTTGTAGTTTCACCAGCGCCTGCTGCTTTTAATGCTTCCGTTTCATTATCAATTGCAACGTTTAATATATCGGATGTTGGATTAGGCGACGCAGTCATTCTAAAACCACCAGTTGTACAGCTGCTAACCACTGTGATAGTTTTTATTGACTCAGGTGTACCAACACCACAGGCGTTTACCCCCCGTACAAACACTTCAAAAGTGCCTGAAGTGGGAAATATGAAAGTTTCTGTTTGGGACGTGCCTGCTAAAATGGTTTGATTCGGTGAGCCCTGAAGCCTGTAACCCCATTGGTAAGAAGTTTGTCCACTTCCGAAAGCAAGATTTGCTTTGAAAAAATAAAAAGCGTTTGGCTCATAGCAAACCCCGGTTTGGATGTAGTCAACAATATTAAAACCAGCATAAGGACCACCTATGTTAATTGAAATAGATTTTGTATTATTCGTGTAGCAATTTCCACCTACCGTAGCAGTAATAGTTACATTCCCAAAGCCATACTTCGTCACAGTAGCCGATGTGCCATTACCAACCACTTGAGCTATACCGTTGTTAGACGATGTCCATACGATGGGCACACCAGTTGGTGCGCCTGTTAAATAATATGTTTTACTTCCAGTACAAATTTCAGCATCACCCGAAAGTGTCATACGACCTATAACAGGATTATTTAAATTAGCTACACTGGTAGTATTAGTAGTTAACGCACCGGTGTTGTTAGGATCAAGCCAATTGCTTAATCGTGTTGCATTTGTGCCACCACCTGTCCAGGAAAGATCAAAACGACCATAGTTATTGCCCCCTGATTGCTTGTTACATGGAGGATACATAGGTTGAGTTGATGAAAAAAGCTGGCCAATAATCTTTTTATTTTGATTAAGAAGCACAGATCCAGAAGTACCATCTACCGTAGTACCCAATTTCCATAAGACTCTCCAAGCGGTATTGGAATTAGTTCTTATGTTACCTATTGTAGGAGGATCATAGTCAAAACTTATTTTCATTTGATCTCCTTGGGGATGATGAATTCCAACAGTTGAAGAGGGAATTAAATTCCTTCTATCCCATCCTAAATAATTAAGATTTAAATTTGGTGATGGCGATTGATGCAATTCAATTAATGAAAAATCTGTAGGTTCATAAAAAGAACGTAACGTAGCTCCATTAAATAATATTAATTGAGAAGTATTTGTATTTTCTAAACATGTTGAACTCCACCATCCGAATAGGAAGGTCCAATTATTTGTATTACGGCCGATTGTATTATGCCAGGCTGTCAAAACGAATGGAATATTAGTATTGCACGTATTACCAATTAATGCTCCTGAACCATTTGAACGATCTTCAGTTTCAATTAAACAAATAGCCTTTATTTCGTTTTGCCAACTACTAGCTGTTGAGCAAATTACATTAATATTACAGGAACTTGAAGCATTAAAACGCCCCAAATTAGTAGAGTCAGATTTGTGTTTGTCTATGCTAGCAGGTAATCCAAAGTAAGTTTTAATAATATGAAGATCATTTTGGTTTAATTCGTGTTGAGGAATCTTAAGTTTAAGTATCATTTCTGAACCTATAAAAGTATTAGAGCTCCAAAGCTTATTTATTTTATTTGTGTCAATGTTTTCTTTATAAGTAATAGGGCCTGTTACTATTGTTCCCTCGGTATTGTATAAATAAAGCTCAGCATTTTTTGAAAGACTTAATATATCAAATGTAATTGCTATTGATGTGGCTTTTGTGCAATAATTTTTTGCCTATATATAATTGATTTGCCTTTATAAGTTTTAGAACCGACTAACAAAGGCGATATATCCACGAACTTAGGTTCAGCAGATTTACTTATTCCAGTTGCTTTTACTTTATTTAATACCACCTCAAAATCAACCGTGGAAACAATAGTCTCATTAATATTTGTTCCGGCCTCAAATACACCTTTTGCAGACACATGAGAGCTATCATAGGAGTTGACTATTACTTGTGTCGACGATGCGAAAGAAATGAATAGTAAGAGAAAAAGAATCATGTGAGTTTTCATATTAGTAATTTTAATTGTTTAAGATATATATATAGTAGATATACCAAAAGCATCAAATTTCCGTGAATTTTTTTGATTAGAGTCTTCAAATAAAATTTCATCTTTTTTATAAATGTTGAAAACTCTTAAATATGGCTCAACTTCTATAAAATTATTCCTGTTTATAGGTAATTTAAAACGTCCAAATAGATTTATTGAATTGCCTAAATGGGAGAAAACTGAGAGTTTATTATTGGCAGTGGGAAAAGGCTTACTTCCATTATATATTCTATTAAATGAATAGTTCATAATTAATTCACCACTCACCTTGAATGCAATCTTTTGTTTCATATTTACATCGATTGATATGCCAAAGGAAATTCTGGCTAAATTATAAGTATAACTAGATGTAGAAGTACCCAAGGGAATGCTATCAGTACCAATATTCAATAATCTGTGTGCATAAAACCTTTTAAAATTGAATTTATTTCTAAAATATCCAATACCAATGTAAGTATTAATGTTTCGGTCTAAATCTTTTTTTACTAAAAAATCAATACCATAGTTTAATACCACAGACCTTTGATCTTTTGAGACACTTATTGGTGCACTTTCGATCCTTTCTTTTTGAAAATCCATTTGAAAGGGAATTCTTAAAGCAAACGATACTTTTTTATTTTGAGAATTGGCATTTGTGGCGAGTAAAGAAAAAATCGTTGTAATAAAAAAGTATGTGCAGATTAAACGTATTATTAAGATGTTTAAAAGTGGTTATATATTTAATTACTTTTTATTATACTAATGTTGTATTTTTTTTGCCACTTGCTTTTACTAATCAAACTTAAAAAATGAAATGTGTAGATCCTTATTGGATGATTGTTAATTGAATTTCGTATTTATTCGCATTAAAAAATATTAAATTTCGTTTTTTGTGGAGTTGACTTGCTTTTGTTTTTACAGGGGCTTGTTTTTATTGCGGTGCGTTAATCAATGCACGCAAGTTTACGGTGGTTTTTTATCTACCAACAGTTTGAAACGGGATATTGCGGTTAAGGTATAAGTATAATGGCGAAATAACGGCTGCTAACAGCCAGCCCGACGAAAACATACCGGCGGGCGTCAGCACGGCGGGCGTTAACTGAAGTTCACTTTATCAACCAATCGCCCCACCAGCGCCCTATTTTTTTAATTTTTAATTTTTACTTTTTAATTCCCACCCTTACCCTAATCCCTTCACTATGGCTATTAAACTCAGGGGCATACATACATTGTGCAGTGGCAAGGCCCACCGAGTAATTACCAGTATGGGTTATGGTTACCGGGTATTCAAAAACGTAAGTGCCTTTGGGTAGGTTACTAATAAAAAAATTAGTAGCCGCATCGCGGGTGCTTTCGTAATAGCCTAAGCCATCCTGGTATTTGTATCCGCTTAATACATTTACGGGCTCCATAGCGGCGGCACGCATATCTTTTAAATGAACATATTCCATATCGCGGTCAACTTTTAAAATCACCTGGATAATTACTTTGTCGCCCACTTTTAACCGGTCGCCATTGTTAACGGGGGTAAGCACTACGCCACGGTCGGTATTGCCTTCAACAAACAATTTTTTGGTAATGGCCAATGGAGTTGCCGCTGTAGTTATCTTGTCAATATCTTCAAAGTATTGCCAATAAACCGCCCCCCAGGCTGGCATTTTGTTGCTGCTGTTACCTGCCGACGACGTGGTTACTTGTATATTGCCCATAGCAGGCGTTACCTGTGATGCCGGTATGGTAGTTTTAAAATAACCACTGCCCGCCGGTTGTTGCTGGCTGCTGCTATTAATGGTGGTACTGCCAATATCTATGGTAACTTTTTTGGTGGTACCTAACCAGTCGCTGCCGCCTAAAAGCAAGGCATAGCAAGCATCGGCCGTTGCTTTGGTGGTAGCCCAATGGTTGGTTTGTTTTTGGCGTAACAGCCACGTCTTCATTTCATCTACCTGCTGTAATAACGTGGGCGATAGCGCCCTCATATCGTTAAAAAATTCAATCATCAGCGCCTGCTGTTCAATGGGTGCCTGGTACCAACAGTAGCCACGCTCGTTTTGTTTCCAGTACATGCCGGTTTCGTAGCCTGTAACCGCATTTTCCAACAAGGCGGGAACAATATTTTTTTGCACAAAACCACCCTCGTTGTGGCGCAGCAATATAGTGCCCGTCATCGCCCTGAAATAATAATTGTTTTCTACCCAATATTTTTTTGCCTGTTGGTAATAGTAATCGTAAGCTACTTTACTTGCGGGTGGTATAATATTGTCAAAATAACTGCGGGTGTACAGGTATTGAAGCTGAACGTTTCCAAGGTTGTTTTTGGTAAGGTCGCCCTTGTATTTCAGTAGTTCTGCATAATCTTTTGCAATAGTTTCATCAAGGTATTGTAGTGCTTTTTGTGCAATGGAACCCAAAGCCTCCAGTTGCTTTTCAGGCACAGCTTTTAGCATTTGCAGCCTTCCTATACCTGCAACAATGTACTGGGTAATATAGCGGTCTTCGTAGCCGCCTTTAAACCACGAAAAGGCGCCATTTGCCAACTGCATCTGTTGCAATTTTTTAATGGCTGTTCCGTAGGCTTCCTCCAGGGCTGCATTGTCAAACAACAGGGCAATGTTTTTCTTTTGCTTCTCTTCACTTTGGGCTTCCAGCACCCAGGGTGTTTCCTGCAACAGTATATTTTTTAAGGCTTCGTTTTTAGCCAGGTTGCTTTTTTGTGCAGTGGAATCTTTTTTCCAAACATCCAACACCTGTTTTATGGCAGGATTGCTGCCAACAATATAGGCGCCCAATGCATTGGCAAAAAACCGGTTAAAGGTTTGCTCTGCACACTCGTAAGGGTATTTGGCCAGGTAGGGTAGCGATTGCACTGCATACCAAACCGGGTTAGTGGTAAACTCTACGGTTACTGATTGGTGTTGCAACGTAGTGCTTTTTTGCAGCAGAAGTTTGGTAAATGTAAAGGGTTGGGTGGTGTCGCCTTTTACAAACAGTGGCAGACTTTCGGTAACCAGCATCCTGTTGCTTAATACGGGTAGGGTGTTTTCTTCACCATCGCTATAAGTGCCGGCACGGGCCACTACCCGCCAGGTAAGTGGGTTGGTAAAAGTGGCGGGCACTCTAATGCTAAACGCCACCGATGTACCCTGGTTGGCTGGTACATTAAAGGATATGCCAGTGCCGCTGTTCAAAAATGCTTTGTCTACGGGTTCAAGTGTAATTGCATCTATCAATTCCAATGTAGCCTTACCGTTTAATGGCTTGTCGCTAAGGTTGCTGATTTTAGCACTAAACTGCATGGTATCGCTCTGCCGCATAAAACGTGGCGCATTGGCCTGTATCATAAGCGTTTTTTGGCTTACGATTGTTTTTTGGGTAAGCCCAAACACTGCTGCCTTGTTGTGGGCAAACACCTGCCATTTCCATTGGGTCAGCGCATCGGGCAGGGTAAAGCTAAACGACAGGTTACCTTGTTTGTCGGTCAACAATTGTGGATAGAAAAAGGCGGTCTCATTAAAATTGGTACGTATTTTAACTGGTGGCTCCTTCTTTTTACCCTCGCCGTTTTTGGTAGAGATTATCACTGCGCCATTTGCGGCCCTTGCGCCGTACAATGCGGTGGCTGCCGCATTTTTCAATACCTCTACACTTTCAAAATCGTCGGGGTTAAGCCCTTCAATTGAGGAAACGATCACGCCATCTACCACGTATAATGGGGCATTTGCTCCATTTGGGCTGGCAGCACC
>JBBRUR010000079.1:0-22390 GCA_038247635.1 Chitinophagales bacterium
AATACGGCTACTTCAAGAGGCAGCGAGCAAATGGTTCTTGGTTTAATAAACCCAATGAGCGGTGTGTTTAATCTATCTACAGAAAACACTTTTCGTTTTAAGAAGAAACCGAAAAGCCTCACCGGCTTGTCTGCTGTTTACTAGTTGGGGGAGAAAATGATTACGGGCCAGCAGGCATTTACTTTTAAAAGTTTTTCATTCTTTAGTGCTTATGCTAATACAGGTTTGCTTTTTCAAACAGGGGCCTGGGAAAAAGATAAAGAAAAGAATATGGGCATTTTTTGGTTGCTGGTGCGCTATCATGTGGTACAAACAAGCAACACCTTCCAGGCGCTTTCGGGCTATCCGCCCGACAAGGCTTTTTTTAAAGGCTACTCATTAGGCACAGGTATAGAAATCAACAATGTTTTAAACATCAAGTTGTATTATTACCGTTACCTAAACCCCGGCGCTGCCATTTTTGATATTCCCATTTTTCAGTTAACCTTTAATTACAGTATGAGATAACAAACGTAGTTTGATTAAAACAACCAAGCCCCTTATTGCTAAGAGGCTTGGTTGTTATTAATTTATAAGTGGGATTTACAATGTCCGCTTCACTTCCTCTTCCTCAAAAGCTTCAATAATATCGCCTACCTGCAACCCACTAAAGTTTTTAATGGTTAAACCGCACTCCATATTGTTGTTTACTTCCTTTACATCATCTTTAAAGCGCTTCAAACTTCCTAATTCGCCGTTTCCGCCTTCGCCTTTAGGGTACTCCACAATACCATCGCGTATTACCCTTATTTTGCTGTTACGGAATATTTTACCTTCTATTACCATACAGCCGGCTACGGTTGCTTTGTCAAAGTTGTATACTTCCTTCACTTCTACGTTGGCGGTTATCTTTTCTTTAAACTTAGGTTCCAACATACCTTCCATGGCGCTCTTTATTTCGTCGATGGCCTGGTAAATGATGGAGTATAGCTTGATCTCCAATCCTTCGGTGTCGGCTACCTTGGCAGCCTGTTGCGATGGACGAACATTAAAACCTATCAGGATGGCATCGGATGCGGTTGCCAGCAATACATCGCTTTCCGATATCTGGCCTACGCCTTTCAATACTACCCGTACAGCTATTTCTTCGGTGGATAGTTTTTGCAACGAGTCGCTCAATGCCTCTACCGATCCGTCCACGTCGCCTTTAATAATCAGGTTCAACTCCTTAAAGTTACCAAGTGCCAAACGGCGGCCGATCTCATCCAACGTAATGTGCTTGCGGGCACGTAGTCCTTGCTCGCGCAATATTTGTGAACGTTTAGTTGCTATTTCTTTAGCTTCGGCTTCGTCCTGGTAAACCTTAAACTTTTCACCGGCTTGCGGCGCACCGTTTAAACCCAATACCAACACTGGTGTACTTGGTGGCGCTACGGTTACCCGCTGATTGCGCTCGTTAAACATGGCTTTTATTTTACCATAAAACTGGCCGCTCACCATAATATCGCCCTGGCGTAGTGTTCCGTTCTGTACCAACAACGTAGCCACGTATCCACGGCCTTTATCCAGGGTTGCTTCCACAATAGTTCCTGCTGCCTCGCGGTCGGGGTTGGCTTTGAGCTCTAATAACTCGGCTTCCAGTAATATTTTTTCCAGTAAAAGGTCTACGTTCTCACCTTTTTTAGCACTCAGTTCCTGGCTTTGAAATTTACCGCCCCACTCTTCCACCAACAGGTTCATACCCGATAGTTGTTCGTATATTTTTTGCGGATTGGCTCCGTCTTTATCTATTTTATTTACCGCAAATATCATAGGCACATTGGCAGCCTGCGAGTGGCTGATGGCCTCTTTGGTTTGTGGCATTACCGCATCGTCGGCAGCAATTACAATTACCGAAATGTCGGTTACTTTGGCACCCCTTGCACGCATGGCCGTAAATGCCTCGTGACCCGGCGTATCAAGAAAAGTAATTTTTTTACCTGTAGCGGTTTTCACTTCATAGGCACCTATATGCTGGGTAATACCTCCGGCCTCGCCGCTAACTACGTTGGCGTTTCTTATATAGTCGAGCAACGATGTTTTACCATGGTCAACGTGACCCATGATGGTGACAATGGGTGCCCTTGTTTGAAGTTCATCTGCAGTGTCTATGTCATCGTCTTCCTCAAGGTCGGCCTGGGCTTCCATGTCAATAAACTCAACATCAAATCCAAACTCACCACCCACCAACTCAATTACCTCCGCATCAAGGCGTTGGTTGATGGATACCATAATACCAAGGCTCATACATTTGCCAATTACTTCGGCAAAGCTTACGTCCATCAGGTTGGCCAATTCGCTTACGCTAATAAACTCGGTTACTACTAACTTATTGTCTTCGCCCTCGTGGCCCATTTGCTCGCTGGCGCCATCGCGTTTAGCTTTACGGTATTTGGCCTTCATACTTTTACCCCGACCACTGCCGCCCGACAGCTTGGCTTGTGTTTCCCTTATCTTATCCTGAATTTCTTTCTGATCTATTTCTTTATCGGCTGCACGTTTGTCGGTAGAGCGTGGGCCAAAACGGTTACCGGCAGCGGGTGTTACCGGCCTGTTGGCAGTTTGTGGCGGACGGTTAAAACCACCCTGTTGTTGCCCAGGACGGTTTGGCTGGTTACGGCCATCGGTACGGTTAAATCCTCCCTGGCCTGGAGCTTGCCGGTTAAATGTACCGGGCTGATTTGGATCGCTAACGGGACGCTCGCCAACTTTACGCTCCACCGGTATACGTTTGCGTTTGCGTTTTTCCAGGTTGCTTAATGGCTTTGGCCTGGTATCGCTGTTAACGGGCAAGATTATTTTACCCAATATTTTAGGACCTTCCAGCTTTTCAGCTTTAATGTTGCTGATTACAGGGGCTACCTCGGTAGCAGCAGCCGGGGCGTAAGCAGGCTGCTGAATAATTGGCTCCACTATTACGGGTGTTATTTTTTGTACCAGCACAGGCGCCGCGGTTTTGGCTGCTACTGGTTTGAACGGGATTACCGGCTCTTCCTTCTTTTTAAAACCCTTTTTTGGTCTTGTAGATGAGTCTATGGTGGAAAGGTCAATCTTATCAATAATTTTTGGACCTTCCAAATCGGGTGCATCGATGCGGAGATTTTCTTTTACCGGTTCTTTTTGGGCCACCGGCTCTGCTGCAGGTACCTGAATACTTACTGTGGCAGCAGGTATAATTTGCGTTACTGGCTGCGATACTGTTTTTTCGGCCACCATCTCTGGCGGGGCAGGCTCGGCAGGGGCTTCCACCGGGGCAGCAACAGGTATCGGGGGCGGTGTTACTTCGGGTATTACTACGGGTATTACTACGGGTGCAGGCTCGGGAGCTTTGGGAACCTCTACCGGTACTTCTACCTGGGCGGGAGCAGCGGCCGGGGCAGGTACAGGAGCAGCGGCCGGGGCAGAAACAGGAGCAGCGGCCACCGCAGAAGCAACGGCTGGAGCTACAAATTTTTTGGTGAAAGTGATTTCTTCCTCGTCTCTTTTTTTACGGCCTTCGGACTGTAAACCTTTGGGTATCTCAACCATATCGGCCTTATTCTTAGCTACCTTATCGCCCTGAAATTCGCGCTGTAGGGACATATACATGTCTTCGCTAAGCTTTGAAGTTGGTTTCAGGTCGTCTTTATTGAAGCCTTTCTGCTCAAGAAAGTCTACAAGCGTGTCCTGGCCAACGTTAAATTCCTTGGCTGCGGCTAGTAATCGAGGTAATTTGAGTTCTGTCATTAATACTTTTTATTTGTTCGTCTGCCACCTCTTTTTTTCTTTCGTGGCCCAAAAGTAATGGTAAGTTTTGTGCCGGGCGGCGCATTTGCGTGCTTTGCTCAAAAATACCTATCGCATGCCTTGCTGTTTTTTGTGAAACAGGTTTTTGTTAATAGAAATGCTACACTAATAGTAACCCTTTGCTGTGCGCTTTTTGTTAAAAGCGTTAATTTTTTTGCTTCGTGCTGCTGCTAATGTAAAAGAGTGCGACGCCACTGCTGTTGCTACCTGCTTTACTGCCGGGCCTCAAAAAAAAACCTTAACATACAGCAGGTTCAAACTGTTTAAGTTTTGGCTGCCGGGGTAATAATTATTCTTTCTCAAACTCATCGCTCAAAATCTTGCGGAGGTCTACAATCGTTTCTTTTTCAAGATCGGTTCGGCGCTCCAGTTCTTCGGCGGTAAGGTTTAGTACGCTGCGGGCCGTATCGCAACCAATGCGCTTTAGTTCGTCAATAATCCATGGTTCTATCTCGTCGCTAAATTCTTCCAGGTCTATATCAAATTCTTCTACTTCGCCTTCGTTGTCGCGGAACACATCAATTTCGTACCCGGTAAGTTCGCAGGCCAGTTTTATGTTTACACCACGGCGGCCAATGGCCAGGCTTACCTGGTCGGGCTTAAGATACACGCTGGCGTGTTTGCCTTCCTGGTCAATATCCATGCTGGTTATTTTAGCAGGGGTTAACGACCTTTGAATGAGCAGGTTAATATTATTGGTAAAATTGATAACGTCGATGTTTTCGTTTTTAAGCTCGCGAACGATGCCATGAATGCGGCTTCCCTTCATACCAACACATGCACCAACGGGGTCTATTCTATCGTCAAAGCTTTCTACGGCCACTTTGGCCCGCTCCCCGGGATCGCGAACTATTTTGCGAACAACAATTAAGCCATCAAATATTTCGGGAACTTCAATTTCTAACAACTTAGACAAGAATTTTGAAGAAGTGCGGCTTAGAATAATGACCGGATTATTATTTTTTAGATCGACCCGCTCTACCACCGCACGTATGCTTTCGCCTTTTTTGAAAAAATCGCTGGGTATTTGCTCAGATTTGGGTAAAATTAGCTCACTACCTTCTTCATCTAACAACAAAACTTCTTTTTTCCACACCTGGTAAACTTCGGCATTTACAATTTCGCCAATTCGATCGCCGTATTTTTTTACCAATACGTTCTTTTTTAAATCGTTTATGCGGCTTGCAAGGGTTTGTTTAGCTGCTAAAATGGCACGCCTGCCAAAGTCGTAAATATTTACTTCCTCGTACAGTTCCTCGCCTACTTCAAAGTCAGGTGCAATTTTTACGGCGTCGGAATAGGCTATTTCGGCCAGGGGGTCCATTACCTCACCATCGTCAACGATCATACGGCGACGAATAATTTCGAGGTCACCTTTTTCGGCGTTCACGATTACGTCAAAATTTTCGTCGCTGGTAAATTTTTTACGCAACAATGTTTTGAATACGTCTTCTACCACCTTCATCATGGTAGGCCTGTCAATGTTTTCGGCATCCTTAAATTCCTGGAATGCTTCTATGAGGTTTATACTTGCCATGGCAAAATTTTTAAAAAAACACTTTATTGGTTAAATAAAGAATTTAGAACTGGATTTGAACGGTTGTTTTTTTTATGTTACTAAAAGAAATAGTTGGTTGTTGTATTTCGGCTTTTTTTCCTTTGCCGGTGGTAAACTCAATTACAATGTCGGTATCAGTTACCTGTAGCAGTTTGCCTGTTTGTTGGGTATCGTCGTTTAGGACTACCTCTACCAGCCGATTTATATTTTTTTGATACTGACGGTTTAGTTTTAATGGCTCATCAATACCGGGCGATGATACTTCCAGCGAAAAATCTCCATCGGGAAACATGGCTATTTCTTCCATTTGTTTGTATAATGCCCTGTTGATTCGCACACATTTTTCAATGGTCATGCCACCTTCGCCATCGCTGTCAACAAACACTTTAATATTGTTGGTGGGCTTAATTTTTATTGACACCAAAAAGTCGGTGGGTTGGTTTTGTAGCAGCCTATTTATTATTTGTTCAACTGCCTCAATTATTGTTTCGCTCATTGTGATAATAAGAGAAGGGAACGGTTAGCCGTTCCCTTCTGTTGTTTCGTTGTATTATGCAAATGTAGTATAAACGATAGTGAACTTCCAAATTTTTAAAAACCTTAGAAAGGCGGTTTGCCGGTTATGAGCGTTAAGGTTTTGTAAAAGTAACCTGCCAATATATAATTAGTTTTGTCAAAAACAGGTCGTTTGTACCTTTAATTAACTATGCTTAGTTATTTTTTTATAACCATACTTATTTACATTGTTTTTAGATTTATTACGGGTTTTTTAATACCTGTAGTTACTGCCAGGCGCCGCATGAAACAACAAATGCGCAATATGAATGGTAATGAAACAGGCAATTTTACCAATACTACCGATGAAGGCACTAATGTAAAACGCCCGGCCAACAGTACCGGACAAACTACCAACCAACAGCCTGGCAGTAAAGATTATATTGAGTTTGAGGAAATTAAGTAGGCTGACCTACAGCCCTAATTGCCACACGTTTTGCGATGTTTGAAGCCAAATTGTTTGCAGCCCCGCGGCCTCTGCACCATCAATGTTTACTTTACTATCGTCAATAAACAAAGTTTCGCTGGCTTGTAAATTTTCCAACTGCAGCAATTTGGTATATGCTTTGGGGTAAGGCTTGCGGGCGCCCAGGTTGTGGCTATACCAGGCTTTTATAAAAAAGTCGTCAAAATTTTTAAGACCGGTTTGCTGTTCATAAATTTTTATAAAGGCGCTGTGGTGTATGCGGTTGGTATTGCTAAACAAGTAAATATTGTAGCGATTTTTTACCTCGGCCAAAAAAGTCAATACTTCGGCCGGAAAATGGCCAAGCATGGCACACCAGGCCTGTTCCATTTGCTGATCGCTAAGGTTCATATTGCCCACTTTTCTAAATGCCTCAAAAAAATCGTGGTTACTTATTTCACCCATTTCTAACTGCTCAAATAAGGGACTGGCCTTTTGCTGGTTGTACAATTGGGCAAAATGGTGAACGCCGAGGTCGATAAATGCTGTTTCGGTGCGATTGTAGTTGAGCGTAAGGAGCACGCCCCCCAGGTCGAAAATAATATTTTTGATTGATTGCATTGATAGGGGGTTATGTTTTACACTAATGTAGGTGTAAAAACGGGTAGACAGCTACCATTTTTACCGCTTGTTTGCCAGGCGGTTTTTTTACACTTATTTTTTAGGTAAGCATACGCTCAAGTTTTAAAATTTTTAATGTGAGTTTCCATAAAAAGCAACGATGATTTGAAGGCAACTGACCCCCCTTAAATTAAGACATAGGCGCAGGGTAAATTATAGGCATGGTACAATATTTTTACTGTTAGTATTTTAACTAATAAAAATAATATGTATGAATAGCATTGATGAACAACAGGAAGAAAAAAACCACCAGGACCTTTTGGGAAAAGAAGCAGGTAAAAAGATAAAGGAGCTGGCAGAAAAAAACAGTACCTGCTTTTTTTTGACAGATATTACCAGCGGCGATCCCACATCGGTAAGGCCCATGGCGGCCACAAAAATTGACGAAGAAGGTAACTTTTACTTTTTAAGTGCAAACGACAGCCAAAAAAACGCCGACATAGAAAAAGATAGTAAAGTGCAATTGCTGTTTCAGGGGTCGAACTCCGATTTTTTGAGTGTGTATGGTGAGGCCATAATTTTAACCGACAGGGCTTTGATTGAAGAACTTTGGGAGCCAATAGTAAAAACGTGGTTTACCGGGGGTGTAAACGACCCGCGGATAACCGTACTGAAAGTAACCACCATTGAGGCGTACTATTGGGATAACAAACATGGCGATGCTATTGCGCTAATAAAAATGGCTGCCGGGGCCTTGTTGGGTAAAACCATGGACGATAGCATTGAGGGAAGTTTAACTCCGTAGGCTGTTTTTTAGATAGTAACTTTTCAGCTCCCCCTTTTTTTATTTGGGGGAGTTTTTTTGTGAGGCAATGGGTCAGCAACCTATATAGTTGTTATGTTTTTATTGGTAATAATATTTGATAACTACCTGTACAACACCTAACCGACTATTTAATGGTGGCCGAATATAATGAAATGGATAGATAAGGTAAGCCTCCATTGTTGGAGATTGCTTTTGTATACTTATTGATTGGGTTAAAAACTAATTTAACAGTGGGCCAGGATTAGTTTACCAGTTGACTAAATTTTGTAAAAATACACGATGGCGTTTTTACATTGCCTGCGCTAAAAGTATCATGCGCATGGGCAACTGTAGCTAACTTATTATGCACTTAATGGCTAATACCCTGTCTAAAATTTTTTAAACAACGGTAACGTTTTTGCAGGTGTTGGAATTTAAGTTGGCTTTAGGTAAATTAAATCTATGGTCATTATTTTTTGCCGAAATAAAATACGGATTGAAGCAATCGCATAAGACCCTTTACGGCAAAAACATTTGAGGATGACAATATTACTGCACTGCTGCAGGACGACCAACAAACTGCAAATCATTTGCAGGTGACTCTCCCTGCAAAGGCGAAAACTGCAAAACACCTTACACGATTTAACTGCAAGACCGGCAAGAGCAAAAATTTTTAATTTCAATTGGTATCCACCGTAAAAAGTGTATTGAAGGTGCCTGCTGTACTAGTAAATAAAATTTTATCGCCCGATGCAGACCATTCTATTTTCCCCGAATTTTCATATACCGGTTTTCCTGTACTTCCGGTAATCTGCCTAAACCTTTTGGTTTGTAAGTGCATTGTCCAAATTTCGTTTAACCCTGAACGATCACTAACAAATGCTATGGTAGTGCCGTTGGGTGAGTACGCCGGACAGAAATCGCTCCATTGAGAAGATATGATTGTTGCCCTGTTACCCCCATTTGAGGGAACTGAATAAAGGTCGTAGTTATATGTATCATTTGTTTTCTTCAATCTTGCAAATGCTATATTACTCCCATCTTTCGACCAACTTAATGTTTTCGGTGATCGTTCGTCTATTGTTCTCATATCCGCCAAATCGTTAAAGTCAGATGTTATTTTTATTGCTGTTCCACCATTGGAGGGGATCTTCCAAAGATTGTATTCTTTACTTCCCGCCTTGTCCGATAAATAGGCTATCCAATTGCCATCTGGTGACCATGTGGGCAGGTAGTTGAAAGAGTTTCCACTTGTTAATCGTTTTATAGTGACATCTTGAATGTTGTAAACTGCAATATGAGCAGGTCTGTATCCCTGGGAAGTATTGACTTCACCATTATCGGTGTGGTACGCAATTTTTTGTTGTGTTGGAGACCACTCAGGTGAACGGGAATTTTTTTCTATAAGTGCTTCTGTGTTATTTAATAATGAGTAGATAAAAACTGATTGTGCACTGTTATTTCCATTATTCCATATGTAATTACCAGTATAGGCAACTGATGATTTTTCTGGTGACAATGTTCCAAGTTGCCGGTCCTTGCCTGTTATTGGAAATACTGCCTGGATATGCTCAGGGTTTTCAGGTATCGTCATTACTGTTTTGGACAGCGTAAATTTTTTATTATTGTCAATGGCCTTAATTGCAAAATAGTAGGGCTTTCCATTAATTAAGTTATCGATTGTAAAATTGAAAAGGCTATTACTTACCGATGCATAAAATTTTAATATTAAAGGATCGGTATCGGACATTAGAATTTCAAAACGCTCAGGAACTAATTGAGGACAATCAAAAGGACACCAGGGCTTTTGCCACTGCAAAACAACGCTTCCGTTATTTCTTATGCTTGATAGTGTATGTGGATATACCTCTTTCTTTTCGATTAGATCCCCTTTTCTGCAACTCCAAAGTGTAACAATAAGAAATATCGCTGTTATTGTTTTCATGTTATTCATTCGTTTATTTTAAAGCCTGGTTTTCATAATATCTACAAAACAAGACAGGGGCGGTATTTAACCAAACAGCCTGAACTAATACAAAATTAAAGATACAACAAATAATGAATACCTATATAAGCTTACGCATGCAACAGTTGAAGGTGATATTTATACCGTGGTTCGAACAGGCGTCAACTTAAGGATTTTTTTTTATTGGACGAACAGGAGAGATTCTATTGAACATCGTTGTGTCACTCCCTTGTACCACATCTTTTTATAGCAACTTTTTTTTCACCATTTTTTAATACTCTTTTTTATGCATTTTTAAAGCTTCAAATCCTTAGTGGGACAGGCTTTTAATGCAATTTATTTTTTCTTAAGTTCAAGCCAATGCGTGGTTCGGGAACAACATTTAACAGCGCGGCTGCGGGATCATCAACAAACGGAAAAAGTTAAGGTTTTGCGTAGGTGTAGTGATTAAGCTTTTCTAACCAAGTCATAAACTTCAGGTATTTCATCGTAAGTCCTCCCGTTCAGTGTACGACCTGTAGCTTTTTTATTTTTTTCACCCCATTGTTTAAAGAAAAAAGAAACTTTAGCTTTTCTACATTGACTTTGGATATATAATACCCAATCCGGGTTCGTTGTTGCAGGGTTGTGTCCACCTTTCCCACCAGCAATAATCCAATCCATTTTTTTTAGATTTAGATCTTTAAGTTCTCTAATTAATGGCTCTAATGACAGAAACTTTACTTTGGCTTTTGTCCGTCTTAAGAAATCAATACGCTCAACAATTCTATTGGCTTCAACAGAAACACCCGTCCAAATATTATGTGTCCAACGGAGTTCTTTATGGATTTCAAAAAGTCTCTCCACTCTTTTGGTCAATTCCTGAAAAACATGTTGCGGGTTTTCATTTATAACTTTAAATACTTGTTTAATAAATTCAACGGGAACATCTTTGTGAAAAAGGTTGCTCATTGAATTTACAAAAACAATCCTGGGGTTTTTCCAGGTATATGGAATTGCAAGCGTTTCAGGGTGTGTTTTGATAATTTTAAAACCGTTCTTATATTTTTCTATCCCATCGCTTTTAATCGTCTCGTCATTATTGTAGCATAGCAAAGCTTACATCCTGCTTAAACTTTTATACAACCCGTCGTTGGATTATATGTCATCTCCGTCCATTCAATAGAGGATTGTGTCATTAATTAAAGTTTAATATAAAATACGGACTAATTAAAACAGTCACTTCATGGTTAATTGTGTCCGCCAATTGAACAATTAATAAATCACCCGCTTTTAATTTTCTGAGTGCGTGAGTATACTGTTTTGTTGAGTGCGTGAGTATAATGTTTTGTTGAGTGCGTAAGTATAATGTTTTGTTGAAAAATTGTACATGCATGACGGGCAATTAGCCATTGCTCACCATAAACCCGGGCTTACAATTATAAACCTGCTAAACAGCGCTGGCTTTGTAAACAAAATGTCAATGATTATCCGCTATTTTGGTACAATTAATACTAAACAGCTGATTATGAAAAAAAAATCTGAATAAAATTACAAACCGTAAGAGTGCAACCTCTATGGTGATAGAGGCAGGCTGCAACGACTGATGAAAATAGCTGTAAAGCTGGGTTTCAAAAAAGTCATAACCAGCTTGTGGATAGTTATCAAAATTTCCGTGCCTAACAATTGCTCAATGATGGTGTTGGACGCATTGGTTTCATATTTTGTGTTGTTGTAGAGCTGCCATTCTTTTTAAATAAAAGCTACGAACCTGTTTGAGTGTTGCGCTATGGGGATAGCGTTTTTTATCGCCATCAACAGTGGTAGTATAAGTAAAGTCTTTTTGTAGGTCAACGGCGGCAATACCTATTGTATTTGATTTTGGACCCTTGTTTATTCTAATCCGCGATGGCCTGCTCGATATCTTCGGGTTCAAACAAATTTTTTTTCATTTTAAACTTTACCCAAAAAAAGGCGTACAATACGGTGACACCAATAAATAGGGCAACATTTGCGTATACTTTCCACCGTAGCCCGGGTGTGGGGGCGTTGTTGATAAAGGCATACATCATACCAGCTATACCGATTATTTGAAGCAATGGAAAAAAAGCAGAAGTGAAGGGGCGTTTATAGTGGGGGTATTTTTTACGCAACACTATAAGGTCTATGTGCGCTATTATGTAGGTAAGCAACCAGCAACTTGCCGACGATATTACCAGTAATAACAAAGCATCGGGGTTGTTTTTAAATATGAAGATCGGTACGGTTACGATTACTGTGAGAAACAGGATACCAACCCACGGAGTTTTAAATTTTGGATGAAGCCGCATAAAAATAGCGGGCAATTGTTTAAGATGAGCCATGCCAAATAACAGCCTGGGCACAGCTGCCAGCGATGCATTAATGAGGCCGCAGGTAGTAGTAATAGCTAATACAACAATGATTATTTTGCCGGTGTTTCCAAAAATGGCCTCGCCTAAAACCCAATGGGGAATATCGGTACCGACCAGTTGCGCCGCAGGTACCTGCATGATTGCCACAACGCAAAGCAGACTATACAAAACAAACATGGTAGTACCTGCCAGAAACATGGCTTTAGGAATATGCCTTACCGGATTTTTAGATTCTTCAATAAGATCGCACACCACTTCGAACGAAACAAAGGGCCACAGGGCGATTAATACCAATGAAAACACAGCGCTGTCAGTATGTACCAGTTGAGAAAATATGTTAATGGGCGCTATACCCTGCAAAGGACTGTTGGTAAGCCCTACAATACCTATTACCAGCAACGTTAGCAACATGGTAAAAGAGATAATACTTTGAATAGAAGCAAATAAATCAACACCCAACATGTTGAGTATGGCAAACAGCCATAAACTGGCGAGGGCAATGTTGGGGAAGGAGCCGGGAGCCATACTATCGAGTACATGTTGCATTAATATTAATTCGGCCGGGGCTGAAAATACATTTGGTGCTATGTAAGCAGATAAGGTAGCAACGATTGCCGGGAAATGACCAATTGAAACGGCTGTAAAAGTGCTGATGCTTCCTGCTTTTGGCATCATTAGGGCCAACTCGGAATACGTAGATATATAACAAAGTGTAAGGATAAAGGCGATGAGTATAGCTATAAAAAAGCTACCACCTCCTAAGCCAGCGCCTTGCAATATGGACACAACCGAACTTTGCGACACCACCAATCCAATAGAAATAATAAACAAAGAAGTTAGCCCTAAAACCTTTCTCAATCCTTTTGTTGGCGCTTGTTTCTCAGCCATCAGGTTTGGTTTAAATGTATTTTTATTTGGAAGGTAATGGCAACTGCACCAGTGATGTACTTAAGTCTAAATATACCAAACTTCGCTGTCGGTGTTGGGCTAACTTTTTGACTTTATTTAGGATGTATCAGGTGTTTCAATTTAACCACCCCTGAACGTTTTTATAACAGGTTATAAAAACATTCTGTCCCCTCCTTTTTAAAGGAGGGGAAACCTGCGCCGAGAGGTTTACTGGTTGGCAAAAGTTTAGTTTTCTACGGTGGCTAGCATTTTTGCCATAGTTCGGAGTTGTCACCAACCACCGAAGGTTCGTTATATTTTCCCCTCCTTTTAAAGGAGGGGACGATTTTGTACGAAGCATAAAATCAGAGTTGGTAAAACCGGTTAACCATTGTTGGTTGGTAGTTGTTAGTGGCCCAACCAACAACATTTGCGCAGATAATTTAACAATGAATCCCGGCCTCTTCAAAGATGTTTCTACAAGGTGCCCACTGCTGAAGTGCAGTAATTATGGAGGTATTTTCGCAGGGGTTTTAGTTCAGGTTTGTTGTTGATGATCTTCTTTTTATGTGTAGCGTCATAACCACCCCTGAAAGTTTTTATAACAATTTATAAAAACATTCTGTCCCCTCCTTTTAAAGGAGGGGAAACCTTCGCTTAGCCTGTGCCATATACTGTTTTTAAGTAATTGTCGCTACCCGCTTCATTTAATTTCCTTTTCAGGTTTTTAATGTGCACATACACAAAATCGTGATTGTCTAACATATCGGCAAAATCGCCGGAGAGATGTTCTGCCAAAGTACTTTTGGAAATGACCCGGTTTTTATTGCCTATAAAAAATAGCAACAGGTCAAATTCTTTTTTAGTAAGCGATCTCAACCCGCTATTAACCGAAACCGTTTTGGCAAGTAAATCAATTTGTAATTCATTTTGCTGAAAGGTGTTCGAGCTTTTGTACTGTTTTCGCCTGATGACGGAATACATCCGCGCCGCAGGTGCCGACAGGTGAAATGGTTTGGTTAGGTAATCGTCGGCACCCAGTTGCAGGCCTTTAATCTTATCGTCCAGGGCATCTTTAGCCGAAATAATGATCACTCCATCCTGTTTGTTCTTTGCCTTAAGTTCCTCCAATAATTTTATACCATTACCATCCGGCAACATAATATCCAGTAGAATACAATCGTACAGGTACAGGTCAATTTTGTTTGATGCCCCGGCAAAAGTGGTGGTAAATTCACACAAATAACGCTCCTCCGGCAGGTATTCGGCTATGCTTTGCGCAAGTGCAGGTTCGTCTTCTATTATCAAAATTTTCACTCCACAAAATTACCGTTTCAATTTCGAAGAAATTTTGAAGAAAGAAAAGCGATTGGTGGTAGTGATGTAAAACCCAGAGCTATTTTCTGTTACATACCCAAATTTATTGACTGTTTTTTTAAGAAGAAGGAAGAAGTAGGTGCTACCATTGGATAGAATATGCGATTAACAAAACTGACACCAAACAAATAACGACCGCCGTAACATGCATGTCACCTAATCGTTTTCGATGGCCCTGTTTAAAAAGTCAACTAATGGCCTGGTTGTTTTAAAGTATGTAATAATTTTGTCTTCAAGGCCTGCTGCCATTATATCTTTGTCGGTTATCATTTCCTTTGTACAAAATCCTTTCATTTTTAAGAACTCGCTGGCAGCATTACTTTCATCGTAGCCGGCCGGCACTTTATTTAAAGCACCAACGCTTTGAATGCCACTGGGAAAGCTTTTCTTAAATGCCTTATCGCTAATAATTTTAGTCCATTCATTAAAACTATAGTCAATTTCCTGCCGGGCCTTTTTTAGTGGTTCCGGCTGTGGGTTATAAAGGCCGCCACCAACAAAACAATTGCCTGGCTGTATGTGTACATAATAAAAAGCCGAAGCACTGTTTTTTCCGTCTTTATTGAGCACAATGTAGTAGTCGTTTTTATAGGGCGTTTTATCTTTGGCAAAACGCAGGTCTCTATTTAACCTGGTAATACAACTTTTAGGCTGTAAAGCCGCATCTGCAATGGTTTTGTCAAAGTCGCCAACGGCTGATATTAAGCTGGCAGTCAAAGCCAGCACATCGCCTTTGGCCAAATCGTACTTTGCTCTATGTTCATCAAGCCATTCTTTTGAATTATTATCTTTTAGATCTTCTAAAAATGTAAGGGTTGCTTTATTAATCATAGCATTATTTTTCTAAATGTAGTATACAAGTCCAGATGTAAATTAGTTAAACAACAATATTTTTTGTGACTATTGAACTCACTAAACTTTCCAAACCGAACGTTTAATGAACAAACAGAAACAGGTACCCTTTCTTAGCCACTAGTTTAATGATGGTATTAGAAATCTGCAAATTGCCATCAAAGGCATAAATAAACCAACTACCAGGTGCCGACTTTGCAGCACAACCTTAAGTGGAAAGATATTTTATTTATTGAACCGGAAAACCTGCATTTGCATAAACGACTTTTCCGTTTCCACTTTGTTTTTCAATAACAGCCTTACCTGTCCCATAGGTTATGATATCGCCATTACCTGCCATTTTAACGCTAAAGCTATTGGCTGTTGTAACAGTCACATCACCATTGCCTGATTTAATTATGGTTACTTTTTTTGCATTAATGTTTTTCGTATCAATATTACCGTTTCCATTATTCTCAATTTCAATAAAATCAACTACTGAACCTACCAGTATAATATTTCCGTTTCCATTATTGTTTATACCCAAATATCTTCCAACAAACTTTTTTATACTTATATCTGCATTTGAGTTGTTTAACAGCTTAGATATTTCAGGCATAGCAATTTTTATAATCACTGGCTTTCTCTTTTTCCAATCATCGCTATATTGCTTTTTTAATTGAATAATTAGTCTATCTGCCACCTTACTAATTTCTAGTTGTTCTTCTGCAACTTCGTTTTCTGAAACGGATATAGCAAATGGCTTTCCCAATTCAATTTCAATTTGACCGTTTACATTTTCAATCTCAACCTTATCAAAATCTGTAAGGTTAAACCGTTTTGACGACGACTGCGCTGTAACAATTTGAACCGAAAGGATCAATACAACGATAAGGCCCATTAAATTGGTATACTTCATTGTGGTTTGGGTTTAATAATTTACTTTTTCAATTTTGATATTGTGTCCATAGTCTGTTTATCGTTTGGGTCAAGTTCCAGCGCTTTTTCATAGTTTTTTATAGCACTGGCTTTATCATTCACTTTTTGGTAATAGTCGCCCCAACGGCTATACACTACCGATGCATTGGGATGTTGCTCCTGCGCCAGTTCCAAAACTATCTTTACGGCTTCAACATCAGTAGGTTTTTTATTTAAAAGATCATACGCCAAATAAGTAATTTGATACTCGTTCATATTCATTTGTCTAAACCCCAGTTTGGCTTCGTTGTATTTTTTTGCCTTTAGATATTCTGAAGGTGTAAATTCATCATCGTTCATTCTAACCATGGCCTGTTCTAATGTTTGGTACTCAGTACGCAGAGAAATTATTTTTCCGTCTTTGCTTCGTGCAAAAAATCCTTTTACATTGTAGTCAGTAAAAATCAGCGTATCCCTTACAATCGGAAAGCAATAAATATTATTGCCATCATTAACTGTTTCAATCAAATAATCCTTCTCTTTTTTAATTACCACCACTTCATCTGCCGCTTTTTTATAACGGCCAATGTAGCTGTCAATGGTGGCATTGTCAAGTATTATTGGCTGTACCTCTGCCGGTAAAAATTTGTACCAATGGTATGCTTTGGCAACAGCCCTTCTAATTTCTTTACCCAAACCATTTACATCATCGCCCGAGTTAAGCATAATGACAACGCCATTGCCTTCTTCAATACTGGCTATACCGTATGCTAAAAAGCCTGCATTAACACCAGTAAATTCAAAATACACGCCTTTGTTATCTTTATTGTCGGTACGCTGAATTAAAAATGGACCCACCCCTATTTGTTCCTTATAACTTCCGTCGGAAACATTGGCCTGTGGGGTAAACATTTGTTTTGTTAACTCCTGGTTTAATATCGCTCCCTTTCCCAAATAAGATTTTTGAATATCAATAAAAAACTTTGCAAGGTCGGTTGGGGTTGTGTACAAACCTGCTGCGGCCTGCTGTGGATACACATAGGGCATTCCCTTAAACCACGAGGCGGCAGAATATGCGCCTGAAGCCTTTGACTGAAACTTTTGAGGCAATGGTTGTTCAAAAGTTGAATTTGACATTCCTAATTTGTTGAAGATGGCCTGTTGGGTCAAGTCTGCAAAAGTTTGTTTTGAAACATCCATCATTGCCAATTGGGCAACCATACTTCCGCCACCTGAATATTTAAATTCTTTTTGAGGTTCGCTATTTACCACCACTGGCCTGCTGTCCGAAATTGCGGCCCCACTTAATATTTGAACTATGGTAGGTAGTGGATTTTTATCGGGTGTAAAACCAAAATACGATGTTTGACTGGTTCCTGCCGTGTGGCTCAATAACATTCGTAAAGTGATGGGCGTTTTTTTAGTAAAGTTGTTGCCGGCAATTTTCCACGAAGTTAGATAGTCGTGAATTGGCCTATCTAATTGCAGTTTACTGGCTTGTACCAAACTTAAAGCTGTTACGGCCGATACCAACTTGCTGATAGAGCCTGCAGAAAACATTGTTTCCGTTGTTACCGGATTTTTGTTGATGGTATCTGCCAAGCCATACCCTTTTGCCCAGGCTATTTTATAGTTATTGATAACGGCTATACTTACCCCCCGGCACCTGGTAGTATTTCATTCGGTCTATAATGTTCCAGCCTTTAAAGCCCTTTACCGGAACGAATGGGATGAGGTTATTTTCAACCTGTTTGATTTGCCTGTCGACCTGGGCATTTTGAGCGAAGACCTGTGTTGCTACCAGCGCTACTAAAATGGTAATGGTAAGTTTCATTTTTCGATATTTTACATAGCGAATTTGACATTTGCCGAGACATATGTCGTCCTGAATCATGATTTGGTACAAACTATTCTTTAAAATTTTACGTTTTTGACTGTTCATCGGCTAGTTTTTCCAAAAAATCCCTTGGAGATAATCCCGTACTTTTTTTAAAGCAGCGGTTAAAGGTAGTTTTAGAGTTAAAACCGCAATCGATAGAAATACCAAGCAAGGTTTGCTTCTGATGCTCTTTATTTTTTAATAGATGAATAACCGCTTTTATTCTGTAGCTATTGATAAAGTCATTAAAGTTCATTTTAAAGCCCTGGTTAATCATTTTAGATATCACTGTTTGGTTGGTATCCAGTTTGCGGGCAATATCAAGCAACGTTAGGTTTGGATTTTCATACAGCTGCTCTTTTTCAAGCAAGTGGCAAATTTTCACTTTCCATTCTTCTGCTTCAGGGCTAATTGAAACTTCAACCACCTCTATTAATTGAATGGACTCTGCCGTTTCCGACTCATTGGTAGTTTTATCTAAAAGAAAAACCGCGTTATTTTCATTAGCTGAAATTTTGAAAGAAATTAAGGATTTTACGTTGCTGGCATAGCCCGTAATGCCTACATAATACATAAGCGACGAAAAAGCGAGGTAGTACCACCATTTTTCTTTAAAATTTCCCCAATCAGGATAAAAAAGAAAGAAGAGTAGCCACAAAACCTGCATCAGCAAAAAGGTTAGCAGGTACTTCTGTATCCAGCCAAATAATAAGTTATTGGCAAAACTTACCGTTTGAAAAATTACCTTTTTGTACGTGGCATAGTATCGCAGGCTTATTAAAAAATACAGTAACATCGATAAAAATCCGGCCAGTTGATACCAGGTATCTAAGCTTTTATCTCTGCCGTTTGCGTAAAAAAAGTATTGGTGTAAAATAACTTTGTCGATAATAAAAATGACCAACCGGTAAAGTAAATAAGCCAAAGCCGGGGTAAAGTGGAGCCAGGCGCTGCGCTTAAATCTAAACGCAGGGTTTAAAAGACTTTGCGTGTAAAAATAAATTGCAGGACCTACAAGTAATAATTGCTGAAATGGAACATAAAACATAATATCCCTGTAGGGCTGCAAACTGTACCAGCCGGCAAAACCAAGCATCCACGGCAATACGTATAGCGAGCATAAAAAAATAATCAAGCTTAACCATCTATCAGGATTACTTTGATGTGTGATACTTTTTTTTAATAATAAGAACGAAAAAATAACTCCCTGGCTAAAAAATATTAAGAGTACGGAACTGTAAAAACTAAAGTGAAAATGCATTACAATGACTAAATACTAATTTAATAAGATTTTTTTGCTGGCTGCAAACTTTGGTCGTTAACGAAGGGGAGCATTTAGGTTTTTTTACATACACCACACCAAAGCCATACGGGTTTACTATTTACCATGCCAAATATGTTTACATACTAATATGGAATTGTGTTTCAAAGATACCTGGTTCAATAATCAACAAATGCTGCTTTTGTCAAAATCAGTGTTTTTTATAAAATAACATTTATATAGTTTATTGTTCATAAGTGGCTTAAAAAATCACTTTCACCTTTGCTTACCAGCTTTTTATATTGGAATGTAGTTTGAAAATCAACTGCTCATCAACAAAAAAACTTTTAGTTGACATGTTTGCGGCACTGCGGACTTTAGTATAAACGCCTGGATAAAGTTTCTGACCTTCTCATTGGTGCCATTTTAATACCGGAGCGTTTATAACCGGTAAACAGCTACCCATTGTGCTTACTGTTGCGGCAGTTAATAGCCCTTACCTGCACCCTGGCCCAATACATTTTTTTTAAAGGTTAGGGCTATCGCAAAAAAAAGAAGGATGGACCGCTACCTTACGAAAAAAATTGCGCTGAAGGTGGCCACACAATAACCTAAGAGTTTGTCAAATAAAATCTGATTAATTTATTTAATGTTAGGCTAAAAAATTATTTGCAGTCTTTATTTGCACATATAGAAATAAAAAAAGTAAGATAACATTTTATAAAATTCCTGGTTACATTTAGAAAAACCTTTTAAATGAAAAAAATCTACCTGTTCCTTTTTCTTTGCTTTTTTATAACGCAGGCATTTAGTCAGTACAACTACCTGGCAGCCAATGCTGTGGCTGCAGCCGGCATTTATACTGATATTGGTACCGCAGGATCGGCCATTGCAACTAATTTTAATGGTGGCACGCTTACCTTCGACGAGGATACATCATCAGTACAAAACATTGGGTTTAATTTTTTGTACAATGGGGCCACCTTTACCCAGTTTGTGTTAAGTACCAACGGTTTTATTAAATTAGGTGCCACTGCAGCTACCATTTCCACTAATGTTGCGTCTGGATCATACACAACCCCTAATATTATTGCGCCGTTTAATTTGGACCTGGACGGTGCTACCAGCCCCGAATACAGAGTTGCCACAACTGGAACGGCCGGTTCGCGGGTATGTACTGTTCAGTTTAAAAATCTTCGCGACTGGAACTTAACTGCCGGCGCTGGTCAATATAGCTCCATTAATTTTCAGATTAAATTGTACGAAGGCTTAAATAATATTGAATTTATTTACGGCACATTTACTATCGGTACTGGGGCAGATGCCTTTATTCAGGGTACTGCAGGTATCAGGGGTAATAATTCAATAGCCGCTGTTAACATAACCAAAACGTCAGCACAGGCCTGGGCTACAGCCACTTTTTTAAATGGCGACTATATAGCAAATCGTTTTAACAGCAGAAAAAGTGCTTTACCTACCTCCGGGCAAACGTATCGTTTTGTGGCGGTTTTGCTACCCCCTAACGATGCACAGGTACAATTGGTGTACACAAACGAAAAACTACCAGTGGGGATTTTTCATGCTGTAAGAGCATTGGTAAATAATGCAGGTTCCAATACGCTCACTAACCTACAGGTTACGCTAAATATAACCGGAGCCGGATCTCCGTTTTCAAATAGTCAATCAATAGCTTCACTGGCTCCGGGCGCCACCCGGGTAGTTACTTTTGCTACGTATAATCCGCAAACAGCAGGTACCAACGCTATCACTGTTTCAGTGCCTGCCGACGGTAATAATGCCAATAACTTAGCAACAACAAGCCAGGCCATTACCATTAATACCTTTGGCTATGGCAATACTGCCGTACCTACGGGTGAGGGAGGTGTGGGTGTGGGTATAAATGGCAATACTTTCGACGTTGCTTTGCGTTTCTCCACTTCCAATGCTAATACCATTAACCAAGTAACAACTTATTTTAACCAAGGGGGAAATCCTTATACTATAGCCATTTTTAATGCAGCTGGCACCGGCGGCCTGCCCGGCACAGCTATTTTTACATCTGCCAGTCAAACTTCGGTAGCCGGGGCCAATGCGCTTGCGCTTTCTCCTGCCGTTTCCGTTCCCGCCGGAGATTTCTTTTTAATAATAAAACAAACCGGCACTACCAGTTTCGCTTACGCTTTTGAAACAGAAACCCCTATCAGGTCGGGTTCGTTTTATTTAACCGTGCCTGGCGGCGGTACAACGTGGACAGACTTTGCTCCGACCGAAAATTTTAAATTTATAGCTGACGTGCGGTTTGGCAGTTTATTACCTGTTAAGCTAACGACTTTTACAGGTAACATTAGTGGTGAAGATGCCATTTTGCAATGGAATACTTCCACCGAAGTTAATAACATTGGTTTTGACATTCAGAAAAGTGAGAACGGGTACCACTTTACAACTATTGGTTTTGTAGAAGGTGCCGGCACTTCAACCAATGTAAACAAATACTCGTTTACCGACCGTAGCATTACCGCTGGAAATATATTTTATCGCCTCAGGCAAATTGACAAAGATGGCAAGTTTGAATATTCAAACGTTATAAGGCTAAAAAAGTCAGAGAAAGTTGCCTTTGCAGCAAAGGTGATTAATCCTGCCAGGGATAAGGTTTTATTACAGGTAACTTCGCCAACGGCTCAAAAAATTACCCTTAACTTATTTACTGTAAGTGGTCAATTGCTATTTACCCACAGCACTGAAATTACTGCTGGCAGTACCACATTGTCCATTGGAAATAGCTTATCAAAAGGCGCTTATTTCGTTTCGGTTGTTTCGCAGGGCGTAGTAACTACTTATAAAGTAATTGTAGACTAATACTATTGCACCAAACTTAAAAAGCGGCTGCCCCAACAAGGCAGCCTCTTTTTTTATTATAAACCCAAAAAAAATTATGTAAACTTAATTGTTATAGCCTGTTTATTTTAACCGGCAATATAAAGTAACGTAACTATCCGCGTGGACTGAAGATGTAAATTCCGGTGATGTTGACCCACCATTCCGGGCATGTTGACCCACCTGGGTTGCAGGCAATAAAGTAAGAGCTTTTAGATGGTTAAAAATACATTTGATTATTGATAGGTCATTTGTTTTTTTCGTCTTAGCGATTC
>JBBRUR010000080.1:0-22106 GCA_038247635.1 Chitinophagales bacterium
ATCTGAACTTGAATATCGCAATGAAAAAAGCAAACTGCTGATGAAGCAATTGGCTATACCTCAAATAAACGAAGCGATGATTACCAATAAAACACAGCAAAACGAAAAGCTAAAAGAGATAATGGATTTGCAAAATACTGTCGCCCAACAGGTATCTATTTTTCAACAGTCGCTGCAAACTTTTAAAAGCGATATTGATGCGTGGAAGAAAAAATTTCTGCAGGTAGCTCCTGTTAGTGGCAAAGTAAGTTTTATGGGTTTCCTACAGGAAAATCAGCAATTACAGGTTAATCAAACCGTATGTTTTATCAATCCGGATAATAGCGGCTTTTTTGCTGAAATATTCATTCCACAGGAAAATTTTGGAAAAGTAGAAAAAGGTCAAAAAGTATTACTAAAATTTTCATCGTATCCAAGCCAGGAATATGGTAGTGTTACGGGCAGGCTGGATTTTATATCAGCCATCCCAACAGACAGTGGTTATTTAGCAAAAATACTTTTGCCAAATGGTTTAACTACTAACTACCATAAAGAAGTTCAATACCGGGAAGGACTGACGGCCAAAGCAGAAATCATTACAAAAGATCTGCGTTTGCTGGAAAGATTGTATTATAATTTAAGGAAGGAAATACAACGTTAACGCTAAATCATTTATCCACGTCTTTGAGAGAAAAATATGGTAAATATTGAGAAAGATAATACTGTAAAGATATATAGCTGGCACTGGACTTTTGATAATGGCTGATAAAAGAACCAAGAACACTTTTCATCAATCACTATTCCGTTTCCTGCATTTACCTTAAAAGGCCAGGGCAATTGTTTGGTTTGTACTTGTGAAAAATAGGCAAGGTCGCCACCCACCTTTTACATTTTTTATATCGTAATTTTTGGTGCCAAAGTTATTAAAGCATACATACATTTCTTGATTACTATAACCTGTTTGATTGCTATTTTAGCAACCGTTTTTTACTGAAAATCTTTTTCTTTTTATGATTAACATTCGTTTAACCAGGCTTTAAAATAATCATAAAAAAATGCTAAATACAGTATGGCGCTCCTTAAACACAAACAAAGCCAGGTCATGGAATTACTTCGTTTTTTTAAATGGCGGTTGTTCGTTAAAAATGTTCAATATAATTACCGTTGTATAATGTGTGCCAGGGCCGTACGCCTAAACTATTTAAACGGGCAACAACTGATTTATTTATAATAGCCATACTTATCCCACCTTTAATAACCGTCAATTGCTTTCAAACGCAAGTTGTGGAAAAGCCTGATAATAAAAATTAAATGAACAGATAAAAAAAGAAAAAACCATCATCGTGTATCCTTACAGCTATTTACCCTAAATTAATTACTTTTCATGAAAATATCAAATTGACAATAATGAAAAACGTGCTGCTTGCTTTGCTGCTTTTATTGTGCTCGTTAACCGGAAATAGCCAGGCGCTAAATAACATCACCAAAGTAAAAATCGTAAACAATAAAAATGCTTTTCAACTGTTGGTAAATAACAAGCCCTATTTTATAAAAGGTGCGGTTGGAAGTGACTACCTTAAAAAGCTGAAACAATATGGTGGGAACTCAATACGTACAGAAGGTAAGCCTGACATATTAGACCAAGCCCAATTACTTGAACTTACAGCGTTAGTAGACTTACCGGTAGAAGCCGAGCGTGATGGAATGAATTACGATGACACTGCTGCTGTTCAAATACAACACGACAAAGTGATGGATATTGTTCGCAAAACAAAAAACCATCCTGCTGTAATTATGTGGGCGCTTGGAAACGAATTGGATTTTATACAAGCCAACGTTAAAGAACATTACAACATAAAAGTTTGGGACGCAGTAAACGCACTCGCAAAAGAAATACATGACATCGACCCTCATCACCCTGTAATGACCGTGGTAGGTTCAATTGATTCAGGTAAAATAAGGGATGTTATTAACAGGTGCCCGGCCCTTGATTTGCTTGGTATTAATGAATATGGAGATTTAGGAAAAATCCCTTGGTGACTACGCAAATTTGGGTGGAAAAAACCATATGCAGTTACCGAATGGGGACCTACCGGATTTTGGCAGGTACCGAAAACTGCATGGAAAGTGCCGATTGAAGAAACCAGCACCATGAAGGCGGAAAAATATAAAGGACGATATGAGCAAACCATTAGCGGTGACAAAGAAATGTGTCTCGGTTCTTTTGTTTTTCTGTGGCGACAACACCAGGAGCGGACACATACATGGTTTGGGATGTTTGATGCAAAAGGTCTTGAAACCGAAGCGGTAGATGTGATGCATTACGAGTGGACAGGCAAGTGGCCACAGAACAGGACACCTCGTTTAGATTCTTTAAAGGTTGGGCAGTTTACAGCTTATAACAACGTTTATTTACAGCCCTCGCAAAGCTATACTGCGCAGGTTTGGGTTAAAGACCCCGACAACGACAACATACAATACAACTGGGAAGTTTTGCCCGAAGGAACTACTTTTCCATATGGTGGAAATGGGGAGAAAAAACCCGCAGCAATTAGCGGCTTAATGGGTAAAGTAAACCAATCACATATAAATTTTAAAAGCCCTGATAAAGAAGGTGTTTACCGTTTGTTTGTGTATGCCTATGATGGAAAGGGCCATTGGGCTACGGCTAATATTCCGTTTTACGTAAAGCTATAGCCTTATGCCCATGTCTTTTTTTTTAGAAGGATGCCCTGGTATATCGGCATTAATGTTAAAACAGCCGAACCGGCATAACCTACTTTACCGCAGGCTCATATACTCTTATCTCTCGTAAATCCCTAACCCCTTTTCCAGTTAATCTCAATTTGTGCTGGCCATTTTTAACACCCTGAACAATAGTTGTTACACCCGATGCAATAGGTACAACTTCATCCTTACACATACATTTTATTTTCCAATGTAACACATTGCCCGGCTTTACCCACCTATACCCCGCAAACTCTTTTGCCCTAAACCATTGCGTAGAATCAATAATAATTTTACCGGAATTTGAAGTGAAGGTTCTTTCACTCGAACCCATGCCATCTTCACCTGTTATGGATCCTTGCAACAAAAACGCCATTTGTTGCCTTACACTATCTGCGGCTGTAATGGTCATCGACCACTCTTCTTCTTTTGCTATATCGGTCAGTTTCATCCCCAGCACCTGGCCTATCTTTCTTAAAAAGTAAGTACTATCAAACGCAGGTCTTGTATAGTAATAACAGCTCCTAAAATCCGACGGCTTCTTTCCGTCTATGTTCACTGCTATTTGTTTACCGCCTACGTTCGTCTTCCATACCAGGTCCACCCTATTTCCGTTTACAGGTATTTCTATACTTGTTCCTTTAATTAAAAAGTCCTTTCCTGCCACCATTTCCTTCACATATTTGTCCCTTGGCATCGCCTTTATTAACGTAGTAAAATATTGTTTTACTATTGACGCCATCAGGAAATTGCCATGAGCATTCAAATGCACCCCGTCGGATAGCAAATCCGTGATGTCAAGATTATTTTCTTGTAAATACATCTTCCATACGGTGCGAACATCTATCAAAGCCAAACCATATTTACTGCATATGGAAGGAAGCCATTGGTGACTATGCCTGTCGTGCCACTCCTGCCCCTGCATAGCCATGTGATCTGTTTGGATGGCTATCTCTGCGGTCGTTTTGCTTCGAATGGTTTGAATGATTGTTTCATAATCTTCCTCATTTCCATAGTCATGAAAAAGGATAAGATTGGGATAAAAAGAGACAACATCATTTTCCACCATCAATTTTAGCCGTTCGGTACTAAAGCCGCCAATTGCTTTATTAATGAAAGTAATATTTGCAAAAGGAAATCTTTCTTTAACAAAGTCTCTAACATCTTTCCACCACAACTGCTCACTAATTGACTGCCCATAAACCAAAATTTTTACTGCTTTTGGTTCGGCGTTTGCAGAAGAAGTCAGCAGCCATGCGGTGCGTGCAACCCCTTTTTTAAACTGCATGGTAGCAGGTACGTCAGGCACCGAAAAACAGGACTGCCCAACCACATTAAAGCTTACTGAAAACAACAGTAACAGGGTAAAAAAGTAATTGCTAAACATGAGAAAGTCACTATTGAAATGATATCCTGACACTCTTAATCGTTCGGTTGATGATTGACGAATGCAGTTGGGGAAAGCTTTTTACATATACGACCCAATATTAATTTTGACTTTGACCTGAATTAACAAAAAGCCCTGCTTGAAAAGGAATCTCCCAAATGCCGGTAGCCTATTTATAATTAGTAACGTCAACACCCAAATAACTGTAACCGCGCCAATGATGTTATACAAAAATACAAACGAAGTTTAAAAATTAAATTTCTCTGAAAAATTTTAGAATAGAACATATTACTAATAGCTATAGAGATCCTCTTTTAATTAAAACAAAAGGATTTTGAATATTTTCCCTGCTATTGTTAAGAATGAGGTCCGCTGCTGTTTCGCCCATTTTTACGTGGTCTGTCGATACAACAGTTATTCCGTTTAGTAACACTTCTTTTAAAGGTGTTTCGTTGTAGGAAATTATACCCACATCTTTGCCCGGTTCTAATTTTTTAGAGAGACAAAGTTTAATAATATTAGCTAAATCTGTTTCCTCTATTACAATAAAAACATCGCCTTTGGTAACAGGCGTCTTCATCGTAATCTCTGATATTACCTCACGTTTAAAAGAGTTCTGCATACAGAACTTTTTAAATCCGCAAACAATTTCAGAGGGATAAGGTACAATGGTAGGATTAACAAGATAGAGTTTAGAATATTTATGGAGAAGATCAAGCCCCTGGTCTAATGCATCGACAATGTCATTTTCAAAATCCTGGTAAACCGCTGCACACTTAAGATTAGCATACGGTATTCTTTTATCCAGTAATACCAGTTTTTCGGGTGGTATTGTTTTTATAATAGATAGTGCTTCCTGTGGATCATCATAGAAGTAAGGCATGATTACAAAATAATTGTAATCATTTATATAATTCTCTACCAGGTCTCTTAATATCTTAACATTAAAGTGATGTATTTTAAGATCAACAACTGCAATGGCTCCTAGCTTTTCAATAAAAGATTGATAAATCTGTTTTTTATAATTGCTGATTTTATTAAACAACAACAGGACTTTTACAGGAGTATCAATGTTTACATCATTTATATAAAATCCTTTGCCTTTAATTGGTATAATCGTTCCTTTTTCTCTTAATACATTGTACGCTCTTTCTACCGTTACCCTCGACACAAAATATTCTTCACTGAGTTCGTTAATCGATAAAATTTTTTGCCCTTTCTTTAGGCTGCCGCGCCGTATAGCATCATTAATTGCATTAACTACCTGTAAATATTTAGGCACCTGGCTTTCTATTTCAATATTCATTGAAATTAACATAATTAGCTTCGTTAATTTTAATTCTACAATCGATGTTATTCTGTCATATATGGTATTACGCCAACATTTGTACAGTTCTGAAAGTCGTTCGTTAAATCATAAACAATATTTTCAGTTAGTCAGTCTATTACTGTCAGTCGTTATTTTAGGCATTCATGTCCTTTTCCCGATTACTGACATCTGTATTATAATTATGTGCGCAAGCCCCGGTCTGCTATCATTCATTTGCTGCTTTTCAAAGTTATGATATTTATTATGAGGCAAAAAAATTGGCAGCACCTATATGGGCAAAATAACGTGCAATTTCCAAACAAACTATCCTTACCAATCCTGGATTAAAACCTTGAATGTAATACGGTGATTCCGTTTAACCCTACTAAAAGCGCTCAGGTAACACACGCCCAGCGGCAGCGCTCTCTTATACTTAAGCATAAAGGGCAACCCAAAAGCCACAAATAAATACCTTTTAATTACCACTAAGTCACTTTTTTTTCATCCACGTACTTACCTCGCCCCCGGTTTGGCTGGCATCGGCATAGGGCACCAGCACAATGGGTTTACCCGTTCCGTCGCTGGTCAGTTCAAACCCTTCTTTGCCAATCCAGTTGGCCGGCAGTATTGCTGGTTGCAACATCACATCTTTCCATGGAAGCTGCACCTTACCTTCTTCTGTTGAATTGAGCGATCTATCAAATGCCAGCACCTGCGGACCACGCTGCAGGGCCACCATACCCGGGTAGCTAATGCCGCCATCCAACACCATCACCGGCATATCAAAATAAACACGAATGTTGTCGCCTTTTTTCCATTGCCGTTTCACTGAAATAAAGTCATCCTGCCCAGCCTGTATTGCTAAACCGTTTACCGTTGCTGTTATATTGGTTGCCCAATAAGGTTTGCGCAGCAGTATGGTAAAGTTGGAAGCATTAGTGGGGTTTACCTGTATGGCTACATTTCCATCTTTTAAAAAATCGGTAGTGGTCGCAAATTGCACTGCCTGCTTTTTTCCCTTTTCCTCTATAATAGTGGCAAAGGTGCCTGGCTGGTAAAAATCAAATACCGGGTTTCCCCTTAATTGTCCGTTGGCAAACAAGGGTATCATGGCAATGCCCCTAGGCACGCTTGACATACAGCAGGTAATATTGCAGCCGTAAGGTTTTTTACCCTGCAGCGGCGTATAATAACTTACACAGCCGGTTTGTGGATTTTCGGCTCCGGCCAAATGATTGTACACCGCCCTTTCCAGTTCATTTATGTAGTCCATTCTTCCAAAAATGGTGAGCAATTGATAATTCAATTGTATCCATGTAGTGGTCACACAACCTTCGCCCATATTATCTTTTGGCGAGGCAGGTAACAAATCATCATCCTTAAAATGTTCAAACGAACTGGTGGTGCCTGTAATGTACAACCTGTTGTCAGCAATGTCAGTCCACGCTTTCATTACCGGGTTTAGCACCGAAGTATCGCCCGTCATTTTATACAATTTTACCAACCCCACCAGGTTCGATAGCATTTCGTACGCCTTTGCATTGGCGGTTTTATCTACCCTGCCTGTAGCGTTCAGTGTTTTTATAATGGCCGGGCCATTTGCCACATCATAGCTGTTAACAATGTAATAGCAAAAGTCAAGGTATTTTTTGTTGCCGGTAAACTGGTACAGGTCGGTCATAGGGTCAAGCACGCTGGTGGCTGCCATGCCTACATGCGCACCGGCTTTTACAATGTTTAACTGACCAGCGCCCGTACCAAATTTGCGAACCAGTAGATCGCCGATTTTTTTAGCGCCTTCCAGTGCTGGCTGGTAACCCGATAATTCAAAATAACTCAGCAGCCCAACCAGGTTGTATTTGTGCGACCATACATCCCAGCTTGTCCACTCATTATCGGCGGTGTAGGTGCCCAGGTAACCATCTTCTTTTTGCGATGCCAGCAGTTGCTGTACGGTTCTGTCAATTTGAATTTTTAAGGCGGCATCGCGGGTGCTTTTATAGGTATTGCAGGCAGCTTCTAAAAATTTACCTACATGCTCACCTATCCAGGGATGCTTTCCGGGTTTGTTAAAATAGCCTTCGAGCAAGGCCAGTTCATCTACCTGCTTTAATCTTTTTTCCTCGTTAATATTAAATCGCTCCCCAAGCCATCCACTCATTTTTTGATTGAAAATTTTTGCTGGTTCAAACAACAACGGCACCTTAACAATTAACGCTGGTTTGGTTTGCTTGTACACCACCGGCTCGTAGCCCGCCATTTGGTTCCAGTTGAGCGATAACCGGTAGGTGGGTATTGACAGCGTATACACGATTTTTACAAACGAAGCAGGCGACCGGTAAGCAAAAGGAATGGTATTGGCACCAGGTGTAAGAGAAACACCTTTTTCGGCGGTATGCAGTAAAACGTTTTTGTTATTGAAAAATTTGGCAATTACCACGCCGTTCACCGGTTTATCCAGGTTATTTTTTACCTGTAGTGTATACGTGGTAATTTTATTGAGCGCCGTTTTGGTCCTGATGGTTTCGCTACCGATGGTGCCAGGTGCAAACAAATGAACAGGCTTTGCTTCTGCAAGGTAAGGCACGGATGCGGTGCCGCCCTTTTGCCCCCAATGCTCCACCTTCATTTCTATGGTATTTTCGTTGTCCCAGTTTACCAGGCTATCAGGAATGATGTACACCCGTTGCACATCAGACGAACCGTTTTTACCAATTAGCGTACCGTTAAAATATGTTTCATCAGCCTGCAGTACCCGACCAAGGTATAAAGCGGCAACACCCGTGTTGTTCCATTGCTGTTTTAGTGAAGATGGTATGACCACCTTTCGCTTAAAAAACACCAGGCCCGATTTTCGAAGCATCGTATCCTTCTCCACCCAAGGCCCCTCTTTTTCGGAAGGACGGCTTACCGGTTCAGCACCATTTATGGCACTAAACGAATAGGTCCAGTTATTGACCAGTTCCAGCTTTTGGGCGCCGGCAAAATAACTCATCAAACACGTACTTACTAAAGCAATACACCGTTTCATATTTATATTCGTTTCAATAGTTTAATAATTGGCTGGCCATAAATAAGCCTCTGCCGGTTTTACAATGGGTTTTTCTATCGTATTTCAACTTTATTTTAAAGCGGGTAATTATAATATTTTAATAATCTTTCTGCACACCAAATAACAAAATTTCTATGGCTATCCTTTGTTAGGAAGTAAGTTCTTTTGTAACGGATAATACAAGTTACACTTTGCAGAAAAATGGACAAAAAGTACAAGAGTGCGACGCAACGGAAGCTCAATAAAAGCGATATTGTTTGGTTAATCAATATTTATAAAATGCCGGATAGCGATTTAAATTTTGTTATAACCCCGCATAAATAATCAACCCAAGCCCGGCAATGAAACAAATAAACATAGCGGCCAGCAACGTCGAAACGCTTTTACTTCCGCCCTTAAATTCTTTCCAGACAAACACACCCCAAAGTGCTGCCACTAAGGTAGCACCCTGGCCCAAACCATACGACACTGCAGCACCGGCCTTACCTGCGGCTATCAGGTTAAATGAGTTACCGATGCCCCATATAATTCCACCAGTGATACCTGCGAGGTGAAGTTTCCAATGACCCGAAAAATATTGGCGATACGTACCCGGGGTGCCCGACAACGGACGTTTGATGAGGATGGTATTAAACACGATATTACTAACCAAAATTCCAATAGAAAAAATGAATACCGCAGTATAAGGGGTCATTTTACCAGCGGCAGGTGTGTAAAAATTTTCAAGGTCCATGGAGGCGGCAATGAACCGGTAAAAGAACGACATGAGCAAGCCGGCAGCCAGTGCCAGCAAAATACCTTTGCGGGGCGAAGTGGTTGTTGCTCTATTCATTTTGCCAAAAGCCGAGGCGTTTAATACAATAGCAACGGCCACCAATAACACGCCCATAAACAAAAATGTGAAGTCTCCTTTTTGCGAAGCCATATAATTGACCAGCACACCCAGTATAAGCGCTAACCCAATACCTATAGGAAACGCCACTGCCATACCGGCAATAGAGATGGCTGCTACCAGTAAGATATTAGCAGCGTTAAACACCACTCCTCCCACCAAAGCGCCTGTGATACTGCTGCTACCTGCCTGCTGAAGATCGGCCAAAAAACTTCTGCCATACCCGCCAATGCTGCCTAATGTAAAAGCTGAGATAACCGAAATAAGTACAATGCCTAAAACATAATCCCAATAAAAAAATTCGAACCGCCAGCGGCTGCCGGCCATTTTTTGGGTATTGGCCCACGAGCCCCAGCAAAGCATGGTGATGAAACAAAAAAGTATAGCAGTAGTGTAAGACTGAATAATAAACATTGGTGGCTATTAGTTGGTTGGCAATGAAGGGTTTAACTGATAACTGTAGGGCGCAGAAGCCTGTGCGCCCATTTGCGTAACAGAAATTGCAGCGGCCTTGCAGGCAAAAATAACCGCCTCTTGCCAATCCTTTTGGTCGGCAAGCGCTACCACAAGGGCTCCATTAAATACATCGCCGGCGGCAGTGGTATCTACGGCTTTAACCACAGGTGCCTCAACCAGCCCCATAAAGCCATTAGCCAATACATAAGCGCCTTTGCTGCCCAGTGTAATAATCACGTTTAAAACGCCTTTCGATTGTAAAATTTTGGCTGCCTGGCGTGCCGAGGTGGTATCGCTTACGGCAATACCGGTAAGCAATGTAGCTTCAGTTTCGTTCGGTGTTATAAGAAAAAGTCCCTGGTACAAAGCTGCCGGCAATTGGGTGGCGGGGGCCGGGTTAAGTACCAGCCTTTTGCCATATTTTTTAGCTTCAACTGCAATAAATTCTACGGTAGGCAAAGGCGTTTCCAATTGGGTTAAATAGTAATTTGCCTTGGCCAACATCGACGAAGCCTGCCGTATGTCTTCCACTGCCAGCAAGGCATTGGCACCCTGTGCCACCACTATTTCATTTTCGCCGTGTGCATCTACGGTTATCAATGCAACCCCCGAAGGTGCTTTGTCGGTTTGCCCAATTTGCGATACGTTTATTTTTTCGTTTGTATAATGTGCAATGGCATTATTGCCAAAAAGGTCGTTGCCTAGTTTGCAAATAAAAGTTACTTCGCCCCCAAGCCGTGCGGCCGCTACTGCCTGGTTGCCGCCCTTGCCGCCCTGAAACATAAAGAACTCGCCCCCCAAAATGGTTTCACCGGGTTTGGGAAAGCGTGCTGTTTTTAGCACCATATCGGTATTAGAGCTGCCGATAACTACAATGGCTTTATTCATGGTATAAACTTATAATTAAAAAAAACCCGAAGTATAGAAATACTAAGGGTGTTATTATCGAATGCTTGCTATGAAAAATAGAGGTGGCGAATGATGACCTTTTTGAAGTAAAGATTTAATGATTATAACCATTGTTTATTTATAACAATCAGGGAGGGTGTAAGGAGTACGGGGGGAAAGTAAAAAGTAAAAAGTAAAAACGATTTTTAGGGGTGGTGGTTGTTATTGGTAAAGGCCTTTTGCTATTGTTGGTTTACTTAATATGCCAGCCTGTACGTGTTCATTTGCAGCGGCTTTATCTGCAGCTTAAGCGTTTTGCCAATTGGTTTCATTCGCAGTTCGTCCGTTTCAATGTGTGATGTTTTCCAGGCGGCTTTAATGGGGCGGCTGTTTTGTAACATTGGCTGTGCAGGCGTGGTAGCCATATTCCAAAAACGGGTAATCAAACCTTTGTCTACTCCATCTTCGGCGGGCTTAATGCTCCAAAGCAACACATTGGGATCGTTTATTTTTAGCAGGGAAAAGGTGGTGGCGGGGGTAGCGGTAGGGTTACCGGTTATCATTGCTGCAACCAACGGGTTTTGATGCTCCATGGAGAAACGCATTGACTTTACCGGGTCAAATTTTCCCTGTTGGGTACTTAATGCAAAATGATATAGAAAGTCTTTGTTGCCATTTTGTTTAAGGATGCCCAGCGTGCCACCGTCTTCCACTTTTTTATCGATGTTGCCGCCGGCCAGCGCATTCAGTTGCGCCGATCCTTGCCACAAACTATCGGGGCTGCTGTTGCCTAACTTAAAAAAACTACAGTCGAGGTTGCTAAGGTTTACCCCATAATAATTGTTGCCTACGTTGGCAAAATGATTAAAGGTTTGCCAGTCGTAACGGGCATTTTCATCTGCGTAGTGTCCACCTCTTGATTGTTTTTTTGAAGTTAGTACAGTACCCAACTCCTCATGGTGGGTGGTGGGTTCAGGTACATTAAACGAAAAAGCCCAGGAAGTTACCTCACCAAAATTTTGTTGAATACTATCTTCAATTTCTACGCGGTTGTTATGCGCATACATTGTAAGCCGCACCGTGTGCAATATGGGCGAAGTAGAAACCGCTTTTATTGTTACCGAAACGGGACCCTCGTTTTCCACCACCAGGTCGTTACCGCTATCACTTCCGCCAAGGTCGTTCAGATATTTTCCATCAGTTAGCTTCACTAATTGTCGGCCGTTGCCCAGGCTGTCGTACCACTCTGTAATTGCGCCAGACCGGTTCATCCGTAACCGGTAAAAGGCATTGCTGATATAGTCGCCATCCATTTTTACACCTGCTGGCATTATTGCCGGCAAGCTATTTTTCAGGTCAAATATCTTATACCCAACAGAAGGAATATTTTCCGCCAAAATACGCAGGTATTTTTTACCCGACTTTTCAACCCACTGGCTTCTTACTTCTTTACCGGTAGCCCTGTCCATTACTTTAATTGGATAGGGACCATCGTACAACAAATCAGTTACATCGCTGCGCATCCAACTCAAAGCGTTAAATACATAAAAAGATGGCTGAATACCCCGGCGAAGCTGACTGCCCAGCGTTTGCAGGCTGCGATCAAACAACGTATCCACATAAGTACCCAACAATTGCTGCTGTCTAACCTGCCAATCGGCCCTTGCCTTTCGCGATACCGGGCCATCGGCGGTCCAGTTATGCTCCCAATACATACCCAGGCTTTGCCACGCATTGTCACGTGCCTGTGCAAGGTCGTTGCCAAAAGTTTTATCGGTTAGCGATACAATGCTGGCCAGCGCTTCGGCGGTACGTAATTTTTCCACCGAGCGCCTAACCTTTGCGGTTGGCTCATTCATGGATGCTGGCAGCAAGTCCCACTCATTACCATAAGTTACCGATTGGGAGGGCAACCCTGTATATGTTTTTTCAAAGTCTTTAAAAAAATCTTCTTCGTTGCTTACCCTTATTTTACGGGCTGGCGTAGTGCCATTTTTTGCAGCAGTAATGTATTCTTTCGCCAGGTAAGTATCAAGGTCGTCGTGACCAAAACCAAAGGCCCCGGCAATATTGTACGGGTAAGCTGTCGTGTTGGATACTGTATCACAAAACCCATCCAGCAAATCAACCACCTGTGCAAAATCTTTATTTATATCCTTATACTGCATATGCACCCGGCATTCAGCATAACCACCAAACGAGCCAGTTGTTTTTTCGTTGTAGGGATACCATTTCATCAGCACCCCCGTATTGTCCAATCCATTGTAGTGGTACATGGGGTGCTTGCGTTTAGCCCGCATGTCGTAACTCATCTGGCTGCCATAACCACCAATCCCCTTCCAGCTATACTTAGCACCGCTACCTGCCCACAACGATGCCAACCCCAACGGCAACGTATTATTTTCCATACTGCCTGCCATGGTAAACCGCAGGTTATACTGTCGTTCCAGCTTTCCCGCATAATACATACCCCGCAACACCGCTTCGGTTGGTTGACCGCCAAAACAACTTACCAGCATGTTTAACGGGCTACTAATATGTCCTGATTTTATAGCGGCAATCAGCCTGTTAAACTGCGCCGCCGAACGTTGCTGCTGGTAGGCCTTTAACCACAAACTGCCATCACAATTAAACCGCGACTGGTAGTCCGCTGGATCATTTCGTGTGCTATCTATTTGAGCCAAATAATAATCCAGCATTTTTACAAAAGCAGTGTCGTAGGCGGCTTCATCTGCCGTCCACATATAATCGGTATGATTGTCATCGGCAATGTACAAGCGCTTTTGTTGTGCAGATACCTGAACAGCAACAAAACACATCATTATAAAAACCAACAATCTTTTCATAAAAGGTACATTTTAATTGGTAACACAAAACATTATCGATTCACACTTAAAAGCAGCCGAAAGTATCTCTACAGTAGGTTGTTTCTATTAAATTCTATTACCTGTCTACCAATTGCATTTCTATTTCTTCCAAACTTTTGCCTTTGGTTTCAGGTATCTTGTATTTTATAAAAAAGAAGTACACAAGGCATATAGCCCCGTGAACGGCAAAAGTAAAATGCAAACCCAAATAATGTTTTAAAACAGGGAAAGAAGCCGTGGTTATAAAGTTGGCAATCCACAGCGTAAGGGTAGCTAAACCCATGGCACTTCCGCGTATCCTGTTTGGAAAAATTTCGGACAACAATACCCAGGTAACCGGGCCCAAAGTAGCGGCGTAGATTGCAATAAAAGCAAGTACAAATGTTAGTGTTAGATAGCCGGGCGCATTAAAATAAAAACACAAGGCAAGTGCAAATGCATCTAACATTAATAGAAAGGAGCCATACAACAGTAATTTTTTTCTACCTGCTTTTTCTATAAAAGCTATCGCGATAAAGGTGAAAATAAAATTGACCACACCTACCAGCACCGATTGCGCAAAGGCAGTATCGACCGACATACCAGCCTGCTTAAAAATTTCGGGCGCATACGAAAACAACGAATTCTGTCCATCGGCCTGCGAGAAAAATGCTACCGCCATACCAATCAAAATAATTGTTCGCACATCAGGTTTAAAAAGGGCTGATATTTTTTCTTTTACTTCCTGCGAAAAACTTTTTTCTATACTGTCCGCTTCAACAGCCGCATAATCTGCTCCGCCTATTTTTGAAAGGATATGCTTTGCTTCATCGCTCCGGTTATTTTTTATAAGCCACCTTGGACTTTCGGGTACAAAAAACAGTCCGCCAAAAAACAACAATGAGGGAATGGTTTGGGAAGAAAACATCCATCGCCAGTTATTGATGCCGCTATGAAGTAAAAGATAATTGGACAGGTAAGCAAGTAGCAAACCGGTAACGATTGCCAATTGGTAAAAAGTTACCAGCCTTCCACGCACAGAAGCGGGCGCAATTTCAGCAATATAGATCGGGCATACCAATGCAGCAATACCTACCGCCACGCCGCTGGCCAAGCGTGCAGATATAAATAGCGTGAAATTACCCGCCCATCCGGTTACAATACCTGTGATGGCAAATAATACTGCACAAATAAGTAACAGCTTTTTTCGACCTAATGCAGCACTTAGTTTACCTGCTATTAATGCGCCAGCGGCAGCGCCGATGTTAATGCAGCCAACTGCCCAGCCGGTGCCTAACTCATTCAACTGAAAATACTGCGTAAAAAATGGAACCGTACCGGAGATAATCACCAGGTCGAAGCCAAATAAAACACCGCCCAGCGCCACCACAATACTTACCGGGTAAATATAGGCTGCACGAATAATGGCGACGCTTTTTTCGTTCACCGGTGCAGGAACTGGTATGCTAATAGCCATAAAATTTGAATAGAAATTTTTAGAATTACCTGAGCGTTACGTCGGCTTCTTTGTTTAAAAAATCAACACCGTCTTGCAAGCCTTTGGTATCCCATTCCATCAATGCCTCGTCGGGCACGGCAGATATGGGCGTGATGCAGGAGGTCGATTGCTCATTGTACGGCACATTCGATTGGCGGTTGTAACACGATATCATTGACCAACGTGAATTGTCGGACAGGTTTGCGGCCGATCGATGCAACAGGTTGCTATGAAAAAACAGTGCATCACCGGGCGCTACCTCAACATACACCAGTTCCATTGTTTTTAATGAAAGGTCAACATGGTGCTGCGATGCACCTACCTGCTCGCCGGCAAAGCCATGCTCAAGCCTGCCCATTTTGTGCGACCCCTTTATTACCTGCAAACAGCCATTTTCTTCATTGGCAGTTGTAATGGCTATCATTACCGAAATCATTTGACCGGGTAGCAAAAACTCATTCTTATACCAATATCCATAATCCTGGTGCCACTCCCATGCACCACCCACCTTAGGCTCTTTTTGCATCAGCTTTGAGTGAAAATGACATACCGCTGCATCACCTTCCAGTAAAATGTTTACAGCATCAACCATGCGGTGGCTTCGTGTTAGTAAACCATAGGCATCGTTACCCGGTGTAAACCAAAGTGCCAGTTTCGATTTTTTTCCGCTGCTATCGTTTACATCGTACGAATGCTTCTGCATCGTATCATCTTTGGTAGCTATATGGTATAGCTTGCCTACTTCCGGTGCAGTTAAAAAGCCCGGAACGATCAGGAAGCCATCCCTGTTGTACGCTTCAACCTGTTCGGCTGTTAATTGGTTTGCCATTGTTTACATGTTTAATTGTATAAAAATTATTTTGTTTCAAGTTAAGAAGCGCATTGATTAATGCTTGTTTTCATAGTCAACATTTTACAACCCCAGGCTTGTTAATTTCCCACCCGGCGCACACTTGTTATCACTGCTTTCAAAGTCTTTTTTGTGAAACATGAATTCCCTTGGCGCACATTTGTCAGTTCATATAACAGGTTTATCTCCCATCACAAATTCAATTGTTCCACCGTTTTCAATTTCCTGGTGCGTAAACCAAAACTTAGTCCACGGTTTACCATTTATTTTACACGATTGGATATAGATATTTTTATCCGAAGCATTTTTTGAAACAATCCGCAGGCTTTTTCCATTACCCATTTTTAGTGCAATGCTTGGAAAGGAAGCACCGGTTAGGTAGTAAATATTTTGTCCGGCATTGGGAAAAAAACCCATACTTGAAAAAATGAACCAACTGCTCATGGCGCCGCTGTCATCATTATCTATGCTGCCTTTTTCTGTAAACCTTTCCTTCATTAACTTTCTTACATAATAACTTGCCAGGTCGCTGCGCCCCGCATAATGAAAAGCATGCACTGCAACAAAAGCCGGCTCATTGCCATAATCAATCAGGTTGTTTTCAAAAGCATGTTGTAGTTTTTTTGCAAAAGGTTCTTTACCACCAGTCAGGCTTACCAGCGTATCAAACATGTGTGGTGCAAAATAGGAGTACGTCCACGAATTGCCTTCGTAAAAATAATCTCTCCATGAGCCCCAGTTTTTCTTCAGGTCGATGGGTACAAAACTTCCATCCAATTTTTTAGGCATTATAAAACCTTTAAACCCATCGCTTTCAGCATTCGCATTCCAAAGGGCAATCCATTGCCTGCTGCGGTTAATATATTTTTGATAGTCCGCAGGGCTACCCAATTGCCTGGCCATTTGTGCTGCGCAAAAATCGTTATAGGCATACTCAAGGGTTACTGAATTACTCATTTTGCCGGCAGGTATCCAACCAAGTTCCTTATACATTTTACTGCTATCGGGCTTGCCATAGCTAATACCGTTTCGTTCGTTTTCTGCATGAGAGCGAATCATTTTATAGGCTTCGCTCCAGTCTACATTTTTTATGCCCTTCACAAAAGCATCGGCAACAATATTGTCTATATCATTTCCACCCTGCTCGGCACCCATCTCGTTCAAAGCCACATAGGCATCCTTTACCCTTCCGTTAATTTGAAACCTTTTTATAAACGCATTGATGGTGCCGCTTACCAACAACGGATTGGTTAAAACTTTTAAGGGATACAATGTTCGCCAGGTATCCCACACAGCCAGGTGGTCATCCCACACCGGCACATCTTTATCAAACCCCATTGCATCGTTGGTGCGGTTGCGCGGCATTACCGATGCATGATAAGCGGCCGTATAAAATATGCGCTTCTCGCTTTCGCTGCCGCCTTGCACGGTTATCTTGCTTAGTTGTTTGTTCCAGATATTTTTGGCCGAACGGCAAACTTTATCATAATCCCAACCCGGTATTTCGGCGTTTAGCCAGGCGGTTGCCTGTTCTATACTTTTTAACGATACGGCTATTTTTAAATACACCGCTTCGCCTGCAGTTGTATTAAATAGCGTGTAAGCCCCTATTCTATCCTCTTCGTTTTGAGAAACCTGTGCCGTAACGCCTTGCCCAATATTTCCATTTAACCAGGTGCCAAAGGCCCGTGGCTTTTTACTAATGCGTGCACAGAAAAAAACTTTATACGGCCCGTCCGAAAACCCACCTACGTAGTTACCAAACCCTTTCATTTCAGTTTTACTGTCGTTGGTAAATTCAATACTCCCGTTTAAAAACCTGCCATACTTTCCTTTCATTGCTTTGGCTATATCGGTAATGTTGTGGGTTACATCCAGCAACAACGCAGCACTATCGGTAGCCGGAAATGTAAACCGGTAAATGGCCGAATGAAAGGCAGGCGTAACTGCTGCTTTAATCGAATATCGATTTAGCAATACCGAATACTCAAAGGGTTTAGCCACTTCCTGTTCCTTTGGCGAGTCATGTTCCGCCTCGCCAACTGCAAGGCCCACCTGTGGCGAAACAAAAATTTGTCCATACTTTCCCCAGCCCGTTCCGCTAACATGCAACTGGGCAAACCCACGTATCGGCTGCCCCATAATATAGCCATCCATATCGTAATTAATTTTACCTGGCGCAGTGTGCGGACCAGGATTAATAGAGGCATTAGGCAATTGAGGACCTAACACCGTACTGGTGTTCTGGTCGCGAACACCAATAAAATTATCTACATAATCAACAGGGGCCGTAGCCTTTTGCGCAAAGCCTGTTTGCAACATAAAAATGCAAACAGGTAATAACAGAAGGGCTTTTTGGTAACCGGCATGATAGCTTCGATGGAGCGATAGTGGCGACGCTCCGTTCAACAGTATTTTTTTAATGAAGCATTGCAAAAAAGGATGGCTATGGACCAGCGCAAAATGATTTATATACTTAAGTATTCTTCTCATAATTTAATAACGATCGGTGAGGGTGTTTTTGTTAATTGATAGGTAATCGTTTGCACGGCTGCACCCTTTTTTACCGTTATTTCATATCGACCCAAATGGCCATTATTTGTTACGATCCCATTTTTATCAGCTACTTTGTTAAATGATGTTTTCCATTTTCCTGTTACCCATTCGCGCCACACGGCTGCATTGGGTTTAGCCGACCAGTCTTTTCTAAACATGGCAGCATCGGGCTTCCAGTGAGCACTTTCCCAAAAACCCCAATTGGTAAATCCCGTTACTACCGGGTGGCTGTAGCAGGCAATTAAAAAGTCGCGGGTGTAATCGGCTTGTAATGCCTCATCGGGTGAGTTAATATCAAACTCGGTTATCTGCACCGGAAGACCAAGCGGTTTAAACAAGTTCAAATCCGTAATTATTTGTGCAGGGTTACGTGGCTGGCGGCCTACGTGGCCCTGTACGCCAATGGCTTCAATAGGGGCACCGGCGGTACGTAGCCGCATAACGGTGTCAATATATTCCTGTATATTTTTAGGACTAACAACGCTGTTGAGCATAGCGTATTCGTTAAAAAAAAGCTGTGCTGCCGGGTCTAATTCTTTTGCCAGTTGATACCAGCGTACAACCTCACTTGTTGGCAAAACTTTAAAAAAGTCATTTTCGTGAACATATTCGTTTACCACATCCCAGGCAATAACGTGGCCTTTGGTAACGGCCATCTTGGTGCGAATATCTGTTTCAAGCAGTTGCCTGAAAGCGGCTGTATCCTTCTCAGCCGTTTCTCTAAAAACCTGCGGATTAAACTTCCACCCCGGCCAAACAAGGTTGTGGCCGCGCTGCCGCAAACCGCTTTGCAACAGCCATTGAAAGGCGCCCATTGTTTCAGCTTTCCGCGCAGATTGTCCATACCAGCGGGCGGCCTTAAATCCATTTTCAATAACAGCAGTGTTGAATAATTCTTTTAAATAACGGCGGTACGGCACAGCATCGGGTAAATCGTTTGCCAGCAACGATTCTTTTACTGCGGTACCCCAAATAAATTCAGATTGCACCATTGTAGCCGATACTGTGGCACCACTAACAGGGTTTCCTTTAGCATCAACAATTTTTATAGTAAGTGGCGCCGTACGCAGGTCTTCTATCCGCTGCAACGCCTCTTTGCGCCATGCGGCTCCTGCCTCCCTGCCACCGTAAGTAAATTTAGTGGTAGGCAAAGCAGCCAGGGTTGTTTTCTGTTCAAAGTTAAGTACCTGCACAGAGGCTATTTCTACTTTTTGAGGCAGTGCGCCAAAGCTAAAGGCAATGGCTGTTTCACCTGCCTGCATATCCCTTATTGCTGTAAACGGAACGTCAATCGTTTTCCATTCAAGCCCTGCGCTAATGTCAACAATAATAAATTTGGTATGTGGTTCTTTATCTTCCTGCACATAAAAATAAACAACGGCTTCACCCGATTCCTGCTTTGCATATATGCCACGGATGGTAAACCTCGCCAGTAGTGCATCTCCTTTTTTTAGTGCTGCTGTACTGCGCCACGACGACTGCACTTCGTAATGAGATTTGCCTGCGGTAAAAACCTCAGCGGTTAGCACGGCGGAACCACTCTTTAACTTCGATACCACAAAAGTGGAAGGCTTTAGTGCTTTTGCACGGTCGCTAAAGCGGTAAGCCAACGTAGAATCAGGAAAGATATTTACAGGTTGCAATGCAGCCAGTTTTGGCGAAAGCGGTTCAAGTTTTTGAGCAACACCCCATCCGCTTATCAGCAGCAAACAAAAAGCCGCCATCCATTTTTTAGTGCCTGTTACCATATTTTTGTTCTTATATTTTTTCTTAGTCATCACTTTATAATTTGTCTTATTTCTTTGCGGGTTTGCTCACCCTTTCAAGTTGTTTTATTGCGGTGGCTTGCCTTGCCATTACTACTTTTTTTGCTGCGGTAGCTTTTGATTTTGCCTCTTGGGGGTTTCTTGCCATTTTTAATACAGCCGGCACAAAACGCTTGATTTCTTCTTCGTTGTCAAAGTCAAAAAGCCAATCGCTCAAGCCAATATCTTTCCACATAATGCCTTTTGAACTTTGTTCTTCCCACCGGCAAACAATGGCCGGAATACCCTGGCCAATGCACATAATAGGACTGTGCATTTCGTTGGAGAATAAGCCGGCAGACCGTTTGTAAATGCTGAGTGCTTCGTCGGGTAGCCAAAGCCGGTTATGCCACACACATTTTTGCTGCACATCTTCGGGCAGCTTGTCCAATATCCATTCTTTACCTATGGCTATTTGCGTTTCGTCTTCATGGCAAATCAAAATTTTAAAATCGGTTGTCCGAACAATTTGTGTAATGGCTTCCCGCATAGGAAGGTGGTCATGTTCTTTCATCGCTTCGTTGCGGCTGTTCCTTGCTTCATCAAATGGTCGGTTTTTATGAGAATGTAACCACACCGGTGTAGCCCGGTGTTTGGGTATGCAGCACATAAACTTTTGATCAATAAGATCAGATGCTTTTAAAAACGCGGCGGCTTTTTCCTGGTCGGTTGTATCAAAAGCAAAAGCCGCATCGGGCGCCAGGCCCATATCGGCATTGTGTACGCCGGCCTCCTTCGCCTTTTGCAACGAAACGGAATCGCGGAAGTAAACAAAAGCCGCATCGTTCAATGTTTCTGTCTCCGGTGTGCCATACAAACCATAGCTCACACCAAACACACCAAAGGGTTTACCGGTTGTTTTTTTAAACGCTGCCAGGTCGGCCCACCCTATAGTAGCCGCACCGGAATTGTGCAACAAAAAACCGGCTAAAACAATGGCCGTTTGCAGTTCGGGTGTAGATGCCTTTCCTTCTTTATCAAGGCTTCCCTGCACAATGGTAAGTTTCGGAAAACGCTTTTTCAACATCGCCACTTCATTATCGGGCAGGTAGTGGTAAAAAGGCCAAAAGGTAACTTCTGTGTTGGGTATATATTTTTCAACCAGGGCCAACATACCCGGTGTATGAGCAATGTCGCCAATGTTTTCTACCTGCCAGCCAGAACGCAAAAGAATATTGCGTGATGTTGCGTTGCTTGTAGCACCAAAGCTGCTGCTTATGGCAGCCATAGCAGATGACGCCAACATAGTACCGGTTGCTGCAAATGCAGATTGTTTTAAAAACGCCCTACGGCTGTGTTGGTTTTCCGCTGTTGTTTTTTTATTCATTTTGTTGCTTTTATCCGGTGTAACCTGGGCAGGTTTCGTAGGTTTTGAAAACCGCTGAAACATTCAACTTTCCACCGTCTATTGCCTCTTATTGTATCATGCTTACTTACCGGCCTGCAGTGTAAAAAAGGGAAGCCTGTTTAAAGGCACTTCAACTGTAACCGTTTGGCCACCCTTGTATTTTTTACCCGTTTCATCAATCCAGTTTCCCTTTGGTAGTTTAACGGTACGTGTAGTGCCTTTTACTACCATGGGGGCAACCAGGTATTTATCGCCCAACATATATTGGTCATCACTGCTTTCAAAGCCTTCGTTGGGAAACATGTATTCCATGTGGCGCACAATGGGTTCGCCGGTTTGTGCCGCCTGCTTTGCCAATTGGTAAATGTAGTCGCCCATGTTGGCATGCAGCAGGGCGGCCTCGCGGCACAAACGCAGGTGCATAGTATCCAACACCCGCCATGGCGCCACCGAAAACTGCATCATTGGCATAAGCGCCTGTGTTTGTGCGGAGCGGATCATCAGCTCCTGGTC
>JBBRUR010000081.1:0-22034 GCA_038247635.1 Chitinophagales bacterium
GTTCAAAGGTGGCCCATCCGGTTTTGGCAATTATTTCGGGGGCATTAAAATGGAAACCTTGATTACGTAGCAGTTGAACCGTTTGGTATGGAAAACTATCGAATAAAGGTAAACCTTCGCCAATAGTGTAGCTGTCGCCCAAGGCTAAGTAGGAGTGGCTTTGACGTGTCATAAGTTTTGCAAATTAAGAGAGAAGGGGGTTGCTGTAGGGTTGGACCTATTACTTGTCCTGCCCTTATAAAGTTAATAACGATAAATCGCCATCGTTCCAATGTAATGTCTGCCCTTTACAAACTTCATGTTGTTATGTGCCGTTTTTTAATAACGCCTTATTTCCTTTTTGAATGATTTTTATTTTGTCATACCGAAAAACATTTGCCGGCTGCGGGTCACCCTTTGTTGGAAAATAGTTTGCAGGATATCCTTTCTTCAAGTAAAACTTTCCTGTCACAGAAATGCGTAGAGGAAGGTTTGTTCCATCATAAAGCTTATTTGCTGAAACTATTTTGTGGCTTGCTGGCTCAAGATAAAACTGCTCAACGTTGGGAGTATCATTTGCATTTTTTGTCTCAAACCATTGAGGACACGTACACATAATTGCCGCATATGAAACGTCAAGTATTTCTGTGCGTTTACCCAAAGCACCCTTGTCCAAAAAATATTTTGCACTGTCAATTTGGTCGGCTAAACTTTGCCTGTAATTACTCTTGATAATTCTATAAGAAGTGTATCTAAATACCGGGGCCTTCTCCACCTGTTGCTCTCCCTTAATGTATTCTTTTGGATAGGCTTTGTCAAGATAATAATGTCCTGTAAATTGAACAATGTCACCATTGTATCCTAAAGTGTCAGGAAGAATTAAAGTTGAGTCGGCTGGTTGAACAAAAGCACAATGTTAGGACAGTTCGCTTTTTTCTCGATAATTAGTGATGATGTCTTGTGTTGCCCAATTAGCACATTCGCAAGCCCACATTATGTAGTGAAACTCTACGGTGTCTATTTTCCTGTTCAGCTTGTTTTGCTCCGTCGAACAAGAGAAATGGGATAAAATTAATATTGCTGTCAATAAATGTTTCACTTTTTAATTACAATAGCTTGTTACTAACGGATTAATAATGGTGCGGACCTTTCAATGAGTTGATGAATACAACGTATTATTTTGAAACAATCCCCTTTTAATAGTTTTATATAATACGGCAAGTGTTGCCGCCACACCATATACAGTACACACTGTGCCACCTCTAGGGTCGTAGAGGCAGGCTGCAACCGGAGCTTTATATCTGTAATAGCGCCGGGCTCCAAAAAAAACCTGGTTAAAAGTTATCCCTCAATATTTCGTAAAACCGGTACACATCGCTGTAGCTGCAGTAGAGTGGGGCGGGGGCAACCCTGATAACGCCAGGTTCGCGGTAATCTACTATTATGCCGCTTTCAATCATTTTGTCGTGTATTTCTTTTCCTTTTTCTTTAAAATAGAGCGATAGTTGTGCACCCCTGCTGTCGGCATCGGCCGGGGTAATAATCTCGAAGTTGATGTTATTTAACTGGTGTACCAGGTACTCGAGATATGCTGTAAGCTTAACACTTTTTGCGCGAATGTTGGTAAAGCCAGCTTCCTTAAACATTTGTAGTGATGCCTTTAGCGATACCATGTTAAGTATTTGGGCAGTACTAATGTTCCAGCCGCTGGCGGTGGGTTTGGCAACAAAGCCTTTTTCCATTTTAAAACGCACCTTTTCGTCGTTGCCCCACCAGCCGGCAAACCGGGGCACTGCCGGGTCGGTAGCAAAACGCTCGTGTACATAAATGCCGCCAACAGCACCCGGGCCGCCATTCATGTATTTGTAGCTGCACCATGCGGCAAAGTCAACATCCCAATTGTGCAGGTGTAAAGGAGCATTGCCAGCAGCATGTGCAAGGTCGAAAGCTGCAATAGCGCCCACGTTGTGCGTGTGTTGGGTAATGGTTTTTATATCAAACAACTGGCCCGTGTAATAATTAATGCCGCCCAACATAACCATGGCTAATTCCGGGCCATGCTCGTCAATTGCTGTCAAAACATCTTCGGTTCGTAAGGTTTTTTCGCCTTCGCGGGGCGATATTTCAACAATAGCATCGTTAGGGTCAAAACCGTAATGTTGCGCCTGTGTTTCCACCGCATATTGATCGGAAGGGAAAGCGCCTGCCTCCATAATAATTTTGTACCGGCTGGCTGTAGGCTTATAAAACGTAAGCATTAACAGGTGAAGGTTTACGGTAAGGCTGTTCATTACCGTTACTTCGTGTGGCAGCGCCCCAACAATGTCTGCAAGCGTTTCGTTAAAATATTCCTGGTAAAACATCCACGGGTTTTTGGCTTTCATAAAGCCTTGTATACCCAGGTTTTTCCAATCATCCAGCTCCTGCTGCATAGCTGCCTGTACACTTTTTGGTTGCAGCCCCAGCGAATTGCCGCAGAAGTATATGGTACTGTTTCCGTTATGCATTGGAAAATGAAATTGCGACCGGTAGGGGGCCAGGGCGTCCTGCTCGTCGAGTAAGTGGGCAAAAGACTTATTGGCTTCAAACAAAAAAGACATGGGCTATAATTTGGTGCAAAGTAACATTAGCGCTTTGCAATGTGACAGATGCACGTGTAAAACATTAGCATCACCAGTTTGTTGAAATTTATTTAATGGCAGGTAACTTTTGTGCCAACCGACCTAAAACAATTTGCAAAAGGGTTAAGCCTTACTGTTACTTTTGTTAGTAGTGTTAAGTTAAGGGTAAGTTGTCAGTAGCAAATAGTGAGTAAGCCCTGCAAGCGTAGGGTAATATCTTGCAACTATCTGTTCATGTTCCACCTTAACTACAACATTTTACAAATATGATAATACTGGTGTGTTTTAGCTATAAAAGCAAAAGCGTAGCACTAAATCAATAGCTTACTTTAAAAAAAAATATTCGATGGCTGCTAAAACCGATCAATTTCAATCGCCCGATTACTACCAGTTAGATGACCTGTTGACCGAAGAGCACAAAATGGTACGCGACAGTGTACGGCAATATGTGAAATCCGAAATTTCGCCTATTATAGAAGACTATGCGCAGCGTGCCGAGTTTCCCTTACAGATAGTGAAACAGTTGGGCAATATTGGTTGCTTTGGTCCAACCATACCGGTTGAGTATGGTGGCGGTGGCATGGACTATATAAGTTATGGGTTGATGATGCAGGAGCTGGAGCGGGGCGATAGTGGGGTGCGGTCAACAGCATCGGTGCAGGGTTCGCTGGTTATGTTTCCTATACACGCTTATGGTACGGAGGAGCAAAAGCAGCGGTTTTTACCCAAACTTGGTAGCGGTGAATGGTTGGGCTGTTTTGGCCTAACCGAGCCCGACCATGGCAGTAACCCCGCTGGCATGCTTACCAATTATAAAGACGAGGGCGACCATGTGCTATTGAACGGCGCCAAAATGTGGATAAGCAATGCGCCCTTTGCCCAGGTGGCAGTGGTTTGGGCAAAAAACGAACAGGACGAAATAAAAGGAATAATTGTTGAGCGCGGTATGGAAGGGTTTACAACGCCTACCACCCATGGTAAATGGAGCCTTAGGGCGAGCGCTACCGGCGAGCTGGTGTTTGACAATGTAAAAGTGCCTAAAAATAATATTTTACCGGGTGTAAAAGGACTTAAAGGTCCGTTGAGCTGCCTCAGCAAAGCCCGTTATGGCATAGCCTGGGGCGCCCTTGGTGCTGCAATGGATTGTTATGATACGGCGTTACGCTACAGCCTTGAGCGCGTACAGTTTGACCGGCCCATAGGCGGCTTTCAACTGCAGCAGAAAAAGCTGGCCGAAATGATTACCGAAATTACCAAGGCCCAGTTAATGGTTTGGCGGTTGGGTATTTTAATGAACGATGGCAAAGCTACTGCTGCCCAAATATCCATGGCCAAACGCAACAGTTGCGAAATTGCTACCAATATAACCCGCGATGCACGACAGATGCTGGGCGGCATGGGCATAACCGGCGAATACAGTGTTATGCGCCACATGATGAACCTTGAAAGCGTGCTTACCTACGAGGGTACGCACGATGTACACTTATTGATAACCGGTATGGATATTACCGGGCTGAATGCCTTTAAATAGTATTTGCTTTTATTACTAATTGCTATTTACCCTACACCCCCTAAAATCCTTCATCCTATATGTATAAAGTAAAAACCCGTTCCAAAATCTTTCTTATTGGAATGATGGGAAGTGGTAAAACGTTTTGGTCTAAAAAACTATCTATAAAACTTAAAACAGCTGCTTACGACCTTGACAACCTGGTAGAAATAATGGAAGAAAGATCCATTAGCGAAATTTTTAAACAGTCGGGCGAAGATTTTTTTAGAAAGGAGGAAAGTAAAATGCTGAAGCTTTTTGGCCAGAAAAAAAGTTATATACTTAGTTGCGGTGGCGGTACGCCCTGCTATTACGATAATTTGGAATGGATGAATAAAACAGGTATCACCATTTGGCTTGACGAACCTGTTGAAGTATTGGCAAACCGCCTTGCAACCGAAAAGCATTTACGACCATTAATAAAGACATTGAAAGATGACGAACTTGCTCCGTTTTTAGAGGAGAAATTGGCCGACCGGCTACCGTTTTACTGCAACGCTGCATACCGGTTAAGTGGTGTACAAATTACAGAATCGAACCTTATAAATATAGTTCAGGACCATGCATAAAACCTTTTTAGTAACCGCTATAGCACTGGGCGGTTTGGCAGTGGCCTTTGGTGCTTTTGGCGCCCATGCGCTAAAAAAAATTGTACCCGAAAGTGCCGTAAATACTTTTGAAACTGGCGTACGTTACCAGTTTTATCATGTGTTTGTTTTGTTAATGATAGGCATGTTATTCGATAAAGTTGGAAGTAAATACCTGGTGTGGGCAGGCAACTCGTTCATTACCGGCATCATTATGTTTAGCGGATCGTTGTACCTGATAACCTTGCTTACTGCGCTGGGAAAACAAACGCCCACGTTGGTGGGCATAATTACCCCTTTAGGCGGTGTTGCACTAATTTTAGGATGGATGTTTTTATTGTTAGGAATAATAAAAGGATAAAATTTTGAAATTATGGCAAATGGCCATAATTTTTTTGGGTAAAATGTCAAAAAAGTATGAAAAAGCGTAAAGTATCCTACAAAGAGGTTGACACAAATACCGAAAATTTACCAATGGTCATGGAGGCCGGTGTTGCTTATGTTACCAACCCGGCTATATCAACCCAATTGTTTCAAAATTCTTCTGCCTCTATTTCGTCTATTCTTGGAAAAAGTAACAAGCTACCTCAAAGCATAGATAGCGCTGAAAGCAGGCATCAGTATATTTCAATTATTCGCGAAGGGGTAAAAGTGCAGGCGCTTGAAAGTTTGATGGAAAATACCAGCCTTACCTCCCCCGAAATGGCGTCAATTTTGCATACCAGCGAGCGTACGCTTCGCCGGTACACTTCTGATACCGTTTTAAATCCCGAACAAACCGAACGCATTGTAGAACTGGCCTGGTTATATACCCGCGGCGCCCAGGTTTTTAGTTCGCTCGAACGATTTAAAACATGGATGGATAGCAATATTTTAGTCCTTGGAAACATAAAACCCAAAGCGTTACTTGACACGTCACTAGGCATCGAAATTCTCCAGGAAGAACTTGGTCGAATTGAGCATGGCGTATTTGCATAACCTTTGGAATATTTGTTATAATGATTGTTTATCAAATTAGTAAAGAAAAATACATATACGACTTGTCGGGTATAGGCTCATCAAAATACCCAGGTAGGTGGAACAGCAAAAATACTTTTGTTGTATACACGGCTGCTACTCCGTCTCTTGCTCTTTTAGAATCGGTTGTACACATAAAGACACTTGGCGAAGTGGACTATTTTATGGCCACTATTATATTACCTGATATTGCAATAAAAATTGTCGGTATTGAAGATTTGCCGATAAATTGGTCGGTATCCCCTCCACCGGAAAGGTTAAAACTTATTGGCGATCAGTTTATTAATGAAGGAAAATATTTGTCAATGCGTATACCTTCTGCCATCATGCCTGAGGATTTTACCTATCTCCTAAATCCGGCTCATCCTGCTTTTAAAAACGTGTCGGTAAAAGAAACAAAGTCAATAAATATTGACAGCAGGTTAATGAGAAGTTTGTAACTATACCGTAATCACTTTATTTATTGACTTTTGCTTTGCATACCGTCTAGGAATGCTAAAAGCAACACCAGTATCTTTACATCTTAATTAATTTTAGAATAACAAACGTGCCATATGATGATTAAAGAAGTATACATTATAGCTGCTGTTCGCACCCCTGTAGGAAGTTTTGGCGGCGTTTTAAAAGATGTTAGCACCACACAATTGGGGGCTATTGCCATAGACGGGGCAATAAAAAAGGCCGGCATTGATGTAAACGATGTAGATGAATTATACATGGGTTGCGTTATACAGGCCAACCTTGGCCAGGCACCTGCCCGGCAGGCCTGTAAACAATCGGCCCTGCCCGACAAAGTAATATGTACCACGGTTAATAAGGTATGTGCCAGCGGTATGAAATCAATTGCCATGGGTGCTGCAGCCATTCAACTGGGCGATGCGGATGTGGTTATAGCAGGCGGTATGGAAAGTATGAGCAATGTGCCCTTTTACGCTAATGTACGCTGGGGCAATAAGTATGGCGATATGAAACTGGTAGATGGTTTGGCCAAAGATGGTTTGGTAGATGTGTACGACGGTTTGGCCATGGGCAACGCTGCCGATATGTGTGCAAGCGAATGCGGTATCAGCCGCGAAGACCAGGATGCTTTTGCCGTACAAAGCTACCAGCGCAGCCAGGCCGCATGGAACGAAGGACGGTTTGAGGAAGAAGTGGTGCCGGTAACCATTCCGCAGCGCAAAGGCGATGCATTGGTAATTAGTAAAGACGAAGAACCATTTAATGTAAATTTTGATAAGATTGCCGGGCTTAAGCCTGCATTTTCAAAAGAGGGTACTGTTACTGCTGCCAATGCAAGCACTATGAACGATGGCGCAGCAGCAGTAGTATTAATGAGCAGGGAAAAAGCAGAGGCACTTGGGCTTACACCCATAGCAAAAATATTGAGCTATGCCGATGCCGAACAGGAACCTAAATGGTTTACGACCACTCCTTCGTTATCCGTACCTAAAGCGGTTAAAAAAGCAGGTTTGCAAATGGAGGATATTAGTTTTTTTGAACTGAATGAAGCCTTTGCAGTGGTTGGTATTGAAAACAGCAAACGCATGAATTTGAGCCCCGAAAAAGTAAACGTAAATGGCGGTGCGGTAAGCATAGGCCACCCATTAGGGGCAAGCGGTGCACGTATTATGGTAACCCTGATAAACGTACTAAAGCAAAACAACGGAAAGTACGGTGCCGCCGGTATTTGTAATGGAGGGGGTGGGGCTGGTGCTATGGTAATTGAAAATGTGGAGGTGCCAGTTAGGTAGATGTTTGATTTGTATTTGGAACATCAGTTGTTTATTGATGTCAAGAATGTGGGATCGTGATTAAAGACATTTTGACATTTCAAAATTTTAAGGTTATGGTAGAAGAATTTTGGGGAACACTGTCAATTTACGATCACATAGATCCAATCTTTATAAGGTCATTAATACTATTTGATCGTATTGTGATTCCTATTCCAGAAAATCCGTTTGGAATACTAACAAGTGATGAACTTAAAAATTTTAACAGGAATGCTAAAAAGTTGGAAGATAATAATGCAGCCGTTATCTACACTTGGAATCTGGATGAATTTCAACAATGGGAAACCGAAACAATGCGAGAAGCCTTAACACTAGGAAAAACAGACAAGTTATATCATACCCGAATGCATGGGATAACGAAAATAGATGATTTAAAAAAACTGGCAGGTGTTGAGTATGTTTCTGCAGCTCCGGTGTATGGAGCCCGTAAAGATTTTAATGATTCATACTCTAAAATTTCACTTGGTTCTAAAAACAATTTATCAATTGAGTTAAGCCAGTTAATCACTGTGCCAGACATAGATAAAGATCCTTATCTGTTGGATAAAATTATAGAATTAAGGGGCGAAGAAAGTTTTAAGACTGCCATGATTGCATTGCGAGATTGGCAAAACGAGATACCCGATGTAGTTGCTGGAGAAGACCCCCGAAAGAAAATTTTAAAAGCAAAAGAAAAATTTGGGTATTTGCTAAATCAATATGAAGAAGAAATTAAAAAGGCTAAGTTCAAAAAGACGAAATCTATTGTGACATCAATATTAGCAGTAGGCGGTGCTTTAACTAGTGCAGCCATCGGACAAATCCCACTTACCATTGCTCTAATGGCAAAAGTTGCATCGGATTGTTTTTCATTTAAAGATGCTTTAACTCCTTCCTGGAAAGAACTATCAGGCAAAAAGTATGAATGTGCTGGTGTTATATTTGAGGCGAACCAAGTGCTAAAAAAGAAGAGTAGCTTTTGACAAAAGTATTACCAATAGTATATTACATTGGAGCAATGGGCAGCAGTTGGAGCTGAGATTTTATACCTGCCAGAAGTTATTAATTTGGTTTGAGCTTTTAATATCTATCTGTAAATAAAAATCTGGAGGCGTTGGTACGGGCGGAAGAAATTTAATCCCCCAGCATCGGTAATACTTAATTGGGAGTAGCGGTAGTTAATAATACTTATAGAAAATTGTGTAAAAAGTTTCAGCAAATAAATTGACCTGTAAACAACCAATGCTAACCGTACAAACAGCCGATATAAAGGATTGGAAAACAATTGCCCGCTTAAGCCGCCAAACTTTTATTGAAACTTATTATCTACAGAATACACAGGAAAATATGGATATTTTTCTGCACCAATATTTTAATGACGGTGCTATTAAAGGCGAACTACAAAACCCTCATTACAGGTTTTTACTGGTGGTAGAAAACGACCAACCTATTGCTCATGCCAAGCTGCATTGCCAACCGGCAGCAAGCGCAGATACCCCCGCAAACTCACTTGAAATATGTAGGATTTACAATATAAAGGAGGCGATAGGCAAAGGTGTTGGTAGTTTTTTAATGAACGCATGTATAAAAGAAGCTTTGCTACTCGGTAAGACCTGCGTTTGGCTGGGGGTTTGGGAAAAAAACAAACGGGCTTACTTATTTTATAAAAAACATGGGTTTCAGCAGTTTGGCCAACATGTTTTTATGTTGGGCAACGATGCTCAAACCGATTGGCTTATGAAACGGGATGTGTAGCGTTAATTAAAATTTGAAGAAGGAAATGATGAGGACGAGAATAAAAATTTGTTGTATTTCGTTGTTTAAAGAGGCCCGGCAAGCCATAAATTTCGGGTGCAGATGCCTTGATGCTGGTTGTACATATGCCCAGCGGCCCGGGCCCGATTGATGACCTGTTAATTGAGCAAATAATTAAAACGGTTCCGCCACCGGTGGGCAGTTTTTTACTTATCAGCCGCCAATAGGCCAGCGATATTATTTTTTACTTACAGGTGGTTGGCTGCAATACGGTGCAGATAGTTGATAGGCTAATAACATGCTCCTATCTTGAAATAAAAGAAGTATTACCATTTTTAAAAATAGTGCAGGCAATGCATGCGGCCAACGAAGAAAGTGTTGAGGAAGCACGAAATATTGCACCCCTGGCAGTCGCTATTTTGTTGGATAGCGGAAGCCCCCGCGCTGCCATAAAAATGCTTGGCGGTACTGGTAAAACCCATAACTGGGAACTTAGCCGCGAAATTGTTGGCAAGGTTTCAATCCCCGTGTTTTTAGCTGGTGGATTGACCGCTACCAATGTACAGGAAGCCATTAAAACCGTGCGGCCTTATGGGTGGATATTTGCAGCGGCGTAAGAACCGATTGATTATTAGATGTTTTAAAACCGGATGCTTTATTAGCGCAGAAAACGAAACTAATTATGCGGCCACACATAACTAACGTTAAAATGGGTGACAATAATGTTATGCCGGTACTACAAATACCGCTCGTTAACAACGTTTATATGGTGTAACAGGTGTCCTAATGTAATAAAGCCAATAGCGTTAATTGTTACCGGGTAATTGCTGGCGGTACCCCTGTTTTGTAATTGCTGTAGCGTAAACGAACCGAAAAGGAGGTTGGTAGCATGCCTTACTGCTTTAAATTCCTGCACCAACTGCGGCCAAGGGCGGTTATTAGCCTGGCTGTTAGCGGCATAGGTATTTTCGTCAAAGCCGGGTAGGGGGGTAGTGTCGCCCCGTGCAATACACACTGCGCGGTAAGTAAAAATGCGTTCCGAATCTATTACGTGTTGAAGTACTTCTTTTAAAGTCCACTTACCTGCGGCGTAACTAAAATCAGCTTTATCTGCCGCAATATTTTCTATTGCCTCAATAATGAAAGGATGATACTTTTTAATTGCTTCTTGTATTGTGCCGGCCTGTACAAGGCTTACATAAGTTAGGGCAAACGGGGCGTAATCGCCGGGTTGAGGTAGTGACATTTTTGCAGGTTTTGTTACTGTTTTGCCGTTGTTTTTTGGGGTACAGGTGCTGGCTGTTGCTTCTTATTTTCGGCGTTAATTACCTCCGCAAGTTTTACGGAGGTGAAAGCGTTTACTACCCCGCCGGTTTTGCATTTGTCCGAAAGATCGGATTCGTTTTTGTTGCCACGCTGCGAAGCTGTAATGTCGGGCATGACTACCGAACGCTCAATGATTAATTTTACCTGCCTGGCCGATAGCTGCGGGTAATACGACCTAATGAGCGCTGCAATGCCTGCAACCACAGGCGAGGCCATGCTGGTGCCTTTTAAATAGCCATAGCGATTGCTGCCGGGTAGGGTAGAGTATATTTTTACACCGGGGGCAAATACATCTACAGTGGATGGGCCGTAGTTACTAAAATCGGCCACCAAACCACCTGTAATGCTGGGGTCGGAACTGGCGCCTACGGTTATAAAGTTGTATACGCTTGTCTGTGATGCCTCATCAATAACCGGCGAAGGGTAATTGTCTACACTGTCGGTGTTTTCGGCTTCGTTGCCTGCTGCGTGTACCAGTAGCACATCGTGGGCTTCGGCATACTTTATGGCTTCATCAACCCATTTTTTCTGTGGCGAAATACTTTTTCCAAAACTCATATTGATCACTTTTGCACCATTGTCAACCGCGTACCGAATGCCCAATGCTACGTCCTTATCGTACTCGTCGCCATTGGGTAGCGCCCTAATCATCATAATCCGTACGTTGTCGGCTATACCATTTATGCCTTTGTTGTTGTTGCGGGCGGCGGCAATAATGCCACTTACGTGTGTGCCGTGCATAGGTGCAGGCCCCATTACATCGGCGTTTCCATAAAACCGGTCGTTTAAATCGTAGTAATTGTCGCCCACAATGGCGGCCCTTTGGTTACCGGGGTTTACTGTTTTGGCTATGGCAGCTTTCTTTTTATCGGTAATGTATTCGTCTAATTGCTCAAAAATGGTTTTGTTGGTTTCGTCGGGGTCAAAATCGCCTACTTTTAAAAAAGTGAGGTACCCAAACTTAGCCTGCCGCACCTGCATTGTTTGTGGACGAAGATGTTCAAGATCGGCAACTGAATATTCTTCTTTCTGCAATTCGTTTCGTAATACCTCGTCGTTTTTGCGGGCAGCTTTGTAGGCCATTTCCAAATACATCAAACCTATTTGTTCTTCGGGTTTAACCTCTATAGCCTTTAGCGCTTTGTTCCATAAGGCAAAGTCCCTTTTGGTATTGGCACACATGGTATCGGGCAGCAAATGTTTTTCTAAAAACTTGTCTTTAAAGTTGTGGTATATCCTTACGGCTTCGTACGAATCGTTTAAAAGGTTTTTGCCATCCCTGCCGCCTAAAAAGTTCCAGCCGTGTACATCATCAATATATCCATTGCCGTCGTCGTCAATACCATTTCCGGGTGTCTCTTTTTTGTTCGTCCACAATATTTCTTTTAAATCTTCCTGGGTGGTATCAATGCCGGTATCCATTACGGCTACAATTACTGAAGTACTTTTTTTATTTTGCAGAAATTGGTATGCCTGGTTAAGACTAATACCATGCAGGGTATCCGAAACAGCATCTAACGTGTACCAGTTTTGTAAATGGCTTTGCTGTGCCAAGGCACTACTGGCAAAAACAACAACGGCAGTAAAAAGGGAGAGTAGTATTTTAATCATTAATTATTGAAGTATGTAAGTTGATAAAATTGGCATTAATTACACGATTTCACCATTGAGGGGGATAACTTTAGGATAACATTAAAATTGCTTTTTGCGGCTGCTATTTAATTAACGCCCCTTTAATAGAAACGGCAGGCCCGCCCGGCTGACGCCAGACGGACGGGGATTATGAGGCCCTGCTGACTCTGGTCCGACAGACAGCAATAATCCTATGAAAAACAATTTTGGTATTAAAAAAATCATTTTTAAACAGATGCTTAGAAGTTTTCCAAATTCAGTGAGCAGTTTATGATTTGAACCTAAAGATGCTTTTTGTACGACTGATAAACGGATTGCGATATACCGCGGCGGACAATCAGCAGGGATGACCCTGTGAAAAACCATCAATAATATTACAAAAAAAAATTATTATCCGCTATTTGGTACAATCAATGCTGAACCTCAGATAATGATAAAAAAAGCTGAATAAAATTACAAACCGTACATGAGTGCGACGCAACGGCTGATGAAAATAGCTATAAAGCCGGGTTTCAAAAAAGTCATAACCAGATTGCGGATAGTCATCAAAAAAATTGAGGTTAGACAACTTTTAACTCATCCCCACACTACACATTAAACTTAATGCCCTGTGCCAGCGGTAGTTTGGTTGAGTAATTAATAGTATTGGTTTGCCTGCGCATATACACTTTCCATGCATCGCTGCCACTTTCGCGGCCACCACCGGTTTCTTTTTCGCCGCCAAATGCACCACCAATTTCTGCACCGCTGGTACCAATGTTAACATTGGCAATGCCACAATCGCTACCTTCAACCGACAAAAATTGTTCGGCTTCGCGAAGGTTAAGGGTCATTACCGCCGACGATAGCCCCTGTGGCACACTGTTTTGAATATTAATGGCTTCAGTAAAATTTTCGTACTTCAACAGGTATAAAATGGGGGCAAAGGTTTCGTGTTGTACAATAGCAACATCGGCGGCTACCTCAGCTACACATGGCCGCACAAAGCACCCGCTTTCAAAACCTGCGCCGTTAAGCACGCCGCCTTCAACGGCAAATGTGCCGCCCTGGGTTTTAATGGCTGCAATGGTTTTAAGGTAAAGCTCCACAGCTTGTTTATCAATAAGTGGTCCTACGTGGTTTTGCTGGAGCATTGGGTTGCCAATACGCAACTGTTGGTAAGCTTTTAGCAGTTTGGTTTTAAACGCCTCGTACACACTTTGGTGAATAATTAGCCGCCGGGTGCTGGTGCAACGTTGACCCGCTGTGCCGCAGGCGCCAAATATGCTGCCTATCAGGGCCATGTCAAGGTCGGCATCGGCGGTAATAATAATTGCGTTGTTGCCGCCCAACTCAAGCAGCGACCGGCCAAGCCTTGCCGCTACCGCGGTGGCAACCGACTTACCCATTTTGGTTGATCCTGTTGCCGATATTAGTGCAATTTGGGTGTCGCTGGCCATCCACTCGCCCACCTCGCGGCCGCCCTGCACCAGGCAGCTTACACCTTCGGGTACTTCGTTTTTGGCAAATACCTCGGCTACAATATGTTGGCAGGCTAAGCCACACAGCGGGGTTTTTTCGCTGGGTTTCCATATACAAACATCGCCGCAAACCCATGCCAGCATGGCGTTCCAGCTCCACACGGCTACCGGAAAATTAAAGGCGCTTATTATGCCCACAATACCCAGCGGATGGTATTGCTCGTACATGCGGTGGCCGGGCCGTTCGCTATGCATGGTTAGGCCGTGCAACTGTCGGCTAAGCCCCACTGCAAAATCGCAGATGTCTATCATTTCCTGCACCTCACCATATCCCTCCTGCAGGCTTTTGCCCATTTCGTAGCTTACCAGTTTACCCAGCGCTTCTTTTTTCTCGCGTAGCGCATCGCCTATTTGCCTTACTACTTCGCCGCGTTTAGGTGCCGGCCACAGACGCCATTGGGCAAAGGCTTGTTTGGCGGTGTTAACTACCTGCTGGTAATTGGGCAGGTCGGCTACCAATACTTTGCCTATTGAGTTACCGTCTACAGGGGAAAACGACTCTATTGAACTTTTGGTGGTCGTTAACCAATGGCTACCGGTTGATACTCCAGAATTGGTATCGTTTATTTTTAATGCATCTAAAAAATCCATATAGGCCTGTTTTTTTGTGGGGCTAAAGATAGGTAATGACTGTAGGATGAGAGCGGATGGTGAAGCGTGAGTAGTTTTATTTTGAATGCTAATAGTTTTATTTTAAATGCTAAAAGCTTTATTTTAAAAGCTAAATTTTGAATTTTAAATGGAGGCATTCGGGTAGCGATGCTTTTGTTGTTATGAGTAGTTTTATTTTAAATGCTAAATTTTGAATTTTAAATGGAGGCATTCGGGTAGCGATGCTTTTGTAGTTATGAGTAGTTTTATTTTGAATGCTAAATTTTGAATTTTAAATGGAGACATTCGGGTAGCGATGCTTTTGTAGTTATGAGTAGTTTTTTTTTGAATGCTAAATTTTGAATTTTAAATGGAGTCACATGTTTAGTGATGCTTTTGTTGTTATGAGTTATTAGTTGTCAGTTGTCAGTTGTGAGCTGTGAGTTGTGAGTTGTTTTTTTAGCGTAAGGAAATTACCTGCTGCTGAGTATTTAGCGCTCAAGTATGTTATCATTTTTTATAAAAGCCATGACACAATTTATTTTTTAGATAATGCGTTCCGGACCTTTGTTATGGGATGGTTTAAAATAATGTAGACAGTTGTTTTGTCGTATTTATTTTTGATGGGGCAGGGTATAATTTTATTGCTGATGATTTTCTAAAAACTACTTACATGTGCTACTACAGGGGACTGACCATAACCAATAACGACACACTAAAGCTGAGTGATTTTAAACTGTTGCTTACCGGTATTGAAAACCAACAGGTGATTGATGGATTTGCTTATGGCTCAACACCGGTGGTGGTTTCGGACAAAAGCGGAGGCTACACGTTTGAGCAAATGGAATGGGGGTTTATACCGCATTACCTTAACAACAGGGAGGCGGTGGAAAAATTCAGGCGCGGGTATACCGACGATAAGGGAAAGTACCACCCTGGATTAACCACCCTTAATGCCATTGGGGAAGAAATGCTGCAGCCGGGTAAAATGTACCGCAGTGCTGCCCTCGGCCGCCGGTGCCTGTTTATGTCAACACAGTTTTACGAGTGGCGACACATACACCCCATTGGTAAACGGGGATTACCATTAAAGACAGCGGTAAAATACCCGTATGCCATCCGCACCAAAAACGATAGCCATTTGCACCTGATAGCTGGAATTTGGCAACCCTGGACTGATAAAGAAACCGGTGAAACAGTCAATACGTGTAGCCTGATAACCACAAAGGCCAACCCTTTAATGCAGCAAATACACAACACTAAAAAACGAATGCCCTGCATACTGACCGAAGCGCTGGCCGTGGAATGGCTGGGCAATGTTTTAAGTGAGGAACGTATAACCGAAATAGCTTCGTTTCAAATGCCCGCAGGCGATATGGAGGCATGGCCCATACATAAAGATTTTAAAACAGCCGAATGCCCAACCGAACCAATGGCGTACAACGAGTTGCCGGCGTTGGAAAATGTGTGAGGTGTGATGGGGAGCCGCCGCGGAATTGTTACTTTATGCTACTATATATTTGCGACCAATGGCTTTGATATAGATAACGCTACTGCATAAATTTAAACATTTAGAATATTAAAGCCACCAACAACATGACAATTTTAATTACAGGAGCAACGGGTAATGTGGGTTTGGCAGTGTTGCGTCACCTTACACATCCCAACACTCGTTTAAACATAATTGCAGGGGTGCGAAATATTGAAAAAGGAAAAAACGCACTGCGGGACTTTGATGTGTCGCTGGTAAGTTTTGATTTTAAAAACGTTGAAACATTTGAACCGGCACTTGCCGGGATAGAGGTGCTTTTTTTACTTCGTCCGCCGCAATTGGCCGATGTGGGAAAGTATTTTACACCGCTATTTAAAGCAGTCAAAAAATGTGGCGTAAAACATATTGTTTTTTTATCGGTTCAGGGAGTGGAAAAGAGTAAAATTATTCCGCACCACAAAATTGAAAAACTTATTACAGACAATAAAATTGCCTATACCTTTTTGCGGCCCGCCTATTTTATGCAAAATTTTAGCACTATGCTAAGGTTTGACTTAGTATATAAGCATAGAATATACCTGCCGGCCGGGCATGCAAAATTTACTTTGATAAATGTGGATGACATTGGTTTAGTAGCTGCAAAAGTGCTGGCCGAACCGCTAAAACACCAAGATAAAAAGTATGAATTAACCAATAACGAAACACTCACGTTTGCTGAAATGGCTAATAAATTAAGCATTGGGTTAGGTAAAAAAATAACTTTTATTTCCCCCAATTTATTTACCTTTTTTTTTACAAAGCGAAGAGAAGGTGTTTCCTCCATGTTTATTTTAGTGATGATAATGCTGCATTACTTTCCACGATTTCAGCAGACACCCACCATAACCACATGTGTAAAAAATATTACAGGCCACCAACCCAAAACCTTTGATGAGTTTGTGAAGGAAAACCTGGTGGTTTTGCGATAAGGAATACTTACAATGTTACGGCTTCGCATTGTCGGTATTCTGTGTTACTTCTGCCGACAACTAAAGCCGATTACAGATAAAAGGCTAGTGGTTGCTACTGCTGCTTATTTTATAACATCAAGCTGGAAATGCCGCTGAATAACGGACTGCTGCTGATCCGCCGCGGCGGACGTCTATCCGGTATAATGCCAAGCCGTATGTTAACAGCCGTATTACTGCCTCTCCACTTGCAAGAAGTGATGAATAGCGTAAAGAGCTTCAATGCAATGTTCACCCCAATGATTTTCATAACCAAACTTAAATTGAAATATTGTATTCTCTTTAGCTCCTAAGTCGTCTTTGCCAAACAGAATAAGAGCTTCTTTTAAGTCGCTGTAAATGTCACCTAAATCATCAATTAAGTCGCCAGTTCCTGTCTCTGGTAAACCTGCTACATCAACTGGATTTAGTACTGACCAATAATAGCTGAAAGGAACCCTCTTGCCGATAAATTTTAATAATGCTTTCATCTCGGCGCCATTAACCTCCATGTTGAAGATTGTATCAGTTTCAAGTATAACTACAGGAAGATTGCGACCAAGGTTATAAAGTATCAGCAAGTGGTTTTGGGTCAATAGCATAAACGCTCTTTCCGTGTCAGCACTCCCTTTCTCGATGAATGAGCAGAAATGTTTTGAAGCGTCAAGGAATATCTGAAACTCGTTCATTAAAAGAATTTCATCGACTGATATGGAATTTTGGTGTGTCAAAAATATGGCTGGTAATGATGACGGCTTGGCGTTGTGGCGGTATTCTGTGTTCCTTCTGCCGACAACTGAAGCCGATTAAAGATAGAAAGTTTGATAGTTTCTACTGCTGCTTAATTTATAACATTAAGCTGAAACTGTTGATGAATAGGGGATTGCTACTAAGTAACCTTGGCGGACTTATAACCTGGTGTTGACAATAATTTTATTTTGATCCGTTAAACTGTCCTTTACGGGTAATAATATTAATAAATTTCTCTTTACGAATACCAGGGTCATAGTATCGCCAATTTATTTCAGTAGTTATTTCAACCCCTACAACCTCATCATCATCGGCTAAAATATTGGAGGGATCTTCAACTATAGAGTGATTAATACATACTTGCAAACTTCTATCTTCTTTTTTGATATTAAACTTGTTCAAAATGTCGTTCAGTCTTACAAATTTTATTGCTCCCTTTGCTTTAATTATAATGGCTCCATCCTTTGCCTTTACCCCATATAGTAGTACGGAACTATCTGGTTTAAGTATGACAAAAGTATCTATTTTAGATATGTTAAAGATAAGTTCGTCAACTCCCAAAGTTGTTGTTGTATCAATAACAATTAAGACCTTATGTTTAAGTGATGTTTCAGACAAGGTATCTGTAGTAAGGGTATTTTGTGTTATTGTATTAGAAGAAATTATCAAACACAATAGCAGGCTATAAATTGATGCTTTCATAAAAGGAATTATTATGTTACGGCTATGGTTTGTTGCGGTATTCTGTGTTCCTTCAGCGCACAACTGAAGTAAAGATATAAAGTTTAATGGTTTCTACTGCTGCTTAATTTATAACAACTGGAACTGCCGATGAATAGGGGATTGCTGCCTATCCGCCGCGGTGGACGTTTTGCCGCCATAATGCCAAACGGATTGTTAGCAACAGTCTTAGTTAAAGCCACTGGATTGCAAATAGATTTTACCACCCAACTCTACCCGTTTATCTACTGCATTTAAATAATCCCATATCTTTAATTTCCTACCTCTTTTAGCAAAATTATAATACAGCGATTGCCCTTCTATTAAATTTCTTTTAGTAAATAGTAAAACACTATCCTCTATATCTCCTTTAGGTTCATAATATATTCCGCAACAATCATTGCCCAAACGGTTAAGCAGCGCCTCCATTGCTTTTAAGTTTGTGATGCTAATATTTTGTGATGAGACAGCACAAAATTTGCTCTATGAAGTTGCTGCTGTCAAAGCAACGTGCTGCTGCAACTTTTCATAACCAAATTTTGTTTGGCAGCCAGCAAACATATAATATAATAAAAGCTATGGAATTGTACGTCATTAACTTGCTTAAAACGCGCCGAAGATTCATCAGGGCTGGAATTCATTAATTGTCTAAGCCGCCACCCGAGCTTAATTGCAACGCTAAAGTACAAGTTTGAAACTGAAGTTCAATTGAATAAGTCAGCCCTAAATCACAGCTGCATGTTGACGCGGTTTAAGTTTTAATGTCGTGCTTTAACCTGCGGAAATGCATTGATATTCGCCGCTTTTTTGTTGTATTTCTGTGAAGGTTTAGGTATGCGGGCCGGTGGCATTTTTTTTACTTATTCAAACAAACTTTATTCAATTTTTATGATTGTTGCTTGTCGAGCAATTATCATCCATTTGTCATTTTCCTTTTTCCAAATGTTCGTAAAACGTCTTGTTACTAATTTTTCTGAATTATCTTGATTGCCTTGTGGTTTTACTTTTTCCTCTCCCATTACAATAGCGAGATTATCATTGAAAGAAATTTTCTCAATTGTTCTTTCAAATGACAAATAATTCAATCTACCAGATCTCATAAGCATCTTTGTGCCGTCCATGCTGGATTGTTTATTACCATTTGGGGTGACCAAAGTGTATTGAACAAAAGTGTACTATCTCCTTTTATAACAGCCTCTCGTTCTAAATTTTCGAGACGTGTAATCTCAGCTGTTTTTACATCTTGTGCAGTCAAATGATTTGTAATTCCTGCTAATAATAAATAAATCATGATTTGCGTAAAGAACTTTGTCATACCTTAAAATTTTATAGTTGTAGTAGAGTTTTCTTTTTTATCACCTTGACGCGCAACGGTTGGGTATTGCTACATAAAGGGAATTTATTGCTGTGTCTCCCCCAATCGTAGCTTAATAAAGATATAAAAGTAAAAGATAACAATCAAAGCCCAGAGCTGCTTGTCCTGCCTTCAACCGAAGCTGGTAGCAACCTGCAGCCGACGATAACAACGTCCAGCCCTGCCTGCCGCAATACTTTTGTTACCGGCTGTGTTTCTCAAATCACAAATTATTTTTCGTAATTAACCACAATACCAAGTATTATAAGTCAGCAATTTTAATAAAATTTATACAAAAAAACTTCTGTCGATAACAAATAGTTAGATATATAGCATTAAATTTAAGATGAAATGAATTTAAATTCTTGTGTCCATTCTAAGTAGTTAATTCAAAAATAAATTAACATTTGGTGGGTAATTTTTGACGCAACATAGCTAAAATTATTAGACCTGATCTCACACCCATTAAAATTCTACTCAATAAAATTCGAAATTTTTAAGTAGTGTCCAAAAATTTGCAAGGCGTTGATAATAAATAGCCCGATAACAATTAGTTTTTTCGTTTTTTCATTTCTCTAATTTAAAATTAGTTTTAGTATTTATTGTTTGTCTATAATTAAAAGTTAGGCGTCCGGCAATTACATATCGCGCAACTCATAAATAGACGTATGTCTGCGTCGTTTTGTGGGGCTTTGGAAGGCAAAGAGCCTTTTAAACTTTTAAAATACGCTACTCTGGAATTGCAATTACTGTCATAATTCCGAGAGATGAACTTTTTTCCATCCATTTTTTTGGTGCAAACTGTACCATTCCAAGCATAAAATCCCAAAATTTATTCTCCATATTTTTATCCCACTCGATTCCTTTTTGTTCCATCTCGCTCATCCAGTAAAGCAAATAAGGGTTCATGGTTCCGTAAGTAAGTAGTTTAGAAACTTTCCAACCGCTTTTTTGAAGCAGTAGCACTAAGTTATCCGGGGAGAACAATGAAATATGACGAGGCGTATGCCAACCTGCCCAGTTTTTGCCATATTTTACCCTGCTCGTAGAATCGAAATTGGGAGTTTCAATAATAAGGGTAGTAAATGGTCTCGCAATGGATTTCAGATAACTCAGGTTTTCGAGTGGAGTATAATCATGTTCCAGGTAATGCCACATGGTAATTACGTCAGGCTGCAGGTTGCTTGGCAAATCTTTAATTTCGGCTACTTTTAAATCTAACCCTTCAAAATAAGCGGATTGATCTTTCCACCCCTCATTACTAAAGTCAATACCCATGGTTTGGCTATTTAACGCTTGCTGGCAATCCTTTAAAAAGCTTGGCTTACCACAACCAATATCCAGAATCAAAGATTTTGATGATATAATGTGAGCATCTTTTACCCGTTCTACCCGTTTTAAATCTACCATTCGCTGGCTGCTCTCTACAAATTTTTCAAACTTACCCCACGCTTTTGCTCCTCTGTAAGGTAAATAATGAGAGGTGTAGTAGTTTTTTAATTGTTCTATCGGTACTTGGGGATTTAAGAAAACCAGTTTACATTCAGCACATTGATCAAAATTGAATAACTCATTATTCGAATGCATCTGAGCCGATGTTTTAATAAAAGAACCAAAAGAGGTGGCGTTACAAATAGGACAATTGGTAAGTTGATGCATAGGTTTAAGGTAGACAATTTTGTTTTAACGGAAGTGAAACTGATTCTCCACTTTTTTTAGAATATGCTGTTGAATAGGATGCAATTTAAAATAAAATAATTCAAAATTACGCGGTACCACCGTTTTTAAGGAATGCGCAGACGGATGCTTGCTTCCAGGCGCTTTCAAAGCAGCGGTAAAAAAAACCCTGCGTAGTTTGGAATTATGCTAAACGCCAGCCGCTTTGTCCGGCGAAACCTGCTGCGAATGAATACGCAGGCTTTTGCATTGTCTTCGCGAGTAGCGTTGTCTCCCGAGGCGGCGGCAGTTGCTCACACCCGCGAAGTTGAAAACCTGTCAACCTTTGTCACCAAAACCAAAAAAGTAAACAATTTGTCAAATCAGCGTCACAAGTCAAACCCGCCGTAAAAGTCTGGCGGGTAAAGCCAAAGCGGGATTTACAAAACCTGTCGAGCGGCGAAAAAGATGGAGTAAATTATCCCTCAATTTCTTTTCCATCAGCGAACCAAAAATATAGTGAACCGCTCTGCATAATCTCTCCCACCAGCGAGCCAAAAGGTTAGTGAACTGCCTGGCAAAATCTGTCCCACGATACCTGCCTAAAAGCTGTAAACCGGCCAGCGCATTGGTTTTGTCTTACCCTGATATAGGTTGACCATTTTTTGGTTAGTAATGAAGTTAGCGATTTTCATTTTTGTTGGTCGGAATATTGATAAGTTTTTTTTAA
>JBBRUR010000082.1:0-21839 GCA_038247635.1 Chitinophagales bacterium
AATACCAACACCCGGCAGCGACCGGGTTTTTTTGTGATTGTATGGAATGTTTAGTACTTTTTTTAAATAGATGAATTTGTTGGATTTTTAATAAGGCAATATCAAAATACTTGTACAAAAAAATACCGGACACTGGTTAATCAATATGCAAATAAGAAGTGTTTACCTATAACCTTTACGTTTATTTTTAATTTTACTTCTATGAAAACATACAACGAGCTATTTGGTCATTTTGTACAGCAGGCATTGGCCGAAGATGTGGGCGATGGCGACCATACCACCCTTAGCTGTATAGATGCCAACGCAATGGGCAAGGCCGAACTAAAAGTAAAACAGGCAGGAACCCTGGCCGGTGTTGAAGCCGCCCGCCGCATATTTAATACCATAGAACCCACCGCCGAATTTTTGAATTTTAAAAACGATGGCGATGTAGTGGAACCGGGCGACGTTGCGTTTGTAGTTACTGCACACATCCATACCATACTAAAGGCCGAGCGACTGGTGCTAAATACCATGCAGCGCATGAGTGGTATTGCTACGCTTACCAAAAAATATACACTTCGCCTTAGCGGGTTTCATACCAAAATACTCGATACCCGCAAAACCACCCCCAATTTCAGGTTGTTGGAAAAAGAAGCCGTACGTATTGGCGGGGCCATTAATCACCGGTTTGCACTGTACGATATGATTATGCTTAAAGACAATCATATTGACTATTGCGGCGGCATTGAAAAAGCAATCAACAAGGCGTGGCACTATGTAAGTACTGTAAAACCCGGTTTGCTAATTGAAGTAGAAACCCGCAACATAGCCGATGTAAAAATAGTATCCGATATGGCCGGGGGAAAGGTTTTTAGGATTATGCTCGACAATTTTACCCCATCAATGATAATTGAAGCATTGGCCATTATCGATAATCGGTTTGAAACCGAAGCAAGCGGCGGCATTACCCTCGGTAATATTGCTGAATATGCCGAAACCGGGGTGGATTATGTAAGCGTAGGCGCACTTATTCACCAGGCGCAAAGTATTGACCTAAGTTTAAAAGCAGTGGTGGTGTAAAGCCAAACGTTTATTACAAGTTGCCATTAACAAATGTATTTTAATACCAGCTGCGGGTTTCTATGGTATCGTCCGTTGCGTCGCAATCCGTTCATCTTTTAAATATATGGCATCGCCTAACTTCATGGTAAATGATACAGACTAAATTTAGATGCCTTCCTATAAAAAAAAATTATGAGCAAGAAAAATATACCCGATAGCAGGGGCTTTGTGTACAGCACCAATCCATCGTTTCAATTTGAAGCCCATTACCAGCAATCGGCCGTAACCCTGGAAGCTGCCAAACAAAAACTACGCGTAAAGCTCCAAACAAAACACCGCGCAGGCAAGGCAGTAACATTGGTAGATGGATTTATTGGAACAGATGACGACCTGCAGGAACTGGGTAAAAGACTTAAAAATTATTGCGGTACCGGTGGTAGTGCCAAAGATGGACAGGTAATTATACAGGGCGACCAGCGCGAAAAGATTTTGCAGTGGCTGCTTAAAAACGATTATAAAGGCAGTAAAAAAATATAGCGCTTTAAAGGGCTAAGCGCTATTTGGAAAAACATTTTTTTTGGCCAGACAATATTGCTTTTATGAAGCTTTTGTTGCGTCGCACTCGTGTACGGTTTGTTCATTATTGAGCCTGGCAAAATAATATTATTAATTACAAACAACCTATGGCCAAATAGCGGGGTAGTTATACATATTTGTAATTACCTGAGGGGTTGCAACCGCGATTGGCCATTTTGCAATTGTGTAGCCGGCACGTAACCACCAAACATTGGGTACTGCCTGCGCTCTATACCAATGCTTCCCGAAATTTGAAAAGTGCGTTCGTCGTTGGTATACATCAAACCAATTTCCGCCCGTGGCGATATCATTAGCTGGTTAGGCTGGTACATAAAACCTGTATTAGCAGGGAACGTTTTGCTATTGCCTCCATTTAAAAACGATTGGCCAAAGTTGATATAGGTAGGCGCTACACTTACTGCACCAAAAGCATATAGGTTATTGTTAAGTTTTCGGGTTAGCTGCAAACCCACCGGTGCGCTTACAAAACTGGCGCTACCACCTCTAAAAGCAGTAATCCCCATAGTTAATTCACCAAATTTACTGACCGACCATTTGCTTTTTGCCGTAGTATCTAATGCAGGTATTGGCCTAAAAAAATTATTAAGCGGAAGCCCTATATAGCTGCCTGGTATAAAACCCTGCGCAGACGTTGCTATTGAAAAGCTGCAAAAAATTATAAAGGCATACAAATATTTCATTCAGGCATATTTGATTAAAAATAAGCAATGTCTAACAATCCTTGTCAGGCAAGGCCAATGTTAACAATTTTGCGGTTGATTTTGTTAGCCAACCCAAGGTAATTTGATTAGATAATGGAATACATAAACTCGTTGCGTTACACTTATTTTGCACCCAATGACTTATCAAAAAGTTGACTTTATTGTGTTAGGCCAGGGGTTGTGCGGCACACTGTTAAGCCGCCAATTGCTACAGGCTGGCAAAAGCGTGCTGGTGATAGATAACCCTGCACCCGACACATCGTCAAAGGTGGCAAGCGGAATTATAAACCCTGTTACAGGCCGCCGTATTGTACGTACATGGCGTATAAAAGAGTTGTTGCCTTTTGCCCTAAAAGAATATAGACAAATTGAGGAGGAATTGAATGTAGCTCTGTTAACAGAAACCTCAATTATTGACTTTTACGCAAGCCTGCAAATAAAGGAGGCTTTTGACAAACGCTTAGCCGAAGAAACTGATTATTTACAACAGCCCACCAATCTTACCGGTCTCACTAATTTTTTCAGGTTTAATTATGGTGCTGGGCAAATAAGCCCTTGTTTATTGGTAGATGTAAACCAGTTACTTCAAAGCTGGCGCAGTTATTTAAATCAGCAAGGTTTATTATTGCAAACCATGTTTGGTTGGAGCGATTGCGTGGTGGAACCAAACCGCGTACGATATAAAAACATTACTGCCCAGGCAATTATTTGTTGCGAGGGGGTGGAAGGCTTTTCCAACCCTTACTTTAAAAACTTACCCTATACCCCCATGAAGGGCGAAGCATTGATTGCTCAAATACCCGCCCTGCCCCGCGGGCATATTTACAAACAAGGTATTTCGCTGGTACCTTGGGGTAATGATCGCTGGTGGATAGGCTCTACCTACGAGTGGTATTTTGACAATTTGCTGCCAACACCCGCATGGCGAAAAAAGGTGGAGGAGCAATTAAAGTATTGGCTGCGTTTACCATTTACAATAACCGATCACCTGGCGGCCAACAGGCCCGCTAATATGGAACGCCGGCCCTTTGTAGGTGTGCATCCTCAACATTCCTCTGTAGGCATCCTTAACGGTATGGGCGCAAAGGGGTGCTCGCTTGCGCCCTTTTTTGCCGCACAATTGGCCAATCGCCTTATTAATAATACACCCATTTATGCCGACGCCGACGTGCAGCGCTTCGCTAAAATTTTAGCAAGAAATATGCAATAAAAACCAGCGGCGGTGTATTTTTGAAATTAACCCAACCACATGCCGCACCAAGAAGAATTGTACTCCATCCCCCTAAAATTTAGAAAGATCGAAAACCTACATATTGTTTTTTGGTTGATAAAAGACCTTAGCTGGGTAATGCTTTGGAAACCCCTTGGCCTGGTAATGATTGTACCTACCATTGGCGCAGCGCTGTTAATTACGTGGCAAACCCGCCACCTAAAAAGCGAGCTGATGCACAACTTGGCTGTTGTTTGCTGGATTATTGCTAACGGCTATTGGATGATTACAGAATTTTTTAGCACCAACGATGCACTGAGGTATTATGCCATTATACCGTTTACCATTGGGCTTATCATTATTGGCTGGTATTACCTGGTGCTTGGGCCAAAACAAAAACGGGTGGCTGTGGCAACCGATGCGAATGTTGTAGTTTTGGCGCCCAAATAATTATGTATTGCAATTAGCCTTTTTATCAAAACCTGCGGCGGCCTGGCAACTGTTGGCGTTGTTGGCTTTTATTTTGTTTTTTAAATTAGGCGCCTCGCCCATTTATATTTTAGATGAAGCGAAAAATGCGCAATGTGCCCGCGAAATGCTACAACGTAACGACTGGGTGGTGCCAACTTTTAATGGCGAGTTGCGTACCGATAAGCCCGTGCTCCACTATTATTTTATGATGGTGGCCTATAAAATTTTTGGCGTTACTGAATTTGCTGCCCGTTTTTTTTCTGCCGTGTTTGGCTGGCTTACTGTGTTATTGGTGTATTTTTTTGTAAAGAAATTTTTGGGGGCGTTGGCTGCTTTTTGTTCCGCATTAGTATTAGTGGCCAGTACGCAGTTTTTGTTTGAATTCAGGCTGAGTGTGCCCGATCCTTACCTTATATTTTTTGTGGCAGGTGGGCTAATGTCGGCCTACACCTACCTGGCACAAGGCCAAAGCCGGTTTCTGTTTTTAGCAGCGGCCAGTTTTGGGTTGGCCACCCTTGCAAAAGGCCCCGTAGCCATTGCTTTACCTGGCCTCTGCCTGCTGATTTGGATAATATGGCAAAAAAAGTGGAAACTGGTGCTAACCTGGCAGTTGTTTCCTGCAATTGCACTATTGGCAGCCATTACCCTACCCTGGTACCTGGCAGTTGACAAAGCAACCAAGGGCGCCTGGACCCGTGGCTTTTTTATCGATCACAACGTTAACCGTTTTTCGGACCCGCAGGAAGGCCATGGAGGCTATTTTTTTGTCACTCTGCTTTTTGTATTATTGGGCTTGTTGCCATTTACAGCCTATACTGTCGAATTATTTAAAAACCGCCGCAGCGTTTTTGCCCAACCACTGGTACAATTCAGCGGCATTGTCGCTGCTGCCTTCATCATATTTTTTTCCATTGCCAGTACGCGGTTACCCAATTACCCTATGCCTTGCTACCCGCTTATTGCCGTTATTGCGGGCTATTACTTATCGCAGGTGTTACAAGGTGTTTATCCCCTCAAAAAATATGGATTATACATAGTACTGGCGGTTACCCTATTGCTTTCAGTGGGTGCCTTTTTTGCGCTGCGGCAGGAGGTTGAGGCCAGTTATATAGCCTGGGTAGCGCTTTTGTTGTTGGCTGGTAGTGTAGCGCTTACGTATGTAGTTTTTTATTGGAAAAATTGCACAGTAACCAACAGGACAATGTATTTATTTGGCGGCTATACTATTTTTAATATGCTGTTATTGCACGTAGTTTACCCGGTAGTTTACAAACAAAACCCTGTAGCCAAAACCATTGAAATGGTAAAAGCACACCAGCCATTGTTTGCCTATGAAATATACAATCCCGGTTATAATTTTTACCTTAATACGCCCATTAAACGATTTTATAGTATGGACAGCCTAAGGCTGGCCATTGGCCAAAACCCACAATCGCTGGTTATTACCCGTACTGCCTTTGACGATACCCTTAGCGCCTTGCGCCTAAGGCCACTGGCCAGCCACCACGATCTTTTTGAAAACCCCACTACCATTATTTATGCTCCCCAACAGCAACCTTAATTACAGGGGGGCCACAAAGGCGTGCCTGGCGGTGGCTATACTTGGGGCACTACTAATGTTAGCAAGCCTGCTGGCAGGTAAAACAGCTTTGTTTCTACTGCTTAATGGCGATGGCGGTATTATCATCGACCAATTTTTTAGTGCCATCACTAATTTTGGCGATGGCGCCATTTGGATATCGTGGTTTGTTTATTTTATTTTTTTTGGAAAGAAACGACTGCTGCCTGCCCTTACCGCATCCCTGGTTTTTTCAACCATTTTTTCGCAAGTGCCCAAAAAAATATTTGGTGAGCCACGGCCACTTAAAGCTATTGTAGACCAATTAACGGTGCATTACGTTAAGGGGGTTGAGGTGCATTCCTATAACAGTTTCCCCTCGGGGCATACAGCTACAGCGTTTGCATTTGCACTATTATGTACGTTGTTATTTCCAAAAAAAATAGTAATATGGGTTGCTTTTTTAATGGCCGTGCTTGTTGGCTATAGCCGTATTTACCTTGGCCAACATTTTCCATTAGATGTTGGGGGAGGAATGGTAGCAGCCGCTGGCAGTGTGTTGCTTGCTATGACTTTTCAGCAATATTTTGACCAAAAAACAGCAGGCGTTTAAAAACGGGTAATTGACTGGTTTAACGCGCTACATAAAGTTCTGAAGCACCTTTGTATGTAACTTAACCGTTAATGTCGTTGCGCCTTTTGAACAATCATTAGTATAAATAGTTAAACAGATTATAGTGTTTACACTAAAACTATAAATGATGCTTGCAATCACCGCTATTTGCCTTACTATTTCATCTGTTTTTATGCTGTGCTACGTTAGTTTTTTGAACTATAAAGTACGAAAAAAAGCAAAAAACCAGTGAAGATATCACTGGTTGCTTAAACAAAATTTAGCTGCTGAACCAGCTTTATAAAATGCCATTAAAATGCATTTTTATCGCCTTTTATGGAAAGGAATAACGTTTTAAAAATAATCTTAATATCCAGTAGCATACTCCAGTTTTCCATATAGCGGATATCCATTTCAATCCGCTTGGAAAGGTCTTCTTCTTTGGTAATCTCGCCCCTGTATCCATTAACCTGCGCTAAGCCGGTAAGACCCGGTTTTACATAGTGCCTTATCATATATTGGTTAATTACCTCCGAATACTGTTGAGTATGTTTTAGCATGTGTGGCCTTGGACCAACTACCGACATATAACCCTGGAAAACATTAAAAAACTGGGGAAACTCATCAAGGTTTGTTTTCCGTAAAAATTTGCCGAGGGTAGTATATCTGCTATCGTTTCGGGTAACCTGCTTACTGTCCGACTCCTCATTTACAGTAAGGCTTCTAAATTTAAAGCACAGGAATGGCATATTATTTTTACCCGAACGCAGCTGTTTAAAAAATACAGGACCCCTGGAGTCTATCTTTATAAGAATAGCTATGATAGGCACCAGCCAGCTCAGTACAAACAAAATCATTATTGAACTGAAAGCTATATCAAACACCCGCTTTTTAAACCGGCTTCCCAGGTCTTCCAACGGTTCCTGGCGAAGGCTTAAAACAGGCATGTTTTCAATAAAACTAATGTGCACCCGCTTATTTATGAATACGCTAAAATCAGGCACAAACCTAAACCTGATAAAATTGGATTCAGCCTGGTGGGCAATATTGTAAATTTCCGGGTTTGACTCGGGTGGAATGGTAGAGTATATTTCATCTACCTGGTTTTTTATTGCAAAGTCCAGGCAATCGTTTAACGAACCAAGCAATGGAAATGACACATCGGTATTAGTAACTACATAATCATCAAAATAACCTTCCATTTTATGTGTGCGGTTATTGTCTGCAAGGCTGTTAACCAATTTGTGCGATAGGTCGTTGTAACCTAAAACGATATACTTACAGGTAAGCATACTGTTTTGGATGTAAAAAAAAGCCCCGATAAATATAGCACGGGATAAGGTCATAGTTAAACCAAAACAAGCAAAGTTAAACAGCACAAAAAAGCGCGAAAAATTGCTTTTAAAAAGAAATATTAATAACAGCGTAAGCGAAATATATAAAAAGTAAGCCTGAATGGTTCGCACCACAAACCGCTCTTTACCAAAATATAATGCGGTTATGTACGACGACACTATCCAGGCCAGGTTGGTGGTTATTAAAAGTGGCTGGTTATTTTCGTTGGTTGGATCAAGAACCTGTAGCAGCAGAATGGTGATGAGGTTTAGACAAAGTAAATCGATGGTAAGGATCGAAAAGCGAAAAAGCTTTTTGGGCGATTGCGATAGCATTGTAGCCGAAGAGGACGCTTTTACCGTTGACCCATTTTTATAGGCTGCATGCTGACCGTTAAACAACGAAGTATTTTCAGTTTTACTGTTTCGGAAGTAGTGAACTTGCTTTTTTCCGGTCTCCTTGTAAAAAAAATTCATGTTGCTTCTTTAATTTTTATAACCTAGCCAGCACTAGTTTTTAACCGATATTACATTGCACTAATTACGCATTTTCAAAACGTTATCAACATTTAATAAGAACTTAATCAAGAGGAAAATTTATTGACTTTAGTTGCATTACAGCAGTTGGTTGCTAAGGCACACATAATTATAGTGGCATTGACCGAAAAATCATACAATCGCATAAAAAAAAACAGTATGTAAACTCGAAAATCAGTACAGCAAAGCTTTTGTACCATCAATTTCATTTTTTTCCGCAACTGATTGATTGCTTAGGATATCACGGGATTTTAAAAATATAACTTTTTTATGTAGTCTCGCAACAAATTTTTCCCTCTTAACAAAACTTCATGCAGTATTATTAAAACTTTTGAGTTAAACAAATTTGAACGCTGCTAATTTCTTGTTATGGTAAGTATTAAAAAGGTTATAGTAGTAAGGGCCCCCAAAATAGTGGAGGCGAACGAAATTTTTCGGGCAATGACCTGTTCGCTAACCGGAGGCTTATTTTCGGACCGTACGTAAATAATGTCGTTTTGCTGTAACCTAAAGTAAGGTGTAGTAAAAAAATTGTGCGATAACAGGTTTACATATCCAAATTCGCGAACCCCGTTTTTTTCCCTTATTACCATCACTGCGTCTTTTCGTCCATAAATAGTTATATCGCCCGACTGGGCAATGGCTTCAAGTATGTTAATACGTCCGTCGGGTACCTGAATGGTTCCCTGGTTTGATACCTCGCCCATTACTGTAATTCTAAAACCAACAAAATCAACAAATACCACGGGGTCAACAAGGTAAACTTTTAGTTTACTTACCATTAAATTGCGAAGTTGCGGCCTGGTAAGGCCTACTGCCTTTATTGATCCTAATTGGGGATAAACAATATATCCGTCCTCATCAACCGTTAAGGTTTTGCCTGGTGGAAGAATATATGGTAGGGCAAACTCTGGCTTTAAAGAGGTGAGGGTAAAACTTAACTGGTCGCCTACTTTTATGGGTACCTCATAACTTTCGTACACAAACATATGGCTGCTATCGAATGCGGGATACGAAAAATAGTCGAGATTTTTGCGTGTAGTACAGGCATTTAAAATTAGGAGCACAAAAAAAATAACAGACGTTGTAATATAGGACTTCAATTTAATTTGGTTTTTCATAATAAAAATATTGGTACTACGGGATTTCGATTTTTATACTTTGGCCAGGCAAAATACTATATGTAGAGTTGGTTTTCAATTTTTTAGTTGCAATTTGGCAAAGGATTGCTTGTCAGTATAAATGGCTGTTTTACCTGACATGTCTTTTTTTTACAAATTACAGAAGTTCAAATGCTAAAAAATCAAATCACTCATTCACGTTTGTTAACGTGTTCAGCCGCTCTTGCAAAAGCATTGCAAATTCATCTCCATGGATACTTTCAAAAATGTCAGAGTGATCTCCTTTTATCTCGTACAACGAAACAGACGCTGCGTAGTCCTTCCATGCATTTTTCGAGTTCATATCAAGATCAATTTTTTTGAAATTGATATTATTGCTTACATCTACAAAATAGTACCGCTCTTTGGCATAAAACAAAGTCACTTCATTGTTATATGGTACCATTTTATACTTTCGGCTTGCACGCGTGTACAAATCTGAGGTTTTTTGAAAAATTTCAAGCTGGTCATGCAACGAGTTTTCATCCAATTTTGGCTTTAAAATCAAGTGCTTTAAAAAATTTTTTATTGAGTTTAATTTATAGTTTAAAGCCTTTTTTGTATGATTTATAAGCAGGTAGGCTTCAAAGTCAAGCTTTAATAAAATTCTTGATCCCAATCTTCTTGCCCTTAAAGGAATATTGAAAACATTTTGGATACCTGGCTCCTCATCCTTCACATTTCGTGCAACAAGTGTATCAAACATGGCCAATACCGGAACTTTTTTCCCAGCATTTGTTAATTGCCTAGCCATTTCAAATGCAATTTTCCCCCCGGTACAATGTCCTGACAGGGCATAAGGACCAACAGGGTCTATTGAAACTATTTCCTCAATAAATTTTTCTGCAATTTTTTCAATAGTATCGGGAAATGCCTGGAGATCTTTGTAATCTACGGGTGGCTGCAAAGCGTAAACGGGCTGTTCGATGTCGAGCATTTTCGCAAAACGCATAAATTTATTGGCCGTTCCTCCACCGCCTGCAACGATATATAGTGGGCGCTTTTTGCCAGTTACTTTTATTGGTATAAGGTATTTGTTATTTGTGTTTTTCAACAAAGCCTTTTCCTTTGTTGTTTCCTCGGCTTCGCTTACAATTTCATTTTCAAACGTTGTAACCGAACCAATCTGCATACATTTATTAATAAGTAGTTCAAGGGTTGACTGGAAGGTGGTTATAAATTCGTCAATATCGGCAGCACTTAAATTTTTGGTATTATACCCTACATTAAATAATAACCGGCCGTTTTGAATTGAACCGTTTAAGCTAAGGTCTTCGTGCACAAAATGCTCTTCGTTAATGGATGAACCGACCCCGTCGCCAGTGGCAGATATCCATTTTCCCGATTTTGTAACACTATCTAATTGGCCCAGGTAGTTGAAAATAATATTCCATTTGGGATTGATTCCCAATTTTTCATCGTGGTTTAAATATTTTAAAACGCCAAAACCCAATCCTTTTACCGGAATATTTCTAAGCTGATTTTTTACCATGGGCAACAGATCGAAAGGTTCGGTATGCTCGCCAGTTTCAATTACTACCGGGTAAATGTTGGTAAACCATCCAACGCTTTTGCTAAGATCAATATTCAGATCAATTTCATTTCTTCCAAAACCCTCCATCCCTATGGTTATATTGCTAATGCCACCCCACTTTTTTAGTGACAGGGCAAGACAGCATAACAATGCATCGTTTATTTCTGTCTGAAATATTTTTGGAACCTCAGTTACCAAAATACGGGTTTGTGCCTGGCTAAGCGACATTAAAGCCGAACTAATGTCTTTTATGCGTACCCTATGGTTTAAACCGCTACCTCTTATTATTGGCTGATATTTTTCTAAAGTCTTTTTCCAAAATGCCACTTCCTCTATTACCGGGTGTTGTTGACCGTATTTATTTAACGATTGATACCATTGCCTATACGATGAACCCTTGCTACCCAAATTGGGTACCTCGTTATTTTGGATGGCCGTTAAGCAAAATTCCAGATTTTCAATTAAAATCCGCCACGATACACCATCAACAGCCAGGTGATGTACAACAGCCAACATTCGATTTTTATTTTCAAAAGCAGGTGTTTTGAACAAGATAATTTTTACTATTTCTCCTTCAAAAATATTAAGGCTCTGCTGGTAGTGGTTAGATCGCTCCTGCATCACTTTTTTCAATGTTGCGTTGTCAGCCGCATCAATTGTTTCTTCTATAACCTGCGAAACCCTGGTTCCGTACTGTTGGCTCCATTTACCTGCCTCATTTTTATAAACAAACCGTAAGGCATCGTGATGTTTTATTAAAATTGCCCAGGCCTGGTTAAGTTGGCTTTGGGTAATTTCCTTTTCTATACCAAGCATTAGTGCCTGGTTAAAATGAGACACGAGCGGTCCCGTATTTTCAAAAAACCATTGCTGCACCGGAAGCAAGCCTGCCTCTCCTGTTAAAAGGCCCTGTTCGCCTTCAATTTTTGTTTGTGTATTATCAGTAATATACTGCGCCAGTTGGGCAATGCTTTGATATAAGAATAGGTCTCTTGGCTGAATTTCAATATTATTTCTGCGGGCAAGGTTTACAAATTGAATGGAGAGAATTGAATCGCCTCCAATCTCAAAAAAATTATCGGCAATGCCAATATTACTTATCCCTAAAAGTAACTGCCACATTTCCACCAAACGCTTTTCTAAATCAGTTAAGGGCATTGCAGATTTACTTACATTTCCTTCGTCTATGGTAGGTTCCGGCAAGGCATTTCTGTCAATTTTACCATTTCCGTTTAAGGGAAATTTATCCAGTATAACCCAAAAGGCGGGAACCATATAATCCGGAACTTTAGAACGCAACCAGTTAGTCAGTTTTAATTTATCAAAACCTTCGCCAACAATAACGTATGCAATCAGCGACTTAAAGCCCTGGTAATTTCTAACGTTTACATAAGCACTCCTAACCATCTCATTTTCCTGCAAAACAGCTTCTATTTCCGAAGGCTCAATTCTATAACCCCTTATTTTTACCTGGTCGTCTATTCGCCCCATAAACTCTAGCAGTCCATCACTATTCCACCTTACCAAATCGCCGGTTCTATAAAGTCTTTCTATGTAGTTATTAAAAAATAATTCAACAAACTTTTCCTTTGTTAGCGCTTCATTGTTTACATATCCTATCGATACGCCCTTACCGCCAATATACAATTCGCCTGCTACACCCACAGGTACAGGGTTTTGATGGGCATCCAATACAAAAGCCTTTACATTGTTTAGCGGCTTTCCAATAGGTATATTTTCATTTTCTACCACATCATTCAATGGGCAACTGGTGGCATAAACGGTAGTTTCGGTAGGTCCATAAACGTGTACAATTTTGTTACTGCCTATTGCATCAATTACTCTTTTTACCTGGTATGCTGAAACAGACTCTCCCCCAAATAACACCTTTCTTAATTTGTTAAAAATCAACGGATTGGTATCGGCTATGGCATTAAAAATAGCCGTGGTTATGAAGCAAATACTTACCTTATTGCTTACAATAACTTTTTCAATAGCCTCAACATCCGCAGCCATTCCTTCCTGTAATAAACAAAGAGCGGCACCATTTAAATGTGCGCCAAAAATTTCGTACACGCTACCATCAAACCCATAATCGGACCATTGAAGCATCCTGTCATTTGGGTTAACCTTTATTTCGTTTTTTTGAAGGGCTACGTTAATAATATTTTGCTGGCTTACTTTAATTCCTTTTGGTTTGCCCGAAGTGCCACTGGTGTACATAATATATACCGGCGTTTCTGGTAAAAAATCTACTTCTTTAAAATCTTTATTAAACGTTTTGGCATCTGTTACATTAAAGTTTTTTACACCGTTTATGCCAGCATTTTGAAACAATTCAGAATCAGAATATACCAATGCCGATGCACCAGAGTTCTGAATAATATATTGCAACCTTTCAGAAGGAAAGCCGGTGTTTAATGGCACATACGTACATCCAAGCTTTATAATACCCCAAATACCAACAATCATATCAAAACCACGGTTGGCCAATAAAGCCACCACCTGGCCTTGGCTGATACCTCCGGCAGTTAACTGGTTGGCCACCTGTCCCGACCTTTCGTGGAGTTGCTGATAGGTTAGGGAGGTATCTCCAAAAACAATTGCCACACTGTTTAGAGAGGTAAGAACATGTTGTTTAAATAGTGCGGCCAACCCCGAATAGTATGGCATATCGGAATGCGTATCGTTAAATTGCAACAACTGCTTTTGTTCAGCGTCTGCTATAACAGGCAATTGAAATATACTTATGGCCGGATTTTTAGAAACTTCGGATAACAACCTGGTATAATTGGCGATCATCCTTTGTACCGTCTGTACCTTAAACACATCGGTACAATACTCAACCGAAAGTTGTAAGCCCTTGTGAGTTTCGGTAATATTGAAGGTCAGATCGAATTTTGAAGTTGTATGCTGTAAACTATCAGATTGAAAGGGAGCTAACGAGATGCCTTTTAAGTCTGCATTGTTTCCTTCGCTCAAATTTTGATAGGAAAACGCTACCTGAAAGATTGGATTTCGGCTTGTATCCCTCACATTAACCGTTGCTTCCACTACCTTTTCAAAGGGAATGTCGTGGAATGGTGCAGTAGCCAGCGTATTATCTCTTACTTTGTTTAAAAGGGTGGAAAAAGATTCGGTTTCAATTATATGTGTACGAAAAACAATGGTATTAATGAAGAAACCAACAAGGCCTTCTACTTCCTGCAATTGTCGGCCAGCTATGGGTGACCCAATGCATATATCAGTTTGTTGAGTGTATTTATATAGCAACACGTTAAATGCCCCAAGCAATGTCATGAACATTGTTGCTCCATGTTGGCGGTTCAGTTCATTTAACTCACCAACCAACTCATTATTAAACCGATACACAGCCATTGCTCCCTGTAAACTTTGCACCTGGGGCCTTACAAAATCGGTTGGCAGTTGTAATACGCTAATACCTTTCAAATGATTTTTCCAGAAGTCAATCTTGCTTTGCCAACCATCGGTTTGCGCCTGTTCCCTTTGCCATAAAGCAAAGTCAGCATACTGAATAGGTAACAGGTTTAACCTCGGTTCTCTTTTTTCAACGCCTGCATTGTAACATTCCGTCAGCTCGTTAATCAGTATAGTGCCAGACCAGGCATCGGATGCGATATGATGCAGTGTAATTATCAATAAATTTTCAAGATCGTCTTGCCTTATAATACTTGCCCTGATCATATAATCAGCCGAAAGATCAAAAGGTTTATTGATAAGCGTTTTTATAAGATTGTTCAACTCATTTTCTGAAGCTGGTTTGTCAACTACAGGCAATGTCCAGTCACTACTTTGCTTTACCTGTTGCCAGGTAGTACCATTTTCTTTAAATACCGTTCTGAGCGCCTCATGCCTTTCAATTACCTGTAAAAAAGCTTTGCTAAGAACATCCATATCTAAATTGCCCACTAACCTAAAAACTGACGGTATGTGGTAATTTACCGTTCCGCTAAGCTGGTTAATGACCCATAATCTTTCCTGGCTAAACGAAAGCGGAATATGTTCGGGCCCTGGCACACGAACTGTTATCGCTTTTAATATTTCATTTTCCCGATTGGCCTGTATTTGCCTGGCAAGAAATGATATAGTAGGATAATCGAAAATATCTCCAATAGGCACTTCCACCTTAAATATTTTTCTAATTGCCGAAACCACCCTTATGGCTAACAGCGAATGACCTCCCTGTTCAAAAAAGTCATCGTTTATACTTATATCGTCCAATTCCAGTACTTCCTTCCATATTTCTGCCAGTTTTTCTTCAGTTTCATTTTGTGGTGGCATATAAGCCTTCTTGGCTGGTGCCTCCAATTGATAGGTTTGCAACAAACGCCTGTCTACCTTACCATTGGGCAATAATGGAAAACTTTGCAAGTCGGCCACAAAGGAAGGAACCATATAATCGGGTAACTGTTGCCTAAGTTTACCAATCACTTCATTTTTATCAAAATTGTCTTCAGCAATTACATAAGCAGCCAGTTTTTTATTCCCGTTTGTATCCTCCTTCAATAAAGCAACCGCCTGTTTTATGCCCTGTAGGCTAAGTAAGGTGGCTTCAATTTCGCCTAACTCAACCCTATAACCTCTAATTTTTACCTGGTCATCTGCCCTATTGATAAATACGATATTGCCATCTGGTAAATATTTTACCAGGTCGCCGGTATCGTACATTAGGGTTTGCGAAGCGCATTTAAAAGGGTTTGAAATAAATTTTTTGTTGGTAAGTGCTTCATTATTCAAATAACCTTTTGCCAATCCTTTGCCTTCAATAAAAAGTTTACCAGGCACTCCTTTTGGCGCCAGGGTTAAATTGTTCGAAAGCACGTAAACGGTGGTGTTGCCGAATGGTTTGCCAATTGGGATTGTCCTGCCATATCGGGTGTTTCTATCTATTACATGCAGTAACTTACCAATGGTAGTTTCAGTTGGTCCGTAATGGTTGACTACGGTCAGGGCAGGGCTATCTTCTAAAACACCCCTTATCATATTGCTATATAAAACCTCACCGCCAAAAATCAGCAGCTTGGAAGGGAGTAGATTTTTATTATCAAATTGTAACGCATTCCAATGCGATGGAACTATTTTAATACAATCAATAGCATGCTCAGCAAAATACCCGTGCAAGGCATAGGCATTATTAAGCCTGTCTGTTGAAAATAAATGAAGGCATCCACCAGTTAACAACGAACCATAGATAACCGTATTTCCGAGGTCGGTTGCCGCAGAAGATAACAGGGCAAAAGAAGAACATTTATTAATGGCTATTTTATCCATTATTCCATAAACGTAATCCGCCAAATTTCGGTGACTAATCATTACTCCTTTTGGCATACCTGTAGAGCCTGAAGTGTATATAACATACGCTACATGATCACTTTTGTCAACCGACTTCGGATTGGACGTTAATTGTGTTTCGAAGGAAGTATCAATTGTGTCCAAATCGATAACCGCTACCAATTCGTACGGTTCCACTTTATGCGTTTGCGCCTTACTTAAAATAGCAACTGTCGCCTTTGTATCCTGTAAAATAAAGCGAATTCGTTCAGCCGGAAGGCCCGGATCGATAGGTACGTATGCAGCACCTGATTTTAAAATACCCATTATGCCAATAGCCAGCTTTAAACCAGCCTCGGCCACAATGGGAACATAATGATTAGGACCAATATCTACTGACCGTAAATAATGCGCTAACTGGTTTGCCTTTTCATTTAATTGGTAATACGATAGCTTTTGGCCATCGCATACCATTGCGGGAGCATCCAGATTTTTAAACACCTGCTCTTCAAAAAGGTCAACAATATTTTCTTCAACCGGAAAAACCGTGACATTCGAGCCAAACTCATTTAAAAGTAACTGTTCCTCTTTGCCAGATAACAAAGGGATCGTTGCAACAAACCGGTTTGGATCAGCAGCAATAGACTGGAGCAGGTTGTCATAATTATTAAGCAGTTGAATAATAGTCGCCTCCTTAAATAACTCGGCACTATACTCAACCACTATGTTAAGCCCGTTTGCTAATTCATTTATAAAAAACGTAAAATCAAATTTTGAAACTTTTGATTTAAACGGTTCCTGCATTACTTCTAGTTGGCCTAGTTTGGTGCGCTCGCTTGCCGGCGTATTAATAAACACCAACATTACCTGAAACAGAGAGGCTTTGCCTGTTTCTCTTTCTTTCAAAACCGTTTCCACCACTTTTTCAAATGGCACATCCTGGTGTTCGTACGCTTCCAGGGTAGTTGTTTTTACCTGCTTCAGCAGATCAACAAAACTTTTGCCGGTTTCAATTTCATTTCTAAATACAACGGTATTTACAAAAAAGCCTACCAACGATTCTATCTCCGGCTGATTTCTATTGGCCACAGAAGCTCCTACGGAAATATCCTTTTGATTGCTGTACCGGTAAAGCAACACATTGTATGCCGCAAGTAGTACCATATACAGGCTGCAGTCATTTTGCTTGCTTAGGTCGTTTAATGAAGAAAGTGTTGATGCATTTATTTTATAACTGACACTGCCTCCCCTTGAAGTTCGCACAAGCGGCGCTTCAAAATCATAAGGAAGTTGCAATGGAGAAACCCCGGCCAATTTTTGCTTCCAATAATTCAATTTGGGTTGAAGGTTTTCTGTCGACAAGTTTTTTTTCTCCCAAACAGCATAATCTACAAATTGCAAAGGCAGTAGGGAAAGCGCGGAAGTTTCACCTGTAATAAACCTGCCATATAATTCAGTAACTTCTTTTATAATAATAGGGGCCGACCAGGCATCGCAGGCTATATGGTGAACCACTACCACCAGCACAAATTCGTTTGGCTGTAGTGATATTAAAGAAGCACGCAGCATAAAATCCCTGTCAAGGTGGAATGGCTGGTTTACCAATTCATCAATAGCATTGGCGAGTAATGGCTTATTGTTATTGAGATTTGAGCCATCTATATAAGACAGATGCCATTGAGTTGTTTCTTTTGTTTTTTGGTAGCCGATGCCGTCCAAATCGTAATAAATGGTACGTAAAACCTGGTGGCGATCAATAACATTTTCAAGGGCAAACTCAAGTGCCTTCTTATTTAGTTGTCCTTTTAATCGTAACGACACCACTGTGTGGTAAGGAATGCTTCCTTCTAGTTTGTCTATAAACCAAAGTCTTTCCTGGGCAAATGACAGCGGAATTTGCAGAAGCGTAGCACGGTCAAATGCTTCAACCAATTTTTTGCTACCATTTACCGAACGGGTTTTCCAACTATCATTTTTTAAAAATTCAATAATTGTAAACTTGTTGTCTTTTATTTCCTGCAATAAATCATGGTTGATTGATTTACTTTCTGCATATCTCAATTGAAGATTATCTCCGTTTAAAACAAATTCAACCCCATCCTTCCTTGCAGTATATAATAAATCAACAATTTTTTTGAATGTGTCTTCCATAAAATTCCTTACGCTGGTTTTCCAACTATAAATCAATCACTTCGTATGGGCCAAAATTTTCATTTATGTTTTGGCCTGCCTGAATTTCGAAATATTTACTAAGATCCTTTATGCATTTTGATTGAAAAATGACCTTCATTGGTATCGTCATTGACATTTCCCGTTCAATTTGTGCCACCATACGCATCACCATCAATGAGTTTCCGCCCAAATCAAAAAAATTATCGTAGATGCCTACCCTATCAACTACCAATAACTTCTCCCAAATTTCAACCAATTTAATCTCTAAATCTGTTTCGGGAGCCCTGTAAACACTAGCTGAAACTTCCGTGTCGATTAACCTCAAGGCGGCAATATCAATTTTTCCGTTTGGTGTTAAAGGTAATTCATCAACTACTACCCAACTATCAGGAACCATATAGTCCGGCAAATATCTATATAAAAATATCTTTATACTTTCCCGATCAAAGCTTCCCGCATCTATAATGTAAGACACTATCTTTTTGTTTTCTACAGTATCATCTTTTAATAATACTATAGCCTGCTTAACCTGTCCGCTCTGTAATATTACATTTTCAATCTCACCCAACTCAATCCTATGGCCCCGAAGTTTTACCTGGCTATCCAATCTACCCAAAAATTCAATGTTTCCATCGGGCAGGCGCCTGCCGCCATCGCCTGTAGTGTATACCCTCGCAGCCGGGTCGATACTGAAAGGGTCTTTTCTGAACTTTTCACCCGTAAGGTCAGCCAGGTTTAAATATCCTCTTGCCAAACTATCACCTCCTATCCAAATTTCGCCCAAGGCTCCTTCCGGTACAAGACGTCCCTTATTATCAACCAAATAAATAACGCTATTGGCTATTTGTTTACCAATAGAAGGAATTGTCAATCCATCCTGTTGTTTTAGCACATAACTGGTTGCCACCACCGCATTTTCGGTCGGTCCATAATTATTTACCACCTTAAAAGGCAGGTCTACTATATTTAATGACGAAAGTTTATCGCCTCCGGTTAATAAGTAGGAAAGATTTATTAAGTTATTTTTTGAATAATCAATAAAATCGGTGATCAAAGCGGTTGGGATAAAACTATGCGTAATCCCGCTAATGTAAAAATAACCGGTTAGCAGTTGGAAAGAACTGCGTTTTTCGTTGCTAATAAGAAAAATAGATGCCCCTACTGTGAGATACGGCCAAACTTCCCATCCAAATGCATCAAACCCAATGCCGGCCATTGAAGTTGCCCTTGAATTTTCAGTTACTTCAAAATCTGATATATGCCAGTGTATCAAATTCATCAAATTTCGATGCTCAACCATTACCCCTTTAGGCTTTCCTGTTGAACCAGAGGTATAAATAACATATACCAGGTTACTGCTGTGCGCTATTTGTGTAGGATTGCCTTTTGCCTGCCGGTTAATATGTTGTTGTGTTGCGTCAATCATTACCACTTCTATGTAACTATTACCAGCAGACACCTTTTCTTTCAACGCTTGATTGGTAACGACCAATTTGGAGAAAGTGTCTTCGAGCATGTATAGGATGCGCTCCTGCGGGTACGAGGGGTCGATGGGTACGTAAGCCCCACCGGCTTTTACTACGCCCAGCATAGCTATGATCATTTCTGCGCTTCTTTCCAAACAAATTGGTACCAGGGTTTCGGCGGTTACGCCCTTTTCCCGCAGGTAATACGCCACTTGATTAACCCGTTCGTTCAGTTGTGTGTAAGTGTAGCGCTCTTCGTTAAATACTAATGCGGTATTATCGGGCGTCTTTGCTGCCTGCTCTTCAAACAGTTGGCCAAGCGTTTTGTGTTTGGGATAATCTGCTACCGGGCCACGGCCGTTTTGTACCAATTCCGTTTTTTCAGCATTGCTCAACAGGCTTATCTGGCCAGGGGTTTCTACACCGTTTATTATCTGCGCAAGCACTTCGTTAAAGTGGCGGCTGATGGCCGTTACATATTGGCCTGCAAGCACGTCGCTATTAAACATAAAGCTAATGTGCACTTCGGCTGCACTGTGTATGGCAATGCTCAGCGGGTAGTTGGTCTGTTCTTCGGCTTTAATGTCGCTGGCCTGCAAGCTCCACTGATGCTCTGTCAGCAATTTGCTGATGGGGTAGTTTTCAAAAACAAGTATGCTGTCGAAAAGGTTGCCCGGCACACCAGACCAACTTTGTATGTCGGCCAATGGCGTATGCTGCCACTGCATGCTGTTTACCTGGCCCTGCTGTATTTGTTGCAACCACTTTTCGGTTGGCTGTTCGCTGTTGGTTTGTGTACAAAGCGGAATAGTGTTAATGTACAAGCCAACCCGCTGCTCTATGCCGGGCAGGCTTTCGGGGCGACCGGAAACTACGATGCCATAGACTACGTTTTTGTTACCGGTGTATTCACTTAGCAGGTGCGACCATACGCCCTGCATAAGGGTATTGACCGTTATTTTGTGCTGCTGCGCATAGGCATGGATGCGAAATGTTGTTTCTGCATCCAGGTGCAGGTGTTTTGCCTGGTATTCGCCTTCGGCTTTGTTACGGTCGGCCGTAATAGCAATAAAGGGCAGCAGCGTTGGGCCTTCTACCTCCTTTAAATAGCCGCGCCAGTATGCTTCTTCATCGGCTTTGTCTATGCCTTCAATGTATCGGATATAGTCTTCGTAATTGTCGGCAGTGGCTGGTATGGTAGTAGCATTGCCTTGCAGGCTATTGTCATAGGCTTGCAAAAAGTCTTGCATCAACACAGGCGCCGACCATCCGTCGCTCAATAGGTGGTGGTATGTCCAAACCATGCGGTGACCCTCTGTCGTCTGTAAAAGGGTCAGGCGCATCAGCGGTGCTTCGGTATAGCGGAAGCCTTTTTTCCGGTCTTCTTTTTCAAAGTCGGTTATTGCTGCCTTTTGTTGTTCAGTGGGTAAATGGGTAAGGTCTTGTTCAATAAAAGGCAGGGTAACGTATTTTATAACCGCTTGCACTGGCAGGGCCAGCGCATCGGCCCAAAAGGCACTACGCAGGATGCTGTGTTTATTAAGTACTTGCTGCCAGGCTGTTTTGAACGCAACAATATTTAGATTATGCAACAGGCAGCTTAGTTGCTGTACATAGGCTATATTGTTTGGGTTGTACAGGCTGTGGAAGAGCATGCCCTGCTGCAGGCCGCTGAGCCGGTAAAGGCTTTCAACCTGCTGCCGCAGCGGCAGGCCGCTATTGGTGGTGGCTTGCAAAAACTGGTCGAGCTGTTGGTAGCTTACTTCCTTTCCTATGCCGTAATCCGAAGGGGTGAACAGCTGCCCAAAGGCATCGGCCTGCAGCAGGCAATGGGTTACCAGCCCGGTTATAACATGATTGTAAACTGCTGCCAATTGTTGGATGGTTTGCGCGGTAAAATGTTTTGTGCTAAATGTCCAACTGATGCTTAGCTGCCCATTGAGCACCTGCCCGCTGATGGAAAGTTTTTCGTTTACGGTCGCAGCTTCGCTACGCTGAACGCCCACTGGTTCGCCGGCGGCTGTCAGCCATTTACTGGCGCCCACTGCATTGTCTAACTGCCCCAGGTAGTTAAACACGATTTCCCACGGGTCATCGCCTTGCAGCGTTTCATGTTTGCTGATGTATTTGAGCACGCCATATCCTAAGCC
>JBBRUR010000083.1:0-21540 GCA_038247635.1 Chitinophagales bacterium
ATGAATTGTGGGTTGGTCAGTTGTGAGTTTTTATTTTGAATGTTGAATGCTAAATTTTAAATGCAAAGAGTTATGAATTGTGGGTTGGTCAGTTGTGATATGTAAGTTTTGAGTTGGCGTTTTTACTTTTTACTTTTTACTTTTTACTTTTTAATTTTTAATTTTTACCTCCTCACCATCCACTGGCAAGCACATCGGCTATGTGCAGACAGGTTAGATTGACGCCTTTGTTTTTTACCACACCATCAAGGTGCATAAGGCAGCTTACATCGGTGCTGATGAGATATTGGGCGCCGGTATTTACGGCATGTGTTATTTTTTGATCGGCCATGGCTATGCTTATGGGCTCAAATTTTACCGCGAAGGTGCCGCCAAAACCGCAGCAGGTTTCTACATCATCCATTTCGGCCATTTGCAGCCCTTGCACATTTTGTAGTAAGGTGCGTGGTTCAGTTTTAATATTACACTCGCGAAGGCCGGCGCAACTATCGTGGTAGGTGGCTAAACCCGGCAACAATGCCCCCACATTGGTTACTCCTAATTGGTTAACAAGAAAATCGGTAAACTCAAATGTTTTGGCAGACAGTTTTTGCACTTTCACATGCAAGCTACTATTGTCGAAAAGTTTGCTATAATAGTTTTTGACAAAGCCAGCACAACTGGCACTGGGCATTACCAGGTAGTCGGCTTCTTCAAAATCTTCCAAAAACTTTTGGCAAACAATACGGGAGTCATCCCAAAAACCTGCGTTGAAAGCGGGCTGTCCGCAGCAGGTTTGGTTTTTATTATAGCAAATGGTGCACCCTGCCTTTTTCAACACTTTGGCCATATTGAAACCGGTTTCGGGGTACAACTGATCGACAAAGCAAGGGATGAAAATGTGTACGTTCATTATAGTGAGTGGGAAGTGAAAGAGTTATGTTTTATTATGAATTATAAATTTTGAATTAGGAGCGCTTGGAGTTATGAGTTATGAATTATGAGTTATGAGTTATGAATTATGAGTTATGAATTATGAGTTATGCGTTATGAATTATGAGTTATTAGTTATGAATTATGAGTTATGGATTATGAGTTAGGAGTTATGAGTTAGGAGTTATACATTATGAGTTATACATTATGAGTTAGGAGTTAGGAGTTATGGATTATGAGTTAGGAGTTAGGAGCTAGGAGCTAGGAGTTAGGAGTTATGAGTTAGGATCTATGGATTATGAGTTATGAGTTATGAGTTATGACTTATTAGTATTCGGTTAAATTGATTTTGGGGTTTTGGGGTAATGGTTTTTTTCTATCAATATGGCTAACGGTTGGTGGAATGATTTGTTTACAACTGTTGAAGTGAGCGACCCAACGATTTACCACAAAGATGAACTGTATGTAAACAAAAAAGTTTTTGTTTAGAATGCTTTTTTTCGCAATATCCGTTCTTTATCCGGTAGCTAAAGCATTGTTATGCAAAATGTAGCGGCTACTTTTTGCTTGCCTTGTTTAGCGCTATCATTTTAATGGCGGTGGTGGCAGCTTCTTCACCTTTATGGCCATGTGCGCCGCCTATTCGGTCAATTGCCTGCTGCTCATTATCCACTGTTAGCACACCAAAAACAGTTGGCACATCAAGCATTAAGTTAAGGTGCATAACGCCGTCAGTTATGCCCCGGCACACATAATCAAAGTGGGGAGTATTACCGCGAATGACTGTTGCCAGCGCAACAAAGGCATCGGCGCGGTTCTTAAAATTGTATTGATAATAGCGCTTAATGGCAAATGGAACCTCAAAAGCGCCCGGCACTACCATTGTTTTGGTTTTTATACCAGCGGCCTTCAATACCTTTTTGCAGCCAGCCTCCAGCACGTCCACAATTTGGGCGTTCCACTCGGTTTTTACTATCAACACAAAGGCATCCTTTGTTTCAGGGATGCCTTCGTTTAGTTTTTTGTTTCCTTTAGTTGCCATGTTATTTTACTGAAAAGTCGTTTTTTTCTACGCTCAGTCTGTAAATATATTTATCTATTGAAAAACCTTTTTCGGTCCGGGGATATTTTTCTTTTATTTCTTTATAAATTTCTACTGCCTCGCTGTTTTTGCCCAGGCTTTCAAGCAAATAACCAGCCCTGAAAAGAAATTCTGATGAATTAAAATCATCTTCGGGAAAGGTGTGACCTGCTTTTTTATACATGTCTACTGCATCATTATTCTTTTTAAGCTCACTATACGCATCGCCAAGGCGGCCGTAAGCTAACATTTGAATTTGTTTGCTATCGGTAGAAAACTCCTTTAAATATTTAACGGAGTTATTAAAGTCGCCATTACGTAAAAATATGGTACCGGCATAAAAATTGGCGAGGTTTGCCGACTTGGTTCCACCATAATTTTTAATAATGTTTAAAAAACCTTTGCTAACGCCATCGCCATTAAGGGCAAGGTTTAAACTATCATTTTTGTAATATTCTTCGGCCTTGTACATGGCTTCGGCAGCCTTTTCTTCGGCAGGTTCCTTAAAAAATTTTTGATAGCTGTACCAGCCACCAACTACTATAATAACAGTAGCAGCAACTGCAATAATGGGTTTTTTAAATTTTTCCCAGAAGCCTTTAGCCACTTCAATCGGGTCTTTTTCTACTTCGGCAACCGGTGCATTTTTTTGAGCCATTTTTTGTTGGTATTTGTTCTTTATTCAGTTGGGTTAAATATGGGTTTAATCGGTAATGAATGGGTAGTTCTGGTCTACGTACACATCCTTAAGCAATTCGTCGTCGTCGGGAAAAGGGCTTTCCTCGGCAAACTTTACACTTTCCTCCACAATATTTTCTATGCGGCGGTCAATCTCGCCAAGTACTTCCTGCGTGGCAAACCCGTTATCAAGAATGGTCTTTTTAATGTAAGTGATGGGGTCCTTTATCCTATATTCATCCAATTCTTCTTTGGTGCGGTATTTTTGCGGATCGCTTATGGAGTGGCCTTTGTAGCGGTATGTTTTCATTTCCAACAATGTTGGACCTCCCTTTTCGCGGGCACGCTTTACTGCACGTTCAACGGCCTCGTGTACTGCTTCAGGGCTCATGCCATCTACCATATCACCAGGCATATCGTAGGCGTCAGCCAATTTATAAATATCAATTACGTTACTGGTACGCTGTACTGAGGTACCCATTGCATAATTGTTGTTTTCGCAAATAAATATTACCGGCAGCTTCCATGTCATGGCAATGTTAAAGGTTTCGTGCAACATTCCCTGGCGGGCGGCGCCATCGCCAAAATAGCACAAAACCACATTATCGGTACCTTTGTATTGCTCAGCAAATGCAAGACCAGCGCCTGTACCTATTTGAGCGCCTACAATACCATGACCACCAAAAAAGCGCTGTTTTACACTAAAAAAGTGCATACTTCCACCTTTACCCTTAGCACATCCGGTAGCCTTACCATATAACTCGGCCATACACGAATTAGCGTCTATACCTTTTGCTAATGCCAAACCATGATCGCGATAGGCGGTAATAAAAGCATCTTCGGGTTTGGTAGCGCTCATACAACCGGCGGCAAGGGCTTCCTGGCCAATATACGCATGAAAAAAACCGCGGATCTTACCAGCCATTTTATATTTCTCTTCTGCTTTAAGCTCAAATTGGCGAATTAGCTGCATCAATTCGTACCAGTACAGGTAAGTTTCTTTAGAGAATTTAGTAGCCACTATGTCGATTTTTTTTTGAGCCGCAAATATAAGTGATTAGGGTTGAAAGTTAATTGGGTGATTTGAAGCAAGGGAAACAACCTATTTTGTAGTAAGTAGACGGAGCGTTTTTATGATTTAGTGATGGGAAAGATTTTGTGTTTTTGTAGGTGCAGGATGTAAACCTTTTATTATTTGATCAAAGGGAGGCAACGATTGACGTATTAGAAATTACTTTACAAATAAAATGTTTTACACAATTCCGGAAAGTAACCGCTATAACCTGTTTTACTTGTATAAAATGTAGCCTTTAAATTTAATAAATGTTTGCTCATTATCATTTCTGTACTAACCACTCATAAAACTACCCTATATAAACAATTCACTCAACACTCATTTACTACTTCCGTCATCTTCCGTCCATCATTTGCCATCTTACCTCCCTTCCAACACCCTCCAGCTCTATTACACTATCCTCCATTGCGCCTACCTTGCAGCCCAATGCTGACCCTGCAAAACATATCGCTTTTTCAGTTTAAAAACTATACCGACAGCCGCTTTTTGTTTACTGAAAAAATTGTAGGCATTTGCGGCAAAAACGGGCTGGGCAAAACCAACCTTTTAGACGCAGTGTACCTGGCCTGTTTTAGCAAAAGCTATTTCAGCAATACCGATGCAGCCATGGTGCACAGCGGTTTACAGGGTATGCGGGTAGACGCAGGCTTTGTAAAAAACGGACGCCCTGAAAACGTGGTTTGTATTATTCGCGAAAACGGAAAAAAAGAACTTAGCCGCAATAACGAACCTATAAATCGGTTTAGTCATCATATAGGTCACTTTCCGGCGGTAATAATTGCCCCCGACGATATTGCCCTGATAACAGGCCCCAGCGAAGTGCGCCGCAAAATGATTGATATACTGTTAAGCCAGGTAAACCCACGATACATAAACCTGCTAATACAGTATAATAAAATACTACAGCAACGGAACAGCCTGCTAAAAGCTTCGGCCGAAAGGGGTTTTGTTGATAAGGAACTATTGGGCGTATTTACCGAACAATTGTTACCTCCGGGCCGCGAGTTGTTTGCATTTCGGCAGTCATTTTTAGCAGATTTTTTACCACGGGTAGCCAACAAGTATTGCCAGATTGCCGGAAGCAACGAGCAACCTTTGCTTACATATTATAGCCCCCTGTTACAAAACGACTTTGGTTCGCTGTTAAACATTTATATGCAAAAAGATATATTACTTCGGCGCACTACCCTTGGTATTCATAAAGATGATATTGAGATTAATATGCACAATGAACCGTTTAAAACTTTTGCAAGCCAGGGCCAGCGCAAAAGTTTATTGTTTGCCCTAAAGTTGTGCGAGTTTGAAGTTTTGAAGCAATCCAAAGATTTTGCACCATTACTGTTGTTAGATGATATTTTTGAGAAGCTTGACGAAGACCGGATGGGTAACCTATTGCAACAGGTATGCATACAAAACAACGGGCAGGTACTAATTACCGACACGCATAAAGAAAGACTTCAATTGTCGTTAAAAGCATTGGGCGTTCCTTTTCAATTGATTGAACTGGAATAGTTAGTACCAAATAAGTGATGGATTATTGCATAGCTCCAAAAAATGCAAGCCAATTGCAGCACAATGCCAAAATTGATCTATTTGAAGTAGGGGAGCCGAAAAATGACGGTTACATCCACTTAAAGCCAACAGATGTTGTTACTTTGTAGGCATGCCCAACAGTAATTGGTATATTGACTGGTTCGACTCGCCTTATTACGACCAGTTGTATAAAAACCGCGACGATGCCGAAGCTTTTTCGTTAATTGATACTGTCATAAACCATCTTATGCCACCTGCCAACAGCCGGGTGCTTGACGTAGCATGTGGCAAAGGCCGCCATAGCAAAGCGCTGGCCGACAAAGGTTTTGATGTTACCGGTATTGACATTTCGTTTGAGCAGGTAATGGCGGCTTCGCTTTTACAAAAAGAATACCTGCGCTTTTACCAGCACGATATGCGGCTACCTTTCTGGATTAACTATTATGATTATGCCTTTAATATGTTTACCAGCTTTGGCTACTTCCGCACACAACGCGAACATGATAATGCCATACGTACTATTGCTACTTCGCTAAAACCCAATGGGTTGTTTGTAATGGACTACCTGAATGTACACTTTGAAGAAGCAAACCTGTTAAAAGCCGAAGTAAAGCAACACAACGATACTACCTTTTACCTTGCAAAGTGGCACGATGATGATTTTTTTTATAAACAAATACAGGTGCAGGAAAAATTAATGGCACTAAAACACCTTTATACCGAACGTGTAGCCAAATTTACACTAGGCATTTTTACCGAAATGTTTGCTTACCAAGGTTTGCAGATTGAGGAAGTATTTGGCGATTACATGTTGGGGCATTATGACATTAATAAATCGCCGCGTTTAATTATGATTGCTAAAAAGGTAGGTTTCTAACAAATACATGCAATTTTTTGGTCATACTTATAACTGTTGTTTACTTTTTTGGGACGGTAAAAAGGGCAGGCGTGTTTTTTGCTATTTTATGCCAATTTCTTCAATCACTTTTGGTTTATATCCTGCTACGGGCATATAAAATTTTAAAACTCCCGATGGCGATATGCATGGCATTCCGTAAGGGTCAACTACCATTGCAATGGTGTTGTCATTAATTGTATCTACTTTTCTAACTTCTATAGGCAGTATTTTAATACCCGGAATGTTGCTAAGCTCAAAAATATACACATTTCTATAATTAGAATGCCCGATAGAATTCTTTAATTTTTGCAATAACCCTGCTTTTGTTTTCCCCTCCCACGGTTTGGGTTTCCAGATGTTTTCAGTTTGCGAAAACCCGACAATACTAAAAAGGCATAAAACAGATACAATAGTTAAATGCTTCTTTACAACAAATTTAGATTTAAAGCTACTATAAAGCTTTGATTAAAATACCGTTTAGCAATTGCTTGGCAAAATGAACGCCTTGTACAAATAAGAAGTAAGGATTTATTAATATGAAAAAGCTGCCCAAACTTTTTTAGAAATTTAAAAAACCTATCCTCAATCTGGTGCAGAAAGTTTGGAACCGGGCTTAATAGCAAATAAAACAACCTAAAAATTGCTGCTTATTAGTACAGGTTAGCTAACCTTTGCGCAATATTGGCAACTCCGGCAACCCGTTAGGCAAGTCAGCAAATTCCTTAAAAACCTACCACTATTCACAAGCTTTCTTCTGCAAAATTTAGGCTGTAAGTTTTAAGCAGCAATCTCTTTGCAATTAATCAGCGGCTATTAACTAGTGGCCACTAGCTTATAGCTATTAACCAGTGGCTAATGGCTATAAGCTAGTGGCCATTAACTAGTGGATAGGGCTATTAACAAGTTACTATTAGCTATTACCTATTAGCTATTACCTAGTGGCTATTAACCAGTGGCTATTAATCAGTAACTATTAGCTAGTGACTGTTAACCAGCGACTATTAGCTAGTGGCTATTAGCTATTGGCTATTACCTATTGGCTGATGGCTACTACCTATTGGCTATTACCTATTGGCTATTGGCTATTACCTATTGGCTGATGGCTATTACCTATTGGCTATTGGCTATTGGCTATTTGCTATTACCTATTACCTATTGGCAATTACCTATTGGCTATTACCTATTGGCTGATGGCTACAAGTGGCAGACCTCGGGTTTCATCAAAACCTTTTTAATTTTTACTTTTTACTTCCCCCACTCATCACCTAAACCTGCATTAACGTAAATCTGCTTTAGTATCTAACCCAAAAGTTTCATTTTTGATATAAAAGTTTTAAAACATATCAAAATGAAAAAAATAATCGTTGCTGCTTTGGTAAGCTAATAATTAAGCGCCTATACCATGGTGCCCAACCCGGCCAATAACGTTATTTGAAAATGGAAGGTAGATGAACCGTATGTTCGACCAACCACTACTTCCATCATTAAATGTATGAGTGAGGGCGACCCTGCCAGAAAAGAAAAATATAACCACCAGTTGGAAATGATTGGGGATAGGGTAAGGCAGACCACTTTTAGATATAAAGAAGACAAGACCTATGTTATTGAGACACCACAGGTATCATGGCCTGCTGGTCGCCAGTTTTAATCCCCCCACCGACCGGTTGGTTATGGTTTCTTAAATGGAAGAAATATTGATCGTTGACCACGATCATTTTGAATTGTCGGCCAATCAATACCTTGGTACTGTTCACCCAACAGGTTATAGTTTCATTGAAAGTTTTACCTGCGATACCAATATTGCCTGCTGGATTTATTCAGTAAACGAAAACAGGATTTCGAAAACGATACGAATGGTTCAAGGCCAAAATACCACGATTGTTACCTACAAAAATCTTTCGGGAGGGGCTATTGGCCTGCAACTGGTACCGCTGCTGGTGTATAGAGATTATTATGCGCTGTTTCACAAAAATGAGCGGTTTAATTTTTACACACAGGCTATTAGCGAGCAATATTTAAAGATATATGCCGGGTATGGTGCTCATCCTTTATTTATAAAATTTTCGAAAGTCACCTGGAAAGAAGAGCATAACTGGTTTTACAATTTGCATTACGAACGGGAAAAAGAACGTGGAAGTGATTTTGAAGAAGATACCATTTGTATTGGTAAGGCATTAATAGGCCCTGGTAATAACGATACCATGCAAATCGTTTTTTCAACCGAAGAAATTGCTTCTAAAGATTTTCAGTTTTTACCATCAGCACCTTTCCTACCTGCATTACCCATTTTTGTAAACGACCTTGTAACCAGCGGCAACCAGTTTTATTGTAAACAGGCACAGCACCCGTGGCAGAACAATTATTGCAGGCTATCATTGGTTTGCCGACTGGGGCCGCGATACCATGATAGCCATTCGTGACCTTGCCATAGCCACCGGCAAACAAGCCGAAGCAGAAAGTATTTTGCGTACTTTTTTATCGGTTACTAACCAGAGCATGTTTCCCAACAGGTTTTCATACTATCCCAACGACGAAATAGAATACAGCACCATTGATGCCACTTTATGGTTATTTGTAGCATTATACGAATACTATCAAAAATTTAAAGATGAGGTATTGGTACAAGAAGCCATGCCAGTGTTACACGATATTATTGGCTGGCACATTAGGGGAACGAGGTACAATATACATGCAACACCCAAAGGTCTTTTTTTTGGCGGAGTAGAAGGCATGCAACTTACCTAAATGGATGCAAGGGTAAATGGATACATTGTGACACCGCAAATAGGATGCCCTGTAGAGGTAAATGCCCTTTGGTACAATGCTATTTGCATTTATCAATACTTTACCCCTGAACTCAAAACCGAAAACGATCCTTCACTCAATCTTTTAGCCGGGGCAATTCGCAGTTCGTTTCAACTATATTTTGTAAACTACGGTAGATACCTTACCGATGTGGTAATACCCAACGACCCCCCCCCCGATACCAGCATAAGGCCAAACCAGTTGTACGCCTTAGCCTTCCCTTTAGCCCGTTAAATGATGCTATGCAGAAAAAGGTGTTTGAAAAGGTTACTGTTACTTTATACACAGCTTTTGGTTTACGAACCCTGCCCACCAACCATATAGATTTTAAACCAAGTTACGAAGGCGACCTGTGGCATCGGGATAATGCCTGCCACGAGGGCACTATTTGGCCGTTTTTATGGGGCGAATGGGCTATGGCCTATTTAAAAGTAAATAGTTTTAGCCCCGAAACATGCAGGTATATTTGGAAACAATCGGCGCGCCCGCAAGACCATTTCTATAACGGAGGTTGCATTTTTACAATTGCCGAAATTTTTGATGGTATGGAACCCACCAGCGGCAAAGGTTGTGTGCAGCAGGCATGGAGCATCGGCAATCTGCTGGCTGTTTTTCTACATCCACAATTTAATTGGTCGCTCATTAATCAACCATGATAAATTCGCTGCTAAAAAACTGGAGCGTTTATTTAATAGAAGTATGGGCATTGGACACGTTTATGTTTTCGGTGTGTGTGTTCGTCATTTTGTTTCAGCATCCCTATTTTAAATTTTAAGGGGCAATACCTAATGCGTTAATTACAAGGGGCATAATAGCACTGGCTATGGGAGTTACGGCTATTCTATTAATTTATTCAGGTTGGGGAAAAAGAAGCGGTGCCCACATGAACCCATCCATTACGTTAGCTAACTAATGGACCGGATTTCATAAGCCGATGCGAGCTGGTGCATTTTGGCACAGTTTACCGGAGCCACCACCGTTCTTTTCCTTTTTAAATGGTTTGCCTTTGACCTGATAGCCAATCCGGCGGTTAACTACGTTGTTACCAAACCAGGAGCAAAAGGCATAGTAACGGCCTTGCCGGGTGAGTTTGTTTTATCGTTTATAATAATCACCGTTGTTTTATTGGTTAGCAACAGCAAATGGGCCAAAGCCACGGGTTTTGTAGCTGGTTTGCTGGTATTTATATTTATTGTGGTTAAAGCGCCGCTATGGGGCATAAGCATGAACCCTGCCCGTAGTTTTGCATCGGCGGCGGCGGCCAATAGCTGGAACGCTTTTTACATTTACATAATAGCCCCTGTATCAGGTATGCAGGTTGCGGCATTTTTTTTAAAAGTTTACCTTGTAATTTTTGGAAAGTGTAAAAGTATGCGGACACATATGAGCGGCTTAAAACACTATAACCCAGTATATAAGGTGTTATGCTGGTATCACTTAAGTAAAAACGGAGCTATACAAAAATCGGTGGCAACAACTTAAATAACCTATATGATCTTTATTTATCTGCTATACGTATACCTGGTTTTTGGTTTGGGGTTTGCCGTTTGGTTTAGTTTTTTTAAATTAGAAAAAACAGACGAAGCTGCAAAGGGTACGTCCATTTGGTTTAAATTGATCATATTACCGGGGCTCGTTTTATTGTGGCCGGTGGTATGGTTTAAACTATTAAAAGAAGAAAAGCATGAATCACACCCTTCGTAAAAATCATCGCAACGTATGGATAGTGGTTTCGGTAATTACCATTGTGTTATTGCTGTTTGAAGTAATTGTACGATCATAAAAATAGTAAAACATCGCCGCCTTCTTTAACGATAACTGCAGTTGTGTAAAATGTAAAACTGAAACTGATTTTCTATGAGCGCCGGATACAAACCAATACTTTGGAACCCGTTTAAACAACGGTACGATCTTGTTTTATGGGTTGGCATAATATTGTACCTCGTCTGCTTTGTAGGTTATACCGTAATCACTTATCCAACACAAAACCTTAACACCACCCTCATCAGAGCATTTGGTACACTGGCCTTATTACTGCTGCACGTTATTTTAATTGTTGGACCGGTCTGCAGGTTAAACAAAGCCTTTCTGCCAATATTATACAATCGCCGCCACCTGGGTGTATCCTTATTTTTAATAGCCGTTACGCATGGTATATTGAGCGTTTTGTGGTTTCACGGTAGTGGAAATGAGCACCCGCTGATATCCTTGTTTACGGCTAACCTTCACTATAACAGCTTTCAATATTTTCCTTTTCAACCATTGGGTTTTGTTGCGCTGGTTATACTGGCCATTATGGCCTTTACCAGCCACGACTTTTGGCTTAGCTACCTGCATCCCAAATTTTGGAAAGCCATGCACATGCTGGTGTATGTTGCCTATGCACTGGTAATTATGCACGTGGCGTTAGGTATTATTCAATACGAAAAAAGCCCGGTGCTGGTAGTGCTGTTGTTTACCGGCCTGCTGGTGGTATCAGTGCTGCACCTGCTGGCCGCGCTTAAAGAAAATAGGATTGATGACCAACAAATACCTCCGGCAGAAAACGACTGGCAATTTGTGTGTAATGTAAACGACATTGAAGAAGACCGGGCCAAAATAGCAGTTATAGATAAAGAGCGCATTGCGGTGTTTAAGTATAATGGAAAACTAAGCGCGGTACATAATGTATGCAAACACCAGTTGGGGCCGCTGGGCGAAGGTAAGGTGATTGATGGCTGCGTAACCTGCCCATGGCATGGCTATCAATACCGCCCCGAAGATGGTTGTGCGCCCCCACACTTTACTGAAAAACTAGCTACCTATGCCCTGGAACTACGGGACAACGATGTTTATATAAATGTAACCGCCAACCCTGAGGGTACTTTTGTAGAACCACTTATAATTGCAGATGCGCAGGCTACAAAGCCCAAAAAAGTACCTTTTTTTATTGGCTGGAGTGGCCAGAACGCAAGCAAACTTTTAAGGCCTGCAGGTATTGCCGCCTTACTGTTGTTGGTATTATTAATCGGTACGGCATTTGTATTGGCCAGCCGCCAACAACGCATTTCAACCTACCAAATAAATTACGACCAGGTAAAAGAAATAGAGGGCTGGCTAACCATACAGCCCGTACCAATGCTTACAGTTATAGATGGAAAAGATGGCGACGGCAACCCAATGTACACCTCTATACTATTGATAGATGCACTAAAATTTGGTGCAAACAAAACCGTTGATAAAGTACTGGCCGGTACCAACACGAGGTACGTAAAAATAAAAGGATACGCCAGTCATGATTATATTGGCTGCGGCGGCATTGAAGACAGCGCCAAAAACTGCGAACCTAAATGTGTACAGTGTCTTACAGGTACCACCCAGTTTCCTTTGTTTGAAATAGAAAACGGAACCTATTCCTTTACGGCCTCCATTCCGCCGGTTTCCAATCCTGAACTTCAGTTGTCTGCAGGTTTTGAAACTGCGTTAAAGGGACAGATTATAGACCCCAAATGTTACTTCGGCGCCATGAACCCCGGCGAGGGCGCTCCGCATCAAAGTTGCGCCGTGCGGTGCATAAGCGGAGGTATTATGCCTGTATTAAAATTTACCAACAACACCCGCCCCGGCTTTGCGGTGTTGGTTGATAAAAACGGCAAGCCCATCAACAACCAAGTGTTACAATATGTAAGCATGTCCGTTGAGATAACCGGCCAATTGGCTACTTTTAATAACTGGAAGGTGTTGTTTGTAGATGATGGAGGTATACACCAACAGTAAACGCGGGTAGGTTGCTTAAAAGCAACTAACCAAAGCCGATGCATACTTGTTGTGCAGCGATGCGGTTAATATAACATTACCCAATTGGTAGATGGTAATGTGGGCGTGTATGCGATGCTGTCAAAGGCTGAATTTGTGAAATGATAGCGTGCTTACTAAGTTTTCCCTAAGCCCATACAACAGCAAACATAAATAGTAATTTAAGTGGATATGCTATCACACTTATAAAGTTTTACAAGGAAAAGAGAATTGATTTTGGCTTTTATATATGAGCACAAACAAATGAAAAAAATGTGGAAGAATTATTAAAATGGTGGTACAAAGTATTGCATAAAACTTCGGCTATGGATATTACCAAATGTTTACATTATCGTTAGTGCAATCAGCAGTGGTAGGCGTTTGGTTACCTGTTTAAGCATTGCATTACCTATTTGGTTTTGCTAACTTTTAATTACGCTCCATAATAATAAATATAGGTTACGGCAAATTTGAGTTTTAACTACCTCAAAGTGTGCCACCTCTATTGTGCTAAACAGGAAGCTGTAAAAATGCCTGCTTCAAAAATAAATACAGTCTCCATAAAAAACTATAATAAAAAAAGCTAACTAATCCAAAGGCGATAGGCTTCTGGAATGTTTAAATAACAAGGCTACAAAAAAAAGAAACCCCAAGTTTGCACCGGGGGTTACTTTATATGTAAAAAATAGCAGCTTATTAAAACACGTTGTAACCAAAACTTACAAAGTACAAACCGCCTACCTGTGGGTTGCCAAAGGCGCTGCGGTAATAATTGTTCATAAGGTTAGTTGCGCCAACTTTAACCAGGCTTTTTATGCTGGCAAACTTATAACTAACGGCTGCGTCTATAGTTGAATAGGCTGGAACCTCGCCAGAACCGAAGGTACCTTCCCAATTGATTTTATCTTGCCAGCGCAGGTTTACGTTAAACCCAAAGCCTTTATAAAAATCTGCATTATTAACCCCAATGTTGTAGCGCACAGCGGGAGCGTTAAAAAAAGTAATGAGCCCCTGGGGCACATCGCGCAATCTATCGCCAAAAGCGTTAGCGCTAATTACGTATCCTTTAACAATATTGTACTCTATACCTATACCATAGCCCACTGCTTTTACAGGTGTATTTGAGTTAACCACAAAGCTAATGTTGTTAGTGGTAAACGGGCTGGCCAAATCAACCGGGGCGGCGGCGGCCACGCCCGATGCCCCCCTTCCCACAGCTGCCCTTCCAATAAAGTTGTTATACTGGCTTGTATAACCATACACATCTATCAGCAGTTTTTTACCCCACAAAGCTTTGTATCCTATCTCGTACGAGTTTACAGTTTCGGGCCTGATGGTATTAAATTCTGTTACCTTTAATAGTCCCGGATTGGGTGTACCTGTGCCAAACGAGTTGCGGTATGCAACAATACTTTCAGAAGAGTAAGCAGGGTTGGCATCAAAATTAAAAAGTGTTTTAAAGCCGGCTAAACCACCTATTAACCTGTTTGAGCCACCGGTAAGCAGGTTTATATATTGATCCTGCGTAGAGGGGAAGCGGTAAGCTGTTTGAAACGACAACCTAATGTTGTGGTCTTTAGCCACTTTAACCAATGCACTAATTCTGGGGGTAAAGCGTCCATCAAAATTTTGATTTTTATCGTACCGTACCGATCCTGTAAATTTCAACACATCTTTAAAAAACTGTTTTTGCAATTGTACATATCCACCATACTCATTAATACCAATACGGCCGGTAGTATCAACAAAAATGGTTCCGTTTGAGTTGAGGCTGTAGTGCCTGTAACTGGCGCCCACCAACACTTCCATAAACTTTACCTGGTCGGTTAGGTTCAACTGACCTTCGTAGTGGTACATGTTAGACCTGTCTGAAAACCTTGCACCACCATTACTAATGGGGGTATTTTTAGCATTGTTAAATGCCCTGTTATAAGCATCGGATCCGGGTAAAAACCGACCTGTCTCTGCAACTGTCCGGGCGGTGTTGTGCGCAGTACCATCCGGCAACGCGGGTATAAAATTACCGGGGGTACCACCGGGCAACAAGCCTAAACGGGCAGCTCCATAGGTACCGGTATATTGGCTAAACCAATTTTGGTCGCTTTTAAAGGCACGGTTTATAAAAATAGCGGCGGTGGTAGCTGTGTAAGAGTCGCCACTGTTTTCCTGTGTGGTGTAAGCACGCAGAAACCAGTTTTTGTTACGAACTTCTAGTTTGTACTGGCCCATTTTCAGGTTTCTAAGCATATATCTGTCAGCGCCGGTATATACCGAGGTACCTGTACCAAAATAACCCAAAAACGATGCCTCTGTATTTTGAGATATCTTATAATTAAAACCGGCCGACATACGCACATTATAAGCGTTGTAATCAGCCACATCTCTTTCAAGGTAGCCGGTGCGGCTAACAAACTGGCCACCATAAATACCACGGTGGGGGTTGTTGGCAGCAGTACTGGTAGGTATAAGAAAAGGAAGAAACTGCGACAATGGTGCTAATTGCGGCGTAGTGGCAAAAAGGATGGCTATTTGCTGTGGTGTGCGGCCAAGGGCAATAAGCTGGTCAACGGTAGCAATGGCACCAGCGCCGCCCTGTGCATTAACACCGGCTTTAACCGCCTGTGCAAAAGCACCCATACTTGCGCTGGCTTCATCGCCAAAAACATTTACACCATCGTAATTGGGATCGGATTGGCGGTTACCCGCTTTCAGTTCGCTTTTCACATTTTCCCTTAGCAGGTTTCTATCGTCGTTTCCCTGCCAGTCTTGCGCCTGTACAAATTGTGCACTTATTTTAAAGGCAAACTTATCGCTTACTTTGTGGGCCCACCTAAAACTCCAGTCGTAAAAGGGAGCTGCTTTGCGCTGAAAATTATCTACATGGTTAATACCTTGTTTAATTTGCAGGCTTAAACCCGGCGATGTAAAAGGGCTTTTGCTTTTAATGGTAAGGGTTCCATTCATACCGCCCGAACCATACAGTGCCGACGATGCGCCGGGCAACAGTTCCATTTTTTCAACATCCAGTTCGGTAAGGCCTATAATACTTCCTACAGCAAAATTTAGTGCCGGTGCCTGGTTGTCCATTCCATCTACCAATTGGTTAAAACGCAGGTTACCGCTACCATTAAAGCCGCGGGTGCTGGGTGTTTTAAACGAAAAACTTGAGGTGGTAACGTCCACGCCTTTAAGTACCGCTATGGCATCGTAATAGCTGGGCGAAGCCACGTTGCGAATGGCGGCCTGGCTAACACTTTCAATAGATACAGGGGACTCAAGCAACCGCGTGGGCTGGCGTGTACTGCCAGTAACAATTACGTCGCCTATCATATATGACGGATCAAGTATGATGGAGATGGTGGTGTTGCTGGCAACTACAATTTCTTTAGTTGTAAAATTGATAGCCGAAATAATAAGCGTAACAGGAAATTGCTTGGCAGTTGACAGCGAAAAGTACCCATCGTCGTTGGTAACGGTACCTTGTCCTGATCCCTTTATTAGCACAGATGCCAGCGAAACCGGCGTGCCCGAACTGCCTTTAATGGTGCCGCTTAGCAAAATATTTTGTGCGGAAACGCTTACGGACAATAAGCTGCAAAGGCATACTATACTTAGATAGTGTCTAAAAATTTTCATACGAGCAATTTAATTTTTGACAACCAAAAACAACTTTTTACGGAAGTTTTGGGTAGTGCTGGTTAGTAATGGTTTAAGCTTTGATAAGTGAATGTCGATTTACAATATCTAAAAATAATAGCGAAGCAAATATATATGCAAAAATGATGGGGTTACATTACAATTAAACCACCATTGCTATCAGAAACCGGTAACTTATTTTGTAAAAAATACTGACAGTTTTTGTTTGAATATCTATCAGCACTGCAAATTAAGCACTTAGCCTTCTTACTTTTGATTTATGGCAAAGTTTAGTTTTAGCGGGCAAACCAATTTTTATAAAGGAAAAGTAAGAGATGTTTATACCATCCGCAATAACATTTTGGTTATGGTTGCCAGCGACCGTATTTCGGCTTTTGACGTAATACTGCCCAAACCAATACCGTTTAAAGGGCAGGTATTAAACCAGGTAGCTGCATTTATGCTACAAAATACCGGCGATATTTGTGCTAACTGGCTAATGGCTACACCTGCACCAAATGTTGCTATTGGCAAAAAATGTACGCCTTTTAAAGTAGAAATGGTGATACGCGGCAATGTAACCGGGCATGCCTGGCGTACTTACCAAAGTGGCAAACGAACCCTTTGCGGCGTAATAATGCCCAATGGATTGAGGGAAAATGATTATTTCCCCACTCCAATTATTACTCCAACAACCAAAGCTGCTGTAGGGCACGATGAAGATATTTCGAAAAAAGAAATTGTTGCATCAGGCTTGGTAGGCGGGGAAGCGTACGGGCAACTTGAAATTTTGACTTATGCCTTATTTGAAAGAGGCAAACAACTTGCGGCAAAACGCGGATTAATACTGGTAGATACCAAATATGAATTTGGTATACTCGACGGGCAGATTTGCCTGATGGATGAGATACATACCCCCGACTCATCGCGGTACTTTTACGCCTATGGCTTTGACGAACGGCTGGCCGCAGGCGAACCCCAAAAACAGTTGAGCAAAGAATTTGTGAGGGAATGGTTGATAGCCAACAATTTTATGGGTAAAGAAGGGCAACAGGTGCCCGAAATGAGTACCGAATGGATTCAAACCATAAGCAACCGGTATATTGAACTATATGAAAAATTAATTGGAGAGGCCTTTTTACCCGAACCTTTGGACGACAACGAAACCAGCAACAGGATTAACAAAGCGCTGGCCGACCTACACCTTTAATGTTTTTAAATAGCATTGTCCGACCATTTTTAAAAAATAACGCCATGACTACTGAACAAATTTTTTCTATTTGCAACACGATGGTATTGCCGGGTTGGCTTTTATTAATATTTTTTCCGGTCTGGAAATTTACACAACATATCATAACTGGTATTATCATAACCCTGCTGGCCATAACCTATGCTTACTTTGTTTTTAGTAATATAAAGCCTTCTGATATGCAAAGCTTTAGCTCGCTAAAGGGTGTAATGAGCCTTTTTACTAACGAAACAGGCGTTTTGGCAGGTTGGATCCATTACCTTGCTTTTGATTTAATGACCGGGCTGTTTATAGCCAATAACGCTATGAAGCACAACGTAAACAGGCTGCTGGTAGTACCATGTTTACTTTTTTGTTTTATGCTGGGGCCTGTTGGGCTGCTACTTTATTTTATAATAAGAGCGATTAAAACCCGCAACTACTTTGCTGCTAATTATTGACACCTGGGCTTAGCCGTTGTCAAAAAAAATGAGAAGCTGCATAAAATGATTTTTTTTAATACCAGCATATATTTTCATAGAATCATTGTTGCGTCGCAATCCTTTTATCAGTTAAATAAATGGCATCACCAGGCTTTAATAAATATGTTACTACTATTATATAGCCTCTAAGCAACACTATTTTTTTAAAAAGGCATCTAAGCGCAATTACTCCCCTCCGTCGCCTTGCGGTTGGTTGTCTTCCAACCGTTCGGCAGCCCGCTCAGCTACGGTAGGCCGCAACCGCTTTTTCGACTTATTAAAAACCATCATATCATTTTGTTTTCCTTCGCGTAGTTTTTGTTGCTCCTCCAATGGTAAATGGTAAGTGGTTGTGCAGTGCGGGGAGCAGCAGCCATCAAATTGTTGGGTGCAGGCACCGCATTGTATAAAAAGCAAATGGCAGCCGTTGTTGTTGCAATTGGTGTGCGTATCGGCGGGGGCGCCACATTGGTGACATTTGGCAATCACATCTTCGGTTATCCGCTCCCCCATCCTGTTATCGAACACAAAATTTTTACCTATAAAAGCACTGGTCAAATGTTCCTGTTTTACTTGCTGTGCATAATTAATTATGCCTCCTTCTAAATGAAATACATTTTTAAAACCATTGTGTAACATAAAAGCGCTTGCCTTTTCGCACCGTATGCCACCAGTACAATACATGATTATGTTTTTGTGCTTTTTGTTGCTCAGCATATCTACCGCCATAGGCAATTGCTCCCTAAACGTATCGCTGGGTATTTCTATGGCCCTGGTAAAATGGCCCACTTCGTATTCGTAATGGTTGCGCATATCAACCACTACTGTTTCGGGGTCGTGCAACAGTTTGTTCATTTGTACCGGCGACACATAGCGCCCTTTTTTGACCATGCTAAAACCTCGGTCGGTAATACCATCGGCTACTATCTTATCCCTTACTTTAATTTTTAATACCCAAAACGATTTACCATCGTCGTCCACCGCTATGTTTAGCCGTATACCGTCTAAAAAATGAATACTAAAAAGGCTTTCTTTAAACGCATCCACGTTTTGTGATGGAACACTTACCTGTGCATTGATGCCCTCGAAGGCCACATAAATACGCCCAAACACCTGTAACGAAGCAAGGTTTTTATACAGTGTATCCCTAAATTCAGCAGGGTTTTCAATGGGGTGATATTGATAAAAACTAATAGTTACCCTCGGGTCGGTTTCGGCCATTAGTTGTTGCTTAAGTTCCTTTTGCGAAACACGGTTGTGTAATACTGCCATAATAAAATTTTAGACTTCAACTTGTTACAGCCAAAGTTTCACGAAACATGAACCCGCTTGCAGGGCAGGCAAAATTGAGCGGCAAAAATATTAAATAACCAATGACCATCCGTTATTTAAAATATAGGTTGTTTAATGATTTCCGCTATTAAGTACAATCAATGCCGAATATAGAATCATGATAAAAAAGGCTGAATAAAATTATCAACGGTAAGAATGTGCGGCACCCGTGCAACTGCCAGCCCAACAAAATCATTTTGGCGCAACGTTAGCCGGGCGGGCAACGACTAATGAAAACAGTTATAAAGCCCGGTGCCAAAATATTAAAACCAGATTGCGGATAGTCGTTTAAAAGCTAGGCCTGACGGGTTAAAAAATATAGGTACCCCATCTATTTTATTTAATTACTAAACCTTATGCACATCAATTTTTTGACTGGAGTAAATACCCGCATGACCACTAAAATAGTAAGCTATAAAACATGCGATGGCAAAGTAAAATATATTGCCGCCCCCAAAAAGTTCTATACCCATAAGCGTGCAGGCAATAGGAGTATTGGTTGCACCGGCAAAAACTGCAATAAAGCCCATGGCGGCAAATAATTCAACCGGTGCACCGGTTAAATTTGCTATGACATTACCAAGGGTAGCACCAATAAAAAAAAGTGGGGTTACCTCACCGCCTTTAAAACCGGTAGAGAGGGTTATAACAGTAAACAATAATTTCCACCACCAACTAAAATAATCGGCGCCTCCCGCCGTAAAGGCTGTCACAATTGATACATCGCCGGGTTGTTGCGGATACACGCCCAGCCCAAGGTAGGTGCGGGTACCCAGTAACCAACAAAGTAAAATAATAAGTATACCACCTACTACGGGTACAAGCCAATTAAATGGAATGTACTTATGGCTAAGTTTTTTAATGGCATGCTGCAGGCTGCTAAACAAATAACTTGCCAGCCCAAACAATATGCCGGCAGCAATTACTTTGGCCAGCAGCAAAAAATCGAACCTTACAAACGGTAACTGAAAATTTACCGCCGTTTGCAGGCCAACGTGGTATTGGGTATGATGTATGCCCCATGCAGTACAAACCACATTGGCCAATACGCTTGCCACCAGGCATGGTATTAAGGCATTGTAGCGCATAACGCCTATAGCCAATACCTCCAAAGCAAACACAGCGCCAGCCACGGGCGTACCAAAAACAGCCCCAAACCCAGCCGCAATACCTGCCATTAAAAATATGCGGGTATCAATGGTGTTCAGTTTCATATAACGGCCCAGCAAACCTGCCATGCTACCGCCCACCTGTATTGCCGTACCCTCACGTCCGGCCGAGCCACCAAACAAATGTGTAATTAGGGTAGTAATTAACACCAATGGTGCCATTCGTGCAGGCACACCACCGCCCGGTTCATGAATTTCGTTCATAATAAGGTTACTGCCTTTCTCAGCATTTTTACCCGCCAGCTTATATATAAAATGAATGGCCACCCCTGCCAATGGTAACAGGTACAATAACCATGGCTGTTGCCAACGCGTTATAGTAGCCAGGTCCAGCAACCATAAAAAAAGGGCTACCAGCGAGCCCACCACCAACGACAATGGAATAACAATGAGTGTCCACTTTATAAGGTGCTGCAATACGGCTATCTGCTCAAACGAAGATTTAATTTTTTTCATGCGCTACAGTTTCCGGGCAACTGTGAGTAGTGAGTTGGGAGTTGGGAGTTGTGAATGGTAAATGGTCGATAATGTGTTGTGAAACGTGAAAGGAAAATGGTGAACGGTCAATATTGAATGATTAATAGTGAATGGTGAATAGTCAATGGGCAATAGTGTGTTGTGAAACGTGAAAGGTGAATAGTCTATAATCATTAGCCAATAATTAATTTATAAAAAAAGGTAAAACGTGAAAGGTCAAAAATTGAATAGTGAATAGTCAATGGGTGATAGTGTGTTGTGAAACGTGAAAGGAAAATGGTGAACGGTCAATATTGAATGATTAATAGTGAATGGTGAATAGTTGTCCTTGCCTAAATAAGGTTTACCTGTTTCAATTGAAAATAAATATGATTTACTGTTTTCGTCATTTTAATTAATAGCTTCATTTAGTCTATGTGCGGATGGAGACAGGCTCTGCTGGGGAGCAACCTATCAAGTG
>JBBRUR010000084.1:0-21419 GCA_038247635.1 Chitinophagales bacterium
AGAAAAACGGAAGCGGCTTGTATTATTTATGGATATGATGAGTGGTTTGTTATTTTAAATGTTGAATTTTAAATTTTGAATTAGAAAAACGGAAGCGGCTCGTGAAATTTATGGAAATGATGAGGGGAGGGGTTATTTTAAATGTTGGATTTTAAATTTTGAATTAGAAAAACGGAAGCGGCTTGTATTATTTATGGATATGATGAGTGGTTTGTTATTTTAAATGTTGAATTTTAAATTTTGAATTAGAAAAACGGAAGTGGCTCGTGAAATTTATGGAAATGATGAGGGGAGGGGTTATTTTAAATGTTGAATTTTAAATTTTGAATTAGAAAAACGGAAGCGGCTTGTATTATTTATGGATATGATGAGTGGAGGGGTTATTTTAAATGTTGAATTTTAAATTTTGAATTAGAAAAACGGAAGCGGCTCGTGAAATTTATGGATGTAGTGAGTGGTGAATAGTGAATAATGAAAAAACAAAAAATACTTCCCTTCCTTTTTAAATGATTCAATTCCACCGTTGACTTTTGACGGTTCACGGTTTACATTTCGCGTTTGACATTTCACGTTTGACATTTCACGTTTGACATTTCACTTCAGACCATTCACCGCTGCCTTTTTTAATTTTTATTTTTACTTTTTACTTTTTATAAATCGTTTACATTTGCAATTGAACACAAACCTGGGGCTGTATTGGTTTTGACAGCGTAGATTGTTGTGGGTATAAGCATGCAGTGCGTTGGACAATTAGCACTATAATCTGAAAGTTCAAAAAACAAAAGGCGAAAATACTTACGCCATGGCTGCCTAATTCAGAGAATTAGCACTCATTATGGCCAGGATGCAGGCAGGCCCTTTGCCACGCTCCTTTGCTGAATAAAAAAAGAAAAAGGGTTGCTGATACATAAGGCTGTGCGTGTATCCTAAGACCATCCAGCTAAGGTGGCTATTGGTTCGTCCGGCTCCGGCTGCTACCCGACAACTAATTCCGGAATAAGCATGTAGAAGGCTTATGGCAGATATGTTTGGACAGCGGTTCGACTCCGCTCAGCTCCACCACAAGTTTAGCCGCTTTAAAAGCAATTTTAAAGCGGCTTTTTTATTACCTCGGTTGTTGAATTGTGGCCTCGTTACCAGGCGTTAATGGTTTAATAACTCATTTATTAGCGTGGCTGCCATAATTTAGCTGTAACCATATAAAAAAATTCATGAAACTACCTTTTACCCATTTATTTTATTACCTCGTTACCAGCACTTTGTTGTTAACAGGGTGTGCATCGGTAAAACAAAGCAGTAAGCCATTTTATTTTATCCAAATGTCGGACCCCCAGTTTGGCATGTATAAAAAAGACACCTCGTTTGAGCAGGAAACCATTAATTATACCAAGGCTATTATGGCGGCCAACCGCCTTAAACCGGCCTTTGTAATTGTAACGGGCGACCTTATAAACAAACCCTTTGACGCGGCACAAATTGCAGAGTACAAACGGATATCGGGCCTGCTAAATAAAAGCATACCGCTGTACAGCGTACCCGGCAACCACGACACCGAAAATGTGCCTTCACAAAAAAATATAGCAGATTATAACAACACCTTTGGCCCCGATTATTACACTTTTACCCATAAAAACATGTATGGAATTGTGCTTAACAGCATGTACCTGCATAGCCCACAAAACGTACCCGAAAAGGCAATGGCACAGGAACAATGGCTAACAACTACGCTCCAAACCGCAAAGCAACAAGGTTATCGCCACATCATGGTTTTTATGCATCATCCATGGTTTTTAGAAACACCCGGCGAGCCCGACCAGTACTTTAATATTCCCACCGCCACCCGAAAAAAGTACCTCGATCTTTTTAAAGCCAATGGGGTAAAGTACCTGTTTAGTGGTCACTACCACCGCAATTCACTTGGCACAGACGGTAATATACAAATGGTAACTACCGGTCCGGTGGGCTTAGCTCTAGGAAAAGAACCATCGGGGCTGCGAATTATTAGTGTAAGCGGCAATGAAATTTCTTATCCTTATTATGGGCTCGACTCAATACCACTTAAAGCAACAAACTAATATTAAATTTAATTGACCAGGAGTTATAGCCATTATTTTGGTTACCCGCATTTACCCTTTTAATTAATAACCCATGGTGCTAAAGTTGGGTAAAAATATGTCTCATGGAATTTGATAGTATACGTGTGCAATAACCGCATTGGTTGCCAATGTTAACGGCAACACTACAAAATAGCCATGCCAACAGCAGGATAGCTAATTAAAACCCGGTGCAATTAATTTAAGAAGTAGAGAACGCTACAATTAATCATGTACTTTTTGAGAGCTCAATCCGAATATTTTGAGACTGTCATCGCTATCGTTTCCGTAAAATTCAGGTCTACACGTATTGGCCACTGAATTATATTTATCTTTCAAACAAAAGCAAAATAACGGAATGAAGTATTTTATACTACCAGGTTTTGCAGCACTTGCTTTAGTCATGACCAGTTGCCAAACCAATACAACTAATAACAATAACATTGTAAAGCTGGTAACCCTTGACCCAGGCCACTTTCATGCGGCGCTGGTGCAAAAACAGGATAATGGAAAGATAGATAGTAATGTATTTGTATATGCCCCTGGCGGAGCTGAGTTAGATGCCTATATTGCCTTAATTAACAAATATAACCAACGCGCCGAAAGCCCCACCCATTGGAACGAAACCGTGTACACAGGCACTGATTTCTTACAAAAAATGGTTAATGAAAAAAAAGGCAATGTGGTAGTATTGGCTGGTAACAACCGGCAAAAGACAGCATATATTAAAACAGCCATTGAAGCAGGCTTTAATGTATTGGGCGACAAACCCATGGCCATTAATTTTGCCGAATTTGAGCGGCTGGTTGCCGTTTTTAAAACCGCCGCCGAAAAAAACCTGTTGCTTTACGATATAATGACCGAGCGCAGTGAAATTACCAACATCTTACAAAAAGAACTGGTTAATATGCCTGCCCTTTTTGGCAACCTGCAAACGGGCAGCCAAACAGCACCGGCTATTGTAATTGAAAGCGTACACCACTATTACAAATACGTATCGGGCAATGTGCTAAGGCGCCCCACCTGGTTTTTTGACCCTTTGCAACAAGGCGAGGCCATACCCGACGTAGGCACCCACCTGGTAGACCTTGCCCAATGGATTGCCTTTCCCAACCAGGCGCTTGATTACCGGCAGGACATTGCTATTGATAAGGTAAGGCAGTGGGCAACGCCTATCACTTCGTCGCAGTTTAATCAAATTACCGGCACAACTTCGTTTCCACCTTTTCTTAACACCTTTATAACCAGCGATACTATTTTGCAGGCGCATGCAAACGGCTCAGTAAACTATCGCTTAAAAAATATACACACCAGTATTGTAGCCCGCTGGGATTATAAGGCACCCGAAGGCAGCGGCGACACTCACTACGCTCTTTTTAAAGGAACCAAAGCTGAGGTAGAAATAAAGCAGGGCAGAGAAGAAAATTATCAGCCAACAGTATATATCAGGGCTACGGCCGCCCAACCACAAAACGAATTTGTGCAGGCGCTGCAAAAAGCATTGGCCGAAATTAACAAGCGCTATCCCGGCATAACCGGTAAGGAAAGGGGCACGGGTTGGATGTTGATTATACCGCCAAAATACAATATTGGCCACGAGGCTCATTTTGCACAGGTAATGAACCGGTACCTGCAATACCTGGCCAATAAAAAGCTGCCCGACTGGGAAGTGCCCAACATGCTGGCCAAATATTATACCGCCACAAAGGCCAAACAAATGGCCGAACAAACAACCACCACTCCATAAAACCAATTAACGATAAACACACATTATATGAAAAATTCGAGAAGAAACTTTATACAGCAAACCGCCATGAGCATGGCCGCTGCTGCAGCCTTGCCCCTTGCAGGCAACGCAACCAATATGCCATTTAAGGCTGAAAAAAAGGAGGCCAGCCTGCCCATTGGTTTTGCAGGCTACACCTTTGCTAAATACGATTTGGATAAGTCCATTGAGATGATGAAACGGCTGAACGTGCTTAACCTTTCGGTAAAAGACTTTCACCTGCCGCTTAACAGTACACAGGCACAGGCAAATACCGTTATGGATAAGTTTAAGGCGGCAGGTATTAATGTGTATGCTGTAGGAGTAATTTATATAAAAAGCCAGGAGGCGGTTGACCAGGCATTTGAATACGCCAAACGCGTAGGAGTTAATATGATAGTAGGTGTGCCTAACTACGAGTTGCTTGACTATACTGAGCAAAAGGTAAAAGATACCGGCATACGCATGGCCATTCATAACCACGGCCCCGAAGATAAACTATACCCCGGCCCCGGACAGGTGTACGAGCGGATTGCCAACCGCGACATACGCATGGGCCTGTGCCTTGATATTGGCCATGCCACCCGGGCTGGTGTTGACCCTGTAAAGGCGGTAAAACAATACAAGGACAGGTTGTTTGATATGCATATTAAAGATGTATCGCTAAAAGCACAAGACGGTAAGGCCATTGAAGTAGGCCGCGGCGTAATTGATTTTGAAGAACTGGTTGAGGCCCTTAATAAAATTAAATTTACAGGGTTTAGCAGTATTGAATACGAAAAAGATATGACCGACTCACTGGCTGGTATGGCCGAAAGCATTGGCTATTTTAGAGGTGTAATAAATTGTGTAGGTTAATACCGTATAGCGCCAGTATTTGAATTTTAAAAATAGCAATAACTATCTGCAATCTGGTGCTGATATTTTGGAACCTGGCAGTATAGCTTTTTTCAGCAGTCGTTGCAGCCTGCCTCTATAACCATAGAGGTAGCACACTTATTATTGGTATTTTTTTGAGCTTTTTTTATCATGATTTTATATTTAGCATTGAGCTTACCAAATACCGGCATTTATTAAAAAAGCCTTGTTGCCCGTACATCGGCAACAAGGCTTTTTTGGCTTAACAAAAAGTGTGATTCACCCTTTACCCTATGGTGTTTTGCAAGGATTATTTTTAGTACCAGCTTCGCTTTTTTTATTTAATCATTTTTGCCCAACCAACTGTCGTTAGCCGGGCTAACGTTGCAATGCCGGTGCGGTTAGCGTTGGCCGGGCGGGCGTTCATGGTTTACCAAAATGGCATCCCCAGGCTTTAACGCCTGCTTTGTATATCAAATTAACACAGCTTCGCATGCTTATTGTAACCCGAAGCCAGGTCTTAAAAATTTAAAATGATATTAAACAACAACGTTGCATTCCTGTATTTCAATTTATGAAAAATACATTATTATAAATTTTTGCATGGTGTTGATTGGCCGTTTGCGCTATTTCCCAAACTTCTTTTTTAGCAACTGCAGGGCATCACCCATGGGCATTGGCTCGGCGGGCGACGGATTAAACTGTTTACGTTGTGCGGGGCTATTGTTATGCGTTGGTTTTTTATAGTTGCCCTTTGGTGCAGGGGTCTCTTCGGTTTGCTTTATTGATAAGGCAATGCGTTTGCGTGCCACATCTACCTCTGTCACTTTTACTTTTACCTGCTGGTTAAGCTTTAAAACCTGGTTGGGGTCGGTTATGTATTTATGGGCAATTTCCGACACGTGCACCAGCCCATCCTGTTTTACGCCAATATCAACAAAAGCGCCAAAACGGGTAAGGTTGGTTACTATGCCCGGTACTATCATACCAACCGAAACATCGTCCATGGAAAAAATATTGGCAAACTCAAATTGCTGCACTTCGCTACGGGGGTCGAGCCCCGGTTTTTGCAGTTCGGCCAAAATATCGTTTATAGTAAGTTGGCCAAACTGCTCCGACGTATATTTTTGTGCCGGTATTTGTTTTACCAGTATTTCGTTGCCCACCAATTGCTTAACCTCTACGCCAAGGTCGGCTGCCATTTTTTTTACCAATGCATAGGCTTCGGGGTGTACAGCACTTTCGTCCAGTGCATCCGCACCATCTTTAATTTTTAAAAAGCCGGCACATTGCTCAAAGGCTTTATTACCAAGACGGGCCACGTCCAACAATTCTTTCCGGCTATTGAAACGCCCTTTTTCGCTACGGTACTTAATAATGTTATCGGCCAGGGTTTCGCCAATGCCGCTAACATAACTTAACAGGTGCTTACTAGCAGTATTAAGGTTTACACCCACCAGGTTTACACAGCTTATTACCGTTTGGTCAAGGCGTTCTTTTAATCTAAACTGGTTTACATCGTGCTGGTACTGCCCTACCCCAATACTTTTAGGATCAATTTTAACCAGCTCGGCCAATGGGTCCATTAGCCGGCGGCCAATACTTACCGAGCCGCGAACGGTAACATCGTAGTCAGGAAATTCGTTGCGGGCAGTTTCGCTGGCACTGTACACGGACGCGCCATCTTCATTTACCATAAAAACCGGCAGGCCTGATTGCAGGCCTTTAATAAATTGTTCGGTCTCCCGTCCTGCAGTACCATCGCCAATAGCAAACGCATCAACCTGGTAGCTGGCTACCAATTTTTGTATGGTTTCGGCCGCCTCGCGTTTTTTGTTGCTTTCGTGCACGTATATGAGGCCAGTGGTTAATAGCTGCCCTTTTTCGTCAAGACAAACAATTTTGCAACCGGTACGATAGCCGGGGTCGATAGCCAAAATGCGTTTGCTGCCCAATGGTGCGCTCAACAATAACTGCCGAAGGTTTTCGGCAAAAACGGTAATGGCTTCTTCATCGGCCTTTTGCTTAAGCATAGTTCTGAACTCGGTTTCAAGCGCAGGTTGTAACAAGCGCCTCCAACTATCCCTGATGGCTTTTTTTACCTGCTCGTTACCATCTTTTATGCCTTTTATAAAAACCTGCTCAGGTATGTACAAAGCGGTTTGCTCGTCGGCAGTAATCTCAACCCGCAAAAAACCTTCTAAAAAACCACGAAGCACAGCCATTATACGGTGCGAGGGCACTTTTGAGATTGGCTCGCTAAAGTCAAAATAATCTTTAAACTTACCTGCCTCTACCTCTTTGCCGGCAACTACTTTACTGTACAGCCTGGCTTCATTTTCAAAAAGCCTGCGCAGTTTAGCCCTCACTTCTGCATGTTCGTTTACCTGCTCGGCTATAATATCCCTGGCGCCTTGTAATGCATCGTCGGCGGTTGTAACCTGCTCGTTTATGTAGGTTGCCGCTACGGTTGCGGGGTCAAACACTGTTTCGTTCAACAGTAAAACAGCCAGGGCCTCCAGCCCGTTTTCGCGGGCAGTTTGGGCCTTGGTTTTCCGTTTGGATTTGTAGGGCAGATAAATATCTTCGAGTGCGCTAAGCGTGGTGGCAGCGGCAATGGCTTTTTGCAATGCCTCCGTCATTTTACCCTGCTCCTCAATAGTTTTTTCAATAAATGTTTTCCGATCTGTAAATTCTTTTAAAAATTTAGCCTCCTCCTGAATATTTAATATCTGCACCTCATCAAGGCCGCCGGTACGGTCTTTACGGTACCGGGCAATAAATGGTATAGTGGCACCCTCTTCAAACAATTGCAGCACTGCGGCTACCTGCACATCTCTTATTAATAATTTAGCTGCTATTTCACGCACAAATTCCATGGGCTATTACTTAATTTTTGTTACTTAAAATGGGTTATAAAGTCAATTACTTTTTTAGATGGGCTTTAATGGCGTGTTACTTTTTAATTACCAGTACAACAGCTAAGGCGTTTTTGCCTTTGGCATTGCCCAGCTTATATTATGCTGTGTACAATACACTTACGTTAAATGATATTGGCAAAAACCATATGCCAATAATGATTATAACAAACGTTGCTATTTTGCCGGGCGAAAGTAACCGCCCTGTTTTAAAACAAAAAGGGAATGTTTACAATGTTGATAAGTACAAGCCGGGTTTAGCCTGGCGCTTTTTTAATTACTTTTTAAAATTAATGGTACGGTAAGGGTATTTTTGGGCGTACTGGTAAATAAGACCCCTTATGTAGCCGTTTTCGGGATAAGGCGTTACTTCGGCTTTTATATCGCTCATAGTTTTTATGGTGTGGCTGGGCAATGAATAACCCATACCGTAAAACCGCCCATTTTCCATAAGTATAATGCCTTGTTTTTCCTTTTGCATTATTGTTACGTTTTCAATTACTGCAAAACTTGGCAATGCCGTTTCAAGATGTTGTAATGCGGCCGCTATGCGCTGATTGTAGCTTTGCGGGGACAGACCGATTGCCTGCGGAAGCGATTCGCCGGCCGAGGTATCAATAAAACACAAGCGCGGACAAAGCTCAAACTCCACAACCAGTTTTTTAAGCATATTATGTCCCTCTAACAACAGGTTAAAGGTGTAAAGCGGGGCCAGGTGTTTTTTCTTTTTTTCTATCGCAAGCCTTTTATACCCTTTTCCATCTTCAAAACAATACAATGCATAGGCTTGCTCAAAACCTTTTTGACTGCGATTGTACAATGGCCATAAGCGCTTTATTTCCACACTTTCCAAAATAAAGGCCATTAACTCGCTACCACACAACTGGTACGATACGTTATGTATCTCCCGCAAAAAATCCTGCTTTTGGCGGCCTGTTTTGTTATTAGAAAAATGACTATTAACCCGCTTGCTTAAACTTTTAGCTTTACCAACATACACCACCTTACCTTTTTGGTTATGAAAATAGTATACCCCGGGCTCATTAGGCAGTTGGGCAATTTTTTCAATGGAAAGGTTTGGAGGTAAAAACTGGTCCTTAGCTTTTGCCTTTATCATAGCTTTAATTTCGCCATGCACATCGGCTTGCAAAATTTGCTTAAACAGTTGCACAGTAGCCAATGCATCGCCACCGGCACGGTGTCGGTTACTAATGTTTATATCAAGGCTACGGCAAAGGTTGCCCAGGCTGTAGCTTTTAAACCCAGGCAAAATTTTTCGGGCGAGCCTTACGGTACAAAGTTTTTTTGAGTCGAGGTTAAAGCCGTGCCGTAATAAATGATGGTTTACAAACGAATAATCGAAATTTACGTTATGGGCAACAAAAATATTACCGTTTAGCAGGTTAAATATTTTTGGGGCAACTTCGTCAAAACAGGGCGCCTGGCTAACCATTGCTGGCGATATGCCGGTAAGTGATTGAATGTAAGGCGGTATGGGCATTTGTGGGTTAATCAGGGTCTCAAAAAAATCGATTACTCCCGTTCCATCGTATATGGCAATGGCAATTTCGGTAATAGCGTTGGCGCTGGCGTAGCCACCCGTAGTTTCAATATCAACAATAGCGAACATCTAAAATTTTTAGTAATTCAAATATATATACGTATGGGCAACAGGTATAATGAAAAAATTTATTTTTGTTTTGTCACCTTTTGGGTGCTACCTTGCTCTATGTGTTAGAGTTCAAACAATGCAGCGCCAAAACTTCTTTAATTTTTATAGGCATAAAGGTTTTTCAAAATATTTATGATTTGCCTATTTTATTTAATTTTTAATAAAAATGTAATGTCATGAAAAAATCTACCTCAACTCAATCTTCGGTTAGCGAAGGTGTTAGAAACATGTTAGTGGTTATTGCCATTTTTGGTGCTATCGCTTTTATTACCTATTTGGAATGGAGCAACCGTCTTAATTAGTAACTTGTTTATACACTAACATAATTAGCTGAACAGCTACAAGTAAAACCTGGTAACATACCAGGTTTTTTTATTTGTTGCAACTAAACATACGTTTAACCCGCATTATGCCACAGTTTATCATTACTGCCAAAGATTATACCGACCACGAAGCACCTGCGCGCCGCATGCAGGTACGCCCACTTCATTTAAAACGAATGAAGGCCGAAAAACAGCAGGGTATTTTTATAACCGGTGGTGCCACTTTTACCAACAAAGGCAATATGAATGGTTCAGTTTTAATTATAGAAATTGAAAGTATGGATATTGCACGGCAGTGGGTACAGGCCGACCCGTACGTAGCGGGTAAGGTTTGGGAAGTAATAGAAATAACCCCGTTTAAAATAGTGCAGGTTTAACACCAATAGGTTATAAGCATCTGCAATTTAGTACGCTTACAATACAAACGTTATTTTAAACCCGGGAAAATCAATTACAAATTTTTATTGAGTGAACCCGGCAAATAAATTTAAAATATAATTCGCGGGCAAAAGTTCTTCGTTTAAATTAATAAACAGCTGTTAATCAGTAATCTATATAACCAGCTTATTTTTAAAAAATTTTAATTTGATGAAATGTTACTTAAGTGAAAATTGGCATATTTTTTACAAACAAGGTGTAAAGTTCAATAAACCGAAAAACCATGATTGTAAGAAAGGCCATTGCGAACAAAACATTTGTATAGAATGAAGAATTTGACCACGGCAAAATTGGGTATGTAATATTTACTTAAAGGCCAACCATATTTGGCACCTACCGGGCCATTGGTGTAAAAGTCGTTAATAAAACGGCATACTTAGCCCTAATAAAAGTTTAGCGAAATTGTACTGACCGCTCACCTGTTTTAGCCATTTAGTAAATTGGTACAAACGCTGGTTTCACTACCCCATTAATATTTATTATTGAAAAAACCCTTAACAAAATAATGAAGTTTTTGACCCTTGCATTTCCATTATTTATATAGCAAACCAATGTTTATTAAAATAAAGTAGCTGGATAAAACAAATTATTAATGGACTTTCAAACACTTTTATCAGGCAATCTCGTCCAGAAATTGTTTGGATAGAGGTTTTGAAATAAATTTGACCACCGCCGGAAAAGCCTTTGCACGTTTATAGTCTTCGGGATCAACGGTAGACGATAGTATGTAAATGCGGGACATTTTAATAAACGAATCATTGATATGATCCAGTTCCTCTAAAAAGTCCCACCCGTTCATTACAGGCATATTAATATCTAAAAAAATAATTTCAGGAATTTGTTGGTTTGTGCTAAGTAACCCTTTTAAATAGTCAATTGCAAATTTTCCATTTTCGCAACTGGTAACTTTCTCAGCAAAAGCGCTCATGGTTATAATACGGTCACATACCATTACGGTTATTGGGTCGTCTTCTACCAATAGTACATTTTTATATCGTGCCATTCTCTTTTTCTTAGGATTTGAAAAAAACTTTAAATATACTGCCTTTACCCGGTTCGCTTTCTACCTCAATTTTTCCGCCCATTGCCAATATTTGAGATTTGGTCATGTATAGCCCCAATCCTTTTCCCTCTTTGGACTCGTGAAAACGCTGGTACAATCCAAAAAGCCGATCGCCATACCGTTTTAGATCAATACCCAATCCATTGTCCTGAAAACTGACACTAACCCCTCCATGGTGCCTGTATGAGCGAATTTTGATTACCGGGCTTCGGTCGGGCGACCGATACCTGATAGCATTTGAGATAAGATTTAAAAAAATACTATCCAGGTGAATTTTGTTATACATCAATTCGGGCACTTCTTCAAAGTCTACTTCAATGCTACCGTTTTGATCGTTCAATAAACTTTCTATATTTTGCCGGGCATTGTCAAAAACACTTTGCAGCGAAACTACCTGCTTATCAATGTTATTGTTGGATTTTATGACCAGCACATTAACCAAATCGTTTAAGGTATTTTTTAGCTGCATGGTAGCTTCTTCAAACTTTTCAATAATCACTTTATTAAACGGGTCGGCAATTTCGGTATGGTTATACAGGCTAAGCAAACTTATAAGGTTGGCCACCGGCGCACGCATGTTGTGCGATGTGATAAAAGAAAACTGTTGCAGATCCTGGTTATTGCGCAAAAGTTCTTCGGTCAGTGCCTTTTGCTCCTCTTCAATTTTCTTTTTGTCGGTAATATCCCTGATAATGGTAGAAATGACGCTTTTGCCGCCTGTATCGGTCATATTTAAAGAGGTAACCTCGGTGTACATTAACTTGCCCGATTGATGACAAACCGATACCTCGCCTATAAAACTTCCGGTTTGTACCCGTTCCGATATCATGTTGCGGCTGGAGGCAGAGGTACTATCAAAAAGGTCAGAAAGGTTAAGCGCTGTAATTTGGTTGCTGGTATAGCCCAGCAGTTTGCAAATAGAAGGGTTGGCCGAAATGATTTCCCCATTGTCAAGGCTAAGTACAATACCATCTATACTGCTATCAAAAAGCGATTTAAACCGGCTTTCCATTGTTTCAAGCGCCTGTATAGCCATTTTGCTATCGGTAATATCCTGTAGGGTTATTCTAAAATTTTCAGTTTTACCTGCCTGGTTTTTTACAACCGCGCCAATAGCCAAAATTACCTTTTCAAGCCCTGCCGAAGTTATAATGCGGTACTCCTCGTTAAAATCTATAAACTCGTCAATTGATTTTACGATTTGCTTTCTTATCCGCTCCCTGTCTTCGGGATGAATGATTTTTTCGATGGTGTCGAACCTAAATTTTCCCATCAATGTTGGATCTATGCCCAGTATATGGTAAAACTCAGTGGAGAAAAAAATTTCCCCTGCTTTAAAATCGAATTCAAAATAACCTAGTTTGGCAATGAGCTGCGATGTTTTAAGGCGCTCGGTATTGGCTGCAAGGTCTTCTGTTAGTTTTCGCCTGGCGGTAACATCGCGGCTATTTAGTACTATACCGTTAATGGATGGGTCGCTTAACAAATTGGTGACGGTGGACTCCACCCAAAAAACTCTTTTTTCGCTATTTACAAAACGGTAAGGTCCTACCAGCGCCTGCTTGTTGCCCGAGGTAATAAAATGACTAAACACCTCCCTTATTTCGTTAACATCATCGGGATGGGCTTGCTCAAAAATACTTTTGCCATAATTTGACACAGGATCAATGCCCATGATGGTTTTAACGGTGGGGCTTGCATATAACAGTTCGCTTTGCTGGTTTAATATCCATATCATATCGGCACCACTTTGCACCAGGCCCTTAAATCGCTGTTCCGACAGGGATATGATCTCTTCTGCCTTTTTACGGCTGGTTATATCGCGCAGGCTTACCAAAATGCCCTGAACATATTTATTGGTAGACATGTTTTTTCCCTTCAACTCAATCCAAATGTATTGGCCTGCGCTGTTGCGCATACGTACGTCAATATTTTTTTCGGCATTGGGGCTAATAATTACCTCGGCAAACTTGGCAATGGCAGCCGCCAGGTCGTTGTTGTACATGTATTCAAAAAGCGTATTACCCGCAAGTGCCTCAGTAGTGTAGCCCAAAACATTGGTAATGGATGGTGAACTGTAGGTGATACGCGTAGCGTCGTCGGTTATCAACACGGCGTCAAACGATTCCTGGATGATGGTTTTAAAGCGCTCCTCGCTTTCCTTTACTTGCTGCTCGGCATATTTTCGTTTGGTAATATCGCTGGAGGTGATAAATACGCCCGAAATCTCGTTATTGTCGTCGTACAAGGGGCGGAACACATGACTAAAAATATGCAGTGTTTTTTTGTCGTCGTAATACGACGTTTCCTTTTCGCGTGGTTCGCCCTCAAAAACCAACTCAAACAGGGCTATCATCGCCTCAATTTCTACCGGGTCAATAAGATCAAGTACCGAAAGGCCCGATTGTAACTCCTGGGTGTAAAAAAAAGGCGAATGTTGTTGCGCCGCCCGGTTGTAAGCAACAATGTGCAATCTGCTGTTTAAAATAATGAACGACTCATCAGTATTGTTAAGTAGCAAGCTAAGGCGCTGCTCAGCCCGAATAAGCGCAAAATCAGCAATTTTTTTTGCCTGAATGTTGCGAAGGTTCATTACAACGGCCTTCACGTTAGGGTTCTGCAACAGGTTGCTTCCGTAGTTTTCAATCCATGTCCATCTGCCTTCGTTGTTTTTTACCCTATACTCAATGGAAAAAATTTTTTCGTTGTGCTGTTTTATTTTTTCAAACCACTCGGCCACCTTTTCCCTTTCGTCGGGGTGTACCATTTCTAACCCGTTTTTTGCTACCAGTTCATTGGCCTCAACGCCCATAATATTTTTTATGGTTGAGCTTACAAAAATCAATTCAAATTTATCGTTGCATAATTGAAAAGTATCGGTTGAATTTTGAATGAGGGTTTTAAACAAATCTTCACTTTGGCGAAGTTTTTCAATTGTCTCGTTTTTTTCGGTGGTTTCAAATACCCCTATGCCAACGCCAATTATTTCGCCATTTTTTGCCCTAAGCGGGTGGTATTCATAGTCGTACCACGATGGTTTAAGGGTTTTGCCTTCGTACTTTCTTGTAAACTTAACAATATCGCCCTTAAGCGCACTGTTTAGGTACGCCTCAAACTGCTGGTATTTTTGTGTTGGGAAAAAATCGCTTAGTTGGTGGCTTTGTTGTACTTCAAAACCGTGTTGTCTAAGATGATAGCGGTGGTACCGGTCGTTAAAAGTTACAATAACAAACGATCGGTCTATGACCAAAAAACTATCGTGCGAGCCGGCTAAAAATGCCTCCAGAATATTTTCGTACGAAAATTCGGTTTTAAGATTTATGCCTGCGATAGATTGTAACATACGTAATAAACAACAAAAAGTAAATAGTAAGCGTTTGTAGGATAACGAATTTTGATAAACGATATTGCCTCACGTAAAATATCGTTTTGTAATAATGTACACCTATATTTTTATTAATTTTAATTAAAAAAGCTTTCTCCTTTTTTTCAAAAAAAAGTTTAGAAATGATATTTACAACCCACCAATAAATTACCATAAGCTGCCCACCATTTTTATTTGGGCAACCAACCTGTGCATTATAAGGTAATATTTGTTGTACTTAATGTATCATTTTTGTTTAAATTTCTTTTTCCTCCACCACTACCAAATCGTCTAAATCCACGCTCATTGGTATAGTACCTACCTGTACTATCGCCCGTTTTCCCCGTATCTCTTTTACTTCGCCTACCTGGTAATTTTTTTTCATTTTAACCCGTGCCCCTACTACCACCTCGGCTGCAAGTTCAAAATATTTATTATCTATTTTTTTGGCCAGCTTATTGGTTTGTACCTGTTGCTGCTTGCCCGATAGTAAGCTTTGCATATGTGCGATTACTTCGTTTTTATTGCCGGCCTTGCGCCAGTCTAAAATAATTTGTTTTAGCTTACGCTCCATGTCTTTCAGGTAGGCAATGCGCTCCTCACTTACCTGGTTTTGTTGTTTTAGCAACTCCACCTGCTGCTGGTGCTTTTCGCGGTCCATTACCTGCGTCATTTCCTTTTTCAGCCGTTCGTTGTCTTTTACCAGTTTATTCAGTTCCACTTCTTTTATTTCAAGGTCGCGCAGGTCCTGTTCCGTCCGGTTCAATAGTTTATCAAGGCTAAAATGGTCTTCATCTACCAGGCTTCTTGCTTTTTTTATAAGATGAGGGCTTAGACCTATACGCTCGGCTATTGAAAAAGTGTACGAGCTACCCGGTTTACCAATAATAAGTTTGTACATCGGCAGCAGGTTTTGTTCGTCGAAACCCATGGCGCCGTTAATTATACCGGGTACTTTGTTAGCCATTACCTTAAGGTTTAGGTAGTGTGTGGTTACAATGCCCATGCTGCGCTTGTGCGCCAGCTCTTCCATAATTACCTCGGCAAAAGCACCGCCAAGGTTGGGATCGCTGCCACTGCCCAGTTCATCTATAAAAAATAAGGTTTTGCCATTGGCTACCTCCATAAAATGTTTCATGTTTTTAAGATGACTGCTATAGGTACTCAACTCAAATTCAAGGCTTTGAGTATCGCCAATATGTATCATTAACTGTTTAAAAATACCCATTTGGCTACTTGGGTGTACCGGTACCAGCAAACCGCTTTGCAGCATTATTTGCAACAGGCCCACGGTTTTAAGGGTAACCGTTTTGCCGCCTGCATTGGGACCGCTTATTACCAATATGCGGCTTTTGTCATCCAACGTTATATTAACCGGTATTGTGGGCTTTTGCGATTTTTTATTGTACAGATATAACAGCGGGTGATAGGCGCTCACCAAATGAATATGTGCCCTGTCTACCACCGTAGGAAACTCGCCATACATATCGATGGCCAGCCGGGCCTTCGCTCTAATAAAATCGTATTCACCTACCACATCCTGGTAGGTTTTTAGTAGTGGTGAATATATTGACAGATCGGCGGTGAGTTGTTTTAGAATGCGGAGCACCTCCTTTCGCTCTTCATTTTCAAGGCTGATAATATCGTTGTTCAGCTCAATTGTTTCTTCGGGCTCAATAAAGGCGGTTTTGCGGGTGTCGCTTTCGCCATGCAAAATACCTTTTACCATGCGCTTATTTTCAGCAAACACGGCTACTACTCTACGGCCATTGCTAAAGCTTTCGTCAATATCGGCACTAAAGCCAGCCTTGTTTAGCCTGGCTACTACCCGCTCAAATACGCGGCGTAACTCATTACGTTTTCGGTACAGGGCCATGCGTATTTTTACAAGGTCGGTTGAGGCATTGTCTTTTACCGTGCCCACCTCATCCAACACATTGTCAATCATTTCAATAATAACCTTTTCAAAATAAGTGTTATCAATAACCATTGCCATTGCCGGGTAGCCTACCCTACGTTCGTTATCGAACCAACGAAAAATTGACTGAACGCTAACTGCCAGTTTGCGTAGTAGTACAAACTGCTCGCCACCAAGCAAAGCACCGGGTATGCCCAGTAACTTTATATCTTTTGATAGATTTAAAATATAATCGTTGGGAAAATATTGAGCATTTTGTGCAATTTGCTTGTACTCATGGCTTTGCCGTAGTTCGGTTTCAATATAATCTTTACGGGTATGGATGCGCAAATCTGCTGCCCTGGTTTTGCCATACTCGCTTTTGCAATGGTCAACCAGCAACTGTTTTATCTTATCAAATTCTAACTGAACAGCCGCCGATTCGGGAAATAATTTCATACTGGTACACTAACCTGTCAGGGGTTAAAAAAGTTTAGAGCGCAAAAGTACGCCTGTAAACTGTTCGTGAATTGTTATGTTGATTTTATCTGTAGTTCGTGCCAGGGGGTGGTGCCATCTTTTTGCCTGCTAAAGGTAAAAGCCGAAGTTGACTGTAGTACTATCCCGGCGGTGGTGTAAACAATATTACCCTCTAACCCGTGACCGCCAATTGTTTTGCCGGTACTGTCGGCCACGCTAACGTGTATGTGGTAGCCATTTATGAAAAGGGTACCGGTTAAACTAACCATTTTAAAATGCCTTGTTTCGGTTGTGCCATTTGGCTGGTTAGCAAACCAAATGTTGTAAGTGGTAAGGCCACCAACGGCAGTGGCTATACAGCCGGCACTAATACCGTTGGCATTTACGACAAAGTCAATTTCTTTTTTTAGGTTGTTGCCGGGTTTTAGTCTAAACACAAAGGTTTTCATTAAATTACTGTTTTGTTATAAAGCCTGATTGCTGCAATTACCTACCATAAAAAACAATAAAAATAATATTGAAACAGTAAAAAAAGGCCTTTTGATGCATGGCGAAAAAGATTTTTTGAAACTGAAAATGTTGGTTGATTACTAATCAGCAACCCTCTTTGCTTTTGTAGATAGCGGTTTTTTTCAGCCATTGTTTCACTTTGCCTTAATCAATGCTTCCAATACATGCACTACTATGGGGCATACCTGCGTATTTTTTAAGGTAAGTACCGGGCGTTTAATCAGCACATCCTCGGCGGTGTAGGGGTAACGGGCACAATCGCCTGGCCGGTCGTCATAAATTCCGCAATAATTATCGCTGCCCAAAAACTGGCATTGGGTGGTTTTGTTTACATAATCTCCATCGTTATCCAGTCGCAGGTAAGTTTCAATAAAGTCGCCTTCCTTCATTTTAAGGCGTTTGCTGATGCGTTTTATATCAGGCGTTTTAAACCGCGGCGAATGGTTACGGCAACAGTTACCACATTTGAGGCAATCAATGGCTTCATACGCTTCTTCTTCTAACTGTGGAAGGGCTCTCAGTACCTTGTTTTTATCGGGACGTTGCAAAAAATTTTTGTACACCTTCCGGTGATCTTCCGAAGTTTTCTGCCAGTTGTCGAGGGTAATGTATGCCATTTAAAAAATCGATTATAACTGGCAAAGCTACTGGTTTTAGCAGTGCAGCGTTTTTGCATTTTCCACTGGTTTTAATAAAGCGTTGTTTTGGGCCGGGACATAGCATTCAACGGAAAAAACGAAACTTCAATATTTTGTAACTTCGTATAACAAAAATAATATATTCATTACGGACCTATAAATATTGACCTGGAAACGATGGGTGGAACACCCGTTTTCACGGGAAGACGAGTTCCTATCCAAACCCTTTTTGTTTATATAGAAGGAGGCGATGATCTCAACGAATTTTTGGACGAGTATCCAGGCGTTTTAAAACAAGCTGCTATCCAGGTTTTAGAAATGGCAAAAAAACATTGACAACTGAAAAAATGCTTAATGAAAATTTTGCTTGATGAAAATCTGCCCCAACAACTTAAAGCAGATTTTGGACATGGCTTTAAGATAAGAACTGTACGCGATATGGGTTGGCTGGGCAAAAAAAAAGGCGAACTTCTTGGTTTAATCGTCCTCAACGGTTTTAACTTGTTCGTTATTATTGGTAAAAATCTGCGCCATCAGCAAAATCTTAATAAAATTGAATTAATAATATTTCTCCGTTTAGCAGCCAATAATCGGCGAGAGACATTACAACTTTTAGTACAATAGATGAAAGACAGCATTTAGAAAGGCAATCTTGAACAGTTAAATAGATTTTTATAGGTTTTGCTGCCTTTAGCTTTTTGCCTTTTTTGGTGGTGTTTACCAACAAATCATTTAGCCTTTGTTGGTGTTCTTTACCAACAAATATTGAGGAAAAAGGTGCCAAAAGATTTGCCGGTGAAAGGATTTTTGCCTTTTTTGGTGTCCTTCACCAACAAATCATTTAGCCCTATAGCATGATAGCCCGGCCAGAAACCGTAGTTGCCGAGAGATGTACCGACAAACGATTGCAACCCCGTAATACCGACCATGGAAGCCGTAAGAACTACACATGTGAACTCTATAGCTGGTATTAAAAAAAACCCGAACAAAACCGGGAATTGTATAACTAACCAAATATTCTGCACCTTACACCAACGCCAACTCCAGCAACTGCTGCATAGTTTTTATGTAGTGAAATTTAAGCCATGTATAAAGTTGCTGTCTATCTCGCTCACCTCTTTTTCGTTATGCCAACACATAATAATTTCCTTTAAACCTGAGCGTTTGGGGCCAACACTTTTTCTTTTATGCCGCCTACGGGTAACACCTGCCCGTACAAGGTTATTTTGCCGGTCATGGCCAAACTAAATTTTATACATATATTCATAAATCCCTAACCGTTAATTGCCTGTGAGCGTAAATATTTATCGCTTTTGTAGGAGAACCCCCACCTACACAAATAGGTAATAGTTGATAACGATTTGATTAGCAACGCCCCCCAAAACTTAATATTAAAAACATGGGTATTGGGTAGAAAATAGAAAAAAAGATTGTAAAGTGCACAAGATTAAAAAAAGCCAATCATAAAAAATATCCTTCTTCTCAAAATTTCATTTTTTTTATTAAGCAGCAGTTGCAAAAAAAATAAACCCACAAACCCTGTTGACCAACTACCTCCCGAAACCCAAACCGGGGCAAACACTTTTGGTTGTTTGGTTAATGGGGAAGTATTTAAACCGGGGGGGGCACAACTAACAGGGGGTTCATTGAGTTGCAATTATCAATTTTTAAATGGAGGATATTATTTTAGGCTGTCTGGAGTAAAAGGCAGTGGCAATAATCAGACTGCTGTGGGCTTATTTACAGATAGCCTAAAAATACGAGAAAATCTTATTCTTAGCTTAGACAGTGCTTCTAAAGGCTCTGTTTATGGAAGCTATTTTGGTCTTGGTAGTAGTCAACAAGATTGGTCATATCGTACGGGAAAGCCTATATATACGGGCGAACTTTTAATAAAAAAATTAGATAGTATTAATCAAATTGTCTCGGGAACTTTCTGGTTTGATGGAGTTAATGGAGGTGGGCAAAAAGTAGAAATACGTGAAGGGAGATTTGATGTACGCTATACAAAATAATATTCCTATAAAAATTTAAACCAAAACCAATAATATGAAACTGACCTTTACCAAACAACTTTGGTTGTTCCTGCTATTATGCGCTCTTTCTTTTTTTTCTTTTGCGCAAAATGAAATCAATACCGAAATTATCGCTCGCATGAATAATGTTTTTGCCCCCTTAGAAAAGAACCGTGTACCCACGGGTTTACTACTCGATTACGCAATGGAATTTGCAGATTTAAAAAGCTATAATGGTTTGCTTAGAGACAGCAATAAAGTAAATGCTGGTGTGTTAAATGATATTTATACAACCGTTGCTATGAGCGCCATTCATACCAATGCAGGTGGCTTTTACAGCCCTGCTTATCAGGATAGCTTTTGGCAAACACAAAGGCAACCCGGTATAATAATATTGAGTGGCTTATACTACAACTATTCAAGATTTAAAGACAATGCGGCAAGCGGCGGGTTTGTTACCGTTAGCAACGAACAATTCTTTGATCGCTATGTAAGTGGGATTTGGCAAAATCCTTATCAGGAATTTAATACAATGGCCATTAGCCCAAGTATAATAAATTACAACCTTACCTATTGCAGTGCGGTGTTGCCATCCAACTTATTTTTAACCAATAGAAGCAGTGAGATAAGTACGATACAGTTTGATGCAGCAAATGGATAATAAAATCACATCACTCCATAAATTATAAACGAAAAAATCATCCATTATGAAACAATTAAAAATTTTAAGCGTAAGCTTTCTGGTACTGCTACTTTTTACTTTTAGCCAATGCAAAAAGAAAAACGAAGAACCCCAGTTACCACTCGAAACAACCACTGGTGCTATGACTTTTGGTTGTAAGGTTAACGGGCAGATATTTTTACCCAAAGATGGCAACGGGCGCCCGGGACTGTTTGTGCAATATGTAAACTTAGGCAATGTACCTAACGGTGGGTGGCACTTAAATATCCCTGCTTATAATTACTCAACCAAAAAAGGAGTAAGTATTGAAACAGATAGCTTGCTTCTTGTAGAGGGAATGACCTATCAATTTAAAACAACGATAGGAACAGCAAATGCTTTCTATCGAGAGAATACTTCCGATGGGGGTGTTAGTGTATATCCAAAGTTTGATAATGACAGTGGAAGTATATTTATTTCCAAATTTGACCAATTAAATAGAATACTATCAGGCACATTCTCTTTTATTGGCACAAATGCAACAACAGGCTTAACAGTTAACATAACCGAAGGAAGATTTGATATTCGTTATTAATCACAAAATTTCAATCAAAAATTATGAAAAAAATATTTCAACTCTTACTGCTTGTATGTGTAATCAGCACAACAAAAGCCCAAACGTTTACGCCACCTTCTTTTGCAGATGTGGACAATAACTACCGTA
>JBBRUR010000085.1:0-21392 GCA_038247635.1 Chitinophagales bacterium
ATCCTGAAACGGGTTCAGGATGACGTTTACTGTTGCCGTCATGCATTATTTATTTCGGCATCCCCGGGTGATGGCCCTGACAGTTTCCGAGGGGATCCTAAAACGGGTTGAGGATGACGGACGCGGTTTTAGTCATGCAGAATTTAATTCGGCATCCCCTGGTGATGGCCCTGACAGTTTCCGAGGTTCCTGAAACGGGTTGAGGATGACGGACGCGGTTTTAGTCATGCAGAATTTAATTCGGCATCCCCTGGTGATGGCCCTGACAGTTTCCATGGAATCCTGAAACGGGTTCAGGATGACGTTTACTGTTGCCGTCATGCATTATTTATTTCGGCATCCCCGGGTGATGGCCCTGACAGTTTCCGAGGTTCGTGAAACGGGTTGAGGATGACGTTCGCATTTCACCTTTCACGTCTCACGATTTCCCCATTCACAACCTCACTTCAAAATCCCCTCAATCTTATCCAACTCCGCCTGCTCAAAATTGGTGTTTTTTAAACACTGCAGGCTATCGGCCAGTTGCCCGGGGCGGCTGGCACCTACCAGCACTGTTGTTATTCTTTTGTCTTTTAAAATCCACGACAAGGCCATTTGCGCCAACGTTTGTCCACGTTGTTGGGCCAATTCGTTAAGGGCCTTTATTTTGCCTATGATGTTTTCGTTTACATCGTTTTCATGTAAAAAGCCATGTGGTTTTGCTACCCGGCTATCTTCGGGTATACCGTGTAAATATTTATTGGTTAGTAAGCCCTGGGCTAAGGGGGAAAAAGGAATACATCCTACACCTTCGGTTTCCAAAATGTTCAGCAGGCCGCCTTCTACCCAACGCTCAAACATGGAGTATTTAGGTTGGTGAATAAGGCAGGGCGTACCTAATCTTTTTAAAATGGCGATGGCCTCCGCGGCTTCCTTATTTTGGTAATTGGAGATACCCACATATAGCGCTTTTCCCTGCCGAACTATTAGGTCGAGAGCGCCCATTGTTTCCTCCAACGGCGTGTTAGGGTCGGGGCGGTGCGAATAGAAAATATCGACATAATCAAGTCCCATTCGCCTGAGGCTTCGGTCGAGGCTGGCTGCCAGGTATTTTTTTGACCCCCACTCACCATAAGGACCGGGCCACATATTATAACCAGCCTTGCTGCTAATAATCAGTTCATCGCGATAGCCGGCAAAATCTTCTTTCAAAATTTTACCAAAGTTCTCTTCGGCCGAGCCCGGCGGTGGGCCGTAATTATTGGCCAGGTCAAAATGGGTAATGCCAGAGTCAAACGCAAGGTGCAAGATTTTACGGCTGTTTTCCAGCACATCTACATGGCCAAAGTTGTGCCACAGGCCAAGGGATACAGCAGGTAGTTGAACACCACTGTTGCCACAGCGGCGGTACTCCATGGTGTCATATCTATCGGGAGAGGGCGTATAGCTCATACGTTTTTGTTTTGCGTAAATGTAAAACAAATGAGTTTGAGCTATCGTTAAAAACGCATAGAAAAAAAGGGTAACTTATCAGCATCAAAGTCTATTTTACCTCCAAACGTATACTTTATACGCGTTTATCTTCTGCGCCCAACTTTACAGTAACCAGGCGTCCTAACGTAGTTGCTACCCCGGCGCACGTAGTGGCCTTTAACCCAAAAGTGGCCTGGTGACGGATCAATGGGTGAAAGCTTAACCCCTGGCGGATGACGTGCTACAGCTACCCGTGTTGCACAACCCGAGGCAACAAGCGGTCATATTACAAAAATGGCAATGAATAATTTGGCTGACCTATTGTACATTTTGCCTTTGACCGTACAAAAAGCACCAGGTATAAATGACAACTTTTTATAAGCTCCGGCGTGTACCAGCTAGCTTAGCCTCCGGGAGATGTCACTATCAATTTTTTCGAAGAGGTGCTGAGGTTTGTATAACCTCCACGTGGGCATGTCCATTAATTCAATATAATAATTGAGCTTCTTCTTTTTAAAATCATACTGCGTTTGCGAGGGCATATTTAGCGATACTATCCAGCCATCTTCGTCGGTCACTTCTTCAAACCATTCTTCATAATAGTCTTTATCTCCACTATGAAAATTGAGTACATTTTCGGTAATGAGAATAAACTTTGTAATTTTTTGAGCTATCAAACTATCAATAACATCTCTTTTTAAAAACATGATATCATCTTCAATTGCGTCATTCCATTCGCCTATCATTTCAATGATAGCATATTGCTCGGCATAGTCAACAAATAAAATTTTAATGTAAAGGGTTTTGCTGCCAAACTCGTCCCACTGCGGGTGTATGTAATAGTTGTAGACCGTTTGCGAGTATTCAAACTCGCTATAAACCCGCCCAAAAAAAGGTGAGTTTTTATCTTCTTCGGCCATGTACAAATGGCGCCAGTTAAAATAGGGTTCTATATCGTGCATACGTCCATCCTTTCTATTTTGTAAATTTTTTATGGTCAACTGCAAAGCGTTTGCAATGTATTATTGTCAAAGCAAATTTACCATTGCTCCCATCTTTTCAAATAATGTGTACCATAATATTCCTATATTTTTCAAAATTCACCGCTGCATACCCCATAAAAGGAAAAGTATTAAAACTCGTGGAAAAAAAGCTGAAAAAAGTACTTCTGTAAAAGTGTGCGACGCAACGGCCGTATCAACAAAGCCAAAATGACTGGCCCCCAAAATATATTGGCAGCAATTTAGTTTGTAACAGCCAGGGTGTTAAGCTCTTTTACCGTTTTTACTGTAGTTTAATGATACCGAATACCATATAAAAAAGGGGCCAACATTGCTGTTGGCCCCTTAAGAACATTATTTATTCAGAACCTATTGCACGATCACTTTACTGCTAAATACTTCTTTCATTCCACCGCTAACCTTTAGCAGGTACATGCCAGAAGCAGAACGGGGAAGATTGATTTTTTCAACCTGGCCAAAAAAGTTGATTACCAGCGAGCGGGCTAAAACTATTTTACCCGACGCATCTAATAACGTAAGGTTATACCTGCCGGCCGGTACCTTATCAAATTGCACTGTCATTGCTTTATTTGAAACCGGGTTGGGATAAACCGACACCTTATCGTTGCCTAAAATTTCGGTGGTTGTCATTAACGGCATACCCGTTTTTTTGTACAAAAGGTTACTGCTGGCAAGGTCGCTGGCATTATACACATTAGCAGTATTACCATTTTTTAATTGGGTAGCCTGTAGGGTAGCCATGTTAACTTTGTAAAAGGTACCGCTTACCGCAGCGGAGCTTAAAAGCACCTCACCATTATCGTCAACCGCCATACCATTAGTGGTATACTCGGCAGGCAATCCTTTAATGGCACCAATAAAATCGGCAACCATGGTTTGCGGGTTTATTTTAAAAACATTGCTACGCATACTAACCAGGTATAAATTACCATAGGCATCGCCTACCATATCGCCACCCCAGCTACTGCACAGGTTGTGAACACTCATTGCACCGTTTTTGGCACCATCTCTTACCTGGCCCAGGTTGGTAATAACGGGTTTTTGGCCAGTACTAAATTTTACCAGGTTTTTGGCATCGTTTGTTAGGGCGTAGCCAGCGCCGTCGGCACCAAAGGCCATACGGGTAATAACATTGGCCTCGTCGTAGCGGTTGCCCTCAAATAATAGTGTAGACTGGTTATACACCACTTTGCCTTTGGGATTATTGAGGTCAAAATAGCGTAATTCGTTGCCACGCATAGTGGTGTAATACAACCTGTTGTGCTTTTCGTCGAAGGCTGTAGCAGCCACCCCTTCGGCCATAGGCATTAGCCTTATTTGCGAACGATTATCGGCCGCGGGCACCAACCTTGCATTTTGGTCAGTTACTATTTCAAAACTGTTGTGGCGTTTGGTATCGTAAAAAGTATTTACAGTTTCGCCACTGGAAAGGTCAATTTCCCGAATAGTATTCCAGGAAAAAGTGCCCGGTACATCGCTGGTAACAGCAAACGCTTTTTTACTTTGGGCATTTGCATTGCTGGCAAATAAACAGGCGGCAATACAGGTAATGGGTAAAATTTTTTGCATCATACAATTATTTTTAGTGACCTAAATTTATGAAACAACGATGTTATTTAATATTAAATTATTGAGCAACTTCAAGGGCTTTTTTTACGCTCCCATTAGCCAACAAAAGTTGTTTAGCTTTTTCGTAGTCGGAGGTAGGCAATGCTTCCATAATCATTTTTATACCGCGGTCTACCAGTTTTTCGTTGGTTAACTGCATGTTAACCATTCGGTTGTCTTCTACCCTGCCCAATTTTATCATTACCGAGGTTGAGAGCATGTTTAATACCAGTTTTTGGGCGGTACCACTTTTCATACGGGTGCTGCCGCTTACAAACTCGGGGCCTACCACTACCTCTACCGGAAAATTTGCCAGGGCGGCAATAGGCGAGCCGGGATTACAAACAATACAACCTGTAGCAATACCACGTTTTTTACATTCGGTTAACGCGCCAATTACATAGGGAGTGGTACCGCTGGCCGCCAGGCCTACCACCACATCTTTATCGCTGGCAAAATGTTTTTCCAGGTCGTTCCAGCCTTGTTCGGCACTGTCTTCGGCATTTTCTACGGCTTGTGTTATTGCTTTTTCGCCACCAGCTATCAGTGCTATTACCAGCCCATAAGGCACTCCGTATGTGGGCGGGCACTCGCTGGCGTCAACCACGCCGAGGCGGCCGCTGGTTCCGGCACCTATGTAAAATAAACGGCCTCCGGCCAGTAGGCGGTCGGTAATGGTATTGGCTAATTTTTCAATTTGGGGTATCGCCGTTTCAACAACCATAGGTACTGTTTGGTCTTCTTTGTTAATGCTGACCAATAACTCGTGTATGGACATTTTTTGGAGATGACGGTACTTGGATGGCTGTTCGGTTATTTTTTGTAAAGACATGAGATTTTTATTTTAAATGCTAAATTTTGAATTATGAGTTAAGAGTTACGAGTTTTTTATTTTGAATGTTAAATGCTAAATTTTAAATTGAATACAGTGAGTTAAGTGAATTTATTTTAAATATTAAATGCTAAATTTTGGATTGCATACAGTGAATTGAGTTAATTTATTTTAAATGTTAAGTGCTAAGTTTTAAATTGAATACAGTGAGTTGACAGAATTTATTTTGAACGTTAGATGGTAAATTTTTAATTGAATACATTGAGTTCAGTGAATTTATTTTGAATGTTAGATGCTAAATTTTTAATTGAATACAGTGAGTTGTCAGTAGTTAGTGTCTTCATATTTTTTCAGTGGTTTTGCGAGGACAATGATGACGACGTCAATCTTCACGACTGATCCGTTATTTATTAAATTTACGATTGACCACAATTTATGCACCTTGAAACCTTCACCTTTCACGAATTTCACTATTCACTATTGACCTTTCACGTTTCACATTTTACACATTTCATCATTACTATTTTAATTATCCCTTTTTCGCTTTTTACTTTTCACTTTTTACTTTTTACTTTTCACTGGTTTCCAAAATAGTCTTTCATTCTACCCCGCACCAACTCCCAGAGAACTATGCCGGCGGCTACCGAAATATTGAGCGAATGTTTCATGCCCAATTGAGGTATTTCTATGCACCCATCAACCAGTAGTAAAGCACTGCTGGTTACACCCTCTACCTCATTGCCAAACACAATGGCCAGCGGCCGGGTGGTTGGGGCAACAAATTTTTGAAGGTTAATGCTGCCAGTGGTTTGTTCAATTGCGTATACAAGATAGCCATTCTGTTTCAGTTGTTCTACTGCTTCGGCAGCGGTTTCAAAATGTATCCAATCCACTGTTTCGGTAGCGCCAAGGGCGGTTTTATTGATGTCGCGGTGAGGCGGTTGCGGGGTATATCCACATAATATTATGGCCTGTATTAAAAACGCATCGGAGCTACGAAATACACTTCCTACGTTGTGCATGCTTCGTATATTATCCAACACTACCACAACGGGTATTTTTTCGGCCTGCTTAAACCCGTTTACCGATTTACGGCCCAGTTCGGTCATACTTAACTTATGCATGGAGTAAAGGTAGTATGCCACGTTTTTCAATCAGCCATTTGCTTACATTGCAATATAACCTCAACCAAAATTTTAAAAACCAGTTAATGAAAAAACGTTCCTCACTATTTTTGGCCCTGGTATTGGGCGGTTTTATGGGTATTGGTGCACAGGAAAAGGTAGATATAGCTACCGTTGAAAAAATCAAAAAAGAAGGATTTACCAACTCAAAGGTTATGGACATTGCCTTTAACCTAACCGATGTTAGTGGGCCACGCCTAACTATATCGGCCGGTTTTACACGGGCTGCCAACTATGCCATGGCAAAATTAAAAGAGTGGGGACTGACCAATGTGCAACTTGACCCATGGGGCGAGTTTGGGAAGGGCTGGGAACTTGAAAAATGTTATGTAGCTATGAAGGCTCCTTACTACAAATCTATGATAGCCATACCTAAGGCCTGGACAAAAGGCACCAACGGATTGCAAACAGCAGATGTACTGGTAATATCGGCCATAGACACGCTGGCATTTGCTGCCTATAAAGGAAAGCTGAAGGGCAAAATTTTGCTTATTGATCGTAGTGATGAATACCGCCAAAGTTTTGAACCCGATGCGGCCCGGTTTACTGACAGCGAGTTAAATAAGATGGCTAACCCAGTGGCACCAGCTATGTTACCTGGCGATACTACGGGCATTGCCCGCCGTCAGCAGCAGTTTCAGGCAGCCCGTTTAATTAACAACATTACCAATGCAGTAAAAAATATGGCCAAGCAGGAAGGTGCCCTGGCCATACTAACAACCAGCACCCGTAACCACGACGGAACCGTTTTTGTGCAGGGCGGTGGCAGTTTTAAGACCGCCGACCCCGAAAACTTTTTAGATGTAGCCATGGCGTGGGAAGATTATATGACCCTGCTTAGACTGGCCAAAAGTGGTGTGGATGTAAAAATGGACATAGATATTGCTACCAGTTTTACCACCACCGACACTAAGGGTTACAATGTGATAGCTGAACTAAAGGGTACCGATAAAAACCTGAAAGATGAGATAGTAATGTTAGGCGGCCATTTAGATAGCTGGCATGGAAGCACCGGGGCTACAGATAATGCCGCTGGTTGCGCCATTATGATGGAGGCAGTTCGTATTTTACTGGCTACGGGTATAAAGCCGCGACGTACTATTCGTATTGCGTTATGGAGTGGCGAGGAAGAAGGCCTGTTTGGATCGAGGGGGTATGTGAAAAAAACTTTTGCCGACCCCGCAACTATGCAATTGTTGGCGGCGCATCAAAAATTATCGGCCTATTATAATGTTGACAATGGTACAGGTAAAATAAGGGGCATTTACCTGCAGGGTAATGAAGCAGTAAAAGACATTTTTGCAGAATGGCTACAGCCTTTTAGCGATTTGGGCGCTAAAACAGTAACCGTGAGCAACACTGGTGGCACAGACCACGTTGTCTTTAATGCAGTGGGCCTGCCAGGCTTTCAATTTATACAGGACGATATTGAATATAATACCCGTACGCATCATAGCAATATGGACAGTTATGACCACCTGGTGGCCGACGACCTTGTACACTCGGCTACTTTGGTGGCTGCCTTTGTGTACAATACAGCGCAGCGCGAAGAAAAATTACCAAGAAAGGAACTGCCAAAAGCTGGCGCAGGAGCAAGAAACTAATTATAAAAATAACCCTGACAGACCCCCTTTGCCCGGTAAGGCAAAGGGCTTTTTTAGGTCATTTTTTAAAAGATTTCACTTTTTTTCCAAAATACCCTTTTTAATAAACGGTCTGTTATCTTTACTATTCATCAATTTTTAAGAAGAAAAAATTAACTGTAACATGCGAATAATACTACTTTTCGTTATAGCCTTGCAATTAGTGATTACAGGCCAGTCGCAAATTAAAGAGGGTAGGTACCAGGCCGCGATTATGCGTATTGATGGCATAGCCATACCATTTACTTTTGATGTTAAGAAGGTGAACGGGCAACACTTGCTTCGATTTATAAATGGGAAGGAGCAAATTGAGGTAAGGGAGGTTTTGGTGAAAGGAGATTCTATATTAATTACAATGCCTGTATTTGAGTCTCGTATTGAAGCAAAAATTACGGGAGAAAAATTGGTGGGGCAATGGTTAAAAGAAACTTCGGCAGGTTTACAGGTAATGCCATTTGAAGCGAATAATTCAGCACCAAGATTTGCGTTAAACGACGGTGCTGCCAAATATAATATTACAGGCAGGTTTAAGGTACATTTTAACAGCGACAGTTTAAAAAATATAAATGCAGTAGGCGAGTTTATACAAAATGGCAACCAACTGACTGGCACGTTTTTAACTACCACCGGCGATTACCGCTACCTGCAGGGGGTGGTTACCGGCAACCAATTGTTGCTAAGCACTTTTGATGGCGGACATGCCTTTTTGTTTACTGCCAACATCAATAACAACCTACAACTTTCTGCAGGTAAATTTTTTAGCGATGCAATATTTGAAGACGGCTGGAATGCTACAAAAAACGCGACCGCTTTTATACCACCGCTAGAGTCGGCCATGTATGTAAAACGAGGTGAGCAAACACTTAACTTCAGTTTCCCCGATCTTGACAGTAATATAGTTTCGCTGAGGGACGACCGTTTTAGGAATAAGGTGGTAGTGGTACAAATAATAGGATCGTGGTGCCCCAACTGCATGGACGAAACGGCCTACCTGAGCCAATACTATAAACAAAATAGACAGAGAGGCGTAGAGATTTTGGCGTTGGCGTATGAATACACCTCCAATTTTGCGAGGTCCAAAAAAAGCCTGCAAAAGTTTAAAAACAGGTTTAATGTGGACTACCCCTTTTTAATAACGGGCGTTACTGTTACTGACAGCCTTCGTACCGAAAAAACCCTGCCCGAACTTACGCCTATTAAATATTTTCCTACAACCATTATTATTGATAAAAAAGGAGTGATACGAAAATTGGATAATGGTTTTTACGGACCAGGCACAGGTAACCATTTCACTGAATTTAAAAAAGAATTTACTGCTACAATTGACGCGCTGGTGAGGGAATAAGTTGGGACTTATATGTTTTTATTTTGAATTTTAAATGAAGATTTTTGAATGAGGAGTGAGTTATGAGTAATATGTGTTAGTCGTACGTGGCTAATTGTTGCCGCTTCAGTTTCGTGTAAGCGCTCTGTTGTATTGGCTTGCTTATCTTGTTTCTTGGGTCGCCAAAGTCCCATAAAAGTTAGTTAGCCTAAGCTGCCATGCGGTTATATAATTGTGGCGCAAAGCCTGCTTCTTAGTTTACCATACGAAAGGCAAAAAATTTCAGCTTGTGCCTTGTAACCTGTAACTTGAAACCTGTGGCTTGCAGCTCGCAACTTGCAGCTTGCAGCTCGAAGCTTGCAACCCGTAGCTTGTAACCTGTAGCTTGTAACTTGCCGCTTGCAACTTGCAACTTGCAGCTCGCAACTTGCAACTTGCAGCTCGCAACTTGCAGCATGTAGCTTGCAACTTGCAGCATGTAGCTTGCAGCTTGTAGCTTGTAATTTGCAGCTTGCAGCTTGCCGCTTGCCGCTTGCAACTTGTAGCTTGCAACTTGCAGCATGTAGCTTGCAACTTGTAGCTTGCAACTTGCAGCATGTAGCTTGCAGCATGTAGCTTGTAGCTTGCAACTTGCAACTTGTAGCTTGCAACTTGTAGCTTGCAGCGGGAAACTTTTAGCTTGCAACTTGTAGCTTACAACTTGCCGCTGTAAACAAACCAATTTATGCATTTTCCAATTAATTATCGGTAAAACGATAGCCGGTTCCATGAACCGTTTTAATATAATCCCCACAGTCGGCATCTATTAGTTTTTTACGAAGATTTTTTATGTGGGTGTAAATAAAATCGTAGTTGCTTACCTGCTCATAATGGTCGCCCCAAATGTGCATAGCAATAGCAGCTTTAGTAAGTACTCTTCGCTGGTTGGCAATAAAATATTCCAGTAACTGGTATTCTTTATCGGTTAAAACAATTGGCTTATTATGTATCGTTACTTGCAATGCTTCGGGCTGTAGTGTTATCTCGTTAAACTGTATCGCCTTATTGCCGCCAAAGGTTCGGCGGCGGATAATTGCATTGACGCGGGCATTAAGTTCGCTTAGGTGAAAGGGCTTCGTAAGGTAATCGTCGCTGCCAAGTTCAAGTCCTTTCAACTTATCCTCTAACGAGTTTTTTGCCGAAATAATAATGATGCCGGTTTTAGCATCAATGTCCTTAATACTTTTTATAATATCTAACCCACTGCCGTAGGGAAGACCAATATCTACCACCACGCAATCGTAATTATACAAGTGTACCTTATCAACACCTTCGATAAAATTATTGGCCGTTTCGCATATATATCCCTGGTGCTGCAGGTACTGTTGTATGGACTGTTGCAGCGCTTGTTCGTCTTCTATAATAAGAATTTTCATGGCAGCCAAAGGTAGCTTTTTGGTAAATAGTCAATGGTGAATACTAAGTTGTGAGTGGTAATTAGTAGTTTTTTTTATGTTGAATTTTAAATACTATAGTTTGAATTGAAGAATTATGAGTTAGGATTTTTTTTATGCTGAATTTTAAATGCTACATTTTGAATTGAAAAATTATAGTTAGTAGTTTTTTTTATGCTGAATTTTAAATGCTACATTTTACCTGGTTAAAACGTGTTGCAAACCATTAATAGTTTACAAGCCACAGATTGATCGCTGTTGGTTAATAGCCAGGTTTGAGCGATATTTTTTTTACTTTTTAATTAGTATTTGAAACTTTTATCTACAACCTTTTGTAAAAATTGCTTTACCGCCCACGTACTTAACTGGCCACCGGGGCCATTTAAAGTCCAGTCAAAGCCGTGGGTTGCCCATGGCAGGTATAGTTCGTAATGCGTTACGCCCACACTGTCTAGTTTAATAGCGAGGCGCTGTCCATGGTGGTAGGAAACAAGCGGATCGTTGTTTCCATAAATTGATAAAACAGGAACGGTATTGGGCGTAGCTGTTTCTGTAGCCGAGCTTTGCATGTACTGTTTAGGAACTTTTGCATAGGTGCCTCCAAGGTAATCTTCCATAATTTTGGTGCTGTTTAACACCAGCGGGTTTGTTGGGTTGGCATATCCCCAAACCATATCGGCAGGGCCATAAAAGTTGATAATTCCTTTAATGGACTTGTCTCGTAAAAGGTTGCCGGCCGATAGTATGATTTGTCCGCCGGCACTGCGACCCAGCAAAACAAACTGGCTGGTATCTATGGAAAATTTAACAGCATTTGCCTTTAGAAATCGTAAGGCAGCCTGTAGGTCGTCAATGGGTGCAGGAAACAAATATTGCGGCGCCAGCCGGTAATTGATTGATGCAATCGTGTAACCGTTTTTTGCCAGTTCGCTGTTTAGCCCGGGTAGTTGTTGGCTATCGCCGCCGGCCCACGATCCGCCATGTACCACTACCACGCATGGCCGTTGTCCCGGTGTAGTAGATGGGTAAAGGTCAAGGCTTAGCGAAAGGGAGGTGTCGTAAGTAATAGTTTTGTAATCGACAGTTTTTTTAAAATACCCCGTTAACATCGTAGTGAAAGAAAAAGGAGGAGTCGTAGGTTGAACAGAACCAAACAGTTTGTTTGTAGTAACTACTTTTTTTAGCTGTGCAGATGTATTGTAGGCTTGAACAAGCGGTACGCAATACAATATAACTGACAATACAGTAAACAATAAGGCCACTGTTCTATACCAATTGTTAGCGGCAGGCCAGGTACTTATTAGCAGTGCGATGGCGAGTAATAAAAAGACCCAGCAAAATTCGGTAACCAATATAGACACATACCAAAGCAAATTGGTGGGAGCAGGAAAGATGGTTAAGAGGGAAAGAAGCAATAATACAATACCAATAAAAACTCGAATCATGAACATTATTTTGTGAAAGATAAGGTAGGTATGGCCTTAGAAATGAAAGCAGCGCCTTTTCAGGTTTTAATATTAGCTACAGTTGAACCTGATGGAGTCTATGGAAAGGATATAACGTCAGCAATAGTAAAATGAGGTTTATTTATCGATCTGATAGTTTTGTAAGGGAAATTTAATTATGATGCACACGTTGCTAATATCAATCCATTAGAACGTTTTGTGGGTAGAAATAATATACAAAATCAAGAACCAGTTCTCGATCCATTTGATCGTTTTATGAGTAAAGATTATTTACAAAATCAAGTCCCCGTTCTCGATCAAAAATATTGTTTTTATGGATAGAGATGATTTGCAAACCCAGGAACCTTTTCTCGATCAATAAGATAGCTTTTATGGGCAGAGATGACTTACAAAATCAAGTGCCCGTTCTCGATCTATTTGATCCTTTTATGGGTAGAGATGATTAGCAAAATCAAGTGCCCATTCTAAATCCATAGGATCGTTTTGTGGGTAGTGCTTATTTACATAGTTAGATACCCGATCCCGATCCATAGGATAGGTTTGTGAATAGCCATAAGTTTGCAAATGTTTTGGGATAGTGTAGTGGATTGCGGAAAACAAAAAGTTAACATCTTTTCATTTCAATCGTCATAGCTGCTTATTGAACCGCCAACTGATTATCTAATGATTTAGGCTGAAGCGCTTCTAATTCATTCATAAGCGGCTGTAGCTGGTCTTTGTTAATAGTGCCTCTTAATACCACGGCACCATCGGCTACGTCGGCCTGTACACCCACGTATTTACTAATGATTGCCTGAACAGATGTTCGTAGAGTAAGATCGGTATCGGTATTCATAGTAATATTGTTAGTCACCGATTGAACTCCGTCAACCTCAGCAGCAATACTTTGAGCTTTTGCGGAACAATCATTTCCCTCGCACTGGCCATTAAGGGTTACAATACCGTCTATTACAGATGCTTCAATAGTATTAAGAGACGGATCCACCTGTAGTTTGGCCGTAACACTATCTTGAATTTGCTGATCATTTGGCTTACTACTACATTGTGCAAAAGTTAAACTGAATAGAGCAATTAACAGTGGTAGCGATAATAATGAATATTTATTTTTCATCCTTAATGATTTATTATGACGGGATATCAATTAGAGTAAAAAAAATGTGCCAAGTCCAATTAGTAACACGTAAACGTTGTTATTTTTTTTATTTTTAAGCACTAATAAACAAAAATGTGTACGGCTATGGAATTTGTTTTTGTAGAAATAAAGATCGGCTGTTGAGCGGGAGTTGAATAATACAATGGCGCTAATAATGCCTATTGTTGATTGTTGAACGCATTCAATACCCGTTTCACCAATCCATCAATTTCCTTGTTGTCTATCCACCGCGCAACTAAAACCATGTCGTGCTCCCTATCAACATAAATAATATTGGTACCATTGCCCACGTGTACAAAGGCCGAAGCTGGGGCGCTGGGGTAATACTTTTTGTCGGTGTTTAAAAAGAAATTCATGTAGCCGTAGGTGGGCTGAGGTAGAGTAGGAGTTAGCGATCGTTCTATCCACGTTTCTGGTATGAGTTGTTGACCGTTCCAGTTGCCTTTATGCAAAGTGAGTAATCCAAAACGGGCCATATCATAGGCGTTAATAAACATGCCACCGCCCCAATGTCCACCGCCGCTTACCGATTGCATTATTTTTCCATCCAATACAATGTACGAATTGCGATAGCCCTTCCACCGCCAGGTAGTGGAAGCGCCAATGGGATCCATAACGTATTGTTTAAGCACTTGAGGTAAAGGGGTGCGCCATACATTGGTGGCCGCAAGTGCAAGGGCGTTTACCCGTACATCGTTGTATTCCCAAACTGTACCCGGCGTTTTACGGGGGCGGGTAAGCCAGGTAATTATATCGGCATTTGGACGGTCGGCCCACTCGGGTTTGCCCCATAGCGTTCCTTCCCAATCGCTGGTCTGGCGTAGCATATCGTCCCACGTAATGGCTTGGTTGTGTAGTGTGTTAAATGGATACACTAACAAGGGCTTATCCATTTCCTCAGCGGCACGGTTCGCTCTTAACGGGTCATACAACTCTACAAATGGAACATAATCAATCACCTTATCTGTCACCTCTTTTATTAGTCCTTTTTCAACCGCCAGGCCCACCACCGTTGATAGAAAACTTTTTGTAACGCTGTGGGTCATATCAACGCGGTTGGGTTCGCCCCATTCGGCCACAATCATTCCCTTGTATAATATAAGGCCTGTAGGTTCGCCGCGGTTGGCAAAAGGGCCAATGCCTTCGCCAAAAGGCTCCTTTCCAAAAGTTGTAGCCTGCAATAGTTCCATGTTGCGGGTTTGGTTAATTTCGTGGTCTTTTGCAAACTGGATAGCAGTACGTAGTTTCAAGGTGTCGAAAAAAACATAGGCCGGCTGATGCTTCCATTGACCGGCCGGAGGAAAATATACCATGGATTTGGCCGGCACATGCTTTTTTTGGCTATTTACACCAGTGCTTAACAAGCAGGAAGCAATCAAAATTAGAAAGAGATATTTCATGCAATAAATATCGGCCACATATCTGTATGTTTTAAAACAAAAAAAGATTTCCAGGTCTTGTAACCAAAATGATGTTGGTTATTTCCCTTAATTATGTAAAGGTGGCCAGTCAGGCCATTGCCGGTAATTATTTATTTGATTAGGGATTATTATTTAAATAGCAACTTTGGTCCAATGGTTATGTAATACGGGTTTGTAACCCAGGCTTTTTTTCATTAAACCATTTAATAAAAAATTGCCAGATTATAAAACAGGATGTTTGTTTTATTATGTTTTGGCATTTCTACTTTTGATTAAGTTTTAACAAAAGGATAAAACTTTGTGGTAGTTTACATTACTGTTGTGGTAAAGGGTATCATCATTTAACAGTTATACTTGCAAGTATTTAGGTTGAAGTATATCCCAAAATTTAATAAAATTTAAAACCACGTTTTTGTATCTTAATGTGAAGTTTGTTTTTTAAAGGCAATTAAAACTAACATGCATGTCAACATCACTTTCAAAAACCACATTTGAATTTTCTTTGGCTGATGATATGGAATTAACTCAAACAGTTACTCCTTCGCTGGCAGAAGATATATTTAATTTCTTTAAAAATGCAACACTATTTAGGTGGAAAGATGCCAATAACGATTGCGAAGACCGTGCTAATGCTATTACTTTAATATTAGACAAATGGGGGGTGCCAAATTGTAAAGGGTGGGTGTTTAGCGGCGCGTTTTTACGAAAAGACTATGGAACACTTGATAACCTTTGGAACTACCATGTGGCTGCCGTGTTACCAGTAAATGTGAAGGGCAAAACTGACTACCTGGTTATTGATCCTGCAACGTCAAAAAAATTAATAACCGTTGAAGAATGGGCATCAAATATAACATTCCAGCCAAATAGTTATTATTTTATCCGGCACGGCCATTATTATATTTTTCCCTCGGCAATGGCTACAAAAAATTTATGGTTTAAACGAAATAAACGCAACCACAGGTGGACCATGCAGGGCCTTAGTGGTATTAACGCAGTTTCGCAAAAGGGAAAAACACAACTTGCTTTTTTTAAAAAGAAACCCTTAATCACAAAAAAGGCTTTTTATTCTCTCATGTATTCTAACCCCGGTTTTTTACATGCTACAAAAGCTTAATTAGTGGCAAAATATAACATAGCCTGAAAAAATACAAACCTGCATAGCAACTGCGTATTTCGTTTTTAATTTAACCGTTATCCCTTTTTTACAATTTACCTGCTACAGTAGTTTTAGAGGAATTGCTTGCCGGTTTCTGTTCCTTGTCTTGCTGCTCCTGGGCTTTTTTTTCCGTTTTTTCTTTGGCGGCTTCGTTTTCCTGCAGGCTTTTTTTATTACTTTTTATTGTGATGGTTTGTACTATTTCGGTGTATTTATTTGGCCTTATTTCCCCTCCATACTTTATTGCATAAGCTTTTGTAAATTCTGCACCAAAGTATAATATCATTGACGAAAAGTAGATCCATAATAAAAGCACGATTAACGATCCTGCTGCTCCATAAGCACTTCCAATGTTGCTGGTACCTATGTATAAAGTAATGCCAAATTTTGCTATGTTAAAAAGTATAGCGGTAAAAATTGCACCTGTAGCCACATCCCGCCACTTTATTTGCGCATCGGGCATTACCTTATAAATAATACCAAAAAGAAACGACGTAATAATAAGTGTAACAACCAGGTTGATGACATAAATAAGCACTACACTAAATTTTGGAAATACTTCCTGTATTCGGGACATCAGCCCATCAAGCAGCCCGTTAATTACAAGCGATACTAATAAAAGGAAACTTAGTGCTACCACAATTGAAAAAGATAATATACGGGTTAACAGCAGTTTCCACCACGGGGTGCTTTCTTTTTGTTGCAGGTTCCATATCAGGTTTATCGAATCCTGAATTTCTGAAAAAACAGTGGTAGCACCTATCAAAAGGGTGGCAAACCCAACAACAGCGGCCAGCGTACTGCTACTGTCAACTGATGCATTTTTAATAATTTCCTGTAGTTGAAGTGCGGCGTTGGGTCCAACAAGATTGCCTAACTGATCAACAATGGTACCTTCAATTGCACTTTGGCCAAAAAAGATATTTGTAAGATAAATGACCACCATTAGCATAGGTCCGATGGAAAAAATAGTATAATAGGCAAGGGCGGCGCTTAACTTTGGAATCTTGTCTTTTAAAAAAGATGATCCTGCTTTTTTAATTAATTCCAATAATCCCTTCGCTGTCATTTTGCTCATTTCTGCTATTTTAAAATCGCTTTCGTCAATTTTTTGCAGGCGATATTTGTGTTGGTTTAAGGTAGACTTACAATTTTACTACTGTTAATTTTTATATCGTTTAGATGGCCCGGTGAACGGGTAATATCGATAATATAGCTTTCTGATTATTACCCTTTTATTTGCCCGTTATTGCATGTAATAATATTAAGCCGGTTTACCGACCATTTATACGAAAAAAAATGTGCCATTTATGCTACATAATATTGGCTACATTTAAATTATGTGGAAAGTAGGCTTTAATATGGGGTATTTTTGAACACAATATTTTTGCCAGGCGATACATGTAATGCGCTCCTTATTTTATAGTTAATAAAAGCCAGAGTGCAGGTTGGTATTTGTTAGCCGGTTTGTAGTTTTAAAAGGGTTAATACCCTATCGTTTGCACTATTGCCAACCTTGGTTTTTTGTGGGTTTATTGCGTCCCTAAACACACATAATCCTGCACGGCAATGCATTACGACTTTTAATATCTGCCTTATTTTAGTTACCGTTTTCAGGTAATTGCTATTGGTAAAAATTGACATTTATAGTAAAAATGGCCAGGTAGTGGCTTTATATTATTTGTCATAAAAAACTATGCCTTTTAATTGTCTGCATTGTGTGGTAGTGATACAGGCTAACACAGGTAATTTATTTATTTAGCCTTTTTACAAACTTTTCAAGGGTAAGGCCTTGCACAATTATTGAAAATAATACTACAATGTAGGTCACCGATAAAATCATGTTACGTTCCATTCCGCCACTTAGCGATAGAGCCAGGGCAATGGAAATGCCACCGCGTAATCCGCCCCAGGTCATGATTAAAAAAGTTTGCCTTCTAAATTCATACTTAAACCTGAATATAGAAGAGGGCACAATAAGCGAGATAAAACGTACAAGTATGATGAGCACAATAGCAATGAGCCCAATGTAGATGTACGAAGCCTGGAACGGTATAATCAACAGTTCCAGCCCTATTAATACAAATAAGATGGCATTAAAAATTTCGTCAATCATTTCCCAAAACTTGTACATATAATCGCTGGTTTTTGCCGACATGGCTTCTATGGTACCTTTATTGCCTATAAATAAGCCGGCCACCACCATGGCAAGTGCGCCCGAAAAATGGAATACAGGTGCCAGGGTAGAGCCTCCCATTACCATGGCAATGGTAATAAGTACTTCGGTTTGATAGTTATCTATTTTTAGCAACATACGGTAACCTACAAACCCAAGTAGCAAGCCAAACAATACACCACCAACCACTTCTTTAAGTAAAAGTATAGAAACCTCCGATGTAGTAACCCCCGCCAATCCTGTATTGGCAATATTAAAAAGGGTAAGAAAGATGACCACGCCTACGCCATCGTTAAAAAGAGATTCGCCGGTTATTTGCGTTTCGATTGACTCAGATATACCGGCCTTTTTTAGGATAGATAGTACGGCGATAGGATCGGTAGGGGAAATGAGGGCCCCGAACAAAAGACAATGGATAAAGTTGACATGTTGGTAAAACAAGGGTGCGATAAAGTATATACCGGTACCCACTAGCAGTGTTGAAATCAGGATGCCCAGGGTGGCATAGGTAATAATGGGGCCTCGGGCCTTACTTAGCTTTTTAATGTCGGTGTGCATGGCTCCGGCAAACAATAGAAAGCCAAGCATAAAATCTAATAAAAACTCTGCAAAATCAATTTGCTCTAATAAACTTTTTATATACCCCGGTGCCGGAGTAGCCGATCCAAAAAGCAAAAGCATTAGCGATAAAATGAGCGACAATACCATTAAGCCAATAGTTGACGGCAACTTAAGATACCTGATGTTGATATAAGCTAATAGCGCCGAAAGGGATATGATGATTGAAAACAACTGTAAAAAATACATGGGCGTGTACAGATTTTAGTTTTAGTATCAAAAAGAATTGAATGATGGTTTCAGTTCAATATGCAGGGTTTCTTTACGGTTCAAATATACCATATGGGACATTACTGCGTGGTTATTAGGGCGAAAGATACTTTTCTTCTAAGTTTCGGCAACGGCTACATTTATTTCACTATTTTTTTGCATGTAATATGTTATTTGCCTTGGTATACCGCATGCATGCGCAAATAAAAACCTCCGATATGTAGTGTTGAAAAAAGTTAATGAACAATAACAACCCCCCAATCGGGGACAAGTTGTTCTTTTCTTAAAATTATACCTTTATACAAGGGGTGGAATTATGAACATCTTACCTAATCAGTATTTCAATACTAAATTTAAGGCCGGTATGTTGAATTGAGGACTTTTAACCTCGGTGTTGTCAATACTGAAAGTGATAGCAGGGGTGTAGAAATAAAACGATCATGGAAAATATAAAACCACTTGGACAAAAAGCTTACGGTTCAATACCTCACCTGCCTGGTAGCCGTACAGGTATTGGCGACCATCATGTATCGGATGGGCAAGCAAAAATTGCCACCGAAAAGCCCCTTGATAAACATGATGTAATAATAGTGCAGGAAAAGCTGGACGGATCAAACTGCTGTGTTGCAAAGGTTGACAACAAAATACTTGCCCTTGGCCGGGCTGGGTATCTGGCGGAAACCTCTGCTTATCCTGTCCACCAGGTTTTTGCGGCATGGGTAAAAAAAAAAGAAAAGGTTTTTTGCTTTGCTTGAAGAAGGCGAAAGAGTGTGCGGCGAATTTTTGGCCCAAGCCGTGGGTACAAAATATAGCCTGCCACATGAGCCCTTTGTTGCTTTTGATATCCCAAAAAAAACAGAGCGGTTACCTTATCATATTTTTGAGCAACGGATAAAAAAAGCTGATTTCGTACTTCCATATTTATTGCACATAGGTAGCAGTTTTGCTGTTGAGGATGCAATCAAAGCAATTCAAAAAAGTGGTCACGGTGCCATAGATGAAGTGGAAGGTGCCATATGGCGCGTTGAACGAAAAGGTGTTGTTGATTTTTTGGCAAAATTTGTACACCATCACAAACAGGATGGTAAATATTTTCCTGAAACTACGGGGTTAGAAACGGTATGGAATTGTGATGTTAGCCGGTGGTTGAAGGAAGGGTGAAGGTAAGTATTGAAAGGCATTGGGTTATAGTCTGAGATTCCGTTTAAAAAAAGCGGGCTGTACGCCTCGGTTCATGGTTCAAATTACTCATGGAATATTGCCCGCCAGAACACAACTTTAGCTTCTGAAAGCTGATGAATGAATATGACCATTACATTAACTTCATCCAACGTTTTTGATGAATAAATTTTCTCAAACAATGACAACACTAATAATTCATCCTGCTAACTCAGACCAGGATACGGCTATCAGGGTTTTTCTTGATGCTTTGCATGTTGACTATAAAACAGGTGAGGAGATGGATGAAACAGCGTACTTAAATTTATCACCTGCTATGGTTGAGAAATTGAATGATGCTATAGCCGAAGAAAAGCGTGGCGAAGGTAAAAAGATTAGCCTTGACGAGCTATGGAAATAGTTTTTTTTACCAACAGCCTTAGACGCCTTACTGTTTTGGAAACAAAGCGGCAACACTATTGTTCTCAAACGTATCAGACAATTGATTGAAGCCATTCAGGTAAGTCCATTTACAGGAATAGGGAAGCCAGAAGCTTTAAAATACAATTGGGCGGGCAAATGGTCACGTCGTATTAATATAGGAGCACAGACTTATTTATAAAGTGGAAAATAACAAAATCACTGTTTACTCACTTCGTTATCATTATTAAGAAAAGTCTCAAAAATAAAAGCAGCTTCGTCCTGCATTAAGCAATAATTTCCCGTGGGTTTGTGAGGTTTAAATTTAGCAGGTAAGAAACCATTTTCTTCCAGCAACAATAAGATGAAATTTATTAACTCCAATTTGTAACCTCTTTTTCTGCAAAGTTTGTAGTCCTTTTCAAATTGATTGGTTGTAGCTTAGGAATATATGCTACTTATTTAAAAAAGTAATTAATTCCCCGGCATTTTTGTGCTTGCTGGTTTTACCTTTTAGTGCATTGTCAATAGCTGCCTGGGTTGTGGCGTTTGGCGCTGCCAGAATTTTAGCAAATGGCATTGTTTCAATCAGTTCAACAAATTTTTTCGCCTGCTTTGTTTTTGTATCTATTCTTATGTAGGTCATTGCTAATATTTTTGTTTATCAAATTTAATAAAATCAATACTATGATGGCGCCTTTGTATTCTTCGCCATATCAAGAAACAACCTGTTCCTATCTTAACGACGGGCAATCTATCAACTATTGAAGTTCTACCGTTTATTCATACGTTTTATTTCTTATTCTTTCTTTTCCATTACGAAAAGAAAGTAAATCCATACGAAGCGATAGCTACTCCAGGGAACTCAACGTGATACCGGGAAAGAAAGTTCATAGTCCTGATATTTATGATAATGGTTGTGGTTATATGGCGCCTTCAGCTTGTAATACAGCAGTACTGCAACGTTACCCGCCCATTTACAGTAATTTCACCCTCGTGAAATACTTATACAACTTTATTAACTCAATGTGGGTGTGCCTCATTTTGGCATCCTTCGCCGCGTGTTCAACAGGCTCGCAAAAGGCTTCCCCAACTTCCAGCTACAGTAAGCAA
>JBBRUR010000086.1:0-20669 GCA_038247635.1 Chitinophagales bacterium
AAAGGCGGTTAGATGTTGTTTCACACCAAATCTTACTGCCTTTTTTATTTATACCATCACATCTTAATATCTTTTCTCCAATAAAAGCTTTATCCACAAGAACAGGAAAGAACATAGAAAAAACTACCGGAGTATTGCTATCAGACAATTACAAGGAATAAAAAAATAATAATTATCCGCTATTTGGTACACTCCATGCTGAATGTAAACTCTTTATAAAAAAGGCTGAATAAAATTACCAACGATGCAATTGTGCCACGCCAGCCCGACTGCCAACCCGACAAAATCATTCCGGCGGTGCGTTAGCCGCCCGGGCAACGACCGACGAAAACAGCTATAAAGCCCGGTTATAAAATGTAAAAACCAGCTTGCGGATAGTTATTAAAGAGAAAATAATACAAAATGGGAGCATTCTACAAAAATAAAAATTGACACCTGCTGGCTTTATGAAATTCGCCCTGCTATACAAATACTTTTACTTACCCCGCTAAATTTATTTGGTAAAGGCCACCTGATGGTTTTTAATGTCTTCTTAATAAAACCGATACCCATTGATGCAGGGCATTTAAGGTAAGGCCCGGCCTTTGATTAATAAATTAAAATAGGAGGTAAATGTAAACGATGGGCCGTAGCAGGTATAGCAACCAAATGATAGGTAGTTAAAGGAAAAGGTGAAGCATATTAATAAAGATTTCTATCAGAAAATATTGCAATCCTCCATAAGTTTTTGATTCAAAATTATTTTTACACTTTTCAATATTTAATAGCGCAGTATTAACATTTTATTAGTAATTTTCTATAATAATTAACTTTTTTTTAATCAATAGAAAATTACAATGAAAACAATCTTTCATGTGTATTCAGTGGCCTTACTACTGTCGATATCCCTTGGTTCTATGGCGCAGGGCGACCGGGCAACCGGTACTGTATTATCTGCCGATGGTGATGCACCCTTACAAAGCGTAACGGTTCAAAATTTACGAACAGAACAGTCGGTACTTACCAATGATGGGGGTGTATTTAGCATACCTGCAATGGTGGGCGATAGATTGTCCTTTTCGTTTGTTGGTTTTACCCGTACGGAGGTAGTACTTACCAGGCTCGCTGGTATTGTGGTAACCCTTGAAGGGGGTGTAAACCAATTAGACCAGGTGGTGGTTACCGCCCTTGGTATCAATCGTAGTAAACGTTCGTTGGGCTATGCAGCCAACGATGTAAAAGGCCCCGAACTGGCCCAAACACAACGCGATAACTTTATAAATGCATTGGCAGGTCGTGTACCGGGGGTTACCATTAGCGGTACAAGCGGTATGCCGGGCAGTTCTACCAGCATACAGTTGCGGGGGGTAAACTCGCTTAGCGGCAGCAACCAGCCACTATTTGTTATTGATGGTTTGCCGGTAAACAACCAAACTTTTAATGCCAACAGTATGGTGGCGCAAAGCGAAAACCGTACCGTTGATTTTAGCAACCGCATAAGCGATCTTAACCCCGAGGATATTGAAAGCCTCACCATTTTAAAAGGCCCTGAGGCTGCAGCATTATATGGTATTGATGCTGCCAATGGCGCCATTGTTATTACCACCCGCAAGGGTACTGCAGGCCAGGGTAGCATAAGTTATGGTTACAACTATGGATTGGAGAAGGTTGGCCGGTTACCCGAAATTGAAAGGGTATATGCACGTGGAAACAACGGTATTATTAATACCAACACGTTTGCTTCGTTCGGCCCCCGTTTTGCTGAAGGCACCAAATTTTTTGACAACATCAACAACTTTTTTAACACAGGCCAGGTTAACCGGCACAACCTAAGTTTTGAAGGTGGCACTAAAGCGTACACTTACAGGTTAAGCACCTCGTACAGCAGCCGCGAAGGTGTAGTGCCCAATACCAAATACGACCGCATAAACGTGTCGTTAAACGGTACTGCCCAAATACTTAAAAATTTTAGGGCCGAAACCAACCTGCAATACATTAATACTCAAAACCAAAAAGTATCCAAAGGATCTAACAGTTTTTATCTGGCCTTGCTAAGCTACCCTGCCGAGTTAGATATTACCGATTACCTCACCCCATCGGGTGCCCGTAAAAGGGTAACGAGCGGTACCGAAATTGAGAACCCCTTTTTTGATGTAACTAAAAATATTTTAAAAGATAAGGGCAACAGGGTTATCACCAACCTCGGTTTTATTTACGATCCATTGTCGTGGTTATCGTTTACTGGCCGTGTAGGTGTGGATGTATCAAGCAACGAATATTTTGTATTGTACCATCCCGAAGCTAACCCCCGCGCCAATTTTGGTAATACCAACGGTAGCCTCGATATATCTACACAGGTAAACAAAGTAATTACCGGCCAGTATTTTGGAACTGCCAAACGCAACTTCTTTAATAACAAACTACGGGCAAGTTTGCGGGTAGGTAGCGCAGTTTACGTGTTTGACGATCAGATATTTGCCATTCGTGGCGAAAACTTCCTTGAGCCTGAATTCAACTCCATTAACAACACCACCCCAACCACCCAGCGGTCAAAAAGTACTGTAGCCAAAAAAAGAGTGTTAGGTGTATTTGGCGATTTTAGCGTTAGTTACGACAATTGGGCATACCTAACTGTTACCGGTCGTAACGACTGGACCTCTACCCTGCCCGCTGCCAATAACTCGTTCTTTTATCCCTCGGTAAGTACCTCGTTGGTTTTTACTGAATGGTTTAAAAAGAGTGGATTTACCAGGGTACTTACCATGGGCCGCCTTCGCGGATCGATAGCGCAGGTGGGTAAAGATGCACAGCCGTATTTTACCAACCCGGCATTGGAAGCGCAGGGTATAACGGGTGGTGGTTTTAGTTACGGCTTTACCGCCCCTAACCCCTTACTGCGGCCCGAAAAGGTAACCAGTAAGGAAATAGGTACCGAATTGCAGTTTTTCAAAAACCGCTTGTCGCTGGATGTGGCCTATTACGAAACCAAAAGTGTTGACCAGATAATTAACGGTTTGCGCATCAGCTATGGTACCGGTTTTATTCTTAAAAATATAAATGGTGGCGAAGTAAAAAATTCGGGTATTGAATTATTGTTGAAAGGTACACCCGTACAAAGCCCTGACTTTACATGGGATATTTCTGTCAATTATACCAGAACCAATAGCAAGTTGGTTCAACTTCCTTCGGGCCTGTCCGAATTTTATAACTCCGATACGTGGCTGTTTGGTAACGTGCGCAATGGTGCAAGGTTAAATGGCCAGTTAACCACCCTCACTGCCCGTTTTGAATACCGCTATAACGATGCAGGACAATTACTTATAAACCCTACCAATGGTTTGCCATTGCAGCAAGACAACCCAATTTGGCCAGCAGTGGCTGACCGCAACCCCGACTTTAGAATGGGCCTGGCCAACAACCTCACCTATAAGGCCTTTAACCTGGCCTTTTTGTGGGATTACCGAAAAGGTGGCGATGTGTACAACGCTACGGGGTTATACCTGTACAACCTGGGCCTACATCCAAAATCGATAGAAAACCGCGAAGTACCGGTGGCTTTTAACGGGGTATTGCGCGATGGACTTGAAAACAGTGCTAACCCAACGCCCAACAACATCAGCATTATTCCCTACTATAACAATAATTTTTATACAGGCTCGGTAATTGACCAGGAGTTTATTGAGCGGGATGTTAACTGGTTACGCCTGCGCGACATTACCGTAAGTTACACCTTGCCCAAAAAGTGGCTGGCCAATAATAAAGTGTTTAAGTCGGCCTCGGTAGGCTTTACTGCTACCGATTTAATACTTATTACCAATTACACAGGTGGCGACCCCGGTGTAAATGGCACCACGGTGGCTACAGGGGGTAGTGGCAGCTCGGGTATCGACTACGGTTCGCTGCCTGTACCCAAAACCTTCAACTTTAATTTGCGTGTAAGCCTTTAATTTTTATATAGAAATTTATGAAGAAGATAAAAATACTGGCAATAGCCTTTGTACTGTTACAAGGGGCTGGTTGCAAAAAGTTTCTCGATATTAATACAAACCCCAACGGCCCATCGTCGGCCGACCCGGCGTTGTACCTACCCGGCATACAAACCAGCTTTGCGTTGGCCAACCAGTTTGATGCACGTGGCCTTGGCCCCTATACCCAAATGTTTTTAAACGCGGGTGCCGGTGCGGCATGGGACATACACGGCTACTCACGATCGAGCGATTTTGGGGGCGAAATGTGGCGCAGCGCCTATTGGAAAAGCGGCCAAAACACCGTTGACGTTATTAATGCAGCCCGTGCGCAAAAAAAGTGGGACATACTGGGCGCCGGCCTGGCTATGCAGGCCTATGGCTGGCAAATGCTAACCGACCTGCACGGTCCTATTATTTTGAAACAAGCCTTTGACCCCGCCCGCAATACCTTTGATTACGACCCGCAGGATACCGTGTATGCCTACATTGACAGGTTGTGCGCTGAGGCTGTTGCAGAGCTGGATAAAACGGCCGATGCAGTTGGTTCGCCACTGTTTGGCAGGTACGATTTAATATATAAAGGCGACCGCAGCAAATGGCGCAGGTTTGCCTTTGCTATCAGGGCCATTAATGCACACCACCTTATAAAAAAGCCGGGGTATAATGCCGATAATGCAATAACCTATATTGACCAGTCCTTTACCAGTAATGCCGACGATGCGCTGGTACCCTTTGCAGGTACCGGCTCGGGCGATGGCAATTTTTTTGGACCACAGCGTGGTAATGTGGGCATTTACGGCCAAGCGGCCTTTATGGTGAGGCTTACCGATGGTACTATTTTCGGTACCCCCGATCCACGATTGCCTTTAATGCTTAACCCCTCAACCGATGGGGTGTACCGAGGGCTGGTGGCAGGCAATGGCCAGTCGTCAACTATAAGCAACAGCGCTAATGGGGTACGCAGCATGTGGGGCACGTTGTTGGGTACCAATGCAGTGGCCCCCACTACGCCCTCCAAATACCTGTTTCAAAACAATGCACCTTTTCCGCTGGTAACCTACGCAATGTTACAGTTTATGAAGGCAGAAGCCGCCTTTAATAAAAACGATAAGGCCCTGGCATTAGATGCTTATAAAAAGGGTATCAACGCACACCTCGATTTTGTGCGTACTGGTGCTACAGCACCGGGCGCTACCACTGGTGGAAGCAGTTATCCGTTTACTACGGACCCTAATGCCGTCAATACATTTACTGCGCAACGAACGGCCTTTTTAGCTAACCCTGCAGTGGTTCCGGTTGATGCCAACAACCTTACCATTAGCCAAATATTGTTGCAAAAATATGTGGCTCTTTGGGGCTATGGTTTTATAGAGGCGTGGACCGACCTGCGTAAGTACGATTATAACCCTACTGTGTTTACCTCATTTACCTTACCAACCGTGTATTTTGTTGACAATAACAACTTGCCGGTGTACAGGGTACGGCCAAGGTATAACAGCGAGTACATTTGGAACATAGATGCGCTGCAGGCCATTGGCGGTTTTGACCTCGATTATCATACCCGCAAATTGTGGATACACCAATAATTAAATTAATTCAGATTATAATGAAACAATCAATAATTGGATTACTAATATTTGCTTTGGCAACGGGCTTTATGGTAGGTTGCACAAAAATTGACAGCATACCCACCCGGTTTACGCCCATACCCGGCAACAACACCAATGTTAAGTTTTTAATGATGAGCCCCGATGCGCCCAACATTAATTTTTTTGCCAACGGCATAAAATTTTCTGCAGTGGTGCCTACTATTGGTGGCGTTGTATTGGGTACCGGTTACCCGGCCATTTACCCGGCCACTATTGGTTATGCAACCATTGCCGGTGGCGCTGTTAAGATAGATGCCAAAGTACCCGACTCGGCTGCGGTAATGCCCGGGCAGGTGGTATTTACCAGTTCGCCTACTTTTGCCGCTACCAAATTTTATACCTATGCGTTGGTCGACTCGCTAAGCCGCCTGACGGCAGTGGTAGTAGAAGATGACCCTACCGTGGCCGATGCCAGCAAAGCCTACATAAGAATAGCGAATTTTGTACCTAACAGCCCGGTTAAAGTAGAAGTAGTGAAAACCAGCAGTGGCAATACATTTAACGCTACCTACGACAACCTGGCCTTTAAATCAGTATCGGCTTTTGATAGTTTGGGTGCCGGCGCAGGACAAACCTACCGGGTGTTTTTGCGCAACCCGGTTACTAATGCCAAACTTGACAGTATATCGGCCTTTGTACCAATCAACACAAAAAAGTATACCATTTATGCCAGGGGCGTATTAGGCGTAACAGGCACCAACAGCCGCCGCCCCATTATAACCAGCTACATTAATTTTTAAATAGTTGTTGTTTGCTTTGGAACTATACCCGCTGGTTGGCGGGTATAGTTGTTTATGGGGGTGAAAGATTTATTATGGGCTGACTACGGTTGGTAATTTAGGGGAGGTGGAGGCTGGGCTTATTTTTGGGGACGGACAACGTTACGGCTTGGCGTTGTGGCGGTATTTTGTGTTCCGTCTGCCGACACCTGAAGCCGATTAAAGATAAATGTTTAATGGTTTTTACTGCTGCTTAATTTCTAACATCAAGCTGGAACTGCCGATGAATAGCGAAGGGCTGCTGATCCGCCGCGGCGGACGTCCTGCCGCCATAATGCCAAACCGCGTGTTATGGGCAGGCGGTCGAATTTAAGCGATTTCGATAACGTTCTGTAAGTTGCCTTCCTCAAGACGTTCAAATAATTTTGGAATAAGCAGTCGTAAAGTTTCCCTGGTGTTGTTTTTAGCATGAAGGACAATAATCGTAAATGTTAGCTTTGTGAGATTTTGCTGATAAGGTAGATTGCGGTCAACTGTTATAAACAATTTGAAATTGTTTTCAGTTATAAGTCTAAGTAATTCGCCATTCTTCTTTCCTAAGCAGCCCATATCCCTAACGGTTAGAACTTCATGTTCTTGGCTAAAGTCATAGCGCAGCTTTCTGGGCAAACTTTCATCAAGCAAAATTTTCATTAAGTAGCTTTTCTGTTGTCAGTGACTTTTTTGCCATTTCCAAAACAGCCAAGGCTGCATCTTTCGTAACTGATGGAAAATCGTCTAAGAATTCTGAAAGGTCTTCTCCACTTTCTAAGTAGTCAAAAAGGTTTTGAATTGGAACTCTTGTTCCCGCAAATACTGGCGCACCGCTCATAATTTCAGGGTCGATGCTTACTTGTCCGTATAGCATAGTAGTGTCTTTTATGTACTCGAAATTAGTAAAAACATATCTCTCTTTACTGTTACGTTTTGTCACGGTTGCAGCTTGCCCATAACGAACTGATGGCTACAACGTCCCGCCACACTTGCACAAATACTTTTGTTGTGCGTTCGCCTTTCTGTCACGTTTTGTCAAGTAGTTTAATATTTACTCGTACCGGCTTCTACTTTGTCAAGCATATTTCATAACCCAAAAGCTGGTCGGGTTTATAAAGTATGTTAGAAAAAATAAAAAAAACTATGTGGAAGATCAAACCATTGTCAATGCGTGAGACAACTAATTACATTGATAATCGGAAGGTAACAACAAAGGAGATATGGTTATGCAATATAATTCTTTTGTATTGGTCTCAAAAGTCCAAGGATTAACTATTGTAAGTTTGAATTAGAGGTGATGAAGGGCTTTTTCGATCTTTCTTTACTATCTTTCTGCAAACAAATAAGATTGAGACCTTTGAATTGTCCACTCGAATTTCATATTTAACAACAGAAATATTTTCGCCTACAGTTTTTTTAAGTTGAGAAATATCAAACTCTTCGGTTATAATGTCGCCATTTTCCGATTTAATTGTAGGCAATTCTCGAACAATTATAAAATGTTTTCCTGTGTCCATATATGAAATTTTGATTTAAAAATTAGGATGTGTCTAAATAAGGTGACGCACGACTCGTAAACTTACTCAATTGTCGGCATATCTAAAATTATGTTTTTATTGATTATCAAACGTTTATAGGGGTACATTTTTAAACTTACTGTTGCGGCAATTCATTTCACAAATCGATATATTTCCGGTTTAATTGCTTGAGTGGAGCTGTAAAATACACTATTCATCAAAACACTTTTTAAAAATTTTCGCGATAATTTAATGGTTAGCTAAATGAGAAAGTTGTGTCAACCCACCAACCAAAAGGTTGGTACTGATATATAGCCTTCGCTTTGTTTTACGTAATTCACCTTTAAGAAATTAAAGGGATATGCCTGGCTTTTCAGGTGTCGTCACACATCGCTCTATGGGTTAACACTCCCTTTAATGCAATGTTGGTGTATCAGGCGTGTCAGTGTAAAAAGTTTTCTGTTGGCCAGAACCCTGGGGTATTTAAACGCCTATCTAACCAAGCCGTGCTAAAATTGTATTTATTGGGTACCCCTCAAGTGCCAACCCTCCATGCTTTTCTATTGCCCCGGTTTTTCGGTTAGCAGCGAGCTAAATATCCAGCCGATGGTTTTTATACTTCGCAGGCTGCCACCCTGGCTAATAAGCACTTCCGATTTTTTGTCAACCAAATACACCTTTGACCATTGACCGTTGGTTTCTATCAGGCCAACTTCGTAGCCCAGGGGGAGTTTTTTTAAGGGGGCAGTAGTGGTACTGGCTCCCGCCCTAAAGTTGGCATTGTTTGTATTGACGGTAAAAATTTTTCCTACATTATTGGGGCTGCCAAAAACCATTGTTTTAAAAGTGCTCCACGAAAACGCCGGTCCGGGGTCGGGTTTGCGGGCCGGCGAAATATCGTCGTGCCCAACTGCATTTACAAGATGGTAGGTGCTGAACAAGGCCTTGCACAATTTGTACAATGCCTGCATTTGCGGCTCGGGATACATAAACCACCATTGATTTTCTTTGTCTATCCAAAACTTGTGTTTGTGTTGTGCCTTTTTTATTTGGCTGCCTGTTGTAGCCGGGTAAGTTTTGAATTGCGTATTGGTTATGCGTCGTCTGAAAGTGCCATTCGATAATTTTTCAAGAAACCCGGCATTTACAATTTCTATACCTATGGAATGCGAATTAAAAAACTCAACACCATCCCACGTGCTGGGTCCTGCATGGTTGGCTTTGCGGTTAAAGGGTACCAATTGAGTGATGGTGCCATCAAGGTCGAGCACTATGTGGGCAGCTATCCTGTTTGGGTTACCCGAGGTATTTAAAAACCAGTTAACGGCTTCGGCCGCTGTATCGGTAGCCGTGTAATGTACCACCACATAATCGGGGTCAATAAGGTTACCTACGTTTCCGGTTTTTTTAATAACGATTTTTTCAGCAGCTGTTTCTTTTTCGAGCCAGTGGTTATTTATTTTCATTTTCGATTGTTTGCTCTTAAAGATATTGTATTGGGTTTTGATTTCATAGGGGTCGGGTTATTAATCGAAGCGGTCCTTTGGCTTCCGGTTTTGTTGGGCAAAATGGGTAGGATTGTATCGTTCCTCGCAATGACGGGAAGGCATTGCTTCGTTCCTCGCAATGACGGGAAGGGATTGCTTCGTTCCGCGCAATGACGTGATGTAATTCTCTTTTCGTTTTTGCGGGGAGGCACAACGAAGGGTAGGAACAAAGCAAGCTCTTTTGCAAGGTTGGCTTCTTTATTTGGTATTGTGTGGCTTGCAAATGTGCCTCACATAATGCATCAAATAATTTCACACAAGGTTGGTCAAACAGCAGCAGCCCTATTGTCGTTACAGGTAGGTTTGAAATCCTATAAACGTGTTTCTGATACTGGCAATATCACCTAACTGTCTTTTCGCATCGGCAATTGCGTGATACTTTAATACTAACAAGTCGCCAATTTTTGTGTCGTCCAATTCTTCTACACCTTGTTTTACATATTGACCTAATACAAAGTTTAAAAACTCCTGTTGCCTGGGGTCGTAGTTTCCTAAATGAACTTTTGCTTTGTCTGCCCGTGCTGACCTTTCAATAATATCGGAATGGAACGCCACATAGGCTAACACATTATACAAGTCGCTGCTTTCGGCGTGTAATATTTTTTGAAAATCCTGTAATTGTTGTTTAGCAAAACCCTTTTCAGAAAGCTCTTCCAATAACTTTTTTCGTGTGTCAGGCTTGCTCCAAATTGTTCTTAGTTCATCTTCATTTTTAAACAATTCCGGTAGGCTCCAAAAAGCGATTGCAAAAATTCTTCTACTGAAATTGGTTTTCCATCTGGGCTGCAAAATGAGGTGCTGACCATGTGCTGAAACTGCCGCACTTTTCCGTCAGTCAACTTAACTCTTACCATTATGCGCACAGGTTCGTTGCACCTGCAAATGGTGCATCCGCAAGTGGCACATGGTTCTGGCTCGGGTTCACCGGTACAAATGCAAGGGGTTTGTCTGCAAAATGAACAAGGCTGTGGTGTTGGCCTGGGGTTTGGCTCTGCCGGGTCTTCCGGTTCACCATCCCATTCGGGGTCGCTGAAATGTTTGTATGATTTTACAAAATCGTAAATGGTAAAATAATCTTTACCATCAAAAAGTCTTGTTCCCGTCCAATAATTTGCTTGAACTCAATCATTGAGTTGACTGGCCTAAGCAATACTATGTTTCTTACCTCGGGTGCATCCACCCCCGTGCTTAGTTTTTGCGAAGTAGTAAGAACAGTGGGAATGTGTTTTTCATTATCCTGGAAATCCCGCAAATGTTGTTCACCTCTTTTGCCATCATCTGCTGTTACCCGGTGACAATAATTTGGATTGGTACTGCTGGCTTGCTGATTAATTAAATCGCGGATGGCTACTGCATGTAATTGGGTAGCACAAAACACCAGTGATTTTTCGGTACAAACGCTTCTTCCCGCTGATTAATATATTTTGTTTTTCCTCCCAGCTTTTTATTGAGCACATCTATTACTATATCCAGGATGGCAGAACGTAACCTCTGCGCTTTTTCAGACCCCGTCAAAATCATAGCCACATTTAAAAAAGCCTTATAAGTGAAAATGGCAAGCTGGGGGGTTTTTGACAAGCTGGTAAGTTCGTTTTCATATTGTTGCATTATGTTCCCGACATCTGTGTCGGGAACATCCTTTTTTGCTTTCGCTTGCGTTATGTAGAATGTAATCTGCTCTTTAAAGTCTCTCAGCTTTATACCGCTATAAACTTCATAGCCATTGTGTGTTAATTCATCCTTATGTTGTTTAACAGTTCTTTCAATGGTTCTGGTATCTACTTCAAAGTAATCTGCCAACTGTTGTTTCGTAAAACGATACTTGCCATTGAACTTAAAGCCAAAAAAACCTACCTGCTGATACACTTCCTTTATTGCATAGTTGTTGTTCAGAATGTTCCTGCGGTCTAAGCCTGATGTTGTTAAATCTTTATTCATTGGGTTAGAGCATTTACTGATAAAATAAATTTAAACGGCTGCTTTCTACCACGCCCCAGCCAAGGGCTCGCAGTACCGGGTCTATCAGTTCGGCTTTGGTTTCGGTTTCGGTCATTGTTAGCCAGCTTTTTAAATAAAAATCATCTTATACAGGTTGTCGTCACATAAACATCACATAACAACTGCTTGATAATCAAGATCAATATACGTTTTTATAACACTTCTATCACATAGCCGTCACATAAGCTTAGGTCCAAAAAGGAAGGTAACTGGCAAATCTTCTTGATTTACTTTCGGGATCATCTTCTTTTATCACACCATCCTCCAATGCATCTCTCAAAATTCTTGAAGCAATCGAATAATTATGATCCTGAATTTTAAATCTTTCTCGTAACGACTATTAGTCATTTTTTCATTAGAGACATACTTTAGACAAGCATGCTGGTAACAAGCTCTTATTTTTTCCTTTTTCTCCAACACGTTCAATGTCTTGTAACTATACATCGTTACGCTTGTCCGCCTTTCAGCAGCTATTACATTTATCGGAGGCAACTGAAATAATTCATTATAAAATATAACCTTGTCTAAACCACTGCCTTTTTCTTCGCAAAAACCCAGTCTCCGCATAAGGTCAGCAAGCTTCTAATTTCGGGATTTATAAGCATCTATAAACCTATCAGGCGTAACCAATGGTATACCAGGGTTCGATATGTCTATTCTGTCTTTAAAGACTTCTATCATCGGAAAGCCAATCTCGCTCAAATCCTGGTGAACGAGCGCATTTGCTACAAGTTCTCTGACAGCTATTACAGGATACAAGCGTGTCTCTTTTCTTAATGCTTTACCAATCTCTTCATTTGCAGGAAGCTGACTGTACTCCATTCTACTAATCGTTCAAAACCGATCGCATATCCTTTTGTTCCCATCTGCTCACGTTCCGTTTCTACTTTATTGTTTCCTTTATAAACAATTACCCTGACTGATTTGCGCTCAATGTTTTCAAAGTCCCTCAGCTGCTTGGCAAATAATATGGCCCCTAATTTTGTAATGGCATAACCATTTGCCTTACTTACTAAACCTTCTTCCACGAACTTATCAATCACCGCCTGTTGGTGCGAAGGGTAAGCCAACTTCATTAAGTCAAAATAGGTTTCTGTACTAAGGTATTTTATGATGTCAGCAGCAGTTAACCCATCCCTTGCAATTTCTTTTTCGAAAGGCACTGTTTCTTTCTTCCAGATTTTAGCTTGCTTTTCAGGAAACTCGTTAAGCTATCTGGTAATTGTATTTATTCGTTTGTATGCCTGGTGAAAAAACTCCACCGGCTGATTTTTTGTGGCAGGTATAATGTAGGCTGATATATGACGGGAGCTATCATATTCAAATTCGTACACGGCAAAATCTATCCGCGGATTGAGGCGGGTTGCCAGCCAATGCTCCAAATCCTCATTTCCTTTTTTGTGCGATTTGGCTTTAAAGGTTGTACCCTTAACCATGTGGGTTTTGTCTTCGATACCAAAAATTAAATAGCCATAATGTTGAATGTGAATACAAGCCCCATTTGACAATGCAGAAAGGCGTTCTCCAATTTCTTCTGGTGAGTGAAAGTTTAACTTGAATTCAACCCACTCACTTTCGTTTGGTTGTTTTACCATTTGTTTACTAATGCTATCAGTTGGGTCTCATTCATATGGCTTGTTCTTTTTCGGGAACCAGCTCCCCACTTGGTTCGGCAAGCTCACCAGCCATTGCCTTTTGTAAAATGCTTTTTTTCAACTCCTCCAGGTTAGCCAGCTTTTGCCGGTAAATGGCTTCCAGTTTTTGCGTTTCGGCTCGCAGCGCATCGAGGCGGCGGACTATGGTTTGTTGTTTTTGGAGAGATGGAAATGAAAAGATAAATGTAAGCACCTCGTTCATATTTGCTCGGGGCATCCTTGCACCAGACCAAGTAGCATCAATCTTTTTCACTGTGCTTCCTACAATCAACCAATAAAATAAAAAGTCTCTTGAAATTTTGTTACCATCCTGAATCGGAAATATTTCAGTAGAACAATGTCCTTCAAAATCAGGAAGCAACACTTTATTTAAATAAGGTCGCAATCTTCCGTACAAAACATGTTTCTCAGTAAAGCGAAAAGTTGAACTTTTTACATCAATAGGTTCGAGGTTTCCGAGAAAATTTCCGGTCTTTGATTCAATATTTTCAAGGCCAACATAAGGCAATCCTTTATGTATCTTTTGTACCTTGTCATGTTCAACAACATCTCCCAACTTCTTCTCCTCCCAACCTTCTCCTTTATTGTCAAAGATTGCTTGCAGTTCACTCTCAAAAAGAGCTTTGGTGTTTTGGAGATTTTGTTCGGAGTTGGCTTTGGCTTTAGCGTCAAAGGCTTTGTCTAAAATGGCTATTATGCGTTGCTGCTCCGGGAGGGACTTTGGAAAAGAAATTGAAACATTCGCAAAACTGTAATTATTAATTTGAGGTATTGACGTTCCGTTGCTTAATCTCGCTAGATCAACTTGTTGAAACCAATGAAAGAGAAGGTCGTTTTAATTGTTGAATTGGGAACTAATGCCATAGTATTCAAATCAATAATTGTTGGTAATAGATTTTTTCTTTTCTTATTCGTAGCAATTGCACCCCCTCGTTTGGGAAAAATAATTGAACCCTCAGGAATGATTTGTTTCGGATTAACATCTTTTAAATTAACATACCGAAAAGAGCATGTAATGATTTCTTCATTTCCTTAAAGGTTCATGTCTCAAACTTTGGCATAGATAACGTCACCCTTACTTTTTTCTAGCTTAGCATCAATTGTTGTCCCACTTTTAAATTCACAAACCTCCCCCAACTTCTTCACTTCCCAACCCTTCGGCAGGCTCAGGGCAGCGCCTTTCGGTAAATGAATTTGTCTAATGTTCATATTTCAAATGTTTTAGGCAGCATTAGTAAAAATGGCAGGGCTTTGCTGTAATCCAACTGTTCGTAAAATAATCCTAGCCGGTTTAGGTTTTGGTAGTAATGGTTTACGTTTTGATAATAGTTGAGCTCACTTTGCAGGTACCATGCTTGTTCGCCCAGCTTTTGGGCTACGAACCATTTTTCAAGCAGGCGGCCTGCCCTGCCGTTTCCATCTTCAAACGGATGTATGTTTACAAAAGCCAGGTGAATAAACGAAGCAAAATAAAATACTTCTTCGTGGCTTAATGCTTTGCTCAATAATAAGGTAATATCTTTCCAAAGTTTGGTCATTAGGCCATTCACCTCTTCCCACAAGGCTGCCTCAAATTGTATGCGGTAGGTTTTGTGTTCCATCACCAACATGTTTACCCTACGGTATTTTGCTTGTTTGGCTTTAGCTAATAAGTGCTTTGTAATGAGCTGATGGGTGTATAAAAAATTTTTTTCCGTCAATGTATTTTTTTGCGCAAACAAATAGGCATTGTACAGGTCGTTCGGCTTTTGCACCAAATCATTTTTATATTCAATCTGCAACATTTTGTGTTTTACATAGCTGTCTATTTCCAAAGGTTCGCCTTCTATTTTGCTGCTGGCCATTGCCGATACAGAGGTGTAAAAGCTAAAAGTTTCCGTGCTGATGTCTGCATCTTTTAGTACCTCAAATTTTTGCTGTAAGCCCTCCACTTCCTGTAGATAGGCTGGCAATAAAGTGTCGGTTATTATTTGCAGCCTATCCATTTATTAATGCATTTATACTATACAATACGGTTGCGGTTTCTTCATCCAGTGCTTTCATTTCTTCCAAAATTGTCTGTGGGCTGCGTAGGGCGGCTTCTGCGGGTTTGTTGGGGTTTTTTACGCTACGGTCGTAGCTGCGTGTCTGCACATCGGCTATTTCTGTACTCCAGCTTCGTTTAGTTTCGCCCTTCGACCGGCTTAGGGTGACAGCTTTTTGCAAGGCAACAAACTCCTGCAAATCGGCATCGTTCAGGGGGTTGTCTTTGCCCATGTTGCGGCCGGGTTGCAACTGGTAGTACCAAATGGTTTTAGTGGGTTCGCCTTTGGTAAAAAACAGCACTACTGTTTTTACACCGGCACCTAAAAATGTACCGCCGGGCATATCCAGTACGGTATGCAGGTTGCAGCCCTCCAGTAAATGTTTGCCCCGGCTAACCGATGCATTGTCGGCATTGCTTAAAAACGTGTTTTTAATAACAATGGCTGCCCGTCCGCCGGCTTTCAGGCTTTTAATAAAATGCTGCAAAAACAGCGAAGCCGTTTCGCTGGTTTTTATTTCAAAGTTTTGCTGCACTTCAGCCCTTTCCTTTTCACCAAAAGGCGGGTTGGCAAGTATAACCTGGTAACGGTTTTTCTCCTGTATATCGCGGATGTTTTCGGTAAGTGTATTGGTATGGATGATGTTGGGTGCTTCTATGCCATGCAGTATCATGTTCATGGTGCCAATAATGTAGGCAAGGTTCTTTTTCTCCTTACCAAACAACGTGTTTTCCTCAAGGGTTTTTAGGTTGCTGGTTGTTTTGCCCATGCGGTTGTAGATGTAGTCGTATGCTTCGCATAAAAAACCAGCACTAACACAGGCTGCATCATAAATCCTTTCGCCAATTTTTGGGTCTGTTACGTGTATCATAACACGGATCAACGGCCGCGGCGTGTAATACTGGCCGCCATTGCGCCCGGCATTACCCATGTTTTTAATTTTGGTTTCGTATAGGTGGCTTAGTTCGTGTTTGTCGTTGGCGCTGTGAAATTCCAGGCTATCCGCCATGTCTATTATTTCACGAAGATTGTAACCACTTTTAATCTTATTATTCAGTTCACTGAATATCTCACCTATTTTATATTCAATGGTCTTGGGGTTATCAATGGATTTTGCTTTAAAGCCTGCCAAATAGGGAAATAATTTGTAATCAACAAACTTAACCAGGTCAGGGCCGGTTACGGCTTTATGATGGTCCGGTTCCACTTCGCTCAATGACATATTTTTTAATTTTTTAGGAATGCCCAGTTACTCCAGCAATAGTCGTCTTCTAAAATAAAGTTGTACGGTATGCCTTCGAGTGCCGCTTCGTCGGCTTTTTCTTTTTCCAGTTCATCCAAATAACGCAGAAATAAAATCCATGAGGTTTGTTCTATATAATCAAGTTCACTATCTGCACCGGCATCTTTGTAAAGTATGTCGTCAATATTTTTAAAAGTTTGTTCAAACATAGTTTCGATTATCTAACGATTGTGAGAGCCAAATTTAAGTTATGCTGTTCAGAATGTATACCTGTTGACAATTTATGTTCCGTCAGCCGGGATGGGTGGGCTGTGCGTTGGCATTTTTAGCTCTTTGTCCCGAAAGTTATCGAGGTTGGCTTCAACTTAAGCGTTTAAAAATTCCGCCAAAACCGTTACCAGGCGATGGTTTGAAGCGAATGAGTGGTAGTGAAGGCATTAGATTAAATATAAAATTATACACGGGAAATTATTCGGTAAAAGCTGCCATAAAAAGATGGTGTACAAGGGAGCCCCGCCGCGGCGGGGAGAATGTAGCTTGAAAATCAAATGCTCGTCCCCAAAAAAAGCCCTTAAGTTGACGCCTATGCGATAGTTATCGGGATTGGTTTTGTGTGGGGATTCTGTGTGCCTTGCAATGTGTTAAAAGTAGCGTGGTTGTGTCGGCAAAGTCATGTTAGTTTAAATTTTAGTAGGATGCTGTTTATGGTGGCAGTTTTTGGTTATTTTTTAATTCCTTACTTTAATTGCCTATTGTATTCATCAGCATCGAAGCTACCTTGTGATTGGTTGATTAATCCTTTGTCGTCAAGTTGCCAAACTTCAAAGCCGCTAATTCTTACTTTTTTGCCAGTTCCATTTGGTCCTGTATTTGTTCCAGTTAGTGTCCAATGAAATTCAAGTCCTTTTTGTGTTGCTGGTAAACTGTCCATAGAAACAGTTATGTCAGGGAATGCAGTCATAAAACTTTCAGCAACTTTAGAAATGGCTGCTCGCCCCACTGCAGGTGTGCCGTTATTAACGGTCAACATACCATTTTCTGAAAAGAATGAAGCGACATTGTCTGGCTTTTGACTACACCAAGCCTTAGCATACATTTTGCCAAAATCAAGTAATTTGTTCGTAGTCATATCTTTTTTATTTGAGAGAGGTATTATTGGGGTCGAATGAAGGAGTTTAATTTTCCAGTTTGCGTTTATTTTTATAAGTACAGCACTTTCAAGCCACATTTTATTTGTTGTCTTGCCATTGGCAGTTATGGTCGCTTCATTATAATAATAGGTATAAGCAATATTGCCACTAACCTTTGTGTGTAAAAATTTAAATGAGTTCAACCGCTTAAAATCTGGAATATTTCGCAAGGGTTGCATTTTATTTATCAATGTATCAATATTCCATATTGCTCCGTTTTCCAGTACGATTAAGTCGTCAGTAATTGTTTCTTTCATTTTTTCAAATTGCAATACAGCCATTGCATCAAAAGCTTTTTTAATTGTGTTTTCAACCTTAGCAACCTGAGCATAGCTATATATAGTCAAGATAAAACAAAGGGTAAAAACTAGCGCTTTTTTCATATCGAAATTTTTGCTTTAAAATTGCCTGCAACGTTGAGTAGTTGCGAAGGCAGGGAATTCATTGAACTTCCAGCCCGGCAACCGAAGTACGATGTAATTACTAATGTTTAAAAATATATTCAAAAGCCAAATAGAAATTCTTCTAATGGAACAAAAGCCGATAGAGAGATAAAGCTGATGGCTCCAACTTCCCGCCCAACTAGCGGCAATACGATTGTTGCCTGCAGGTTTTCTATCTCCGATGTACTTTCATTGTCAATTGAAAAAGAAGTTTCTCAATTTCAATGACCGCCATATTGATTTTGCTTATTTGTTCTAATCGAAGCCTATTAATATCGTTTCGTACAGCAGCTGTAGTCCTGCCATTGGCTGTTCTTGGTGTATTAGTAAACAATTCCCAAACGTCCCGAATTTTATTGAGAAGTTCGTTAGATTGAGGGTCATTATTAGGAACAAATTTATAATCTACCGCAAGACTAACAATAGCGTCAATTCTTTTTCTAAGTATTTTGAAATTCGAGTTCGTTAAGACGCTATCAAATTCATTCTGCTCTAACATTGAATTAATTTTACTACAGAATTCTTTTTTAAAATCAGTAAGGTTATGAGCTATCATTTCCTTTTCGCTTTTTTCCAAGTCGTTAGCTTTCCCAATCGTTCTAGCAACGTAAATTGTTAATAATATCGTTGCTAACATAGTAAATATTTCAAGAGGATTTATTTCAAAACTGACCGTAGGGTCAATTGTCAAGACCGTATACTTTTTAATTAGAATACAAAGATAAAAACCGGCAATAATTCCTACCAAAGTTGCTAAGCCTAACTTTACATACTTATGCATCTTTGATATACTGTTTTATATCTTCAACTAAATATGGCTCTTCTTCTGAAATGAATTTAATCCTGTTTAGAACCTTATCATTTCCAAATTTTCTAGCTAAACCACCAAATACTTCTTCTAACCAAGACGTTCCATAGCCAATTGTACCATCTAGATTTACAATGAGCTTAATATTATTTTTTTCAGCGGTGGAAAAATTAGGCTCTAAAAATTTCTCTCTGAACTCCTCTCCAGAATGTGCCTTTTTGCCTTCCTCCTTATACCTTGAACCAGGTGTAATAGAAAATGTTTTTACGAATAGCATTATATTATCCATGATGAATTGACGTTGTTTTCATTTAACTCCCAAGTGACAAATGTCCCACTAAAATTATTTGAAAGTTTAAAATAGTTAGATTTTTCGACATCTGCAAATACATCATTGCTGATAATCTTTAGGTTACTGATTTGATTTCTTTCTTGAACTTCCTTTATGCCGGGCAAGCCTTTCCCTCGGAAGTGTTGTCCAGTTACCGTCAAGTGCATATCACCATTAAGTAATAATCTTAGAATTTCATCATCGCCTCCGTGTTGTAATTTAGTTTTTAATTTATCAAACCAGCCAAACCATTTGTTTTTAGCTGGTTTTGATTTTAGACTTTCGAAAATTCCAACACCATAATCAACGAAATAAAATGAAACCTTTTTATCCTCTTTGTTATGGTTCACAGAAAGCCACCAATGTTTAGCACCTTTTTCAACGAGGTCTGCATGATTATTTGTATTCTGCATTAACTCTAATAAAGTTCTCTGTAAACCCTTACAAGTTCTGTTGACACCCCATATCGTCGAAGAAGCTTCTGCCATGACAATTAGTCCAAGTTCTGAATTAACCTCTTTGTGTGCCCTAGCGAAAATTTGATTTTCCTTCCCGATGGTATACTCTATCTTGTTTCCAATAGGCTTTTCTAAATATCTAAAGAACCCAGAGTTGATTAATTTTTTTGCTAACTCTTTATTTGATGGAAAGTTTCCGTTGAACGCTATATTCCTTGACTTAAAAGAAAACATAACTGATACCAAAACAGTCACGGCAGAATGGTCTAAATATTTTAAGCCACTTAAATCAACGAAAACACTTTTCCTTTTTAGGTATAAGTCCTCCAACTTGATTAAAAACTTAATTGTGCTTTCTGGCTCGTCAATAAAAGAGAAGTTAAGAGGTGCAGGTATCTTAGTATAGTTTGATACAACATTTTCCTGTTTACGTTGGGCAGAAGTCATTCCCTGTAAACTTTGAGTCTTCCGTTTTCTTTTTTGTTTACTTCTAAGTTCCCGCTTTGCTCTTTTTCGTGAGTGCTTTAAGTTCTTAGCTCTATATTTTGCTGTCGTTTGATATTTCTTCATTCTTAAGGGTCTATTCAACTTGCATGTAACTCCTAAACCTACGCAATTGTCATCATATCTATTATAATAGTTTTATTAATTATCAAACGTTTACAGGAATTCATTTTTAAACTTACCATTGCGGCAATTCATTTCACCAATCTATATATTTCCGAACTAATAGCTCGTGTAAAGCTCCATGATTTTTTCAGGTGTCGTCACACATCTCTTTATCTATCCAAAACTTGTGTTTGTGTTGAGCCTTTTTATTTGGCTGCCTGTTGCCGCAGGGTAGGGTTTGAATTGCCTATTGGTTATTCGTCATTAAAAAGTGCCATTCGATAATGAAAAGGATTGCTTCGTACCTCGCAATGACGAGGAAGGGATTGCTTCTTGCCTCGCAATGACGAGGAAGGGATTGCTTCGTACCTCGCAATGACGAGGAAGGGATTGCTTCTTGCCTCGCAATGACGAGGAAGGGATTGCTTCGTACCTCGCAATGACGAGGAAGGGATTGCTTCTTACCTCGCAATGACGGGGAAGGGATTGCTTCGTACC
>JBBRUR010000087.1:0-20176 GCA_038247635.1 Chitinophagales bacterium
AGTGTTTTGACATTCGCCGGTCCAAATCATCGCACTGCCCAACGTAAAACGAAAAATCCTTCAGGCTTTGAAGGATGTAGACATAAAATGTATTTTCAGCAATCATGCGGAGAGTAGCCCCGATGCATCGGGGGAACCCTCCATACCCTTACAGGTATACACACTTTCTTCATATGCATGAGCCTCGATCAGTCGGAGGTCAACCACAAAGATCTAATCAATTAATTTCCAGTTGTTAATGAGCTCTATAATATATTTCCGGCTCTTCATTTTTTTAATCTGACGCTCCCTTTTTAAAGCTTCGGTACGTGTTTGGAATACCTCAAAATACCGAAGCCTCAAAGGGCGTTTGCCTGCTGTATACTTGCTAAACCCATCAAAGTGTTTCGACATTCGCCGGTCCAAATCATCGCACTGCCCAACGTAAAACGAAAAATCCTTCAGGCTTTGAAGGATGTAGACATAAAATGTATTTTCAGCAATCATGCGGAGAGTGAGGGATTCGAACCCTCGATACCCTTACGAGCATACACACTTTCCAGGCGTGCTCCTTCAACCACTCGGACAACTCTCCTATTTAGAACTTTTGATACCCCTTTTGAGAATTCACACTTTCTTCCGATGCATCGCCCCGATAAATCGGCATTCAATCCCAACGCGTCGGGAACAACGCTCCTTCTAAATATAATTAGCGGCTGCAAAAATAAGGGATGAAAATTAGAGCCCGAATAATTTTTCGGCATTGGCGGTGGTTATTTCAGCCACCTCTTCAACCGAAATACCTTTTATCTCTGCTATTTTTTCGGCTATCTTAATTAGGTAGCTGCTTTCGTTTCGTTTGCCCCGGTACGGCACTGGCGACAAGTAGGGTGCATCGGTTTCCAGTACAATATATTTTAAGTCAATATCAGCCAGCACTTCTGCCAAACCGGCTTTTTTGTAGGTAACCACGCCGCCAATTCCCAATAAAAAACCCATCTCAATAATTTTGTTGGCCATATCAATTCCATCGCCAAAGCAATGAAAAATGCCTTGTAATCCCCTGCCAGCAAATGGCTGTACTATATTAATGGATTGTTGCATGGCGTTGCGGGTGTGTATCACTACCGGCAAGTTGTAGTGCAGCGCAAGCTCCATTTGCTGTTCAAAGGCCACGATCTGCCTGTGGGCATAAGTAATATCCCAATAAAAGTCCAAGCCAATTTCACCGATTGCCTTAAATGGTCGCTTTGCCAACCATTCTTTTACTAGTTGCAACTCAGTCTCAACATTATCTTTTACTGAACAGGGATGTAGCCCTATCATGGCAAAGCAGTTTTCGGGGTATCGGCTTTCCATCAATAGCATGTCGCTTAACACTTCGCTATTTATTGCCGGTAAAAAAAATTTTTGTACCCCTGTCAACTTTGCTCTCTCCATCACGGCTGCCTGGTCGCCGTTAAACTCTTTTAAATACAAGTGGCAATGTGTATCAATGAATTGCATGCAATATTTTTTTTCTTTTTTCTTTTGCCTTTAAACCTTGAAAAATTACCAATGTCTATTGGAAATTAACTTAAATCATTAAAACGAAAATTAAACCATCATGAAAAAAATAAATTGTATTAAGCCGGCGTTTATTAGCATGTTAATCATAACAATGCTTTTTATAGCTTGTCAAAAAAATACCGATGCACCACAAAATGATGCCATTAGCATTGAAGAAACCACCGTATCGACTGAGGCCGATGCAGAAGCTGACGTAAATTTTGATGATGTTTTTGTAAATGTAATGGGTGTAAACGATGAAGTAGGGTTGGGTGGAAACATAGGTATATTTAGCGGAAGGGCTACAGCACCTAACGAATTGGGAAGGCCATTGGGTACCGACAGTACTAACCGTTGCTTTACCCTATCGATCTCACCAAACAATCGCGGTGTTTACCCCAAAAAGGTAATAATCGATTTTGGATCGGGTTGCCTGGGACGCGATGGACATACTAGGCGTGGAAAGATAGTTACCAATTTCACAGGGCGTATAGTAATACCTGGCAGTAAAGCAACTACTACGTTTGATGGGTATTATGTTGATAGCGTTAAAGTAACAGGAACGCATAGTATTATAAATGCGAGCAGCGGCAACAACCGCAAGTTTACCGAATTGGTAGAAAACGGAAAATTGAGCAAACCAAGCGGTAATTATGTAACGTGGAATAGCACCCGCACAAGGGAGCAAACTGAAGGTAACAGAACACCTAATTACCTGAAGGATGATGTATTTAGTATTACGGGAAAAGGTGCAGGAACTGTAAAAAGGGGAGAAAAAACCATTCAATGGGCCTCTGAGATAACCAGACCTATTATAAGAACTTTTGAATGCAGATGGGCAACCAAAGGCCAGATAACTATAAAAAGGAACGACAAAACATCAATATTAGACTACGGCAATGGTACTTGCGATAACAAAGCTACCCTAACCATAAATGGAAATACCTCTGTTATCACTTTGCGCTAAGCAAAGATCAGGGCGATCAGATTATTTAAGAGTGTTTTCATAGGGTACGGATTAAAATCGGGCTGGGGTTTCTACCCCGGCCCTTATTTTTTTTATCATTCCAATATCGGTAAAAAAAAATATCCTTGTTTTGACAAATAATCAAGTACACGGGGCAAAGCATACACAAGCCTATCGTACGCTTTTGCACTATCGTGAAAAACAACGACAGAACCCGGTTCAATATTTTTCACCACATTATTATAACACGCTTCGCCGGTAATGGAAGTGTCAAAATCTGCACTCAACACATCCCACATTATAATTTTGTATCGTAACCTTACTTTTCTGATTTGCGAACCCGTAATTTGGCCGTAGGGCGGCCTAAACAGTTTAGAGGGTATTTGGGAAGCAGCCAATGAAATATTTTCCAGGTATTTACCCTTGCTGGTTTTCCATCCGCTTAAATGATTGTTGGTATGATTGCCCACTGCATGACCCTCGCTTACTATGCGTTTAAATATGGCAGAATGTTCAACTACATTTTTACCGATACAAAAAAAGGTGGCCCGTGCGCCATATTCAGCCAATAAATCTAACACAAATGGTGTTGCCTCTGGGTGGGGACCATCGTCGAACGTGAGATAAATATTTTTTTCCTTCGCAAATAAATTCCAAACAAGTGATGGATACAGTTGTTTTAGCCACCACGGAGTTTTAATAGCATACATATTAAGTCAAAGTATAAATTATTGGGGGCAATATAAAAGGCCGGAAATTAAAAAAAATAAAAGTTACGCCCCGTATAAATTGCCAAACGTTTGGTTTATGGACCATAAATGACCGTTTGTAGGTATTTGATAAATTAAAAAGAGGTGTCATTTTAACTTCGTCCATATTCCTATAAAAGTTGATACTATGATTAAATTTTACATTATTGTTTGCACGATGGCTTTAACTTTTCAAAGCTATGCACAAAACAATAACACCATTTCCGGTAAAGTTACTGATGCCAATGGCAAGGCTCTTGAAGCCATTACCGTAAGTATAAAAAAGGCCTCAGACAGCAGCAGGGTTAAGGCGGCAGTTACTGACACCGAAGGTGTTTTTAAATTTGAACAGGTTACCCCTGGAAGTTATTTTGCAGAGATTACCAGCGTTAGCCACTCGCCGGTAGTTACCAGTGTGTTTATTTTAAAAAAGGGAGAGGGTTACAATGTGGCCCCAATAATTTTGCAACCAGTTGAAAAAAAGCTAAAAGACGTAGTGGTAACCAGCAAAAAACCCATGATTGAGGTTAAAGCCGACCGTACCGTTTTTAATGTAGAAAACAGCATAAATGCTACGGGCAGCAACGCTATGGAACTACTTCAAAAAAGCCCCGGCGTTTTGGTTGATAAAGATGACAACATAAGCATGAAAGGCAAAAATGGTGTGCGTATTTATATTGATGGCAGACTTAGCCCCATGGGAACCGCCGACCTGGCGGCCTATCTTCGATCAATACAAAGCAACGATATTGAGGCTATTGAAATGATTGAGAACCCCTCGGCCAAGTACGATGCCAGCGGCAATGCGGGCATTATAAACATAAAGCTAAAAAAGAATAAAAAGTTTGGCACTAACGGTAACGTAACTGCGGGTGTAAACCAGGGTTTTTACCCCAAAGCCAATACTGGTGTGGGTTTAAATTACCGCAACAAAAAAATAAATATGTTTAGCAACGTTAGCGGAAACATGGGTAAAAACCGCAATTTCCAAAATTTCAACCGCCAGCAAAACGATAGTATTTATGATGCACGAAGTATATCAGCTTCCCAGGACCAGAATGGAAATATAAAATTAGGCGCTGATTACTTTATTAATGCGCAAAATACTTTGGGTGTTATGTTTACCGGAAATTACTCTTTAAGCGACCAGCTAAGCGAGGGAACCACAGGTATTGCAGCCCAATTAAGCAAGCAAAACACGCAGGTGCTGCTTGCTTCCAACAATATTCAATCTACCCGAAGTAACTCAAACTTTAATGTTAACTACAGGTATGTTGATACATTGGGCAGGGAGCTAAATATTGATGCCGACAAAGGCATATACCGCGGCAGAGGCGATAGTTACCAACCCAATTTTTACACCAACGCCACCACCGGGCTTATATTACGTACAAGAATATTTGCCAACAACACGCCTACCGATATTGATATTTATACCGCCAAGGCCGATTATGAACAAAACTATAAAAAAGGCAAATTAGGCGTTGGCATAAAATACGCCAGGGTAACAACCGACAATACCTTCGACTTTTTTAATGTAATAAATGAGACTAAAGTAAAAGACGGGGAACGCAGCAACCGGTTTACCTATTCCGAAAATGTAAATGCAGCCTATGTAAATTATAACCGTGCATTTACTAAGTGGAGCTACCAGGTGGGTGTACGTGCCGAACAAACGCGCAGCAATGGGGTATTAAATGCAAAAAGCAGGTACAATGGTTTAGATACGGTAGAAACGGTGAAAAGGAGATACCTCGATTTTTTTCCAAGTGCTGCCTTTAGTTACACCTACAATAACAAACACCAGTTCAACATAAATTATAGCCGCCGCATAGACAGGCCAAGGTACCAGGATTTAAATCCGTTTGAAAACAGAATAGACGAACTGACCTATCAAAAAGGAAACGCCTTTCTTAGGCCGCAATACACCAACAGCTTTTCGCTAGGCCATACCTATAAGTCGTTTTTAACTACAAGCCTTAACTACAGTCACATAAAAGATTTCTTTACAGTTATTAACGATACGGCCCAGGGCAACGCGGTGTTTATTATTCAAAAAAACCTTGCTTCGCAATATATATATGGCATTAATATCAGCGCGCCATTCAATATAGCCAAATGGTGGAATGTTTTTGCAAACGTTAATGCCAACCACAGCAGGTATAAAGCAAATTTTGAAGATGGTAAATCCATTAGGCTAAATGTAACAACGCTTAGCTATTACCACCAACACACCTTTACATTAGGCAAGGGCTACACTGGCGAGTTAAGTGGTTGGTTTCAAACGCCAAGTGTTTGGGGTGGCACCTTTAAAACAAAATTTATTTGGAGTACAGACCTGGGCATTCAAAAACCAATACTACAAAATAAAGCTACTGTTAAACTGGGCGTAACCGATGTATTTTTTACCGCCCGTTGGCGGGCCGTGAGCAATTTTGCCGGAAGCATTTTTAATGCCAATGGAGGATATGAGAGCCGCCAGGTTCGCCTAACCTTCAGCTACCGGTTTGGCAGCAGCCAGGTAAAAGCTGCCCGCAATCGCAAAACCAGTATTGATGCAGAATCAAAACGCCTAAATGGAAATCAATAAAATCATTTAAAAATCGATGGTAAGCACTTTCCATAATAACCTAATCCCAGCCCAAAAGGCGGGGATTTTTTTTAGGCATCAATCGCCATAAGCCACTAAGTGTACCACCCGACCAAGGTATTCATGAAGTTGACCGTGCATTTCCACAAATGTTTTTTGCGCTTCCTCGCTTTTCAATAATTGATCCATAAAACGTTGCTTTGCTTGCATTGGTACTGTTGGTGTCTCGTTCTCCATGGCAAAATAAAGCAGGCCTTTTACCATGGCAGGGTATGCCATAACCGTTAATTCCGGTGCAGCAAAAAGTTCGCAATTAATAATCACATTACCAGTTATGGTCAAAAAACCTGCATAAATACTATCACTTTGCTGAAACCTTTTGGTAAAATAGGCCAGGTATAAACTATCCTCCTTTAATGGCCGTTTACTTAGTTCAAGGTATGGCCACGTAACGGTTTGTCGCTTTTGCAGCCCAAACTGTCGTTCTATTTCTTTCCAAACATCTGCCTGCCGCCGGGTTAGGTCCATTACTTTTTTTAACTCAACACCGGCATTTCCGCCTGGTGCAAAACCCTTTGCCTCATCGTCCCATCGTCCCTTTTCAACACAATACACTTTTACATAATCCGACTGTCCCGGGGGTATTATTTTTGTTTCGCCTACCATCCTATCCTGCTTACCACCAGCCAGTAGCTCACCACTGTTTACTACCAGCGTTTGCCGGGTTTTATTGGTAAGGCTAAGCCAGTTAACATCGGCCCCGTTGTCGTAATACAATTCTTTAATTTTTACCTTTCCTATATTAAGTGCGTCGGTTAGCGATATGGTATTGTTTAAAAGTTTTTTCTGCAAACCTTCGGGTGGATCTCCCTTAAACCGAATAGGAATTAGTTGGAGATTTTTAAATGTCCACGCGGAATCGTACTGTACCAATAACTGTTGATAGGTAAGTTGTGCAGGTGTGTTTAACCAGCCAAATACTAATAGCAGCAGTATAATTAAGTTTCTCCCACAGCCCATGTTTCAAATGTAAAGTTTATTCATTCGCCATTTTCATATCGCAATGCAAGCGTTTATCTTTACCAATATGGAAAAGAAAGTAAGGGTTCGTTTTGCCCCATCGCCTACCGGCGGGTTGCACCTTGGCGGTGTAAGAACTGTTTTGTACAATTATTTATTTGCCAAACAACATGGCGGCGAGTTTATTTTACGCATTGAAGATACCGACCAGACCAGGTACGTAGCTGGTGCAGAGCAGTACATACAGGATTGCCTTGCATGGTGCGGACTTACCCCCGACGAAAGCCCTATGCATGAAGGCAATTTTGGACCATACCGCCAAAGCGAACGAAAAGCTATGTACAGGCAATATGCCGAGCTGCTGGTGAAGCAGGGTAATGCTTACTACGCTTTTGATACCCCAGAGGAATTGGACGAAATGCGCACAAAGTTTAAGACCGACGAAAATCCATCACCGCAATACAACCAAGCTACCCGAATTAACATGCGCAATTCTGTTACGCTGGGCAAGGAGGAAGCAGCTGAGTTAGTTAACAACGGCGTTCCTTATGTTATAAGAATACAAATGCCCGACAATGAAACAATCACGTTTACTGATATGATAAGGGGTGAGGTAAGCTTTGCTTCAAACCTGGTTGATGACAAGGTTTTATTAAAGGCTGACGGTATGCCTACCTATCATTTAGCCGTAGTGGTAGACGATTATTTAATGAAGATAACCCATGCCTTCAGGGGCGAAGAATGGCTGCCAAGCGCACCGGTACATTTGTTATTATGGAAATATTTAGGTTGGATGGGCGACATGCCACAATGGGCGCATTTACCATTAATATTAAAACCCAATGGCCATGGAAAGCTAAGCAAACGCGATGGTGATCGCCTCGGCTTTCCGGTATTTGCCATGAACTGGAGCGACCCTACAACCGGCGACCTGGTTGCTGGATTTAGAGAGTTGGGCTTTTTACCACAGGCCTTTATTAACCTGTTAGCGGTAATAGGCTGGAACGACGGTACCGAGCAAGAAGTATTTACTATAGAAGAACTGGTAGAAAAATTTGCGATGGAAAAGGTGCACAAAGGCGGTGCAAAGTTTGATTATGAAAAAGCCAAATGGTACAACCACGCATGGTTGCAAAAACTGCCGGTAGAGGAGTATGCTGAAATAGTAAAGGTATTGATGCACCAGGCGGGTATACATATTTCTGAGGATCGTAAATTTTATTCGGTGCTTAACCTGGTGAAAGAAAGGTGTACCCTGCTACCCGATTTTATACAGCAGGCAGGCTTCTTTTTTAAAGCGCCGGCCACGATTGATGTGGCCTCCATCAAACCAAAATGGAATGACGAAAAAGCCATGTTTTTCGACATCGTTTGCGAAAAACTAACGTTGTTGGAGGACTGGACCGCCGCTAACATTGAGTTGCTTTTTAAAGACACTGCAGCTGAAAAAAACATAAAGGCCGGCGAGCTGCAATTACCGTTTAGGATAATGCTGGTAGGCGGCAAGTTTGGCCCACCAGTGTACGACATTGCCCAAATAATTGGCAAGGCCGAAACTATTGGCAGGATAAGGAAGGGATTAGTCGATTTTGGACAAAAATAATTAATTGTAAATTGTAGATAAATTTTTGATTATGGGAGCGCTTAATAATGCACAGCTTGAAATTTTAAAGCTTTTTAAATACGAAAAAACTGACGAAGAGTTGGCTGAACTGAAACAGGTTTTGGTTGATTATCTTTTTAATAAAGCAATAGCCGAAGCAGACAAAGTGCATTTGGAAAAAGGATATACTACACAAGATGTTGAGCAATGGAAAGATGAACACACCAGACTAAAGCCCGCCAAAAGTGAACGTCGTAATTGATTGCAATATCATTGTGATGGCATTATCTAAAAAATCGCCTTATCACCAAATAATAGCATTGCTAAAAACTGGATTTTGTCAGCTGCATGCTTCTACTGAAATAATGCTGGAAATAGAAGAAAAAATACAGGAAAAATACAACGTTGATGTAGCTGATAGTTTTTGAATGGCATTGACTTCCCTTGGTACTGTAATTTCTTCTGAACCCTTTTACAATTGGAACCTGATAACTGCCGACCCTGAGGATAATAAATATGTAGACTGCGCAATCAGGTCCAACGCCCACTTTATAGTCACCAACTACAAACACTTCAACATTTTAAAACAAATAAATTTTCCAAAGGTCACTTGCATAACTATTGAAGAATTTATGGACAAACTAAAAAGCATGGAAAAGTAAAATTACCCCGCATGACTTTTTTAAAAAAGTACCACATAGCTTTTGCGCTTGCCTTATTAAAATTTATTCTTCCCTTTATTTTACAACACCCCATTTACGAGCTGCACCGCTACTAAATGTTGTACCTGCAGCAAGGCAACCACCTTGCGTAGGGTTTATGGAAGTGCCGCCGTTACTATCCATTTTCGCCAAGCTTAGCTTGCTAGTGGGCGGCAGCATGTTTTGGATAAAGTTTTGGCCATCCCTATTTGGCGCAATAAACACTTTTCTTTTTTGTAATATGGCCATGCGCATGGGTGGCCACCGGTTTGCACAATTTGCCGCTGGCATCTGTTTAATTATTGGTGGTTTCCTACGGTTTCATTATTTATTTCAACCCAACTTTTTAGAAATATTTTTTTGGTCACTTAGCGCATACCTGCTGATAAGGTATATAAACGAACAACAAAACAAATACCTATACCTGTTGGCAGTTGCGCTTGCACTGGGGTGGATGAGTAAGTATTCCATTACATTTTTTATAGCGGGCATTTTGGTAGGCTTGTTATTAACTCCGCTTCGAAAATTATTTACAAATAAGCATCTTTATTTGGCTGCGTTATTGGCCCGGTTAATTATTTCGCCCAACATTTACTGGCAATACATGCATTGCTGGCCGGTTATTAGTCATATGAAGAAGCTGATAGAAAAATAGCTTTAGTTCATTAACCCTAGCTGATTTTTAGCAGTTTAGGTGCTTAAGCATTTATCTTATTTTTTATTTGGACGGGCGGGCTGGTTTAACTTTTATTTTATAAAAAAGGCAAACCATACCGCGTCCCCGACTGAACGTATACTACGGTTATTTTATTATTGAAAGCCGCCAACGGCAAAGATTATTATTGGCTCGGCGCATACCCCATGCTGGTGGCGGCTGGTGGTGTTTGGCTTAAAAAGGCAACCATAAAAAGGCTGTGGATTCGATATGCGGCTATAACCGTAATGATAGCAAGTTGGCTGCCGATCATACCATTAATTTTACTCGTTTTTAAACCTGCCGGGCTGGCTGCATATTACAAACGCTTCGATATACAAAAAACCGGTACCCTACACTGGGACGATTTGAAAGACCATGAGCTACCACAGGATTTTGCCGACATGAAAAGCTGGCAAGAGTTGGGTAATAAAGTGTCGGCAGTTTACGCCAGCCTGCCCGATAGTACCAAAAAATATACAATGCTTTATTGCCGCAATTATGCCCTTAACGGTGCGGTAACTTATTATGGCAAAAACTTTCCAACACCCCTTAGCAACAACGCCAGTTTTTTGTTTTGGATGCCCGACACCTTTAGGGTAAATAACCTGCTTTTTGTAGCAAACGCATACCCGTCAGCAACGATCGGGTGTTTCAGCAGTTTTAAAAATATACTGTTTATGACAGCACTACCACACCCATGGCCCGCGAAAAAGGCGTAAAAATTATCCTCTGCCAAAATACCAACAATACGGTTAATACCATGATGCCAACGGCATTAAAAGCAAAAAAAATCAATTCCGCCGCCTATAAAAAACGATAGCCATAGTTGTACTTACAACAACATAGTACCCATTATTTTTTTGGTAACCAGCGGCATATCATCCATTTAACATTGTTGTGTCACTCACTTTTACTTTTGGTAATACTATGCAGCTTTTCCTACATGGCTATGTAAAACCTACTACAAAATCATTGCACAAACCTGCTTACTTTTAACCCCGATAATTTACCTATATGAGTACAGAACATAAGCGGCCGTTAAGAGTGCTGGTAGCTAAAGTTGGCCTTGACGGTCACGACCGTGGCGCCAAGGTTATAGCCACCGCCCTTCGCGATGCGGGTATGGAGGTCATTTATACCGGCCTTCGCCAAACACCCGACATGGTTGTAAACGCCGCCCTGCAGGAAGATGTGGATGCCATTGGTGTAAGCATATTGAGTGGAGCCCACATGACCGTTTTCCCAAAAATTATTGCCCTGATGAAGGAAAAACAAATGGACGATGTGTTGCTTACCGGCGGCGGCATTATACCCGAAGACGATATGAAAACCCTCAACGATATGGGTGTAGGTCAACTATTTGCCCCCGGCACGCCCACAAGCGAAATAGCTGCCTACATTGGCGACTGGGTAAAAACCCACAGAAATTTTTAACTTTGAACGCACGGAGCAAACCATCAAAATTTTTAAAAGTTTTAAAGTGCAATAACAATATTTTCTTCAATATTTTTTTGACCTTACTACTTCCGAAATACTCAAAGCGCTGACAAAAATTCAACGAAAAAATAAGTCGCCCACCAAAGCTGTTAACATAATTACACTAAGAAAACACTTCTATTATGGATATTAAAAATGAAGAGTTTTTACTTTTTCTTCAATGCGCCGAAAAGTGTACTCTTCGATATTTATGCATTGGTGGTTATGCAGTAAATTATCAAGGCTTTCATTGCACAACTGACGTTATAGACATCTGTATTTTGCCAACCAAAGAAAACAAAATTGCCTTTTTAAATACGGCCAAATGCATGCGCTGTTCCGATCTAAAAATATCCATGATAGCAAGTGAAGATTTTTCCACCTATTTTATGTGTACCCTTGGTAGCCGGCCCAACGTAATAGATATACTTATTAAAGTACATGACCGTTTGTTTTTTGTTGAAGCCGGGAAAAACAAAATAACCCATAGAATTAATGAGGAAACCATTCTTAAAATTGTTCCTTACCACTTTTTAAAACAAATGAAACTCCTCGCCCACCGCCACAAAAACCTTTGGGATATTGCCCGGCTGGAAGAAGTACGAAACTCAAAATAACCATATGACCTACCAAACATTGCTTGTAGAAACCGACAACAACATCTGCACCATCACCATCAACCGTCCCGATAAACTCAACGCCATCAACAACCAGGTAATGACCGAACTGGGGTTAGCTGTAAATGAGCTGATAAGCGACGCAAATGTAAAATCGGCCATCATTACCGGTGCAGGACCAAAGGCTTTTGTGGCTGGTGCCGACATTAGCGAGTTTGGCGGCCTATCGGTAGACGAAGGAAAAGCCGTTGCCAAAAAAGGAGTTGATATATTCTTTTCCATAGAAAATAGTCCAAAGCCAATTATTGCGGCAGTAAATGGTTTTGCCCTCGGCGGCGGTTGCGAACTAGCCATGACCTGTCATTTTAGGATAGCCTCCGACAACGCAAAATTTGGCCAGCCCGAAGTAAACCTTGGACTAATACCCGGTTACGGCGGCACCCAACGCCTGGTACAACTAATTGGCAAAGGCCGCGCTATCGAACTGTTGATTAGTGGTAACATAATAGATGCAGCCACAGCCCTTCAATATGGATTGGTAAATGCTGTTACTACTCCGGATGAATTACTCAATAAAGCAAAATCAATCCTCGCCACTATCAACAACAAGGCACCTTTAGCCATAGAAAAATGTATAGCTGCTGCAAATGCGGTGTACGACGAAACTAAAAATGGTTACGATATAGAATTACAGGGCTTTGCCGATTGCTTTGGCACTGAGGATTTGAAAGAAGGAGCAAAGGCGTTTTTGGAGAAAAGAAAACCGATGTTTAAGGGAAAATAGTTCCAAGCTTCAGGTTTCAAGCTACAAGCTGCAAGCGCATAACCAAAAGGGCAAATTCTAATTAGTCAATTAAAACAAATGAGAAATTTTAAAGAATTGAAAATTTGGCAAAAGGGAATGGAAATTGCGGTGGGTACATTTTAGCTTACACAAAATTTTCCTGCCACTGATCGCTATGGATTGACTTCGCAGATGAATAGGTCAGCGGTGTCCATTTTCTCCAATATTGCAGAAGGAAGTAGTCGCCAGAGCCAAAAGGACTACAAAAGATTTATAGAAATAGCCATGGGCTCCTGGTTAGAACTTGAAACACAATTGTTGATTACCCGGTCAGTTAACTTTGCTGCCGAAAACGAGATAGAGATTTTGCTCGGAAAGATAATAGTGGAACAAAAAATGATATCAGCTTTTTTAAACATTTAATAATATAAAACCCAAGTCTCAAAACTTGTAGCAAAGAAACTTGCAGCTTGAAACTTGTAGCTTGAAACTCGCAACTTGTAGCTTGAAACTCGCAACTTGTAGCTTGAAACTCGCAACTTGTAGTTTGAAACTCGCAGCTTGTAGTTTGAAACTCGCAACTTGTAGCTTGAAACTTAGAGCTTAAAACTTGCAGCAACTTGTGGCTTGAAACTCGCAGTTTGTAGCTTGAAACTTAGAGCTTAAAACTTGCAGCAACTTGTGGCTCGAAACTCGCAGCTTGTAGCTTGAAACTTACAGCTTAAAACTTGCAGCTTGAAACTTACAGCTTGAAACTCGAAGCTTGTAGCTTGAAACTTACAGCTTAAAACTTGTAGCTTGAAACTTAAAAACCACCATATGGATTACCGCATAGAAAAAGACACCATGGGCGAAGTACAGGTACCTGCCAATGTTTACTGGGGCGCTCAAACGCAACGCAGCATCGAAAACTTTCAGATAGCTACCGATACCGATAAAATGCCGAGGGAAATTATTATGGCTTTTGCTTACCTGAAAAAAGCTGCAGCACTGACTAACCTTGATGCCGGTATTTTATCAAAAGAAAAGTCGGATGCTATTGGGCAGGTATGTGATGAAATTTTAGCGGGTAAACTCGACGACCAGTTTCCGTTGGTAGTTTGGCAAACCGGTAGCGGTACCCAAAGCAATATGAATGTAAACGAGGTGATCGCCTATCGTGGTCATGTTATTAAAGGCGGCAGCCTTACCGATAAAGAAAAGTTTTTGCACCCCAACGACGATGTAAATAAGAGCCAGAGTAGTAACGACACATTTCCCACAGCCATGCACATAGCGGCTTACAACACGCTGCAAAAGGTTACTATACCGGGCGTTCAAACGCTTCACGATACGCTTGCGGCAAAGAGCAAGCAATTTATACACGTAGTAAAAATTGGTCGTACACACTTTATGGACGCCACACCGCTAACTGTTGGCCAGGAATTAAGCGGTTATGTAAGCCAGCTAAAACATGGCCTTAAAGCCATCAATAACACTTTGGAGCACCTGAGCGAACTGGCCTTGGGCGGAACGGCTGTGGGCACCGGTATTAACACGCCAAAAGGCTACAGCGAAAACGTGGCAAAGCACATTGGCAACCTTACCGGCCTACCCTTTATTACCGCCGAAAATAAGTTTGAAGCACTGGCCGCCCATGATGCTATTGTTGAAAGCCATGGTGCCCTAAAAACAGTGGCTGTTAGTTTAATGAAGATTGCTAACGATATACGCATGTTGTCATCGGGACCGCGAAGTGGTATTGGAGAGTTGCACATTCCCGATAATGAGCCCGGATCGTCCATTATGCCCGGCAAAGTAAACCCAACCCAATGTGAGGCGCTAACCATGATTGCTGCACAGGTAATGGGCAACGATGTAGCTATAAGCATTGGTGGCTCAAACGGCCATTTTGAACTGAACGTGTTTAAGCCGGTAATGATCTATAACTTTTTACACAGCGCCCGGCTTATTGGCGATGGATGTATGAGTTTCAATAACAAATGTGCAGTTGGTATTGAGCCCATTGAAGCCAACATTAAAAAGCATGTTGATAACAGCCTGATGCTGGTAACTTCTTTAAATACAAAAATCGGTTATTACAAAGCAGCCGAAATTGCCCAGAAAGCCCACATACAAGGCACCACTTTAAAGGAGATGGCGGTTAAGCTTGGCTACGTAACCCCTGAGGAGTTTGATGAGTGGGTGATACCAGGGAGTATGGTGGGCGAGTTGCCATCATAACTTTTCTTTTCTACATTAAAAAGCCCTTGTTTAATTGAGGGCTTTTTTAATGGCTTAGGCAAATATTAACTATTAAACTTTTTTTTAACCGGGCAGTATCGCTACTTTAAACATTCTTGCGTCGCACCCTTGTACTTTTGCCAACATTATTCAGCAATGCTTCAGATTAAATGACTTTTACCTTATTGATGTTGGTTGCGGCTCCATCATATCCAAAGCCTCAAAATAAAAGTCTTGTAACGCAAAAATATTTTCAATGCTTTTCAATTCTATCATTTCATTTATATCATTCGTTTCACTTACAAGTGTCCATACTCCATTTTCTTTACGCCATAGCTCTACATATACCTGCCTGCTGTCCACCATTAAATACTCAACAAGCGAAGGGATTGAACGATACATCTGAAATTTACTCCCCCTGTTATAACCCTCTGTAACTTTCGATAAAATTTCTACCAAAAGCAACGGATTTTCTAAACACATTTTATTGTGGAATTGAAGCGTACTGCAAAAAACCGATATGTCGGGGTAAGTGTATAGTCCGGTTTCAGGTATAAAAATTTGCTGATCACCGCCAAGTGTTTTGCATCCTTTACTTTTAAGCCTTGCATGAAATTCAGCAATTATGTTAGACGAAATTTGATTATGCGGCGGCAAGGCTCCGGCCATAGCCTCCGGAGTATCCCCTTCAATTTCGCCCATCGGAAAAATTTCGCCGTTGTAATATTCACTTTTGTAGGCAGCCGTCAGTTCCATTTGCAAATATTCTTCAACCGTATATTTCTTTTTTGGTAAAGCACTCATATTAACTGGTTATGGTCAAAGTTATCAATTACTCCTAAAACCTTCAAAAAGAGGGTAATTAAATTATTAGCTATGAAAGCCTGTCACCTCGCTGTTACACGCTTACAAATGCTCCAGCATCTTCACCACACCTTTTCTTTTTAAAATGAGATTAACAAGCCTGAAGTTGTTTTAATTACCTTTAAAAATGTAATTACAATCAGTTGCCTATAGTTAAGTGGTTTAAAAGTGAAAATTTAATTGAAGGTTATTGCTTCAGTCCTTTTCTAATTTGGTACAAATATCCCCACAATATAAAAGCGCGTTGAGTAGGTTACCCTAGCCTTCAATAACAGTCATGCCCAACTTCACAGCATCCTGCACATTCAGTCTTTTACACATTTAAAATTTATGACTTAACTAGTTACACAGCAGTTGTAACATTGCAATACTCAAATGCCGCACACCATGAAATCAAAATCAAAAGCCTCAAAAAAGTCAGTTCAACCTCGCATTCCCATCAACCGTAAACCTGATGAACTAATCGACTTTGAATGGCAATTGGCGCTGCGAAAGCAAATTGCTGAAGATGAACAATTCACCATAAAAAAAACGGGAGATGGTGTAGTTTTTACAAACTATAATGTATACAGCCAGCACTCTAAAAACAGTTATAAGGTTGCCTTGCGCAGCGCCGATAATACGCTGAACTATTGCAGTTGTCCCGATTACAAAACCAACCTGTTGGGTACCTGTAAACACATTGAGGCAGTTTTATTATTTATCAATTCAAAGCCTGCGCTTAGGCGTGCATTGCAGCAACCATACACCTCGCCATACAGTTCTGTGTATTTAGATTATCGGGGCGAAAGAAAAGTGAAACTTCGCATTGGCAGTGAACAACAGAAAGCATTTTCAACGCTTGCCGCAAAATATTTTGATAAAAACCTGGTGCTGAAGGCGCAGTCCTTTCAGCAATTTGAAAAGTTTTATAAATCGGCGCTCGACCTGCACGAGCACTTCCGTTGCTACGAAGATGCGCTTGAATTTATTATTCATCAGCGAAATGCCCTTCATCGAAATCAGTTGGTTTCAAAAAAACAACACATACTGATGGAGGGTATCAGCAAGGCCAGGCTATTTCCATACCAACAGGACGGTGTGCTGTTTGCTTTAAAGGCCGGGCGCTGTATTCTGGCCGATGATATGGGCCTCGGTAAAACATTGCAGGCCATTGTTACCACCGAAGTAATGCGTAACGAACTAAAAATTAATAAAACCATCATTGTTTGCCCTACTTCACTAAAGTATCAATGGAGAAATGAAATAGAAAAATTTACGGACAATAAACATGTATGCGTGGTGGAGGGCAACCTGCTTACACGCATGGCAACTTATGCAAACGAAAAACATGAATATTTTATAGTAAGCTACCAGGTTGCAGCAAACGATTATGAATACCTGAACAACATGCAGGCGGATGTGCTTATACTGGATGAAGCGCAACGTATAAAAAACTGGAGAGCTAAAACTTCTGCAAAAATAAAACGCATACAAACTACGTATGCCATTGTGCTTACAGGTACGCCGGTCGAAAATAATATTGAGGAATTATATTCCATAATGCAGATAGTAAATCCCTACCTGCTTGGATCGCTGCATAATTTTTTATCGCAACACCAAATTAAAGATGAAACAAGTAAGGTAGTTGGCTATAAAGATTTGAATGAAATTGGCAAACTGCTGAAAAATGTGATGTTACGGCGCACCAAAAAAGAAGTGCTGAAAGATTTGCCTGAACGAATGGATAAAAACTTTTTTGTGCCAATGACAACCCAGCAAAGTCAACTGCATACTGAGTTTGCTGATGTGGTGGCAAGGCTTGTAAACCGGTGGAAGAAAGTTGGATTTTTAAAAGAAGAAGAGCGCCAAAGGCTTTTGAATAATTTGAATTTAATGCGGATGGTATGCGATACCACGTACATCATTGACCAGCAAACAAACTATCAAACCAAGTTGGACGAGCTGGATAATATACTGGAAGAAATAATTGCTATGCCTGGTGAAAAAGTGGTGATATTTAGCCAATGGGAACGAATGACAAGGCTGGTGGCGCAAATGCTAAATGAAAAAGAAATTGGTTTTGCTTACCTGCATGGCGGCATACCAAGTAAAGACCGTGAGCCCTTGTTTACACAGTTTAACCAGGATGCAGGTTGCAGGGTATTTTTATCGACCGATGCAGGGGGAGTGGGGCTTAACCTGCAAGCCGCAGCGTATATGATAAACATTGATATACCCTGGAACCCTGCAATATTGGAACAACGTATTGGACGCATTTACCGCATGGGACAAAAGAAAAATGTGAGTATTATAAACCTGGTTGCACAAGGCACCATAGAAGAACGGATGCTGGAAGTATTGAAATTTAAAAAGGGCGTAGCAGCCGGAATTTTAGATGGAGGCGACAACAGTATTTTCATGGGTGAAAGTAAGTTTAAACAGTTTATGAAATCGGTAGAATCCATTACCGGAGGCTTACCTGCAGAACAAACCGCGACTATAAAAAATGAAGCGGAGGAAAGAACTACTGAGCAAGAAATGTCCGCAGCTCCCGCTAATGCTACCGAACCGGAATTGATTGAAGAGGAAGAAACCGATATTGAAAAAATACCTGCTGCTTCGGCTATTACTACCGCAACAACTATTGAAGATGATGTATTGCAAAAGGGAGCAAGTTTTATGGAAAGCTTACTACAGACACTAAGCGACCCCGCAGGCATACAGCGGCTGGCAAGTAAGCTTATACAAACAGATGAAACAGGAAAGACCTACTTAAAAATCCCGGTTAGCAATGCACAGGTGGTAGAAAATGCGCTTAAATTATTTAGTGGGTTGCTTGCGGGGTTGGGAAAAAACAGCTAAAAGAGGGTACCAATTTTAGAAAGATGGCCATTAACCATAGCTACGGTACTCTGGAGGAATTTAACGAGCTGGTAGTACCATGTAATATTGTAGGCGCTTTACCAAATGCCGAAAACCTGTTATCGTAATTTTCATAAAAAACCACGTTTTCCCGACAATCAGTGTTTTTTTAATGAAACGCTCTACCAAACTGGCTTTAAGGCCAATCGTGAGCCGAATAATATTTCTATTCGGCTCACAAAATAGCCTATTTTTGAGCCGAATAAAACATTTAACCGGCTCATGAAAGTTTACAACTGGCAACAAAACGACTGGCCCAACTTTAAATTTGATGTTGGAATTGTTGAGCAAGAGCTGTTTCTATTTGCTGAAAAGACCGGTCATATGACAGGCATATTAAAGGCATTACCCGACAACCTGCAGTTAGATGCGGTAATTGATAATATGGTAGGCGAAGCCATAAAATCGTCTGAAATAGAGGGTGAATTTCTTAGTAGAAACGACGTGATGTCGTCCATAAAAAATAATCTTGGACTAAATACAAGACTAGAAAAAGTAAAGGATAAAAGGGCAGAAGGCATAGGTGAATTGATGGTGGCTGTACGCAAAACTTTCAACCAGCACTTAAGTAAACAAGCACTTTATAGTTGGCATCTAATGCTAATGGCAGGCTATAACGAAATAACAAAAGGATCGTGGCGAACGCACGAGGAGCCAATGCAGATTGTATCGGGCGCAATGGGCAAACAGAAAGTACATTTTGAAGCACCCCCTTCAAAAAGCGTAGCGGCTGAAATGAATACGTTTATCCGCTGGTTTAACGACACTGCACCCGGCCGTAAAAACGAAATATCCAAGGCGCCTGTGCGTGCCGCCATAGCCCATTTATATTTTGAAAGCATCCACCCGTTTGAGGATGGCAATGGAAGAATAGGCAGGGCCATAGCTGAAAAAGCATTATCACAAGGCATTGGCCAGCCGGTATTGCTTAGCCTGTCGCAAACCATAGAAGCAAATAAGAAATTGTATTATGCAATGCTCGAAAAATCGCAGCGCTCCAATGAAGTGACCAAGTGGCTAACCTATTTTATCAAAACCACTATCGCCGCCCAAACCAATGCAGAAGAAAAAATAGCATTCACCTTGCGAAAGGCAAAGTACTTTGATAGGTTTACCGGCTTATTAAACAGCCGCCAGCTAAAAGTTATCAGGCGTATGGTTGAAGATGGACCAGCCGAATTTGAAGGGGGAATGAATGCAGGGAAATATGCGTCTATAACCAAAGTATCCAAAGCAACAGCCACGAGGGATCTACAGGATATGTTGCAGAAAGGCGCCATCCAATTATTGGGGAATAGCGGCGGCAGAAGTACAAAATACCAACTGAATGTGTAAATAGTGTCTGCAAGAAAACACAGCAATTTTGCTTTTTGGCTATGTTGGTTTATTTAATTTCATGACGTTTATTAGACCCAGCGGCAGATTTTATGATAATCGCCCAATCATATTAAGTG
>JBBRUR010000088.1:0-20159 GCA_038247635.1 Chitinophagales bacterium
ACAACTGACCAACCCACAATTCATAACTCTTTGCATTTAAAATTTAGCATTCAACATTCAAAATAAAAACTCACAACTGACCAACCCACAATTCCTAACTCTTTCCATTTAAAATTTAGCATTCAACATTCAAAATAAAAACTCACAACTAACCAACCCACAATTCCTAACTCTTTCCATTTAAAATTTAGCATTCAACATTCAAAATAAAAACGCACCACTCATACCTCTCAACTCATAACTAACCTCATGGCTCATTGGCTTATTAAATCCGAACCCTTTAAATATAGTTGGGACCAGTTTGTGGCCGACAAACAAACTTTTTGGGATGGTGTACGCAATTACGGTGCCCGTAACAACCTTCGCGATATGAAAAAGGGCGACGAAGTATTTTTTTACCACAGTAACGAAGGCCTTGAAATTGTGGGCATTGCTAAAGTAGTAAACGAAGCTTACCAGGACCCCACTACCGACGATAATAATTGGTTAGTGGTAGATTTTAAGCCAGTAAAAAAGCTAAAAAATCCTGTTACGCTGGCAACTATAAAGGCCGATAATCGTTTGGAAACTATTGAATTGGTGCGTTTAGGCCGCCTGTCAGTATCTAAGGTTACCGATGAAGAGTGGGACATTATTATGGAACTAAGTAAAGGATAGAATCTCCTTTGTTGTAAATTAAAAAGTACGTTGCCAACTATCGAAGTTTTAATTAAGGGGAAGGTTCAGGGAGTTTATTATCGTAAAAGTGCCGTGCAAACCGCAAGGCTGCTTGGACTTACCGGTTGGGTAAAAAATACCGATAGCGGCAATGTGCAGGCCATTGTTTCGGGACCGCAAAACAAATTAAACGAATTTATAGCCTGGTGTTGGCAGGGGCCGGTTGCCGCCAAAGTAACAAGTGTTGAGGTTATTAAAAGTATTGAGGTAAACTATATTGACTTCACTATTAAAAAGTAATTGCTAGCTGAAAAATAGTTGCAAGGGTTGTTTTAAATTTATTTTGTAAAAGCAACCTGGCTCGTAAATGGTTGGGTGGTATATTCGCCCAAACAATCGCCCCGATGTTCTTTTTTGTTTCAAAAATAATTGCGGCATTACTTGTTCCCTGGTACTGGATAGTATCGTTGCTGGTTTGGCGTTTTTTTGCCAAAAGCCCCATGCTTAAACGCAGGCTTGAAATATTTACCCTTCTACTTATATTTTTATTTAGTAATAAGGCTATTTACAACAGCATTATGTTTGCATGGCAACCTCAGCCGGTTACCTTACCTGCCGGTACAATTTATAGTGCCGGTATAGTTTTAGGTGGGTACGAAAGCTTTGATCAATATGGAAACGGTTATTTCAATGGTTCGTCCGACCGTTTTATTCAAACATTAAAACTTTACCACCAAAAAAAGATTAAAAAAATTGTCGCGTCGGGCAGCCACGTAATAAATGGAGAAGCCCAGCCTACAAAATTTGTCAAAAACGAGTTTATTGCCATGGGCGTTCAACCAGCCGATGTGTTGTTTGACGACAAAAGCCGCACTACTTTTGAAAATGCAGTTTTTTCGGGCAAGTTACTGGGCCAAATTGGGTTGCAACCGCCCTATTTACTAATTACATCGGCACAACATATGCCTCGTGCCTTGTTGGTATTTAAAAAAGCAGGATTAGCCGTATTGCCGTTTCCCTGCAATTACGAAGTGCGTTCCGAAACTTTTAAATGGTACGAGTATTTACTTCCAAGTGGTACGGTGCTGCAGCAATGGCCTTATTTTTTGAAGGAATTGGCAGGTATTGTCGGTTATCGGTTATTTAACCGGGCATAAAATCGGTCGTAAACATTTATCCCATCTTTTGTACAGAATTTAAAAAGTATCAAATCTGTTACAAAAATTTTGACTATTTCAATGATTGGTCTGCTCTCGTTTGCCTTCACTTAAAAAAAGTAAAAGGCTATGGGAGTATAGACGGTGCTTATATGCTAAACAACTTTGCTTAAACAAAAATGCTTCTTATACAGGATGGGTATGTTAGCCATTCCACCTTTTTCACATCAATACCAAGCAATTTATGAAGACACCCTGTGGCACCTTTGTGAATATCAAAAATCAAGCTTCTATCTTATTAAGTTCAATACCCTTGAGGCGCAAACCACCGGTAAACAGAAAACTACAGCCATTGCGCTTGCAAATAAACAATTGACGCTAACGCTTGATGGCATTACCAATCAATGATAAAAATATCGCCCTCAAATATACAATTAGAAGCAACTTTTAAAATTACCGGTAGTAAACAGGACGGCCAAATTGTTGACATTCACTAAACCAGGCCTCGCAAAACATTAAAAATGCTTACCGGCAACCGTTTTCAATGGTTTGCCATAAACCCCGCCACCAACTAATTTTTGGGAACCGGTGGTGGCAGCTACACTTTCGATAATGGAAAGTATACCGGGCACATCAAATTTTTTACCCGCCATGGTTCGCAGGTGGCAGCATTGCTATTGTTCAAAGTATAAATTATATATGGCCAATGCCATCATAGCGGCAAAAGTTCAAAAGGCAATGCCATTTACTAAGTGTAGAGCTGCATTAACCCTTAGCCTTAACTGCTTTGCTTTGGCGTACCCTGGTTGGCAAATTCCTGTAGTCGTCGCCCCACTACCATTTGCAAATTGCAAAGGCGTTTGTTATGCGGGTCCTCATCAACATAAGTAACCTTGTTGGTACGGCTTATGTCAAAAAGCAGGTCGCCGGGAAAGTTTCGTAGTCTTTTGTCAGTCAGTTGAACTTCTATAGTTCCTTCATTTTCCATCCACGTTACCGTTGCGTGCATACGTTTGCCTTCAAAATCGTAATAAATAAGCATGTATCCCTTTTTTCAAAATTTTGCAGCACCAAAAAACATTATTGTTTAGTGCAATCTTGTATTTACTTTGATTAAAATATTTATCTATGCAAAAGATGTTTGTCGCTTTTTTGTTCATTTTATTTTCGTCCTCCATGCACGCACAAACCACCTCAATGCCAAAAAGCTCAAAGCTAAGGCATGTGGTACTGTTTAAGTTTAAAGATGGTACCAGCGATGCCAACATTAAAAAAGTGGAGGCAGCATTTCGGGGCCTTCCATCCAAAATAAAAGAAATAAAGGCATTTGAGTATGGTCTCAACAATAGTCCTGAAAATCTTAACCAGGGTTTCACGCATAGCTTTTTTTTAACGTTCGATAGCGAAGAAGGCAGAGCAATATACCTGCCTCATCCTGCCCACAAAGCATTTGGCGATGTACTAAAACCACATCTTGATAAGGTGCTGGTGATTGATTATTGGACAAAATAGTAACCCTTAAAGTGTTTTGTCCGTTAATACGGATATTCAATTAATACATCGTTAATTTTATTATACGTAAATTTTTTGAAGCCTGCCGTTAGCTAATTCAGTTTGAGCAGTTTGCTAATACGTTACATAAATCCCAACTATTGCCTTGGATGCAACCAATTGTGTACTATGTTGTTTATTAATTAACGTTTGTTTCGGTGCTAATCATAAAGTTTATTAGAAACGTTAGCATGATACACGTCTATTAATACATTTGTACCTTTGCCAAAAATTTACACAAACAGATTTGCTATGAACGAGGATGTAAGCACTATTGAAAGGGAAGTTTTAAAAGAATATAAATACGGTTTTGTTACCGATATAGAAGCAGACGAAGCGCCCAAAGGATTGGATGAAAGTACCATTCGCTTTATTTCTGCAAAAAAAAATGAGCCGGAGTGGATGTTGCAGTGGCGCCTGAAAGCCTACCGCCAGTGGTTAAACATGAAGCAACCCACGTGGCCGAATGTAAAGTTTCCTACTATAGATTATCAGGACATTATTTACTATTCGGCCCCCAAACAAAAAATAAACCCTGACAGCCTTGACGATATAGACCCCGAATTGAGAAAAACCTTTGAAAAATTAGGGATCTCGTTAGATGAGCAGAAGCGGTTGACGGGCGTAGCGGTAGATGCAGTCATAGATAGTGTATCCATCAGTACCAGTTTTAAAGAGCAATTGGGCGAGTTGGGTATTATTTTTTGTTCAATGAGCGAGGCTATACAAAACCACCCCGACCTGATTCGCAAATACCTTAGTTCAGTAATACCCATTACTGATAATTATTATGCAGCGTTAAACTCCGCAGTGTTTAGCGATGGTTCGTTTTGTTATATACCAAAAGGTGTTCATTGCCCAATGGAATTATCAACCTACTTTAGGATAAACGCAAGCAATACCGGCCAGTTTGAGCGAACCCTGATTGTGGCCGAGGCAGGTAGTTATGTTAGCTATTTGGAAGGTTGCACCGCACCCATGCGCGATGAAAATCAATTACACGCCGCTGTGGTGGAGTTGGTTGCCATGGATAATGCTGAAATTAAATATTCAACCGTACAAAACTGGTACCCTGGTAATAGCGAGGGCAAAGGCGGCATTTATAATTTTGTAACCAAGCGGGGTATTTGCGCTGGTATTAACTCAAAAATTTCGTGGACACAGGTTGAAACAGGGTCGGCCATTACCTGGAAATATCCAAGTGTAATTTTAAAGGGCGATAATTCAACCGGTGAGTTTTATTCAGTAGCCGTTACCAATAACCATCAACAGGCCGATACGGGTACTAAAATGTTGCATTTGGGTAAAAATACCAAAAGCCGCATTGTTTCAAAAGGTATTTCGGCCGGCGTAAGTAATAATAGCTATCGTGGATTGGTACATGTAAGCAAAAAGGCGGCAAACGCCCGTAATTTCTCGCAGTGCGACTCATTATTGCTGGGCGATAAATGCGGGGCGCATACTTTTCCTTACATAGAAGTAAAAAATAATACGGCAGTGGTTGAACACGAAGCCACGACCTCTAAAATTGGAGAAGACCAGATTTTTTATTGTAACCAACGGGGCATAGATACAGAAACGGCTGTGGCCTTAATTATCAATGGTTTTGCTAAAGAAGTAATGAACCAATTGCCAATGGAGTTTGCAGTAGAGGCTCAAAAACTGTTGGCTATCAGCCTTGAAGGCAGCGTTGGATAACAATGTTTCTATATTAAGTCTTAGTAACAAAACAAAGTAATAACTACAAAGCATTATGTTGAATATAAATAACCTGCATGCGGGTATTGAAGGAAAAAAAATTTTAAACGGTATAAACCTGCAAATTAAACCAGGAGAAATACATGCTATTATGGGTCCAAACGGCTCGGGTAAAAGTACCCTTGCGTCGGTATTGGCAGGTAAAGAAATTTATGAAGTATTGGAGGGTTCAGTTGATTTTTTGGATAAGGATCTTTTAGAACTTTCGCCAGAGGCACGCGCAGCCGAAGGGCTTTTTCTCGCTTTTCAGTATCCCGTTGAAATACCAGGATTAAGTACTACCAACTTTGTAAAAACGGCGGTAAATCAAATAAGAAAATACCACGGCCAGGAACCTTTGGACGCGGTAGCTTTTTTAAAAATGATGAAAGAAAAAATGGCGCTGGTAAATATTGCCCAGCCAATGCTTAGCCGACCGTTGAATGAAGGATTTAGTGGTGGAGAAAAAAAGCGGAATGAGGTTTTTCAAATGGCAATGCTACAACCCAAACTGGCCATTTTAGATGAGACTGACTCTGGATTGGATATAGATGCAATAAGAATAGTAGCAAATGGGGTAATGAAGTTGCGCAATAAGGACAATGCGGTGCTTGTAGTAACCCATTACCAACGGTTACTTGATTATATAGTGCCCGATTTTGTACATGTATTATACAATGGCCGTATAGTTAAATCAGGTACTAAGGAGCTGGCATATGAACTTGAAGAGCGTGGCTACGACTTTATTAAAAATGAAGTGAATATATTGGAACCAGGCATATAGCCCTTAGTTGCCCCTATTAACCCGCTAAAACAAATAATGGTCGTTGTATTTTTTGCAAACGACCATTTGCAACAAAAACTTATTAATGATCAATACTGAATATTTTACTGAATATTTTAACCAGCTTCAAGAAAACAATAATGGTACCCTTATATCGGGTGTCAGAAAAAAAGCTTTCGACAATTTTAATAAACTTGGTTTACCTGTAAAGCACGAAGAATGGAAATACACCCGCATAAGCAGTGTATTGAACAAAGATTTTTTAACTCCTGATCTGGCTGGTAAATCTAGTTTTAGCCAGGTCGATTTGGAAGCTATTCAATTACCTGGCACCAGCGAGGCAAATAAATTGGTATTTATTAATGGATTATTTAATGCTGATCTCTCAAAAGTTATTTCTGACGAGTTAGTGGTATTACCCCTTGAAGTTGCCGCTGCAAGTGAAACTTACAAAACAATAGTGTTATCCAACCTTGGCCACAGTAGCGCTTATCTTAACGACGGTATTAACGCTCTAAATACAGCTTTTGTACACGGAGGCGTTTTTGTACATGTAAACAAAGGCAAAATAGTATCGCACCCGGTGTACATATATAACGTATGCGATGCCCGCGAACAACATATACTCGCTCAACCACGCAGCCTGGTACATGTGGCCGAAAATGCGCAGCTAAAAATGGTTGAAACTTATGTGACCATTGGCACGCAGGAAAGTTTTACCAACCAGGTGCTTGAGGTAGAAGTTGAGAAAGACGCTTATTTTGAATATTATAAAATTCAAAACGATGCTGACCAGGCCAACCAGGTAAGCACTACGCACATTCGCCAAACAGGTAAAAGTGTTGTGCACACCGTAACTATTTCGTTAAGTGGAAACATTGTACGCAATAATCAAAATATAGTGTTAGAGGCTGAGTATTGCGAAGCTCATTTATACGGTTTGTATTTTGCTCAAGGCAAAACGCACATAGACAACCACACGGTGGTTGACAATGTGCAGCCTCACTGCTTTAGTAACGAGTTATACAAAGGCATTATGGACGATGATAGTACTGGTGTTTTTAACGGTAAAATTTTTGTTCAGCGGGCGGCGCAAAAAACCAATGCTTATCAATCTAATAAAAATATATTGCTAAGCGACAATGCATCAGTAAACACAAAGCCACAGCTGGAAATTTTTGCCGACGATGTAAAATGTTCGCATGGCTGTACCATTGGTAAGCTTGATGAAGAAAGTATGTTTTACCTGCGTTCAAGAGGCATAGGTGAGGAAATGGCAAGATCTTTATTATTACAGGCCTTTTCCACGGATGTTTTGGAACATATACAACTTCCTGCTGTTCATGATTATGTAACGGAATTAATTTCGAAAAGATTACAATTTGATTTGGTATGATAGAGACATCGAGTGTTCAAACTGAGTTTGATGTATATGCCATAAGGCAACAATTTCCGATTTTACAGCGGTTAATAAAAGGTAAGCCATTGGTATATTTTGACAATGCAGCCACCAGCCAAAAACCGCAGGTGGTAATTGATGCACTTGTAGAATATTATAGCGGTTACAATGCAAATATTCACCGTGGATTACATTCCATGGCCGAAGAAGCTACGGCTGCATACGAAGAAACCAGGCAAACCGCCCGTGCTTTTATTAATGCTAACAGTATAGAAGAGATTGTTTTTACCAAAGGTGTTACTGAGGGCATAAACCTTGTGGCCAACGGATGGGGGCGAAAAAATGTAGGAGCGGGCGATGAAGTGTTGATTACAGAAATGGAGCATCACTCAAACATTGTTCCCTGGTATGAGCTATGTAAGGAAAAAGGCGCTACGTTAAAAGTGGTTCCCATTACACCTGCCGGAGAGCTGGATATGGACGCTTTTGAAAATCTTATTTCCGAAAAAACCCGTATTGTATCGGTTGTACATGTATCCAATTCATTAGGTACCGTAAACCCTGTGGAAACTATAATTGAAAAAGCCCACTCGCTTGGTGCAGTGGTAATGTTGGATGGAGCGCAGTCGTCGGTACACCTTGATATAGATGTACAGGCGTTAGACTGTGACTTTTACGCTTTTGGAAGCCATAAAATTTACGGGCCAACCGGTGTAGGGGTTTTATATGGTAAAGCCACTTTACTGCAAAATATGTATGTATACCAGGGTGGGGGAGAAATGATAAAAGATGTTAGATTTAATGACATTACGTACAACGACTTACCTTATAAATTTGAGGCGGGAACGCCCAATATAGCCGATACTATTGCTTTTAAATTTGCGCTTGATTTTGTAACCGAAACGGGTAAAGATAAAATACGTAGTCACGAGGAGGAGTTGCTTGCCTATGCAACCGATAAGTTATTGCAGGTAGAAGGACTGAGAATAATAGGTACGAGTGAAAAAAAGGTAAGTGTGGTATCGTTTATAGTAGACAAAGTACACCCGCAGGATTTAGGGATTTTGCTTGATAATAAAGGCGTAGCAGTGCGCACCGGCCACCATTGTACCCAACCGGTTATGGACAAATTTAATATTCCCGGTACCACCCGCGCATCTTTTGCCATGTACAATACCACCCAAGAGATTGATGTGATGGTGAATGGTATTAATAAGGCCGTTCAAATTTTACGATAACCATGTCAGAAACTAAACCGATAACCGACATTGAGCAGGAAATTGTTGAGGAGTTTGCCTTGTTTGATGAGTGGGATGACAAATACGAATACATTATCGACCTCGGCAAAAAATTGCAGGTACTTGATAATCACTATAAATTAGATGAAAACAAGGTAAAGGGATGCCAATCAACCGTATGGCTTGTGGCCGATTACCGGGATGATAAAGTGGTATTTAAAGCCGACAGCGATGCCGTTATTGTAAAAGGGTTGATTAGCATGTTGATTAGGGTTTTATCAGACCATACACCCGACCAAATCATTAATGCGAAGCTTGGTTTTCTTGAGCAGATAGGCATGCATTCTCACCTGGCCCAAACACGGTCTAACGGTTTGGCAGCCATGCTAAAACAAATGAAAAATTACGCCCTCGCTTTTAAAATAAGTAAATCGTCTAACGCAGCAAAATATGGATACGGAAGCCCTGAAGCAAAAGGTAATTGAGTGTCTTGGTACAATTTTCGACCCCGAGTTGCCGGTAAACATTTATGAACTTGGGTTAATTTACGAAGTCGATATTTTACCAATTAACAATGTACAGGTTGTAATGACGCTTACTGCGCCAAGTTGCCCGGCAGCCCAATCGTTACCAATAGAAGTAGACCAAAAGGTACGGGCACTTGAAGGCGTAAACGATGTGCATGTATCGGTAACCTGGACACCTAAGTGGAACAAAACAATGATGTCGGAAGCGGCACAGTTGGAATTGGGCTTTATGTAAACTACTGATTGTTAAAATTTATGGTATGTTTTCTACTTAAAAATATATGAATTGTTTTAATATAAAACCGGGCTTACCTTTTAAAGTAAGCCCGGTTTTATATTAACTATTACCTTATTACGGCATTTGCAAATCCATTCCACCGCCGCCTTCAACCTTCGTGTTTTTACGTTTAAAAAGGCTTACATCAAATTTTCCAAACCTATACGAGAAGTTTAGCCTGGCCACTTGTGGGTCTCTTCTGCGGTCGGCAGTTTGTATTAAAAACGGCGATTCGCTGTAGGTGCTAAACAGTTGCGTACGCATAAAGTCGCTCATGCTTAAGGTTAGCGAGGCGCTGGTACCGCCTTTCCATGTCCAGTCTTTACGCAAGGCAATATCAAACGCGTAACGTGGATTTATATAGCCCTGTGCTGTAGCCGTAGGCCCACCACCCCACATCATTCCGCCGCCACGGCCACCACCACGTCCGCCTTCGGATGGCAATACTGTTTTTGCATAATATTCGCCCGATAGCTGGATAGAGTAATTTTTACCCAGCTTAATGGCATTGTTCATTTTTACAAACCAACTGGTACGTTGGTTGCTTAATTTACCAAGTTTAGGATCGTTGATATTTATTTTTGAATTAAAAATGTTCAAATTAACGGTTAAATCGTACCACTTGGCCACGCTCATTTTATTAGTAAGCTCAATACCAAAAGTTTCACTGGTGTTAGCATTAACAAAGGTGTTAAATAATACAGTGTCTAAGCTGCTGTAGTGAAAACCGGTGTCAGGGTTTGCATCAAGGTATTGGATACGCGTTATCAGGTTGGTGTTTTGCTTATAAAATGCACTAACCAAAAAGTTAGCTCCTTTTTTGTAATTGTTGTTGTACGACATTTCCAGGCTATTGGTAAATTCTGGTTTCAGGCCTGCGTTTCCTACGCTAATGTTTTGAGGATCGGAGTAATCAATAAATGGTATCAACTGAAAAAAGTTTGGCCTGTTAACCCTTCTTGAGTAATTGAACTGAACGTCCTGCTTATCGGTCAGTTTATAGGTAACAAAAGCGCTTGGAAACAGCGATAGTGGAAAGTCTACTTTAAATGTAGTAGGGGTGGTACCTAGTAAAGTTCCATCGTAATTGCTGCTTTCGGCCCTTAGGCCAAACTGGTAGCTAAATTTGTTTACCTGCAAACTATAGGTACTGTACGCGGCAAATACATTGTCGGTAAACTTATACTTATTACTTATGGAGTTAGAAATCTTGTACCGCTTTGATAAATGATCGAAAAAGAATTGCTCGTTAAGATTTGTATAGTTACGGATAGCCGCCCTTACGCCAAATTCCACTTTTTGTTTATCGGTCAATGGGTTAGCGTAATCTGATTGTATAGTAACGTTAGTTTGCATTCCGTTGCCTATACTTTGCTGCATTACCGGCAGGTTTTTAGGATTATTAGCGGTGCTGTACGTTTGAGTATTAATGAAAGTGGCATTTTCATTGCGGCTGCTATTGTAATTGACATCAGCAGTTACTTCGTGGCCTGTTTTGGCAAAATTGTGCTTAAAACTGGCTTGACCACCTACATTTTTAAAGTTGAAATTGCTGTTTTGCATTACCCTGTTGTATGAAGTAAAGCTGTTATTGATAATAGAGTCAATTTTTTGATTGTCGTTTGATATAAAATTACCGTTAACATAGCTGCCTGTAACGGTTATGGTATTGCGGTTATCCAACAGGTAATCGAAGCCTGCGCGGGCAAAAGCAAAATAACCATTGCTTATTGGGTTGGTCACCTGGTAAATTTGACTGGATGGCGTGGTTAAATTTAACCGGTCGGTGGTACCATTTGATATTGATTTGCGCTGATTGTAAATACCACTGGCAAAAAAGTTTAATTTGTTTTGCCTTAGGTTAAAATCTCCTCCTGCATTTAGTTTTCCACGACTATCAATACCACCTCGTATGCCGCCGTTATAGCCAATTTTTTTATTCTTTTTTAATACAATATTTAAAATGCCTGCGTTACCGCCCGACGCATCAAATTTTGCTGATGGATTGGTAATTAGTTCTACTTTATCAATAAGGTCGGCCGGTATTTGGTCAAGGGTTAAAGTGGTGGGGCGCCCGTCTACAAATAACTGGGGTGTGGCATTACGAAGGGTTACATTACCATCTATATCCACGCTAATGCTGGGTATAGTTTTCATTACCTCGGTGGCGGTTTGGCCGGCACTCACCAGGTTTTTGTCAACATTAAATATTTTGCGGTCAATACCCATTTCAAACAATTGCTTTGTAGCCGTTACGGTTACATCGGCCAACCGGCTGGCATCCTGTTCAAGCTTTATATTGCCAAGGTCTTTGTCAACCATGCCTAACATTGACTGCATTCCACCTCCACCTTCGCCGGGCTTTGGCATTTTTATGTTAAACGATACTTTTTGTTCCAAAGGCTTAAAACCTATGGACGAAAACTTAAGCTTGAGGTTACCAAACATCGGTAAACCTTCAAAACTAAAATCGCCGTTAGACGAGGTGATGAATGCCTTTAATGTTGTTTCAACAGGTTTGCGGGTAATACTGTCAAATTTATTGCCTAGTAACTGTATAGTAATGCCTTCAAGGCCTTTATTGTCGGCAGCATTGGTAACTTTACCATAAATGTGGCCCATATTCAAGTTTTGCCCCATAGCACCTCCGCGGTTCATCCCTGGCGGCATTTGCGCAAACACATTTAACGAAAATAACAGGGTAGCAGTTAGTAAAAAATGTCTCATTTTGTTGGTAATAATTAAAAAGTAAAGGTCAATTGCTTTTAAAGGAAAAGTATTTATTTATGATAAACGGTTCGGAAACAAAACTAGTGGTGTAAAGTTTGAAACTAAACATCGTACATGACATGTTTTTAAATACTAATCGGTAAGCGGGCTTTTTTAAACCCCAAACCATTTTGCATATTGTATTTCCAATATTGGCCTCGTATTTATTTGTATACTACGGTAATTATTACCTGCACAATGCCAATGATAACGCCTAGTACGGCACCTATCAATTCTATAAATTTAAACTCCTTCGCCATTATTTGGTTTAGCAGCTCCTCAAATTTATCCGACGAAAAATTGCTCACCTTAGCAATTACTATTTTTTCAAGATCAAGCTGGCTTTGTAGTGTACCCATATAACTTTTCATTAGTATGGGAAACAACTCTTTCAATTCGTTTACAAATATTTCCTTAAACTGAATAATGGTGTTTTCGCCCAAAAACATGGCAATCATAGGCATTTTCTCTTTTAGTTTTTCGCGCAAAAAATGATCGATATGCTCCTCTACCAGCGGTATCACTTTTTCAAGGTTAGCGGGGTCGGTTACCTTTTGTTCAATATCGGCAAACGACACTAACTCGTTGCTTACAAGCTTGCCCAGTTTTTTGGCAAACTGAACTTGTCTTTTAGGAAAAATACCCTGGAAGGTAATAAATAGTATTCTACGGGGCACCTTTGGGTGAAACAACATTTTTATGGCAACCCAGTTAGTAATCCAACCTATAAAACCCGAAATAAGAGGGATGGCAAAAAGTAACCAGTTCATTCATTAGCGTTTAAACATAAAAAAACCTTGTTATTTCAACAAGGTTACCAATTTGGGGAGACCGATGGGTTTCGAACCCACGACCCTCAGAACCACAATCTGATGCTCTAACCTACTGAGCTACGACCTCCGTATTAATTTTGGTTTGCAAAAATAGGGGAAAAACTAGTCTGGCATAAAAAATTCTACATCATTTTTAACTACTTCATTCCACCTTATTATAGTTAAATCAGGTTGTATCAGAGGGGGCGGATGTAAGCAACAGCAGTACTTTCAAATTCAAACTTTCTATACCATCATTTGTTGTAAATAATCTTTGCTAGTATTAATACGCAGGTTTCTGTTTTAACTCCTTATTACTGATAACTGAGTATTACCTTTTAGAAAATAGTACTAATGGCCTGAAAATTGCCTTGAAATGCTAAGAGTTTATTTGGAAGTTATGACTTCATTGTTAGGTATTTTAGGATATCTATCGGGTTTTTAACCCCCGGTCAAAAACCTTTGTTAAGATGAAAATGCTGTAAATTTAAATTTCTTATTTCCGTTAATTTTGAAACGAATGACTAAAATTGTACAATTTATGTTTAAAAGAAAGGTTTGGCCCATTTTACTGATCGTTGCTTTTGCAGGAACATTTTGGGCTTTCAGATCTAATGGGGCCAATGGCAATGCCACTACCCAGGAAAAAATACTTACTTCCTTAACGCAAATAATTAAGGAAAACCACTACGATCCCAAGCCCATCAATGATGCATTTTCTAAAGATGTTTTTAAAAAATACATTGACGCAATAGACCCCGACAGAAACATTTTTTTACTTTCGGATGTAAAAGAGTTGCGTAAGTTCGAAACCTACATCGACGACGAAATGAACGGCGCTCAACTAAAGTTTGTTCCTTTAGTTAATTCAATTTATGCTAAACGTATTGTAGAAGCTGCTGAAATTTATAAGCAGATATTAACCAAACCTTTTGATTTTTCGGTTGATGAGACGATTGTGCTTAATTCAGACAAACTTGATTTTGGTACAAATGAAGCCCAACGAAAAGATATTTGGCGTAAAAAACTAAAGTACCTGACCCTTGATCGCTACAACGATTTACTAACCCAGCGCGATAAAAGCAAAGAAAAAAAAGATAGTACCGGGCCATCTAACAACAAAAGTGATAAGGAGTTGGAAGTAGAAGCAAGAGAAAAAGTGGTAAAAATGATGGACAAGAGTTTTGACAGGTTGAAATACAAGTTTAATGATGACGAGCGCTTTAATCTGTTTGTAAATACCATTACCAATTACTTTGATCCTCATTCTGATTACTTTCCGCCCATTGAAAAAAGAGCGTTCGACGAGCAAATGAGTGGAAAGTTTTATGGAATAGGCGCATCGCTGCGCGAAGAGGAGTCGAACATAAAAGTAGCTACCCTTATTACCGGTAGCCCTGCATGGAAAAGTGGCGAGGTAAAGGTAGGCGATGTTGTTATGAAGGTTGCCCAGGGTATGGACGAACCGGTTGATGTATCGGGTTATGCAGTAACCGATGCAGTTACGCTTATACGTGGAAACAAAGGCACCGAGGTACGGCTAACTTTAAAAAAGGAAGACGGTACCCTTAAAGTAGTATCGTTGGTTCGCGACGAAATAGTGCTTGATGAATCATATGTGCGCAGTGCAATCATTAAGGGTAAGGAAAAAATAGGATACATATTTCTACAGGATTTTTATGCCGATTTTGAAAAGCCAAACGGAGCTCGTTGTGCGCAAGACGTAGCAAGAGAATTGATAAAACTAAAAGCTGAAAATGTGGACGGGGTAATACTTGATCTGCGGGGTAATGGTGGTGGATACCTTGTTGAAGCAATAAATCTTGTTGGGTTATTTATACCTGAAGGCCCGGTAGTACAAGTAAAAGAAAAAGTGGGTAAGCCAACAGTAATGAGCGACAATAACAAAGCCGTTTTATATACCGGACCTTTAGCAGTAATTATTAACCAAACAAGTGCATCGGCCACAGAAATTTTTGCAGCAGCAATACAGGATTATGGCCGCGGCGTTATTTTAGGTAGTTCGTCAAGTTATGGTAAGGGCACCGTACAACGTCAAATCCCTTTTGGTAAACCGATAGACATGTTTACCGGTCGTACTGAGTTTGGTTCTATTAAGCTTACCCTGCAAAAGTATTACCGCATTAATGGTGGCTCTACCCAATTAAAAGGAGTAACGCCCGATATAGTAATGCCTGATGAATACGAATTTATGAAGTTTAAAGAAAAGGATAATTCAAACTCATTGCCATGGGACGAAATTGCTCAATCGTCGTATAAAAAGTGGGAAACCCCTTACGATTTAAAAACGGTGCAAGCCTCCAGCGAAAAACGAATAGCTGAAAATCGTGCCTTTTCATTAATAAAAACCAACGCCGAATGGTTAGGTAAGCAAAACGATCGGGTTTATAGCTTAAAACTTTCCAAATACCAGGATGAACAAAAGAAATTACGGGAAACCCTAAAACAGAACGACGAATTGGCTAAGTTGGCTACTATTATGATGGTTACACCGTTAGCAGCCGACAAAATGAAATACGATACCGCCGCGTCAAGCAATAAAGACAAAGCAGAACGATACAATGCATGGTTGAAATTTGTGAGCGGTGATATTTATATTGGAGAAGCTACCAATGTAATTGGCGATATGATTACCAGTACCAACATAAAAGTGGCGGCAAACAAATAAAAAAATATACTATTTATAAAAGAGAAGCTTCGGCTTCTTTTTTTTTGTTTTTGCGCCGGTAATGCGCTTTGCCGGCAGGTTAAATTTTTATAGTACATATTCAAAAAAAAAAGAACACTACATAATGCTACGAATGTTCATCTTGAATTTTTTACTTTCCTGTACATATTCAGTTTTTGCACAAAGCGACTTTTATCCTGATTACCGAAGTAAAAGAGAACTGTTTACCCGAGTAACCGACAAAGATGCACGAAGCGATATAAGTACCTTTGCTATGGGGGGCATTGAGGAAAGTATTAGTAAACTGCCACTAAAACGTTTATCGCCCACTAATGTGGGCAATGACTTCATTACTTTTGAAGATGGTAATTTTAAAGCTATCATTACCGCCGAACCGTTTGACAGAAGCAAACATAAACTTACATTTTATGAAGAAAAGTATCTGGTAAAAATTGATAACAAGGCCTTTTTTGGCGACTATGGTAAGGTGCCCAAAACAGGTATAAAAAGTGTAGAAGTAATTATTAACCGCGATACTATAAGGGTGCCGCCTGCAGCCCTAAACGACCTTTTTAACCCTGTTTTTTTTACCCGGCAATCAGGGGTGGAAAAGTCAAACAATGCGTTATATTTTTCTGCTGATGGAAAACGCTTTTATATTTATATGCTAAAACCCGAAGTTGGTGGCAGTTACGAAGTTACCTGGGTATTTGAAGGCAAAAATTATGTAAGGCGGGTGGTAGACTTTAATTTTTTACGTTAATAGATAAGCATACGCCGTACGGATTAACATGTAGCCATTTTTTCTACTGCTTCGGTATCACTTTTACCTCGCTAATTATGGTTGCTTTGCATTTTTCCACTGTCATCTTTAACTACCAGCTATTCAATTGACAAGCCACCGGTTGTTAAACACATAAAGTTGTTTGAACCGCATTGAATTTTTTTTGGCTAACATTGCACAATTACTATATAAAACGAACGACGCGAATGTACCCCAACCTATATTATGCTTTTAAAGACCTTTTTGGTGTTGAATGGACTGGTTTAAAATTGGTAAACTCGTTTGGTTTTTTTGTAGCGCTTTCATTTATCATATCGGCATACGTGCTTACGCTTGAGTTAAGGCGTAAAAGCAAAGAAGGGTTGTTTACATATAAAGAAGAGAAAAGCATTGTTGGTAAACCTGCTTCGTTTGCCGAACTAATGACCAACTTTTTGCTGGGTTTTTTAATGGGATATAAAATAATTGGTGCTTTTATTGACAGGGAAGCACTGGTAGATACTCAAAGCTATATTTTGTCGGCCCAGGGTAACTGGGCAGCAGGCATTATTGTAGGCTTACTGTTTGCCGGTTTAAAATGGGCCGAAAAAAACAAGACCAAACTTGCCAAACCCGAGGAAAAAACTTTACGCATCTGGCCCGAAGACAGGGTGGGGGATATAGTAATTTATGCTGCGATATTTGGCTTTTTAGGTGCCAAAATATTTCACAATCTTGAGAATATTGATGACCTTATAAAAGATCCAATCGGGTCGCTCCTATCTTTTAGCGGACTTACCTTTTATGGTGGGCTTATTTGTGCAACCATTGCCATATACGTGTACTCCCGTAAAAATAACATGAAGCCAGTGTATGTGGCCGATGCGTTTGCCCCAACTATGATGTTAGCGTATGGTTTAGGCCGCATTGGTTGCCAGGTGGCAGGCGATGGCGATTGGGGTATTGTTAATAACAATGCAAAACCCTTTAGTTGGCTGCCCAATTGGGCATGGTCGTACACCTATCCGCACAATGTTTTAAACGAAGGGGTGCCAATTCCCGGTTGTGTGGGGCAATATTGCTACCAGTTGCCGCAGGGTGTTTATCCAACGCCTTTGTACGAAATAATAGCTTCATTATTACTGTTTGCATTTTTATGGAGCATTCGAAAAAAAATAAAAACCCCTGGTGTAATTACGGGTATTTATTTAATTGTAAACGGAATAGAACGTTTTTTAGTAGAACTTATAAGGGTAAATACCAAATACAAATCGTTGCCGTTTCAACCTACGCAGGCCGAAATAATTTCGCTGTTGCTGGTAATTAGCGGAATCGGATTAATAGTCTTCTTTACCCGTAAAAAAAAATTAATGGCAAACACGTAACGCCTTTGGTTGTTTTTTTTATGTAGATGTAGGGAGCACTTCTCCGGCCATTGTCTTTGGCGTTATTGCCACTGAATTTCTCTCAAAGTTCTTCCAACTTTATGTATTAAATGTTAGTAGTGCCAATACTAAACCCTCAATAGTATTTTCCAACTTTATATTTTTTGTTATAATTTATATCACTAATATTTTTACCCCTGTTGTCAAAAACCAGTTAATATAATCGTAAACTGAAGCGTTTATAAGGCACAGAATTCTACTTTTATTTCATTGCCATACCTGTTTGTATAATCTGCTGAAATTTTCAATAAGTCTAAAGTTTACCATGTGCCGACTTTTTTATTTATTAATCAAGTTCTGTTTATTAACGCGCTGTCATTTGTCACTTTTTTATTACGAAAATAACTGAAGCGCTCTTCTTTCGCATTTATTGATTGTTATTAGGCAAATCCCTTTCAATCGAAGGGATACCCCTTGAACACTAAAAAGGCCACTTAGCAAATAGTTTATTTTTATTTGCTACAATTTGATAAATGGTAGTTACATGTTTTGGATATTGTTTATTGCAGGCTTTATCTTTACCGCTTAATTTGTGTTAAAATAAAATTATAGTCTATGCCATCGTTTGATATTACCAGTAAAGTTGACCTTCAAACCCTTGACAATGCCATCAACACGGTTAAAAAGGAAATTGAAAACAGGTTCGATTTTAAAAACAACCATGTAGCAATAAATCTAAATAAAAAAGACTATAAGCTGAACATAGAAGCCGAAAGCGAAATGAAACTGGACCAGATAACTGATGTTATTGTTAGCCGAAGTTTAAAACAAGGCATTGCCCCCGAGGCGTTCGATATGAGTAAAGAGCCATTTCAAAGCGGTAAAATTGTAAAAAAAGAAGTAATTGTTCGTAATGGTATAAAGCAGGAAGACTCAAAAAAAATAGTAAAGGCCATTAAGGATAGCGGGTTAAAAGTTCAGGCGCAAATAATGGACGATGTGGTACGGGTTACTGCCAAAAAAATAGACGATCTTCAAGACGTTATCAGTATGTGCAAGGCTGCCAATTTTGAATTGGCGTTACAATATGTAAACATGAAATCGTAAACCTGCCTAAAACAATTGCGTTCACTTCCTTTTACTTTTGGACAAATTGTATTATTGCTGTACTTTTGCCAGCCTAAATAAAATAGCATGGCAAAATCCATGCACCACTATAAACAAAAAGATTATGAAAAAAGGTATCCATCCCACAAATTACCGTTTAGTAGTTTTTAAAGATATGAGTAACGGTGAAAGCTTTTTAAGCCGCTCAACCGCTAACACCCGCGAAACCGTACAGTGGGAAGATGGTAAAGATTACCCGGTAATTAAACTTGAGATCTCAAACACTTCGCACCCATTTTACACCGGTAAAAATATGCTGGTAGATACTGCAGGTCGTATAGATAAGTTTAAAAAGCGGTACGCAAAAAAGTAGTTTTGTCATAACATCAATAAAAAATTTCCTTACCCGGAGATTTTTTTTTGCCGGTAGATTACTGGCCTTGTATGTTATTTATTGCGTCGGTGCCGGTTAATCCGCCAGGGTGTTATTATTTGTAAAATGCCGTTATTAAAGTGAGCGGGGGGTAGTCTGGTTGCGAGAGCGTATTTTACGCCAAAAGGGCTTACTCACTCCCCACTATTGACAACACACAACACACTACTTACTTCTCACTTCTCACCTCTCACTACTCACTGCTCACTACTCACTGCTCACTACTCACTACTCACTACTCACTACTCACTGCTCACAACTCACTACTGACAACTCACTACTGACAACTCACTACTGACAACTCACTACTCACTACTCACTACTGACAACTCACTACTCACTACTGACAACTCACTACTCACTACTGACAACTCACAACTCACTACTGACAACTCACTACTCACTACTGACAACTCACAACTCACAACTCACTACTCAATACTGACAACTCACTACTCAATACTGACAACTCACTACTCACTACTGACAACTCACTACTCACTGCTCACAACTGACAACTCACTACTCACTACTGACAACTTACTTCTCACTACTGACAACTCACAACTCACTGCTCACAACTCACTACTCACTGCTCACAACTCACAACTCCCTAATCACAACTCACCTCTCATCTCTCACAACTCCCTAATCACAACTCACCTCTCACCTCTCACTTCTCACTTCTCACTACTCACTTCTCACAACTCACTACTCTCAACTCACTACTCTCAACTCACTACTCACAACTCACTTGTCCGAGCCTGAAATAGGGTTACCAAATTTTAACAAAAAAACGGTAAACCAATGGCAGTAAAAGTAGCAAAATCAGCGCAAAAAAGTAGCTTGAGGCAGGTTAAGCAATTCAGTGAAG
>JBBRUR010000089.1:0-20072 GCA_038247635.1 Chitinophagales bacterium
AACTTATGATACCCTTGTTATAACTTATAAAGTCCCGCCCGGCCAACACAGTCGGAAGCGGATTAAAACGGGCATTAGGATGGAAAACAAACTCTACGGCCGTAGAAATAAAAACCAGCGTTTATATTTTGAAAAATCATTTTAAGACAGTTTTTTAAAAGGTGATAGGTATACCTCTTTATGATTATACTACATACCAATAAAATACAAAATATGTATTTTTGTTTCTTTAAAGAAATAAAAGTTATTGAAATTGGTTTGGGTACATGGCAGTCAGGAAGCCCCGATTGGGGTTCAGTTAATAATGCCGCAGCATTTAATATTTTACATTCATTATTTAATGTAGGAGGCAATTTTATTGATACCGCCAATGTATTCAGAATGGGTATTAGCGAGCAGGTGATTGGAAGATTTTTAGAAACGGTTGATCAAGAAATACAGGTGGCTACAAAATTAAGATAAAGGTCTGATGACTGTTTTCAGACAGCTACAAAACTTTACCTACAATATAAATTAAAAGCGGGTGGCAAGCTCTTTAAAAAATATTGGGTTAGACACCTTGTTCCTTAAACAGTTGGGTTGCAGGCACTTTGCAATAATGTAAGCCACATACACTGTACAAACAAGCCCGTTAAAAACAAAATAAAATTTTGTTGGTTAGCCGCTGATACAAAATTGATGGATTATATAGCCATTACATTAAGGCCAAAGGCCCTACCGTTTTTATAATAATGTAAGAGGAAGAAACGGCAGGGAAAAAGTACGCTATATCAAAAGCAAACGTCACAAAAAATACCTTTACTGTTTACAGCTTAAAGGTTAGTTTTAAAAATGAAATAAGGGTTTCATTTAGCCACGTTACAAAGTCAAAAATAAAAAAATAAAATGCCAATTATAGCCTTAGCCGGGTGGTTATTTTTTTTAGTACTTGTGATGAAGTAATTAAATTAAAATTTTAATATAATAATCTTATTGATATACAATCTAAATTAATGGATTATATTGTACAACACGTTGCGTTCAGATTATATAAATAGCTTGATGAACTCATCTTGAGGTTTTAAAGCATTAGAAGGTAATAGAATAAACCCATGTTTTAAAAATACCATTTTTGCCGGGGTTTTTATTTTTCACTCCGTCATTACTTTTCAGAACACAACGTAGAGCCTACAACAATGGTAAGAGTAAAGCGCTGTAAATTGTTCCAAATTTTGTATATTGAATTTTACCCTTTATTGTTCCTGATATTATTGGCACGGCGAACGCATGCACTCATGGATGTATGACTTTGTTAATAATGCTCTAAACATAGCTTCACAATAAAATAAAAGTTTTCCAAAGCACCAGGCATTTACCGCCACAATAAAAACGTTGTTTGTACGCACTAAGTTATGCGATTTGATAGTGCAAATACAGTTGATTGCTGATCGCTAATAGCTGTTAAGATTATTTGGGCGAAATAGCGTTTATTGATATGGAGGTATTACTATCTTTAAACTACAATTATACTCTACGATTCCTTTTAGCAGTTAAGTGCAGAGCCGTTGAAGTCGTTTTTGGTTGCTAGACAAACAACGGCTTTTTAAATTTTTAGTCAAAGGGAAGTTTTAAGCAACAGCGAATCTTTTACAGCGTATTTAGGTGCGGCATGAAACCCCGCTAATGAGCTTACCTCGTGGGCATAAATGTGTGAGAACCAGATTACTACATTTAAGTAAAAGAAAATGGCAAATTGCTTTAAAGCGTGGACCCTTTTTGTTTTATTTACCGATACCTTTTGCGCATTGAGCATCTTTTTGTTTAAATTTTTCATCTGTTATCAAAACCTGGTAGCAGTATGTTTTATTTTTTCTGGTGGCCAAAAAATTGGCAGGATTTTTTAATACATCATCTTGTTGAAGAAAGACCTGGTGACTTTATATTATCCCCATAATAAAATAGTATTTCCAACATCTTTTAACTACATTAGTTAGGGTGAACTGTGTTGATCCGGCTACCAAGTTTAAATTCTTTTAAGACCATATTGAAATTTTAGTTTTTAACTGGCAGTTATTAAATAACTGGCGATGTAGATTATGGTTATTGGATGGTTTTAAGAATTGATCAACATTTTTAGAAAGAATTATGAAGGCGAAGAAAAGCATGTTACGTTCTATACCAAAAAAGTTCACCACTTTTTTAAGCTTTTGTATTATTCTTCTTTTTGGTTGTATAGTTAATAGTGCCAGCGGGCAATTAACGGCAGCGTTTAAAGCCGATACCACTTCGGGATGTGCACCGCTTATTGTCCAATTTTTTGATCAGTCTACCGGTAATCCCACAAAATGGTTGTGGAGCCTTGGCAACGGCATTACTTCCACACAAAAAAATCCTACTACGTTTTACTTCGAACCGGGAAGCTACACAATAACGCTTACGGTTTCCCGAGGTGCTGAAACCCATACCATTACCAAACAAAAATATATAGCCGCCCATGCATCGCCGGCTATTAATTTTAAAGCTTTAGCTGATACTACTGGCTGCACACCGCTAAAGGTTCAATTCGCAGATTTTTCTCAACCCGGGTCGGGCAGTATCAGCAGTTTTCAATGGGACTATGGCGATGGCACTTTTTCGCCGGCCAACACTGCACATGTATATGATGTTGCCGGAAACTTTACTGTTACTTTAAAAGTCACCAACTCATTTGGGTGTAGTTCAATTAAAGGAAAATCGAACTATATAGTTGCAAAAGAAGGCGTAAAGGCACGATTTGGCGTTACTAACAATACCTCATGTAAAGCACCAGTTCCCATACGCTTTACCGACAGTTCTAAAGGTGTTGGAATTATAATGTATAAATGGAATTTTGGTGATGGCGCAATGTCTTCAGTCAAAAATCCATTGCACAATTATGCCAATTGGGGATCGTATAAGGTGTTCTTAGCTGTTAGTAATTTAGTGGGTTGTACCGATACACTGGTCGGTCAAAACGCAGTTGTTATAGGCAGGGGCACCTCAAGTTTTAGCTTTATAGACTCTTCGTGTTCAAAAAGCCCTTTAAACTTTACCAACACTTCGGTTCCTTTAACGCAAACCATACAATGGATTTTTGGGGATGGCAATACTTCCAGCCAAATACAACCGGTTAATACGTATGACAAGCCCGGAACCTACGTAGTAAGCCTGATTAACATTGCAAACGGTTGCGCAGATACGGTCCGTAAAAGAATTACTGTTTTAAACGCTCCCGATGCCAATTTTACTGCAGATATGCCGGTGTCGGCATGCAAGGCGCCATTATCGATAAACTTTAAAAATAAAGAGGCGGGGGTAAAATACTTGTGGAATTTTGGTGATGGCTCTACCTCAACCGGGGCAGCGCCAACGCATATTTTTAAAGATTCAGGCAATTACAAGGTATCGCTTCAATTAACTGGTAAAAACGGCTGTACAACCAAGGTTGTTAAAGATAGTTTTGTATACATAGGTCCGCCTGTAATACAAGGTTTTAAAGGCTTGCCTTTCAGCAACTGTGCTCCCTTCACCCTTACATTAATGGCCAACATAATACAATCGGAGCCAATAGCCACTTACGAGTGGAACTTAGGCGACGGTACAACATCCAACCAAGCCACACCCCGCCACACATACGCAAATACCGGAAAGTATGCCATCAGTTTAAAGGTGACAACCGTAAATGGTTGTACCGCCAGTTACACGCTGCCAGCTGCACTCATAACTAATGAACCACCTACTGCTTTCTTTAACGCAATACCCACCAGTGCCTGCGTATTGCAAAATATTCAATTCAACAATTTATCTACTGGCAATATTACCCGGTACCTGTGGAACTTTGGCGATGGCAACAGGTCTCCCCTACAAAACGCTATGCATGCCTACAGCGATACGGGTAATTATACCGTTACCTTGCTGGTAAGCAACAACGGTTGTAACGATTCCATTGTACTCAAAAACCTGGTGCGCGTTAATCCACCGGTTGCTAAATTCACAACAAAATTTAATTGCGCCAGTCCGGGTCTGGGTATTTTTACCAATCAATCTAAGGGGGCAAATACCTGGCTGTGGAATTTTGGCGACGGCACCACTTCCAATGTTTCTAATCCGCAACATCAGTTTAATGCTTCGGGTACTTACATTGTTAAATTACTGGTAACTAATGGCGTTTGCCAGCAACAATTTTCCGATACCGTTTATGTTATTTACGAAAAGCCTGTATTAAACATAGGCGCAAGTGCATTTTGTAAAAATACCGTTGCCAGCTTTACAACTTCTAACATTAATCCATCGTTAATTTCAAATTACCAATGGATATTCGGCGACGGCAAAAGCAGCAGAACAACTAATTCATTCACCAACTATTCCTACACCACCTCAGGCACTTACACGCCAAAGCTTATAATTACCGATTTAAACGGCTGTAATGATACAGCCAATACATCACCTACCATACAGGTATTTGGGCCTGATGCCGGATTTTTTACACAAAACGGGACTTGTGTAAATACCCTGCTCACGTTTACCGACAGCTCTAAAACATATAGTAATTTTGATATCACCAAATGGTCGTGGGATTATGGGGACGGTGTAGTGGAAGATAAGTCTGCAGGACCGTTCAAGCATACTTATACAAAAAAAGGAAGGTACATTGTAAAACTTACCGTAACGGATAGCCGGGGATGTTTTGATAGCGAAACATTGCCTTACCAGGCGCTGATAACCGATCCGAAGGCAAACTTGTTAATACGCGATTCTATCAATTGTACGTCTAACAATATTAGTTTTACCAATCTGTCAGCAGGCGAAGGTTTAAAATACCTCTGGAATTTTGGCGATGGTACCACCTCTAAACTGTCAAACCCTGCACATATTTATCAGCAACCAGGTATTTTTGACATCAGTCTTACCATCTCAGATATTTTTGGCTGCACCGACTCAATATTTCAGCCTCAAAAAATAAAGGTAGCAAACGTACATGCAGTAATGAATGTAAGCGACACCTCCAGCTCATGTCCTCCTTTTAAAATTTCGCTTAAAAACGAGTCTATAAATTATAATGAAGTGGTATGGCGTTTTGATGACGGCGGCTTTTCGGAGCTTGACAAACCATCTCACTACTACATTATACCTGGGGTGTATAACCTGCAATTAATAGCCAAAGGTTTTGCTGGCTGTGCAGATACAGCTTATCAAAAAATTGTATTAAAAGGACCAACAGGAACATTTGACTATTATCCGAAAAGTGTTTGTGCTTCCGGGTCAATAACTTTCCAATCACAATCTACCAGTCGCACGTACCTTATATGGGATTATGGCGATGGAATTACGCTCAACTCTACCAACTCAACAGTTTTGCACACGTACGAAAATACAGGTCGGTATGTACCTAAAGTATTGCTGGTAGACCAGGATGGTTGCCAGGTACCCATTATTGGCAAAGATTCCATTTCGGTAGTTACAATTAATGCAGGTATTGCACAGGTGCCATCGCTTTACTGCGACTCAGCCTCCGTGCAGTTTGCCGATGCCAGTTCTATTCTTTTTGATACTTCAAAACAATACATATGGAATTTTGGAGATGGAACCGTACTTACCAAGTCTGAAGCCAACCCCATACACCAATACACCAGTCCAGGCAGTTATAGGGTATCGGTAAACGTTGTAACCAGTGCGGGATGCAGTGATACGGCCAGCCTTCAAACCGAAATAAAAGTAGTCAGATCGCCTGCCATTAGTGTTTTTGGCAACATAGGTGTTTGTATATCCGACCCCATTGTTTATAACGGCAACCTATTGTTAGCCGACACATCGGCCATCAATTGGCAGTGGTCGTTTGGCAATGGCCAAACAGCATCAGTAAAAGATCCGCCGGCACAGGTGTATAGCGCTGCAGGCAATTATATTGTAACTGTTTTTGCATCCAATAGCAGTGGTTGTGCTTCGCCTTTTTCGGTACCGCTACAAGTGTATAACCTACCAACAGTAAATGCCGGTATAGATACTACCATTTGTGTAGATGCTTCCATTTTGCTGCGCCCATCGGGTGCACTAAGCTATCGCTGGAACACAAGTCCCTATTTAAGCTGCACAACATGCGACAGACCGGCTGCCCGCATGCCCGATAACACCAATTTTGTGGTGGAAGGCATGTCCGATAAGGGTTGTAAAAATCGTGATACCCTACTTGTAAAGGTCGTTAAGCCGCTAAAAATTTCCGTTTCGCCCGGCGATACACTTTGCCTGGGCGAATCGATAAGGTTAACTGTTGCAGGAGGAAATATATATCAATGGTCGCCTGCTGCTGGCTTAGTTAACCCTCAATCATCAAATATACTTGCAACGCCACTTCAAACTACGGTATACCAGGTAATTGCCACAGATAGTCAATATTGTTATGCCGATACAGGAAAGGTACAGGCAACTGTTTATCCTATTCCTACATTTTCGGTAATCAAAGATGCTGTTACTATTTTGGTGGGCGAAAGTACCAAACTACACTCTACCAGTTCAGCAGATGTAGTAAACTGGCGTTGGCGGCCCTCATTGGGCCTTAGTTGCTCACGCTGTGCCGAACCCATTGCCTCGCCGCGTAGCACCACCAACTATACGGTTGAAGGCATTAACCAGGGCGGCTGCAAAACGGAAGATAAAGTAACCGTAACGGTTATCTGTAACAATACCAATATATTTATTCCAAATACCTTTAGCCCTAATAACGATGGAATGAACGATGTGTTTTTTCCCCGCGGAAAGGGCATTGCGCACATTAGGTCTATGTTAATTTTCAACCGTCTTGGTGTATTAGTCTTCTCTAAAAAAGACTTTGGCATAAACAATCAACTATCAGGTTGGAATGGTAGTTACAATGGCTCAAAACAACCATCGGACGTGTATGTGTATAGCATAGACGTTGTATGCGACAATAATGAAGTTTTTAGCCTAAAGGGAAACATTACATTGATAAATTAAAGGCAGGTAATTATTGGTTTGTTCCCCGCTATTACAACTTGTAGTCAAAAAAAATATAAAAATGAGCAGGGCAAACAGGGCGTTTAGCAGATTGAAGGCGCAACAATCCTGACGATGCAGGCCAGGGCCAGTTTCGAAACAATGCCACCATTCATCTGCCTCCTTTTACGGCGCTGGAAAAGGGCTTGAAATTATAACCTGCTACCATAATTAGCAGCTTGCCGGTAAAAAACACTAGTAACGGCAAAATTATTAAGCTATGTTATGGCGGGTTATTAGCTGTGCCATTAACAACGGGGGCATTGATGATGATGATGATGATGATTAACCCCCACCTTGGGCAATTTAACCCGCGGCCCCGTTCAATTACGCTTTGTTTTTTAATGTGGCACTTCTATTGCATCGGTGCTGTTATTTTCTGAAATTGTTTTTTAAAAAAACTTCTACTTATATGAAAAATATACTGGCAGTTGGTTTACTTATGTGTATGCCTGCATTGTTCCCCGGCTGTGCACGAAACCCGGTTACCGGCAAAAGGCAGGTAGTACTAATGTCGGAGGCCCAGGAAATTGCCATGGGCAAAGAGGCTGACCCGCAAATAGTGGCGCAGTTTGGTTTGTATGCCGATAGCTCTGTACAAAGGTTTATTAGGGAAAAAGGAAACGAAATGGCCAAAATTTCGCACCGGCCGCAATTGGCTTACGAGTTTAAAGTGCTTGACAGCGATGTGATAAATGCCTTTGCCACCCCGGGCGGATACGTATATTTTACCCGCGGTATATTAGCGCACTTTAACAGCGAGGCGGATTTTGCAGGTGTGTTAGGACATGAAATTGGCCACATTACCGCCCGGCATTCTGTAAGCCAGCAGCGCAATGCTATTTTGGGGCAACTGGGCATTATTGCCTCGGTTATTATAAATCCCGAGCTCGGCCAGTTCGCCCAACAGGCATCGCAGGGGTTGCAACTGTTATTTCTCAAATTTGGTCGCGATGCAGAAAGGGAGTCGGACAGGCTTGGCGTTGAGTACTCTACTAAAATTGGGTACGATGCACAGCAGATGGCTAACTTTTTTAATACGCTTAAAAGAAAGCAGGGTGCTGAAACTGCCGAACTGCCCAGCTTCCTATCTACCCACCCCGACCCTGGTGAAAGAAATGCAACGGTAAGCAAACTTGCAACAGAATGGAAGCAAAAATTAAATCTCACCAACCCCAAAGTAAACCACGAAACGTACCTGCGTAGTATAGAAGGTATCATTTATGGCGAAGACCCAAAGCAAGGATTTGTAGAAGCAAACGTGTTTTATCATCCTGAATTAAAGTTTCAATTTCCCGTACCGGCAGGCTGGCAGGTGTCGAACTCGCCCCAAGCCGTACAAATGGCACCTAAAGATGGCAAAGCATTGTTGATGATGACCCTTGCCCCGGGAAAAACATTACAGGAAGCTGCTAATGAGGTTTTACAGCGCTATAATTTACAGGCATTGGACTCGAAGAACCTTACGGTAAATGGATTTAATGCTATTGCAATACTGGCCGATCAGAAAGCGGATCCGCAACAACAGCAACAGCAACAACAGCAACAGCAACAACAGCAACAGCAACAGCAGCAGCCCGTAGTAAGAACGCTTTCGTACCTCATTCAACAGGGAAATTTTATTTACCACCTGGTAGGCGTTTCCGCTGCAAATACTTTCACCAATTACCAGGACTTGTTTGGCAATACCATGCAAAACTTTAAAACACTTACCGAGGCTAGTAAACTAAATAAAAAGCCTGAGCGGATACGGTTGAGAACGACTACTACCAAAGGCACCCTGCAGCAGGCATTAACTAAATATTTAATTGCCAACAGCAGGTTGGAAGAAATGGCTATACTTAATGGAATGAAGCTAACTGACCTGGTGGAACGCGGTACCCTGCTAAAGGTGGTGCAGCCATAATTTTTAGTACACTTATAGGTGGAAACGACAAAGAAGCTATTTTTAATCTAAAAGGGTAGCGGTTGCCTTTCCGTTGTTTCATTTCTACACCTATTAAGCGCATTTGCAACATACATTGTTACAGTTAAAAAAAAGACATAAGGTGTGTCTTTTAGCCTTTGGGAACATTACCTAAAACTGGGCACGACCTTTTTTGCAAGTATCACCATTTTTTCAACAACAAAGCCAACAAAAAGTCCGCCAACAGCGCAGGCAAGCGCTTTTGCAAACCAGGCCAATGCCGGCGTTTTAGCTAAAGCAACTTCTACATTGTGCAGTAAATGAGCGGTAAATGGAATGCCGTGGGCAATAATTTCGGCACCTACCCAAAGCATGGCTGCCGTACCTACATAGCCCAGGATAGTTAAAAAGTGCGGCATAAATTTTACAATACCACGACCAAATTTTTGCGTAACAGAGCTGTATTTAGCCTGTGCAAAGTGTACACCTATATCGTCGGCCTTAACAATAAGGCCAACAAAACCATACACAGCCAAAGTAATTACAACGGCTACGGCCAACATCACTAAAATTTGGTTTACTATTGGCTGACCGGTTACCTGGCTATAGGCTATAGCCATAATTTCTGCCGATAAAATAACGTCAGTGCGCACAGCACCGGCAACCCGTTCCTTTTCTAATTCCTCCGGCGTAATTTCTTTTAAATCAACACTTTCCACGTTTTCATGGTGTTTTTTACTAAACATAGAATGTACCTTTTCGTACCCTTCGAAACATAAATAAGCACCCCCTAACATTAAGATGGGCGTAATTGCCCATGGGGCAAAGTACCCTAACAACAAGGCTGCCGGACTTAAAATAAGTAGTTTGTTGAGCAGTGATTTTTTGGCGATCCGGTAAATAATAGAAAGCTCCCGCGATGGATCGAGGCCCACCACATACTTTGGTGTAACCGCTGTATCGTCAATAACAATACCCGAAACTTTGCCGGTCGTTTTTGCTATCTGCGTAGGCAAATCATCTAAACTGGCGGCGCTTGCTTTTACCAAAGCCGAAATATCATCTAACAAAGCAAAAAATCCTGATGCCATATTGTATAGGTTGGTTACTAATTAAGTTTAAAAAATTGCTCCAGGTTTTTATCGGGCAGCAATGTAGGGCACCTTTTTTGAATAATAAGTTTTTGAGTTGTGCAAGCTGAAAACGAAAACCCTTCGTAACACTGCAAAAATTATGAGAAAAGCAATGCCTGGTTTTATTTAAACAACAAATGTGTTGATTTTGCAACAGTACATGACGAAGCGTTAAACTAAGCTTTTTGTGTTGGTAGCGTAAAATGAAAGGGATATTTGCCCTTTGCCCATAAACTAAAAAAGCAAACGCCACCATAACAGAATTTAGCTGTGTGTAAAAACAATATTGGTCAACCCGGTTATATATTAACTACTTCGCAATAATGATACCCGTATTTTCCTTTTTGCAGCTTTACGGAACTTGCATTGGCTTTAAATTGGACGGATAAGATGGAGTTTTGTTGACCTTGAACAGGATTAAATGAATTAGCTGGTTGCGCGATAAATAAATATTATCGGCAAAAATTTGCCAGCTGTCAGCCGTACTGATGTACACTAATAATTTTACCTGAATTGGGTAGGTCAGTCTGCTTATCATTTAGTACAAGTGCGGGCGTTGTAACAATAACACTACCCCAGTAGCATAATCGTGCCTTTTTTAACTTTTACTGGCCAGGCCTTGCAGCTGGTAGTTAATATTGCGCCGTTGCCCATGTATATGGAAAGCCGGACGGCCGTTTTGCATTCGTAACTTCCGTTAGCGGCCAACCCGGGTTTCCCGGCCTTAAACCGGCAGGTGAAAAAGACAAACGCACGACCTAACTTTTAGGATAAAACCAGGTAACACAGTAATGTAACCTGCTATGGTCGTTTTATAAAAACGCGAGATTTGAAACCGCAGATATCTTTCCTACCCGGTATTTGCCGGTTACGGCACGGCATTACAGTTGACAAATAACTAACTCTTTAGTATTATTTAGCAGTTGACTTACCCTTAAAAAAAGTATTTGAACAATGCCACTACTTATACTAACAAAACAACTTTTTTGCCAAAAAGCCTGAAAATATTGGCATAATATTGTATGTAAAAGCTGCCATATGATTACAAAAATTGAGGCCCTTTTTGCCTGTTTTATATTTTTTGTTCTTCCAATACAGGCTCAGCGCACTACCAGCTTTTCATCGCCCAACGGTAACATTATTTTTATGTTTCGTATTAATAATGGCAAACCGCAATACGCTGTTAAGTTTAAAAATAAACTATTGATTAATTACAGCAGTGTAAGCCTGCATTTTTTAAATGACTCGTTTGGCAATAATATAAAAACGCCAAAAATAGCTGTTACCGATAGCGTGGAGGTTTACACCTTACCTGCAGGCAAAACCAGTAAAGTAAGTGATGCTTATAAAGAAGCATTGATACCCATGCAGGAAACAACAGGCAAAAGCAAGTTAATTAATTTTAGGGTTAGGGTTTTTAATGACGGATTGGGGTTAAGATATGAATATCCGCAGCAGGCAAACTGGATCGATTACACGCTTACCGATGAGCATACTACGTTTAACCTGGCAGGCAACCCAATGGCAAGAGTGACTTTTTTAGAAAATTATTTAACCTCGCATGAGCATCGCTACCATGTATTGCCTTTAAGTAACATTAAAAATGATACACTAATGGATATGCCAGTGTTGTTTCAATTCGGCAATACTTTTTTGGCTATTACAGAGGCAAACCTTCTTGATTATGCAGGCATGAGTTTAATTAAGCACCACGGAATATTAACAAGCCAGTTAACGCCATTGCCAAATCAAAACAATATTAAAGTAAAAGCTATTTTGCCGCATCACAGCCCCTGGAGGGTAATGATGATCAGTGACAGGATTGGTACTTTAATTGAGTCAAATATGCTTACCAATTTAAGTGATCCCTCAAAAATAGAAGATGTATCGTGGCTTACACCCGGCAAATCAACTTTTCATTGGTGGAACGGAGATATATCGCCCGACACAACCTGGGAGCCGGGAGTTGACTTTGAATTCAATAAATATTACATTGATTTTTGCGCAAGAAACAAGATAGAATACCATTCAGTAATTGGTTATAGAAAAGTAGCGTGGTATCAGAATGATGGCGTGGATTACGCACCAGGTCCAAATACAGATGTAACAAAACCAAGACCCGGCCTTGACATACAGGCTTTAAGCGACTATGCAACATCAAAAGGTGTGCGACTGCGCTTTTGGGTGCATTGGCAGGCGCTTTATCCCAGGCTTGACACTGCTTTTACCTTATTTGAAAAATGGGGAATTAAAGGAATGATGGTTGATTTTATGGACAGGGACGACCAGGAGATGGTAAAGATGCAGGAAGAGATTTTACAAAAAGCGGCAGCACATCATTTGGAAATTCAATTTCACGGTGCGTACAAACCTACTGGGTTAAACCGTACATACCCCAACGAATCTACCCGCGAAGGAACCCTTAATTATGAGAATAACAAATGGGGAAACCTTATTACGCCGGATGATGATATACATATTCCCTTTACACGCGGACTTGCAGGTGCAACTGACTACCATCTTGGCGGCTTTAGGGCAATGCCTGAGGCAGGTTTTGTAGTACAAACCACACGGCCGCATGTTTTAGGCACCCGGTGCCACATGCTGGCAATGTATGTAGTATTGGAAAACCACCTGGCAATGGTTTGCGACGAACCGCAGGCCTACGAAGGCCAGCCGGGATTTGAATTTATTAAAGAAATACCCACCGTTTGGGATGAAACGGTAGTGCCCGGCGCAGAAGTGGGCGAATGGGTTACGATAGCACGCCGAAAAGGAACCAATTGGTATATGGGAACCATTAATAACAGCAAGGCGAAAACGGTAACTATTGTGCTAAAATTTTTATCGCCCGGACAATATCGTGCAACAATTTATAAAGAGGGGAGTGATGCAGTTAATAAACCAAATAATCTTATTAAAGAAGAAAAAATAGTAAATTCTTCTGACAATATTACGATTGATTTGCCCTCCGGTGGCGGTGAGGCCATAAAATTTGAGCTAATCAGGTAAGGCAATATATCATTACTAATATTGTACAAAGAATACATTTAAATAGAAATTTTTTGAGCCGGCTTAGAATAGTGCCAATACACCTTTGTTGCCAGGGCAATTGGCTTCAGCCGTGCATCTATTTATTAGCTTTATGGCATTCGCTACCTTTAATGTGAATACTACAAACCCAATTTTGAAGTTCCCAGCAATCGCTGGTGGCCCTCACACATGCATAAACTCACAGCCGGAAGCAAAGCTTCACAAAATCCAACTATTTTTTTCAGACCAGGTGGATATTCATAATAATACCATTGTTCGTTTTTGCAGATATTTTGAGCATGATGCCTGTATATTAAATAGGTAATGGAAGTACCGCTTAATAAATAAAAGATGGCTTGGTGAAATAAAACATACGCATTGTAAAAACTATTATTAATGCCTGCCGTTGGTATTGCGAATAACTAAAATGCAGTAACTACCCTTGCTAATTTAAACGTGAATTGTAAATGGTCAATTGTGAGTAAACCTCCTGACAGCAAATAACCAATCACAACTAACTATTAACAACTGACCAGAAATACGAATTTTTATATGACTATCCGCAATCTGGCGCTGATATTTTGGAACGGTACTTTATAGAAGTTTTCATCAGTTGTTGTAGCCTGCCTTTATGACCTTAGAAGTGGCACGCCTGTACTGTTGGTAATTTTATTCAGCCTTTTTTATCATGATTTTATATTCGGCATTGAAAGTACCAAATAGCGGATAATCATTAAATTTTACAAATAACATTACACTAGCTTCTCTACCGGTTTAGCCTTAAGGCGGGTTAGTGGATAGCAGTAACAATCAATCTGTCTATTAAATTTAAACGGCAAAGCAATACGCCATTCTTTTACCTAACGCCTAACTTTAAACTTATAATATTACTGACCAGCCACGGCTATAAATCTTTCCTATTTTCGGTTAAACCATTTAATAACGGCTGTTTCTTTTTCCTTTCTTATTGCTTTTTCAGTTCCAAAAAAAGTGATTTCTGTTTTCTCACTTTGATACCAGCCAAGGTTGTTGTTTACATCAGTTTTAAAATATCCATTTTGGTGGTTGTCCATTATTACGGAAAATTCATCGCCAAGGATCTTTGTCTCCGCATTAAAAAATGTCTTTTTTGTAAAGTTCATCAACAGGTTGTCACTACTTCTGGTTATAGCAAAAATAGTATCATTTTGACGTTCAATAATATTGTTTGCGCTTATGTTTTGTTCTATAAGCTGCCTTTTACTAAAAAGTTTTGGCCTGCCAACGTATTGCACTACCGTATCAAATTGCTCAGTTAAATCTGTCCGGCTAATAACAACCGTATCCTTTGTATTAATTTCTTTTAAAAATTTTAGCATCACCATTTTGCTTACGATATCTGCCAATATCATTTTTGTGGATTTGATTGTGCCCTGCACCCATTCTGACCCTTTAAAATCCTGCGAAAGTGTATCATCAAAGTAAGGACTACGTTCCTGTAGTTCTTTTTCATTAATAATTATTCCTTTAGTATTAAGCCTGATGCGAAAAGGCTTATTGATTACCTTCATAATGTATTGCCCAAACTTACTGTTACTGTGTTCAAGGTTTTCTGTATCAAATTTTACCTTATAAAACCCTTCGCTGTGAAAGTTTATATACTCATCCCTGATTACATAAGCTGCATGAGTGAGTGTCACTATCGCTTCCACAGTGCTGTCTGGTAACTGTTGCCACCAACCGTTAAATTTTTGCTGCATAGTGGAATATATTAAAGGTTTTTTCCGGATTTTCTTGTCATGAAAACTGTCGCTAAAAAAGTAACCAACATTAAACGAATCCTTTTGGTAAGATTGTGCATATGAAGTACTAAAACAAAAAAGTAACGGACAGCAACAAAATGGCAGCCATAAAATTAATATCTTAACCTGCTTTATGGAATTACAAACAGATGTAAAAAATAACTGATTGGGCAACATTTTCCAGACAACTATACCTATCGGGTGTTTTACGCCGTACCTCGCTACAGTCAGTTTAATTGTATCCATTTTAAATTTTGAAACCAATGAATTAAAAGTGACCTGGTGTACATTAAATTGTGGCTAAATCAATGAAATTTTAAATCGCCCAACACCCGGTAACAGAAATTAACACCAGCAGTAACTACCCGATTTTATTTGTAACAGCAGAATGCTGAATTTAAAATACCTACAATGAAATGGTGCTATAGTTTTATTATTATCTCTTCCGGCTTTTGTCTACTTTTTTCGGGGTGGTAATTGGCAGTAATACCGGCCAGCGGCCCAGCGGCCTAATGCGTAAGGCGTTTAAAAGCACGCATCTAAAAAATATAAACGGTAGTATTAATTATTATGCGGCACGCTGTGCTTTGGTTATGCCAACAATTGGCAACCTCCCTGTATTGCAAAAACTATCGCTATTCTTCTGCGTTCTTTTACAAAAGCAGAAAAAGTGTGTGCAATTGTATTTCAATACCAGCCTTAGCAAATTGTTGGTGAAAAATACAAGCTAAGGCAAAACCGTGTAAGGCTGCAAAAACGCAATAATGAACATACAATGGGTATTCGCCTCACTTTACGCTATTTGGTAAATACGTTTAAACGAATCAAGATATTGCTGACGGTCGTTAAGGCCGTTCACACCCCCGTTAATCCTTTTGGTAACCATTAAAATATCGTCCTTATCGGCAAAGGTGTTGAGGTTGCGTTTTTGCCAAAACCAGCAGGCAGATGCAAGTGCAAATTCCGGATCGAGCAGCAGGTCGGGATTTTTAACACAATCAACACCAAAGTCTTTGGCAAATTGTTGATAGTTTTCTTTTCCGGTAAGTTGTATCAATCCCCTACCCCTGAATTTCCAGCCATCGCCACTGGCTTCGCTGCCGTTTCCCATTCTATCGGCATACACCCTGTTGGCTATTTTTTCAGGTTTGCGGGCGTATGAGGCGGCAATTTCATTAGTCTTAAAATATTTTCCAAAAATACTCCTCAACCCTTGCGCAGAGTAGTTTAGGTTTTCTACCGAAAATTTAAGCCCGCCACTTTCGTGCGCTACCTGCGCCAAAAAGTGTGCCTTACGTAGCGGCGTATCCACACTAAATTTCGGTAAAACGGTGGTGATATGCGGAATGTACAATTGCGCTTTATCCCAGTTCATCATTGGTAGGATTGTCTTCATTTGTTCTGCTGATAACATTTTATTTAGTTTTTAGGTGATAGAACCGGATTGTTTCGGGCAAAACCTGCCCACATTTATAATAGTAATCAACCCATACCATTTATAAGTTGTAAATTAAAGACTATACAAAAGCCATTGCTACAATAAATATTTAAGCCAAATACTAAAAAAACAGGTAATTTTTTAAAAAAAGGTATTGATATCCAAGATAAATATTTGATTGATGAAATACAAATATTGATTTGTAAGTTACGAATCATAGTATGCCAATCACCATCCCCGTGGGTTAAATTAAACGCTCACTTCAGAAATTACATTATGATTGAAATTGAAAATATTGATTAGTAAAGCCTACGCCCCACATGAGTGGCAGGTGGTAATACCTAAAATGGTGCGAAGACCTTTGCGGCTAAAGTTGAAATGATAACCCCACAGTTGCAGGCCTGTCACAGCTTCGGCACGACTACTGCTATTTTTAAGCGTCTTTTTACCAAACTACGAAGCGTGAGCGGCATTTTGTTACCCCTTTACAAGTTTAGTAAATTGTTGGTGAAGAACGCTAACAAAGGCGAAAATTATAATTTACATTTAGTCAACTATTTACAAAAAAGAAATTACGCCAGTTAGTATTAGAATTAAAGTTTGCCCGGTTATTTTGCTTTTAAAAATAAATTGATGTAGAATGGACGCTGCTGATTACGATCAAATACTGGCTTATACCATACGGGTAGAACTACTTAATGGTAGGGTATTGTTGTTTCCTGTGGATGGAGACAACAGGCGAAGGGTAATGGAAATACTGGCCGACCGGTCCGAGGGTACGTTGGAAAGTAAAGTGCTACGGTTTATTTGGTTTGAGTCGGTAAGAAGCAGGATGGTAATAATAAATGTATCTCACCTGGCCAGGATAACCTTTTTGTTTGATTTTAGTATATATGAACAGAAACCTGATGCGTACTATGACAACTTTAAACAGTTGGAAAAGGAAACCACGTTAGAAAATAAAAAAGACGCCGAGGGCGAAACAAGGCTACATGTAATTGATGATGAATATTTGCCACAAATAATACTATACCATAAAGGTGTAGCGCCCGATGATCACTACAATGAAAATCCACTTACTTACACTATGCTGGAAACGGGCTGTTTGTTAGGTTTTGATTTGGAATTATCTGGATTAGAAACGTTCCGTCAGTTCATAAACTTAACTGATAATGATGGTGAAGAAACATTTATTCCATTAGATCATATTGTAGTGATGGAGTTTGCCCATGAACTTTTGTACATAACGGATGATGATATGGAAGAAGAGGAGGAAAAGGAAGAATTTGAAAGCTGGTTAAATGATATGTTGGAAGAAAAGGAGGAACTGGATAATTGGTTGAGGGAGAAGTTGGAAGAAAAGGAGGAATTGGATAATTGGTTAAAGGAAAACTTTAAAGAAGATGAGTTATGATTTATTTAAAGACCATAAGTTGTTTATAATGGATAATGCAAGCTGCTTTCTGCAGAAAAATGGACGAAAAGTGCATGTCCGCCCGGCAGGCAAAAGTAAAAAGCTGTTGTTGGTTGCCCGGTCAACATTAAAAGCCAGTGTTGGCGGAGTAATTAACATCAAAAGCTGTTGTTAGTTGCCCGGCCAACATCAAAAGCAATTGTTGGTTGCCCGCCCAAAGTTAAAAGCCGTTGTTGGTTGTTTGGCCAGGATAAAAAGCAATTGTTGGTTGCCCGCCCAAAGTTAAAAGCCGTTGTTGGTTGTTTGGCCAGGATAAAAAGCAATTTTTGGTGGCCCGCCCAACCTCAAAAGCCGTTGTTGGTTGCCCGGCCAACACCAAAAGACGTTGTTGGTTGAGTGACCATCGTCAAAAGCTGTTGTTGGTTGCCTCATCAACATTTACCCGCAATAGTTTATAGCCATTTTACTATTTCATTAGTTTACACTTGTGCAATAAAACAAAAACAGTTGCAATTGCTCTGTTACCACAAAAACTGGTAAGGCAATTTTTTTCCAATTTTCCATTGAAGCATAAGTTCATTCCTATTTTTCAGTTTTAAATTGTTTGTATGAAATTTATTAGCGTAAAGTGTGCCAATACCCGGTATGTTTTTACATTGTCTGTTTTAATGGCTTAATTGTATCTTAATGCCAAAAGCAGACACCATGAAATCATACTTCAAAAAATCGATTTTTTGCATAAAATGCCTTTTAATCGTCCATACCTTTTTGGGGTGGTTGCAGCTACCCGCCCAGGTTGCTATCAATAATGATGGGAGTGTTCCCCATCCTTCGGCACAGTTGGAAGTAAAGGCCTCTAATAAAGGATTGTTGTTGCCAAGGGTAAACCCGGCAGTAGTAACCAACCCGGCAGCAGGCCTTTTGTTGTACAATACCACTAACGACAAACTTAGTTACCGCACCGGAAGCGGCTGGGTTAATATTACTGCTGGTTCGGGCCTGTACGATCGCTTTCCAAATTCAATCGGCTTCCAGGGCGACATTAACAATAACCCTATCGATCATACCGCTCATAGCTTTATTGTTCCGTTGGGCATTTCTACTATTTGGATAGAAGCATGGGGCGGTGGCGATCCAGGAACATCCATTGCGTCGGCTTCCGTTACAACAAATGGGTCCATTGGATTTGCAGGAGGCGATGGTGGCGATTTTGCAAGTTTTTTAGTGGAGGTTACCGCCGGCGAAACGATTAACATACAGGTTGGCAGAGGCGGCCTTGGTACATCAACGTTTGTCGGTGGCGGATCTACCGCCATAATTACCGGTCCACCCAATCCCAGGTCGTATTCCGTTAGCCAAATCCGTTCTGGCATAACCTATTTCGGAACTGAATCCGGTGCAACTATTCCGGGTCTGTTACAATTTATTGCCGGGCAGGATGGCGAATTTTCTGAAATCTCTTATGCGCAGTCCGGGCCTACTGAATATCGTAGAATTTTTAAGGGAGGTAATGGAGGAGATAGTTATCCTGGTCAACGGGGCGGCAAGGGATTTACCATTACCCATAACGCGCAAACAGGAGTGGCCCTTATAGGCGGCATAATCAGTACAACGGGCAAAAGCGGCTCCACGCCGGGAGCCGGCGGCGGTGCAAGCATAGGCACCGGTGGTTCAGGCGGTGCAGGGTTAGTTATTGTGCATTGGTAGGTGGTTAACCATATACTTTGTTTACTTACGCCGCCTGCGCAGATACAGCACACAAACCAAACGCTGGAAGCATAAACTTTAGGCATTTATCAACAACTTTATAGTTGGTTAAATAAATTTTAAGGTTAGCTGACCGCTTTGCCCTGATAAAATTGCAAATTCCAAAGGTTAATAAAGGGTAATACCGCAGGCGGAAAAATTTGGGATGTAAATAAAATTAAAGCGGCGTTTAACCACCCCTGATTTTATGCTGCGTACAAAATCTGTCCTCTCCTTTAAAAGAAGGGGAAAGTTGCCTGGGATGGCCAATTAATGTGCAGAAAATAAAAGGAGATACCAGCGGTACTAAAATTAAAGCGGCGTTTAACCACCCCTGGTTTTATGCTGCGCACAAAATCTTTCCCCTCCTTTAAAAGGAGGGGAAAGTTGCCTGGGATGGCCAATTAATATGCAGGAAATAAAAAGAGACATCAGCGGTACAAAAATTAAAGCGGCGTTTAACCACTCCTGATTTTATGCTGCGCACAAAATCTGTCCTCTCCTTTAAAAGAAAGGGAAAGTTGCCTGGGATGGCCAATTAATGTGCAGAAAATAAAAGGAGATACCAGCGGTACTAAAATTAAAGCGGCGTTTAACCACCCCTGGTTTTATG
>JBBRUR010000090.1:0-19907 GCA_038247635.1 Chitinophagales bacterium
AACCCCAAAAATGAATGAAATACTCAAAAGTTTATGTGGCCAAATGAATGAAACAAAAACCATTTATCCACAAACAGATTTAATCATTATTTTCAAAACGGGTTAGCTCTTGTTTGCGCGGGATCAGGAGTTCTGAAATTTAAGCGAAACAAAAAACTATAGCTACTGATAATTTAAAAAAGCAGCTATAAACCTATATTGATATGATAGATGATAAGACGCAGATAGAAATGCTGAATGAAGCTGCAGAAACCTAAGCCACTTAAACAATTGATATACTTGACTCTCTTTCTGATGAACAATTAAAACGCCTGGAAGAGTCCTTTAAAAAGGCAGACGAAGGCAAACTTGCTTCGCACGAAGAATTGATGAAACAATCTAAGCAATGGCTCACAAAATAAGCTGGACACGAATTACAGATTGGTAAAGGGTTTAAATGAAATATAATAAGAGTAAAAATTCTGCTGTTATCAGCTGTTTAAGCAACAACTTTGTGAGGGGCGTGTGGTAGTTGTGCTAAATGGTATGTACAATTAATTGTTATGTGAGTAAATCACATTCATAACACAAATCCTATTCTATTTCATATTTTGTAACTACTCAGGTTTCAAATTAAGCAAAAAGGAAAGCGCTTCAAAAACATTTTGAGTGTTTTTGAGGTTGGCATCAATGATGAAAACGAAGGGTGGCGTATCGCGTTGCACCCGTTTAAGTTCTAAACAGACTTGATACTTTGGTTTTTACTTTTATTTTTCTAATAGCCCACTCTTAATCATTATTATCAGGCGGCACCTTTGGGTGGATTAGAAATGTGAAAATGCTATTTTTATTTTTTATAAGCCGTTTATTGAATGCCTGCACTTTTTTATGTGAATTGCAATGATTGACCTGCAGCAGCTCTGTTAGCCTTTGATGTATTTGCATTACAGTAGCCGGCGTTTGTAAGTAGTGTCTGTGGTGTAAGTTATTTTTTTAATACAATGGCATCTTTCAAAAGTTGTTTCATTGCTATACTCCACTTACAAGCCAGCGCATCCTTAAAATTGCGCAGCTCACGCAGCAGATGTGCTGTGCATATTTGATGCAGGCGGGCGGTAACCTTTAACTGCGCAGCCCGGCAATTACTCCCACATACAGACAAAGGCATCAGCTAAATATTGGTTAATGGTTTTGTTTCCACTGTTAAGTGATGCGACGATAAAAGTCAGGCAGTTTGTTTGCCAGGCATGAAACCATCTTTTTTTTCCTTCAAAGCGGGCGCCTGTTTCATCACTTCCTACAACTTTGCTCTGCTGTATTTTCTGCTGAATGGCATGGTAAACCGGCAATGCTTGTTGAGCACTGCGCTCCAACAGGTTATCGATACTTCCTTTACTTATTGACAACCCGAAAATATCCTTTAAAAGAACCGACATACGGTCATGAGGAACCCATTGGTAAACTGACAGGTAGCTTACCACTACGCCAACACTTGCACCAAATTGTTTAGGTGCGCTAAAATGCGCGGGCAGTAAAGCATGACAAAACCTGCCGCATTGGCCGCATACTTTGCTATGCAACCGGTATTCTACTTAACGAACGTGTATGGATGGTATGATTACTTCCTGTCTCCTTTCTTTAACAACGGCTACTATCTGCTGCAAATCTTCTTCGCAGCCATTGCAATAGCGAGAAATATAATTAATCGTTTCGTATGGCACCTATTTTAAGTGTAACGTTGAACCTTCACGCCCCGGCTGTCCACCAGTTTTGTAGTCTGTTTTAACACTAAAACTCTGTGCAATGGATATGCCAATTTGATGGGAAGGAGGAGTATGGCTGGTTACACTGTTTTTTCCGTTGCGCAAAAAGCCATCACTTCTTGCAAAACCTCCACAACTTTAATTAAATTAGCAACCTGCATGGTAAGCTTATCATGTTACACTCTAATATCTTTAAGCATATTAGATTCTAACAGTGGTGTAGTGATAGTCGATTCGATCCCTAAAAAGAATCTCTAAACACAAGAAAATTAAAATGTTTTTATAAACATCATGTGATTAACCCCAAGTCATTATGCTTCTGAACAGTTGCTAATTTAAATTTTATTGTTATACATAAAAATATTTTAAAAAAAATACCCTCCAACTGGAGGGTATTTTTATCTGCTGTTAAAAATTTAATTACGTTGCAAATTTGGATGTGGGGCAGGTACAGTGTTTGGACCTTCTTCAGTTGTTCCCATTAAATCTACCGTAGCTGGATCGCCAAGGGTTCCATAAGAAAAGATAAACCTGTCACCAGAAATACCCTGACTTTCTACAAGGTATTTAATAACCGCATTTACCCTGTCCCAGCTTAATTGCTGAGCACTTTTAGTAGTTGCACCGTAACCAGTTACCTTAATTTTGCAGCCCGGATTAGCTTTTATCATTGAAGCTGCACTATTTAAAACAGCCTCAGCAGCCGAGTTGAGAGCGCTTCCTCTTTTAAATTGAATACTAGGAAGATTACCAATATTACAATCACTAGTTGTGTTATAATTCTTCACCATATCCCTCAATTCAGTGCAACATGCAGGCTCAGGACAATTACCAACGCCATCAGCATCAACGGGGAAACATTTTTGAGATGTAAGTAGTTCCTTATCCTTATAATCAGGGACACCGTCTCCATCAGTATCTTTTGAAACACCTCTTACGTCAACAGGCGCACCCTGTGGGGTATTTGGCTCCATATCAAACTGGTCGGTAACAGCATCACCATCAGCATCAGGAAGCACCTGTGTTGGAAGCTTCATATGTTGAGGCTTGTTTATCTCATTATACACAAAATTATTAGGATTAAGCCACCATAATGGCTCAACGCGCTTTGCAGCACTACCCATATTAATATTCATTCGTAAGCTTGTATAGGAGATAAGATCTTTAGCATTACTACCTGTTATAGCAGTAATACCATCAATATTATCATCAAAGGCGTAGGTAAACCTTTGGTCAATACCAATATTAATGCGCTTGCTAAACTTATGAGAAAACCCTGCCCCACCAGATACAGCGTGCCTCTGTAATTGTCTACCATATTTTTCGGTAACACCGATATTGCCCCTATTACCGTTTAATACTGCAGCATTACTTTCATAACTATCGTCAAGAAGATCGTTCAGCCGAGAACGGATATCTTTTCTTTTTTGAGAACCTGACGCGAAAATAGGGGCAAACGTGTAGGGTTGATTATTTGCTCCCCGGGCATTTACATCCACATCCATTGATAAAAAACTATAACCGCCGTATAGGTAAAGATCATTTTTGGGATTGCCGCGAAAATAGCTTGTTGACAATAAAGATGCTACTAATTCAACATGCCCCTGGTGTGCTTTATTGTTGTAGTTAGCTACAAACCTGTTGTTGGCAGTGTAATTTGCTATCCATGGGTTTTCAACCGGGCTTCCTGGAATAGTATTAGGATTTCTTAGTCTGTAATCAAGTCCTTTCATAATTGATCCGATATATCCACCGCGAATCGAAAACATGTGATTTATGGATTTTCTGCCTGAAATACCAAACCCATAACCAAATGCTGGAGAAATATCACCTATAATTAAACCAACTCCACCGGACAACCCAATTTCAAATTGATCACGGGGTTGTGCTGGATAAGGAAATTGATTATTTAAAAACTCGCTTTGTTGAGGCATGAGCCTGGTGGGTATTTTCGAAGAATCTCTCCAATCATAGCCTGCTTCACTCTGTTGAGCAAAAGCCCCAGAGGTAAAGAGGCATATGAAGCTTAGAATTAAAATGTACTTTTTGCTTGCCATAGAAGTGTTTTATTATATTTTGAAATAGAAAAGACTGTTAAGATACTTTGCAAAAATATGTAATGGGCATTAAAAACCAAATTTTTAAGTTTTAATTTGATTATTGTTTAAAAATGTTAAAAAAATTATACCACGTTTAAAATGAATTATTTAACACCATCCGCTTTGCCAGCACATTCAGTGTAGTGTAGAAAATATTCCCTCAAAGTAATAATATTGTTTACACAGCTATACCTGTAACCAGAAAACCTATCTTTCCAATTATTTTTTATGGAAATAGCCAACCGGATCTTAGCCAGGGAATTGAAGGAATTTGAAGGCCACTTTAAAGCGGCGGTTAAAAGCAATGTAGCACTACTTGATACTATTATGCAATATATAGTAAAGCGTAAAGGCAAGCAATTAAGACCAATGTTTGTTTTTTTAAGCGCCCGGTTGGGCGGCGAAATTAATGAAAAAACCTTTAGAGCTGCATCCCTTGTTGAATTACTGCATACTGCAACATTGGTACATGACGATGTAGTTGACGAGTCATTAGAACGTAGGGGTTTTTTTTCAATAAATGCCCTTTGGAAAAATAAGGTGGCCGTACTTGTGGGTGATTATTTATTATCGAAAGGTTTATTGTTATCCTTAAATAATAACGATTTTAAAACCCTTCAGTTGCTTTCTACGGCAGTAAAACAAATGAGCGAAGGTGAATTGCTGCAAATAGAAAAGTCAAGAAATCTAAATTTAAGTGAAGATGTTTACTTTGATATTATTCGCAATAAAACAGCGTCGTTGGTCGCATCGTCCTGCGCTGCAGGTGCTTCAACCACATTTAATAACGAAGGTGACGTTGAAACACTGCGGGATTTTGGCGAAAAAGCCGGCATAGCCTTTCAAATAAAAGATGACCTTTTTGATTATAGTACTGCGAACGTTGGAAAACCAACTGGCAACGATATAAAGGAAAAAAAACTGACTCTACCCTTAATTTATACGCTAAATAACGTTGATAAAACAGTTAGGCGAAAACTTATTTATATTATAAAGAATGAAAATACAAATAAAGAAAAAGTAGCTTATGTTATTAGTGAGGTAACTAAAGCCGGTGGAATTGCTTATGCCGAAAAAAAGATGTTAATGTATAGGGATGAAGCGCTATTATTGTTATACAAGTTTCCGGCAAGCGAGGTAAGAAATGCACTTGAGGAATTGGTAAGGTATACAACTGACAGAAAGTACTAATAATGAAGAGATGGATAGTTTTAGACTTTGATGGTGAGAAGGTTCTAAACCTTCAAACTGCATTAAATGTTAATAAAACTGTTTGCAAAATATTGGTTCAGCGAATGCTTGACACTTTTGAAAAGTGTAAGGCGTTTTTTAGGCCTCAATTAAGCGATTTACATGACCCATGGTTAATGAAGGACATGAAAAAAGCTGTAAACCGCATTGAATACGCCATTGCAACCAATGAAAAAATGTTAGTTTTTGGCGATTACGATGTGGATGGTACAACTTCTGTAGCTTGTGTATACCAATTTTTAAAGGGGTTGCACCCTGATGTTCTTTTTTATATTCCCCACCGCTACCGGGAGGGATATGGTATTTCAAAGGCTGGTATAGACTTCGCTAAGGCAAATAATGTTTCCCTTGTTATTTCGCTGGATTGTGGCATTAAATCCGTTGACCTAATAGATTATGCCAGGGTACTTAACATTGATTTTATTGTTTGCGACCACCACCTGCCCGAAGAGGAATTGCCGAAAGCGGTGGCCATTTTGAACGCCAAACAACCCGGTTGTAATTATCCAAACAAAGATTTGTGCGGTTGCGGGGTAGGTTTTAAGCTGATGATGGCACTTGCAGAAACCTTTAATTTACCCGACACATCATATTTGCAATACATTGACCTGGCAGCTATTGCTATTGCCGCCGATATTGTGCCCATAACCGGCGAAAACCGCATTATAGCTTACTTCGGTTTAAAAAAAGTGAATGAAGACCCCTGTACCGGTATCGGGGCATTAAAACAACTGGCGGGGCAGCAAAAATTAATGTTGTTGAGTAACCTGGTTTTTGTAATAGCTCCCAGGGTAAATGCCGCCGGCAGAATGGATGATGCTAAAAAAGCAGTGCAACTTTTTATTGAAAAAGACTTTATACAAGCGCTGGCCTTTGCCGAAATGTTGCACAACGATAACAGCGAACGAAAAGAGGCAGATAGCAGTATTACTGAACAAGCGCTGGATTATATAAATAAAAACGAAGTACTTAAAAACCGCAAATCGACGGTGGTATATAACGAACAATGGCATAAAGGTGTAGTGGGCATTGTAGCATCGCGGTTAATAGAAACTTACCACCGGCCTACAGTGGTGCTTACAAAAAGCGGCGAGGTGGCAGCGGGCAGCGCAAGAAGCGTACCTGGCTTTAACCTGTATGAAGCAATATACGCCTGCAGAGAATACTTGTTGGGATACGGTGGCCATTTTGCCGCAGCAGGCATGACACTTATGCCTGATAAAATTGAAGCCTTTAGTAGAAAATTTGAGGAAGTGGTTAGTGCCACTATTGCACCCGAACAGCTAATACCGCAAATAGTAATTGATGCGGAAATTGAATTTTCGAACCTTAATTTATCGCTTTATCACCTTTTGCAGCAAATGGAACCATTTGGACCCGAAAATATGCGGCCTGTATTTATAACCAAAAAAGTATATGATACCGGATATTCAAAAATTGTAAAAGAACAACACGTACGTTTTGTATTGAAACAGGACGGGGTGACTTTTACCGGTATTGGTTTTGGAATGGCCGATAAATTTCATCTTATTGAAACCGGGCAACCCCTGGATATCGCCTATACCCTTGACATAAATGAATGGAACAACGAAACAAAGCTTCAACTAAAAATGATCGATTTTCGCCTTTCCTCCTTTTCCGAAACACCTGCTTAAAAAATACCGATACCAACAAAAAAGCAGGCCATTGCTGACCTGCTTCTTTTAAAAAACATTCTTTATTTACTACGCTTCAACAGCATCTTTTTTCCCTGCTTCCATCAGTTCCACACTGCGATTAATAAAGTTGGTTAACTCTGCACCCTTCAATAATCCCTGCGATAATAAGGCAAGGTCGGCCAGGTTCCTGACTTGTTTCTCTTGTTGTTGAGCATCCTGAACAGCTAATATGTTTTGGTAAATCCTGTGATTGCCATTTACGGTCAGCGTAACCTCGTCGGGCATATTGGCATACCAACTGGCCATTCCACCACCCATAGATCCCATATCTTTCATACGGCGCATAAACTCCGGGCGTGTGGCAACCACTGGTGGCGCAGTTTCACTTAAACCTTTCACTTCAATCGTAGTATGCAATGCAGGTATTTGAAAACCAAACATGGTCTTTAATTTTTCCTCGTCCTCTTTACTTAACACACTTGCCTGATCTTCTCCTTTATCAATCAAATGATCCACAATATCGGCATCCACCCTGGTAAACTGCACCTTCTCCCACTTCATTTCCACATTGTTAATAAAGGCCGCATCCACCAATGTTTCAAACTTTAATACTTTGTAATTTTTGGCCCTGGCCGATTGAATGTAAGCATCTTGTTGTACGGGGTCGGTAGTATATATGACCACCAGCTTTTCATCTTTATTGGTTTGCAATGCCGCAGTTTCGGTGCGGTACTCTTCAAGGGTATAAAATTTCTTTGTTTCTTCATCTTTAGCACCCGCTTCTTCCATTACCAGGAATTTGTTGGCGCGATCTAAAAATTTGTCATCGGTCATCATACCATACTTCACAAACAGGCCAAGACTTTCCCATTTTTCCTCAAACGACTTACGATCATTCTTGTAAATTTCTTCCAACTTATCCGCAACTTTTTTAGTGATATGCGAGTTGATTTTTTTTACATTTGGATCGCCCTGCAGGTAGCTGCGACTTACGTTTAACGGAATGTCAGGACTATCAATAACACCATGTAACAACATCAAAAACTCTGGTACAATGTCTTTTACTTCATCAGTAACAAATACCTGGTTGCTGTACAATTGTATCTTATCTTTCTGTATCTCGTAACTTAGTTTAATCTTAGGAAAGTACAAAATGCCAGTCAGGTTAAACGGATAATCTACATTAAGGTGTATCCAAAAAAGAGGTGTTTCGCCAAATGGATATAATTCGCGGTAAAAATTCTTATAATCTTCGTCGGTCAGGTCGGCTGGCTTACGTGTCCATAACGGCGAAGTATTATTGATCGGCTTTATTTCTTCTATTTCGTCGCCTTCTTTCTTTTCATCTTTTACTACATTTTTATCTTCAAAATAAATAGGGATGGGCAAAAATTTACAAAACTTGGTTAATATGCTCTGAACTCTGCCAGCCTCCAAAAACTCTTTACTATCCTCATTTATATGTAATACAATGCGGGTTCCCCTATCCTGCTTGTCAATGGTGTACATATCAAACTCAGGACTACCATCGCAGCTCCAGTAAACGGCTGGTTCGTCGTTAAAACTTTTGGTAAATACTTCCACCTTATCGCTCACCATAAAAGCGCTATAAAAGCCCAAACCAAACTTACCAATAATGTTTTCTTCGTTTTGACCTTTGTATTTTTTCAAAAACTCTTCGGCGCCACTAAAGGCTACCTGGTTAAGGTATTTGTCTACTTCTTCCTGCGTCATTCCAACGCCACGGTCGGCTATTGTAATGGTCTTTTCCTTTGCATCCACTTCAACATCAACCCGTAACTCTCCTACTTTGCCTTTAGCCTCTCCAATGGACGATAATGTTTTTAACTTCTGCGAAGCATCTACCGCGTTACTTACCAATTCACGAATGAAGATTTCGTGGTCGCTGTACAAAAATTTTTTAATTATCGGAAAAATGTTTTCTGTCTGAACCCTGATATTTCCTTTTGCCATATTGATAAAATTTTATTTATAATAGAATTAGTTTTTGCCAAATAAAATGCCGAACTAATTAAAACGGAAATATTGACAGGATAAAGCCTCTTAAAAAGCAAAAGCCGCCTCCGTGGAGACAGCTTTACCATTTATTTGCTAAAAACCGGCTATTGTTTTATAAATCGAAGTACCTGTTTTTGTTTACCGTTTACCAACTCAATAGTATAAACACCTGCAACTATTGCCCCCAATTTAGCGGATATCTGCCTGCTGATATCTGTAAGTGAACCTTTTACGTTTATGGTAACTTTTCCTTGTACATCACTTACACTACCAAAAAAAAGATTGGATGTACTACCTCCTTTTATCTGTATAAAAGAAGCAACAGGGTTAGGATATACTTTCATCATTTTACTTAAAATCGAACCCATATTTACCGAAACAATCTTACTATTAATAAATTTTCCATCTATATCAACCTGTTTCAGCCTGTAGTAATTCCATCCTGTTAAAGGGGCATTGTCTACCAACAAATATTGATGTGGGATGGAAGTAGTACCCTGCCCTTTGACCACGGCTATTGCAGTAAAACCAAGCGGCTTGGCCGAGCGCTCCACCACAAACTGTTGATTATTTAGTTCGCTTGCAGTTGCCCATTTCAACTTAACCTGCCCGTTGGCTGGCTCAGCCGCAAAATTAATCAAGGTTACCGGCAGGCTTTGATCAAAATTAAACCTGCTATATACAGGAAAATGGTCCGATGCCGTGTTAGACCCATAGCCGCTAATATAGCCCCGAGGGTCTTCTATTGTAGTAGAACTTTCAATGTTAAACCCTGCAATTTCGTTAGATACTACCAAATGATCGATCATGGCCGAACCGCCGATAAAGCTGATTTCTCCCGCCTGGTCAAAAGGAAGGGTAAGAGAGGAATAACCGGCAACGTCGTCTACAAAGTTCTTAAATGGCGAAACCGATGTGCCATTAGTAGAACCAAACAGCCGGTCGTTATAATCGCCCACAATAAACAGTTGGTCGTTGCTATAATATTGGGCAAGGCTATCAAATAAAACCTTTACATCGTATACGCGGCGGTTGTAACTGGCAGCATCGGCGCTTGATTTAGCATGTATATCAACAACCACTACCCGTTTAGTGACAGTTCCAATTTTCACATCAAAAGTGGCAATAAAAGGCAGCCGTCCACCCGCCCAAAAGTTAACTGCTCCACCAGGGTAGTTGGGTAACCTGGTGGCAAAACTGCCCCTTGCGCTATCGTACAAGCTGCTAAACATTACCCGGCTACTAACCAATTGTGTAGTAGTAGTATCGTAAATAAAGCCAATTTTTTGAGGAGGAAAATTAGGATCGGGCCCAAGGAACGAAAATGACCACCTGTTAGAAACCAATGCTTTTCGGTTTGGAAGCTTTTTTACCAGACTGTCCAATGCTACGTCATTCGATACTTCCTGTATACCTACAATATCAAGATTTAGCCGCTGCAAAACGGTAGCCACATTGGCCACCTGGTTATTTATCTTGTTTTGCGTGGGATTGTTAGTGGGGTTCGATCCGAAAAAACTTAGATTATAGGTGCCCACATCAAAAGTTTCAACCCTTGGGTATGAAGTACCGGAAAGTGATACCCTGCCGGAGTCGAGACCTGTTGCTGTAAACCGAAGCTTACCTTCAATTTTTAGTTGTTTAGTTGCCGGGTTAAACCTTACGTATACCGTTGTTCCGGCTTCGGCCATTACCTGCATTACCATGGCAATGTTGCTAAAATTTATATTATCAGCAGATACTGAATAACCAGCCGGAGCGGCAATAGTTACATTGCCATAGCCAATAGCTTTAAGGGTTACGGGTATGGAAGCCGAGTTGGTTCCAGCGCTGGCTTCGCCAAAATTTATTACCGACGGAATTGCTGAAAATAACCGGGTTCGGTTGGTAATGTCAATATCATCAACGGTCCAACGTGCGGCACCCAGATCGGGCGATGAGGTGTATTTAAAGGCGAAGTAAACATCTGATGCATTTTTAAAAGCACTTAGGTCTATGCCATCCGTAAGCTTCCATGCATTGGTCAGCGGGGGAAAATCACCATTTAATAACGTCCAGGTGGCCGTGTTGGGATCGCTAAGCCCGTCGTAATTTGTTGAAACCAACAATTGTAAGGTTGGCCCAACAAACTCGCCCCTGCTCCAAAACCTGAGCACCGGCAGGCTAATTGCGCCTAAATTTAAAGGCGGGGTTATCAGCCAATCTTCATTATCCTGCGGGCCGCTCAAAAAACCATTCATGTTTACCCCATTGGTAGTGTTGTTACCAAAAGTTGTACAAGCCCATTTTTGCGCACCGGTAACGCTGTAGGAGGTAAAACCCAAACCAGGATTACCTGCATCGGTGCAGCTATTAAAATCGAACACAAAATTATTTGGATTGATACCATCGCCGCTTACGGTAACATTTTTTACTGTAGCCGCTGTACTATTATTTACAATGGCCGCAGTAAACGTAGCAACCGATGTTGGCGCAAAACGGACGTATATATTAGTAGGCGCCGAAGCCTGCGCTATGGGAATGCTAATACTATTTGTATAAACGCCTTCGGCAGATAATGACACGGTAAAAGGAACCGTGGTATTGATGACAATTGGGTCAGTTAAATTGTTACCCTGCACCGCATAAGTCAAAGGCATGCCGGTGCTATTAACAGCAGTCGCCTGAAAGCTAAGGTTTACGGGATCTATTAATATTACAGGTGCTATTGGGGAAATAGTGGACGATCCGTTGATATTTACATTATCAATACTAAAGGTTCCACCCGACTCAGCGTTCCAACCATAAAACCGGATGGTAACCGGAGTGGTAATATTAGTACCGTGTGGAAAATTTACCTTGCAACCCACCTGTGCAGTGCTGGTAGCGTCTGCTATTTGGAAAATATTGCCCGCAACTACTTTTAATGATGCGTTGACGGGAATGATATTTGCATTTAAATTACCGGCAAACCCATCTAAACTCGACCTCACCGAAAATTGCCTGATGCCTGTGCCCGACCGTTGAATGGTAAAAGTTATAGTATCTAAACTAATAGTGTAATACGTTTGGGGAGTAAGCACTACCTCAAAGTATTGACCGGTGTTAATAGCCCCGGTAAAGTTATCGCTATTATTGGAGCCGCCACCCGGCCACCCGGTAAAGCTAAACCTACCCGATGCGTTTGGACTTAAACTCAGTGTATTGGGATTACCAGTAGGGGCTATTGCTGTAAAGCTGCCAAAAGTTACTCCTTCAACAATTGGCACCGGAGTTGGATCTATGCGCCCGCTTGAAGAGTTGACATTATTAAAATCGTAGGTTACTGAAAAAGTTTGCGCCAGGCAGCCTGTAGACAACAAGGTAAAAATTGCTGCTATAAACCTCATTTTGGTAAATTTCATGGACATAATATTTCTTTGCTATTAATAACGCGGCAAATTAAACTTAAAAAAAGGCCACTAACACAGCTTGTGTGTTATATCTATATTTTTAATGCCAGCTTTACGATCAGTTACCATAAGTATGGTTTCGGTTATACTATAGCATTTCTGCATGTTTTGCGCCCCTCCCAAATACCTTTATTTTTTATAGAAAATGTTCACTTCATACCCCTACCTTTGCAGCCCAAAAACATTTTTTAACAATCAAATCAGGGATTAATGAACAATTATGAATTGATGGTGATTTTTACCCCGGTGTTATCCGAAGACGAATACAAGGCGTCGCAGAAGAAGTTTAGTGACCTGATTACCGAAAACGGTGGATCGATCGTTAACAGCAACCCGTGGGGATTAAAATCACTGGCCTACCCCATCCAGAAAAAAACTACAGGTATTTACTGGGTTATGGAGTTTACAGCGCCATCCGACTTCAATGAGAAGCTGAAAATTCAGCTCCTGAGAGACGAGCAAGTGCTTCGTCAAATGGTTACAAGGCTCGATAAATACGCCGTCGAGTATAATAACAGAAAGAAAAGTGGCGTACCAACCGGTAATGAAAAAGCAGTGGAGGCATAAACGTCATGGCAAAAGCAAATGAAATTAAATACCTGACTGCAATTAAGCAGGAAAAGCGTGCTAAAAAGTTCTGCCGGTTTAAAAAGTATGGCATTAAATATGTCGACTACAAAGACGCAGAGTTTTTAAAGAAGTTCCTGAACGAGCAGGGTAAATTATTCCCCCGCCGTCTTACCGGAAACTCCTTAAAATTTCAGCGTAAGGTGTCGCAGGCAGTAAAAAAAGCTCGTCAAATGGCTTTGTTACCCTATGTAACCGATCTTTTAAAATAAGTTGGAGGTTATAAGCTGCAAGCTGCAGGCAAAACACCCGTTCTTGCAGCTTTTAGCTTACAGCCGACAGCTTTTTAGTAACCATCCCTAATTCGTTCCGAAAATATCGGTGGCGAAGACAGTCACAATCTTAGATTGGGCTCTTGGGAACTAAACCAAAAATATGCAAGTAATATTAATACAGGACGTAGACAACCTGGGCGGTATAAACGAACTGGTGACAGTTAAAAGCGGTTATGCCCGAAATTACCTTATCCCGCAAAAAAAGGCCTTAGAAGCTAATTCTTCTAACCTGAAGCAAATGCAGGAGAAGCAAAAACAAATTGCTAAAAAAGAAGCGAAACTTCTTTCTGAAATAAATAGCGTTATAGCCGTATTAAAAAATGGCGCATTGAAAATAGGTGCCAAAACAGGTACAAGTGGCAAAATTTTCGGAAGCGTTACCTCTTTGCAAATCAGCAGGGCCATCCGCGATCAAAAAGGTTACGAAATTGACCGCAAACGCATTTCTATAACCGATGATGTAAAGGAATTGGGCACTTACAAGGCCACCATCGATTTTGGAAATGGTAATACCACCGAGGTAGAGTTTGAAGTGGTATCCGAATAATAAACTATTATTATCTCAACCTAATCATAAATCTGCCCCCATAAAGGGCAGATTTTTTCGTTAACAAGTGTTGTCACCTTTTATGGAGCATAATTTTTACGCCCGCCCAAACGCTATGTAAAGGCCTGCTCAGCGGTTATAAAAGTGTGCAGTACGGTGGTATGGAAAGGCTCGTTTCATTATTAAATCGTGTTATTATTTCACCTATAACACCTCAAAAATTCACTAAAAAATTTGTCAACGAAATCAATAATTATAAGAAAACAGTCGTAAAAAAAAATTTTTTATGAACCTTTTTAAATAATCTAAGAAAAATATGATTTTTAAATAAAATGTCTATCTTCGTCACTTCCTTAATGATTTTACAGTTTTCAATTGTTCTCTGGACGTTTTAAAAGTAAATGTTTCTCTGGTATATTGGTTGCTGTGTTCATTAATGGTTTTTTATTTATTTTTTTAAAGTTTTACAAATGAACATTTACGTTGGAAACCTCAGCTGGACAATGACTGAGCAGGACTTAGCAGATCTTTTCACCCCATTCGGCGAAGTAGTATCTTCAAAAATTGTAACTGACAAATTTAATGGCAACCGTAGCAAAGGTTTCGGTTTCGTAGAAATGTCTGATGAAGAAGCAGGTCGTACTGCCATCAGTCAACTAAACGAAAGCGACATTATGGGTCGTAAAATTGTTGTTAACGAATCTCAACCACGTCCTAAAGACGGTTCTGGTGGAGGTGGATTTAAGAAGCGCAGCTTTGGCGAAGGCGGAGGCGGTGGCGGATTTAACCGTGGCGGAAGCGGCGGCGGTGGTGGTGGTGGTTTCAATCGCAATCGCGGCGGCGGCGGAAGCAGCAGTGGCGGTGGTGGTGGATTCAATCGCTATTAATTCCTGAAAACAAAAAAACTGTAAAGTCTGGCAAATTGCCGGACTTTTTTTTTAGGTCTGGATTGACATTACTTAACATTTATGGAAAAGGATATCTATCCACATCAAAAAAAGGAAAGTATCTCTTGGAAAGCAGAAAGGTTATCATTTAATTAAGCGTGGTTTGTAATTACGAAGTAAATAAAGTTAAAATTCTATATCATTAAGCAATTTGAATTACTGAGTTATAGTTTAAAAAGAGACCTAAAAATAAAATTTACCATTAATAAACTTTTGGGCTAAGTAACCGACGTTAACAAATTGAGAATAGGTCCATTATCTTACTATATTTACTTCCTAAACTTTTGTAATGTCTACGTCTATTTTTGAACAAGCAGTTATTGATAGCAAGCAATTACCTCAAAAACCATCAAACGAAATTCTTTTACAACTTTACTCATTATACAAGCAGTCAACAGAAGGAGACGCATCAGCAGATGCACCCTCCAATCCATTTGATTTTGTAGCCAAGGCAAAATACGAGGCATGGATGTCGCTGAAAGGAAAAAGCAAAGAAAAAGCACAGGAAGCATACATTGCCATTGTACACAACCTAAAGAATTGATACAACAAACAACAGGATCTTTTTGCCGATATTTTATGACTTATGACCAACTATGATATAAAATAGTAACAAAGCTTCTATTTTTTATCAACAACTATACCTACCACTAAAAGGGCAGGCACCGACACCTTATGGAACCCGGGACAATAGACGAGTAAGCTTTGAGGGTTGAATAATTAGCAGGTCCCCCCACGACGTGGCTTGGTCCGCCGCCGTTTACAAGTACATTTCTTGGCAATTCTTTATTTTAAGTGCCACCAGTTAAAGCAAACCAATACATCCGGTTGGCAAAAGTGGATTTCTGAAATTGCAAAGTAGGCTTTTCAATCGTTGTTCCCGGTTTTTAGTCGTTCTACCAACCTGGCCCGATGAAAAAGACGAGGCGTACACCGACACTTCGCCTGTTCACCCATCCGTAGCACCAATGCATCTGTCGCCTAATATCTTCTGGAGATAATATAAGTAGTAAAAAGCTGGTCGAGGCGTTCATGTCGATACTCCAGGTTCATCTTCATTGCTAAACATTTCTCAATCGTTACCATTTTGCGAGCCATTGACTAAGTCAGATCGACTGGCCATTCAAATTTTATTATTCAACAATTCGCCTATTACAATAGCGGCGTGCAAACCGCTGATGTTCGACACTTGTTGCATCGATCCTTTGGCTAAAATATTCCACTACGTTAATGCGATCGGTTTAATGGTACCTCCATTATTAGTGATCGACGATTTTACCTAATCCATCATTTTTTTAGGTTGAGCAACGGCTGTAATCAAAATAGTGGCTGCATCAGAATTTTCAACGTAGTTAGCAAAATAGCTGTGGATGATGTAATAACCGGTCGTACTTCCCGCCCTGCAAATAACATTTACGTTCCCGTAGATGTATTTTAGGTAAAGACACCAAACTAATTTTCACGAATGGAATGGCCTTCAACCGTCTAACGCTTTCCGCATACCCAAAGAAATTCCTATATTTCTGTTTAATTCGCCTTTAATTAATATAGGTTCTGGTAGCTGTTGGGAGCCTTCCTTTAGGGTTAGCTAACAATAAAAGATCAAAATATTTCTATCTAAATCCTTTTAATAAAAATGCCTGTCTCGATGATCACCTGGGACAGCTACCGGCTTACAGTCCACTAATGCCGGGTACTCCACCTTGGCGGATGAAAGTGTCTCACCACTTCTCTACAAAGTTTATTGATTTAGCATAAGTACCCTGACAGGCAATAACTAAAACCAAAATTCTCACCGTCCAATTGCGGCCTTCCTTACTAAAAATGCTTATTCATGCCACCGTCAGAGGCAGCGATCATAAATGAACATTTATATTCAAAACCTCATTTTGATTATAAATGAGCAGGACTTAAAATATATCGTTACTAAATTCAGCTGAGTAGTTTTATAAAATTTTTGATTTTTAAAAATTAACACCAAATAAAGAAATGTTGGCTTCATAAAATGTTTGATCACTAAGCTTATAGCATGCCACCAGCCCAGCGGGCAAAAGTTACTTAATGTGTCGTAAAATATTGTTAATGGATCTTAACGAAGTATACAAAGCGGTTTTAGCAGTGGATTTAAAAAATGGAAATTTTGGCACCGGAAAAGGCGGATTAAAATTGGCGGAAACATCGGTAAAAATGATTTTAATCGCTGTCGATGCGGCCAAATCATCAGTGGTGGATAAATCGTGTTTAATATTACTTCGATTACACCAAACTGAAAAGTTGGGCAGGTTGCCAGACTGTAAATTTTTTTATCGCTTTACTTAAAACGCAAATAATACTCTGCTAGAAGGGTTTTTTAAATGCTATTTAAAAGGCTATTCGCACAACGATATCCTTCGATTGTAAATTTACCTCATGTATTTTTTTCTGATTCTTACCTTGTATTTGCAATACATACCTCCCTGGTATTACTACATTAGAAATGTAAAATTCACCATCTTCATTTGATACTGATGCTATATCATTAAATTCGGTTGTTCCATCCACTATCATTACTATAGCATCGTTAACAGGCTTACCTGATTGATCAACAATTATACCTTTTACTGTTCCTCTTGTTTCCATAGTTTTTGGAGTTGCATTACAACTAAAATTTAAGTATAAACAAGAGGAGAATAAAATGACGCAAAGCCATCTTACGCTCCCCCTGTTTGATTTTATAATCCCAGGTTCTTCCATGCCTGTAAGTTATTGAAAACTGCTGTTACTATCCGGGTGGCAGAGTTTCCCGAACTATGGCCATTGGTATGAATACCAACACAAAAACGAGATTCTCCCACTTTTATCCAAACAGGTGCACCACTTTGCCCACCCATTGTATCAATTTCATAGGTAATTATTCTTGCGGGTACTGACTTAGGTTTTAGCGCCATAAACCACTGCTGGTTTCCACCCTTATCTCCTGGATAACCAGAAAGGTTAAGTACGGAAGACATGAGGTACGAATCATCTTTTACAGCAAAACCAAAATAACCAGTAGTTGCTCCAGGCCGATAGTTGGAAGGCAAGATGATAGCACCATAATCATTGTCACGGTTCTTGCTATTTATCCAACCAGTTACACTTTTAAATGTGGAACTAACTCCCGATTGGTAGGGCCTCTGAGCATCGTTTAATCCAGGAATAACCTCTATACTTTTTGCCCATCCACCGCGGTCATGCATATAAACGCAGTGGCCAGCTGTAATTACAGTACGTGGAGAGATCAACCATCCTGTACCTATCCATTTTGAATTATCCTTAGCAGTAATCTTAAGCGCCACTATCGCTCTCCAGGGGTAAGTAGTTACGGTATTAATTCTTATACGGCTATCCACAGGCCCTATAATTACTTCAGTCCTCTGTTGTTTTGCTTCAACCAAAAGTTCGGTATAACTTGCGTAAAGAGCATCTAGTGGCTCTACTTCGTCAGTCGCAACAGCACTTCCGGTTTCTTCCAAACTTGTTTCGGCATCTGATTCATTTGCGCTTTCTTTCGCGTTTGATACTTCGCTGTCAGCTTCACCTCGCTTTACGAAAGTAAATCCTTCAACATCTTCAACCTCTGTTTCGCTTCCGGAAGAAAAGCCTTCCAAACCTTTGAAAGACTGGCCGGTTAACGGAACTTCAACAGATGTTTCGCTTCTATTTGCGTTTCCATTACTCATAGTTTTTGAGCTCATAAAAATTAAATTTTAAGGTTAAAAAAAATTTGTTCGCTATTATAGAAATCTTAGGCTTATGCAAAAAACCGCATTAATAAAAAGAAATGGATTATAAAAAATAATATGCGCATCCCAGGAAGTAGGAGCAGGATAGGTTAAAGGCGGGCGTACTACAGGTGGATGGATTTTTGAAGCTTATAAATAAAAAGCGAATCAAAATTAAACTTCTATCTGCTGGCAAACAATCTGTTTAGTAACACCGGTGTTTTGCATGTCTAAAATTGTCTATTATACAAACCGTCCGTTAAATATAGAAACAATATTTTATGTTTGCAATACCCGTCAAAAATTATTCTATCATCGTTTTTTGAATGAATATCCGCAACCTGGTGCTGATATTCTGGTACCAGGCTTTATAGCTGTTTTCATCAATCGTTGCAGCCTGCCTTTATGACCATAGAGGTCGCACTCTTAAACCGTTTGTAATTTTATTTAGCTTTTTTTATCATGATTTTATATTTAGCATTGAGTGTACCAAATAGCGGATAATCATTTTTATTAGAAGAAATTAGAAATTAGAAATCTAAAAAGTTGGGCAAAAAAGATTGAGTTTTCAAATTTATATAAGATTGCTTGACCTCCGCCCATACAAACATGTTGTATAGGCAACCATTAATTATCAAATGCAAATTTGTTTATCTTTCTATCAATAAAGAAATAACGATTTCTTAACTTAAAAACAGTAGTGTGAAGTTTGTTATTCATTTTCAATACTAATGCATTCAGATTGCCATTATCGTCATCCTGATTTATAACAAAGGCTATATTATTAGTTCCGGCGACGATATTTTTGTTTCGAAGGCTAATTACAGTAGATGGATTTCATGACCGGAAGATGACGGCTTGCTGCATTGTTTTGATATTATTTAAATTAAAAACGTATTAGTCATTGAAGTACGTCACCAGTCTTAGATTAATTAAATAATAAAGACTAATCAAAACAAGTCGTTTAACCCCTCAACCGGAAACCGTATATATTTTAGTAATTATGGAAATAATATTTTCAGCAATATTTTTTAAGTTATGAAATATGACTTTATGCCATTCGTTGCCTGTAAAAAACGCTGATAGAAGGTTTAATATGATGTAAAAAATACTTACTTTATATTTATGCTTAGAATAGAATCTTGATTTAACAATATACTTTGTGCAGCCACACTTTTGGCTGAAAATCCTTTAATGTGCACCAATAAAAAACTGCAATTATACTTCATAAATTAAAGGAAAAATTTTGTCATTGAGCAGCTAAAAGGAAATAACCCTCAGTATAAAATAGAGAAAAAGAAATAAAAAAACCTTCATAAAATTTTCAAGCACTAAAATCATTTGAAAACTATCTGTATCACAAAAACTTGAAACAAATTTTTCGCCTTATCTATTTTGCTGAGGATAGAAACGGAAATATGAAAGGCTGACCATAGAAGGCAGCTGCCCACTCTCCCGGTTGGTATATTTCTACGGCCGTAGAGGCCATGGCGGCCTTAACTTCTCTGTTAGTTTTGGGAAAAGGTGAACACCAGCGGTTAAAAACAAAAAACCCTTTAAACGCATAA
>JBBRUR010000091.1:0-19749 GCA_038247635.1 Chitinophagales bacterium
CCACCAACCTCGTTACTGAATCCATCATCAGCGATACTGAAATGGAAGATGAGTTTGTAAAAAAGGTAAGGAAGTTGATTGAAGATAATTTAGCCGAAGCCAATTTTACGGTAGAGCAATTGTGTAAGCAGGTGTTTATGAGTCATTCGCAATTACATAGAAAATTGGAGGCGCTTACGGGTTGCCCACCCAATAAGTTTATCCGTATTATTAGGCTAAGTAAAGCCAAAGCATTATTGCAAAACACCCCCAACAGCATTGCCTCTATTGCCATCAATTGCGGGTATAATGATCCGGGGTATTTTGCCCGCGTTTTCAAACAAGAATACCAGGTAACGCCGCAGGAGTGGAGAGGGACTAAATGATTGGGTGACTGTAAATACTGCATTTAATGTGCCAATACAGATGAAGACTTAAAGCTGTGTAGATGATTTGAATTTTTTTAAGCCGATGTGCTAACCTGAACGTGCATACGATTACTATGGTTAGCCTCCTTCTCCATTAAACATGAATCCGCTATCCTTCTCTTTTAGGTGAAGGTGTACTCCGCGGCGCACGGATGAGGTAGAGAGGAAAAGCCTGCCCCGATTGTTTCGCATAAGCGTCAACTTAAGGTGCTTTTTGGGAACCAACATTTGTTTTTTAATGGTACATCCTCCCCGCCGCGGCGGGGCTCCCTTGTACCGCATCTTTTTATAGCGGCTTTTTCCACATGATTTTGTTAGTCATAATTCTCTAATTTTTACAGTTTATTTTTCGCTTCAAACCATTGCCTGTTAAGGATTATAGCATGATTTAAGTTTTTCGCAGGTTGACGCCTAGGCAATTGTTTCGGGGAGGGGGAGGTTTAAAAACCGCGTTAAGAGCCAAAAATATAAGAGTGCCCTTCGACAGGCTCCCCGAAAAACCGGGGCAGGCAGGTAAACTGCCACCCGATGCTATGAAAAACTGCCTTTGAACCGAGCGTGGCAACGATGCTTAATAGAATTTCTACTGTTCATTCCCCCCAAAAAAACACCTTAAGTTAACGCCTATTTAAATAAAATGAGATAACCTCTACCCCGCAAAAATGACGGGCAGGCAGCAATGAAAGCATAATTGCAGCAGCAAGGCTGGCACATAAAAAAACCCATTAAGTTGACGCGCTATGCTTTTCCTTTTCCATTCTTATTCAATAGGTATAAGAACTACAAATGTTGTTCCCTCCCCTTCCTTATTTTCCATCGTTATTTCACCGCCATGCGCTTTTATTGTCTGAACTCCCGAAAAATCGCATTGGCGTCAACTTAAGATTGTAAAAATTTCGCTAAAACCTTTACCAGGCAATGTTTAAAGCGAATGAGTGGTAGAAAAGGCATTAGATTAAATATAAAATTATACACGGGAAATTATCCGGTAAAAGCTGCCATAAAAAGATGGCGTACAAGGGAGCCCCGCCGCGGCGGGGAGAATGTAGCTTAAAAATCAGCTGCTCGTCCCCAAAAAAAGCCCTTAAATTGACGCTTATGCGAAAAATCGGGACAGGCATGAGTTATAGGATTACCTGATTAACCTGATTTTTTTTCATCGTTCATTTCTCATCCGATTGGCAATAGAAGTATAAACTCCGTTCCTTCGCCTTTCCCAAAATTGTCGGGATTTCCATCGTCAACCTTCGTTTCCACTTTTATCTCACCGCCATGCGCTTTTATAATGTCATAGCTCAAACTCAAACCCAGGCCGGTGCCCTGTCCTGTTGGTTTGGTAGTAAAGAAGGGCTGAAAAATTTTGTCAACTAGTTTTTGCGGAATACCATTGCCATTGTCTTTTACACTGATAGAAAATTTATCAACAATCCTTTTTGTACTCACTGAAACGGTTGGTTGGTAAGTAGCAACAAGACCTTGAAGGTTTTGAAAACCTTCAAGATCTGTGGCTCTCTTTTTTTCGGCAACAGCATAAAATGCGTTGTTGTATAAGTTCAGTAACACTCGTCCAATATCCTGCGGAATGATACTAATCTTTTCAATCGATGCATCGAAATCAGTTTTAATGGTGGCATTAAAGGTTTGGTCTTTGGCTCTTAGGCCCTGGTAGGCGAGGCGCAGGTATTCATCGGCCAGCGCATTTATGTCCGTAGGTTCTTTTTCGCCTTTATTCGTGCGGCTGTGTTGAAGCATGCCTTTTACGATGTTGTTGGCACGCTTGCCATGATGGTTTATTTTTTCTTCGTTGGCGATCACATCATTTGCGATCTCCTCTGCATCCGCCAAATTCCCTTTACTCATTTCATTTTTCATTTCAACCAGTAACTCTTTATTTACTTCACTAAAATTGTTTACAAAGTTTAACGGGTTTTGTATTTCATGTGCAATGCCAGCAGTAAGTTCCCCAAGGCTGGCCATTTTTTCACTTTGTATTAGTTGGGCCTGGGTGGACTTTAGATTTTCATAGGCAACTTCTAATTTAGTATTTGCCAGTTGTTTGAAACGATTATTTCTCCAAAGCATTACAACGAAAATGGACACGAAAACCAAAAGCACAATCAGTACAAAACCAATGAGCCTGTTTCTTGCCGCTGTTTCACTTTTTTCCACTTCAAATTGATTTTTTTGCTGATTCAGTTTAATTGCTTCAAGTTGTTTCAATTTTTGATTGTTGTATAAAGAGTCTTTCGCAGCCGCATAAATACTTAGATAGGTATTGGCTTTTGCAGGGTCTACCTTTTGGAATGTGGTAGCTAGTAATTTGGCCGCTTCTTGTATAATAGTTAAGTTCTTTTGTACTTGCCCGTTTTTTAAAGCGATTGTAGCATAATAAATTGCTGAGTCGGACCTGTTTAACAAGAGGTACGCCTGTGCTAATCCAAGAAAATTTGAGGGGGGGCGGAAATAGTTAATTGCCTTTGGATAATCTTTTGCCTAATGGCTATTGACCCAATAACAGTATTTGTGTTACTTGTTAAGTCTGGAATAACAGACCCATATTTTTTTGTGAAAACAACGAGGATGTTTGCGTAGTAAATGGCCGAATCCAATCGATTTAAGTTTTCATAACTTCTTCCTAACTGCATGTAAGTAGCCCATTTGCCTGGCGCTTGTAACGTTAAAAAAGCAGGATGATGCAATGCTTTCTGTGCATACCCCAGGGCTTCTAAACTATCTCCCTTTGTAGCTGCATTTATGTACATGAGGTTATACATATAAATCAATTGTTTGGGGCTATATTTTTCGCAAAGCGGAATGGGTTCATTCAGGTCTGCGGTTGCCTTTGCCCATTCGCCGGTAACAGCGTAAAAAAAAGCGGTTTGTCCAAGGCAGTTAATTTTTCCGACAGGATAATTTATTTTATCAGCAATAGCAACGCCTTCCCTGGCATACCTTAAAGTAAGATCGGGGTTAACCAAAATATACATGGCCGCTATGGTGACCAGGTTATTTACTTTGGCTGAATCATCCGGAAGACCAGGTAACCTGGGTGTAATACTGTCTATATATTTCTGATCCAGGGGAATAGGTTGAGAACCTGCAGATACAACGGACAGACATAAAACAATAAATAGAAAAAATTTAAAATGATTGAACATTTTTAGGAAGGTTTTATTGGTTTTACAACAGAATAAAAAAGGTAAACTCAGCACCATCCCCCAGTACTACCGGGTCACTCCCGCTTCAATGATCAGCTTAAACAGGCGGGCGGGCTTCTTTCATCACCACCTTTAACATTCCCCCTTGTGCCCAAATAATATCATAACTAACTCAATACCAGTTCCGTACCCTGGCCCTGTTGGTTTTGTTGTGAAGAAAGGCTGAGAGATTTTATCTCCAATTGGTTCAGGAATTCCAATTCAATTATCACTTATTAAAATAATAAACCCGTTGCCCAATCGCCAGGCTCTTTCTTCTGCACCCATTTTAAAAAAGTATTTTGGTCCTTCACAATACATAATTTTTATTGCTCTTTTCTAATAGCTATTGCTACACTTTATGACAATATTTAACCGTTGTTGAAGCTGGTAAAGGCCAGCCACAACAATTATTGAAATGATGCATGACCACAGACCAGACCGCAGGCAATTAAAAAATTGGTCGCCCACGCACTGGTTACGGAGCAAAGTATTACCAGGCTGGCAGCGGTAAATAACAACCGGGTTATTACATACGTAGGAATTTTTAAATTGCTCATTAACAATGGCTTTAATAAGGAAGAAAGCAACTATAAGGATTAACTAAAAATATAAATAATTGGCCAGTACCATATTGTCAATTTAAAAGTAATCTATTAGCAGTTTCTGGCATATACCTCAGCAACAATAAACTGCCGCTAATAAACCAACTGCTGTTTAACAAAAGCTCAAAGCTTTTATAAAAACCGGCAGGTTACCTGCTGCCCGGCAACGATACAAAAAAGTGAAACACTTTGAGGGAAAAGTTAGCACAATGGTAGATAAACAAAGGAGGAGGACATTTACAAAAAGCAATTTATTTTGAAGATAGTTATGGAAATATCTGTAGCGGAACGATCAATAAAGAAGCTACTTACTTAAGACAGACTTCAATTTTTTCAAAGCCTTCGGTGGCCGGTAAATGCTCCCACACAATTTGGTAAATGGCCCGGGCAATAGGCATTTCGGCGCCTACGCTTTGGTTGGTTTTCATAATACACTTTGCAGCGTTATATCCTTCGGCAACCATATTCAATTCAAGTTGGGCGGCTTTTACTGAGTAGCCTTTGCCTAACATATTGCCAAAGGTGCGGTTGCGGCTGTATAAACTATAGCAGGTTACCAGCAAGTCGCCCAGGTAAACCGATGATGCATAGTTGATTTGGTTACAAACTTTGTTGCCTACTATGCGTTTTAAAAAGCTCACCATTTCGTCGGCGGCGTTGGAGATGTATACGCTTAGGAAATTATCGCCATATTCAAGGCCGTGGGCCATGCCGGCACCCATAGCATAAATATTTTTTAGAATGGCTGCATACTGTACACCTATCACATCGTGGTTTATGCGGGTGTTAAGGTATTCGGTTTTAAAATAGGTTGCTATTTTAGCGGCAGCCGCCTCATCAACCCCCGAAAAAGTTAGGTACGATAGCTTTTCGGCCGCCACTTCCTCGGCATGGCAGGGCCCAAGTACGGTAAAATAATTACGGAGCGAAACGTCAAAATTTTCGGCCAGGTACTCGTTACACAACTGGTTGGTATTAGGTAATATGCCCTTGGTGGCCGATACTATTTGTTTATTAACGAAAATATTGCGGGGCAAGTGTACTAAAGCATCTTCTATATAGGCAGATGGTATGGCTATCACCAACAAATCCGAAGCAGTGATAACCGCTTCTATGGAACTATCCGGCAGCAGCAACTTTGTATTGAAGTAGGCAGAGCGCAGGTAATGAGGATTATGGCGGCGCTGTTTTAACTGCCCAATGGTTTTGGTATTACGTATCCACCAGTTAATTATATGGCCATTATCGGTTAATATTTTTGCCAGCGCCGTGGCCCAGCTTCCACTTCCTAATATTCCAATTTGCATGTACGGTATTGAACTGCAAACCTATCATTTTTACCATTAAAAAGGGGCTGGAAATGTTTCCAACCCTTAATCAACTTCTTATTTTTTATCGTCAAAAATTTTGTCTTTGCTTTCTATCGTAATCTTGTCGCCATCTTTAAGGGTTTTACTTACCACACTATATGGCCCGGTAATCACCTCGTCGCCTTCCTTCAGGCCCGATAAAACTTCTATTGAATTAATGTCCTGTATACTGGTGCGCACCTTAACCCTTTTTACCGTCATATCTTTTTGTAACACGTACACTACTTCCTCCAACTCCTCGCCGCTGCCTACATTGGAAGCTACGTCGCTGTTATCCGTACCCTGCTTTTCACCAGTGCTTTTAGCATCTGCTACCTCACCTTTTTTATCGCGGGTAGTAACAGCGTTTATAGGCACGGATAATACATTGCTATGTGTTTTGGTTTGAATATCGGCACTGGCGTTCATACCCGGCCTAAACGGAAACGACTTGGGCCGCGATGGATCCAGCAAATCCTGGTAATCCTGGGGCAACAACCTTACATGTACTTCGTAGTTAGTAACCTCGGTGCTACTTATTGCACCGGTACTTTGCCCTGCGCTGGTGCTGCTGCTGGCTATTTTGGTTACTATACCCTTAAACTTCCGGTCGCTGTAAGCATCAACTTCTACCAGGGCACTATCGCCCAAATGTACTTTTGGTATGTCGTTTTCACCTACGTTTACCCTTACCTCAATAAGTTTTAAATCGGCTATACGCAACATTTCGGTACCGGCCATTTGTGCAGTACCCACCACACGTTCGCCTTTTTTTACAGCTAAAAGGCTTACAATACCATCCATTGGTGCCACTATGGTTGCCCTGCTAACATCTTTATTTGCCCTGGTCAACTGCGCCTGTGCGCTTTGTACTGACGCTTTATTGCCTTCAATACCAGCAAGCGCAGCATTATAGCTTGCCCGCGCACTTTTTAATGCCTGGTCGGCCTGCTCAAACTCGGCCCGGCTAATTACTTTATCGTCCAGCAATTTTTTTTGACGGTCAAAGGTTACCTGCCCCTGGTCAAACGTAGCTTTTAACGCATTTAACTGTGCCTGCGAGGTAAGCACCTGCGCCTGCGACAGGTTTACGCCTGCCGCCGCCTGGTCGCGTTGCGAGCCGTAAATATCAGCATATATCTTTGCCAATACCTGCCCCCGTTTTACACTGTCGCCTTCATCAACCGTCAGCTCAACTATTTCGCCGCTAATGTCGGAGCTTACCTTTACCTCCACTTCGGGGTACACTTTGCCACTGGCGTTAACTGTTTCTATGACGGTACGCTTTACCACTTTTTCGGTTGTTACTTTTATGCCGTCTTCTTTACCAATAACACCGGTTTTTTTTAATGCAATCAATACTGCAATAATGCCCACCAGGCCAATAATTATCCACCAGATTTTTTTACTCATACTTTTTTATTTCGGGGCTGCCAAATTATAGTTTAATTCCATTTCCTTTATAAAATTCCAATACTTTCATCTTAAAAATAAAGTCGTAGCGGTTACTTACTTCCTGTATTTGGGCTGTGGTGTAGTTGTTTTGGGTAATGATGTAGTCCAGTGAACCCAGCAGCCCTATATCAAACCGCTTGGTACTTAATTCCAGCGCCCTTTTGTTGGCTGCCGCTGTACGGCTACTGGCCTGGTAAGTTTGCTGGGACGCATACGCCTGTTGATAGGCAGTATAAATATTGCTTTTTAGGGTTAGCTTCTCCTGCTCGTCCTGCAGGCGTGTTAACTCAAGATCAACTTTAGCCCTGTCCCACTGTGCACGCAGGTTTCCGTTGTTAAAAATGGGAAACAATAAACTTACGCCCACGTTTTGACCAAAGTTATTATTTAACTGCCTCGATAAACCTACGGAGCGCTGTGCAAATACAGGCCTGTCGCTCAGGACAAAGGTTTTGTTTCCGCCATTGTCTAAAATAAAGGCACCAGTGGGCTGATTGGTGGCAAGGCCAGCTACAAACGGCGATTTTGCATTAATAAACCTTGAGTTTAAACCCACAAAAGCGGTGGCCGTTGGGTACATAGCTGACCGTGCCGCTGCTATTTGTTTTTTGCCCGCATCTATCTGAAAGCCTAACTGCCGCTGAAATGGCTGGCTGGCCACCGCCAATTGGTACACGTAGTCGGGTTGCAGGTCGGCCAAATTTTCCACGGAAATATCCTCCACATTTGGAGCATCTATGATGAACGGTTCAGCGATGTCAAGATTTAGATAACTTTTTAATGTAATCAATCCTTCCTGTACAAGGCTTTGCGAGGTAAGTAGCGCCGATGAATCTTTTGCCAGTTGGGCCTCCGATTGCAAGGCGTTTAACTCGGGCTGACTTCCCGCATCAACCAGTTTACGGGTATTATTTAGTTGGGCCAACGATAACTTAACGGCAGCATCATTAATTTTAACCTGCTCCATACGCAGCATTACCTGCAAATATGCATTGGCTACCAATAGCGATATATCGTTTTGTGCCTTTTCTATACCCACTTTGCTTGCCTGGTAATTTAATTCGGCGGCTTCAATATTTTTTCGGCGGGCGCCCCAGTTAAAAAGTGTGTAGCCCGACTGTACGCCAATATTGCCGGTAACAAAACTGGCACTTTGCAATGTACCAGTGGTAGGGTTTTCGTTTAAACCACGCTGGTAACCCGACTGAAAAGAGGTTTGTAAGGTTGGCAACAGCGTATTTTTTGCCTGTGTAAAAGTAATATTGGCCTGTTTGGCCTGCGCGGTTGCCTGTTTTACCGTAATATTATTTTGTACGGCATAGCCAACCGCTTTTTGCAAGGTCCAGGTTTGCTGTGTAACACCCTGGTAAGCAATAAGTAAAGTAAAACTGAAAAAGAATAACCTACGCATTATATAATTTTAGTTGAGCAATGGCCGTTGTGATAGCAGTTTGAAAGTCGGTAAGATAAAAAAATAATGGTTACCGCTGCATTTGTTTGATGAGTGGTTAAAGATATGGTTGGCCAAATACTGTTTGCAAAAGATTGCCGCACACCTATTGTTAGCTCAAGTGTGCCAGTGCCTGCTCAATATCGCCTATGATATAGTCGGCTGTTTCCAGCCCTACATACAAACGCACAGCCCTGTCCATTGCGCTGGCCGGGTTAAACTGGCTGGCAGTAATACCAGCACATCGTGGTATTATAAGCGACTCATGCCCACCCCAGCTTACCGCCATTTTTATATGTTGTAGCGAATTACAAAAACGTTCTATTTCAGCCATCTTATTTGTCTTTAACACAAGGGTCATTAACCCGCAGGCGCCCTTCATTTGCCTTTTGGCAAGCTCGTACTGGCCAAAATTTTCATCAAATGGAAAAATCACCCGATCTATCTGGGGGTGTTGTTGCAGGTAGGCCACCACTTGATGAGTGGTTTTTGAAATGGCCTCTAACCGGATAGGCAATGTACGCAACCCGCGCAACAACAGCCAAGCATTAAAAGGCTGTATGCCACTGCCAATGGTCATGTATTCGCTATTAAAAATACGCTCAATCATTACACGGCTACCGGCAATTACGCCTGCCACCGTATCGCTGTGGCCGCTAATATACTTGGTGGCCGATTGTATTGAAATATCTATGCCCATAGTTATGGGCTGCTGGTACAACGGCGTACAATAGCTGTTATCAATTATGGTAACAATATGGTGTTGTTTGGCCAGGGTTGCTATCGCTTCAAGGTCTTGCAAAGCATAATCCCAACTGTTGGGGCTTTCAACATAAATAAGGGTTGTATTGGCTTGTATGGCATTTGCAAAGTTTTTAGTATCCCTACCATCAACATAGGTGGTAGCTACATTAAACCTTGGAAGTATAACATTAAACATACGTTGCGCCCAGGTATACGGGCTTTGGACCGATACAATATGATCGCCAGCCTTAACATTGGCCAGTACCGATGCAAAAATGGCAGCCGCGCCGCTGTTTACCACCAGGCAATCTTCGGCCCCGTCCATCGCAGCAAGTTTTTTACTTAGCATATCCACGGTAGGGTTCAGTCCACGGCTGTACAGGTAGGTACTGTATTCGTTTTGGAAGGCCTTACGCAAATCCTCTACTGTGTCAAATACAAAATTGCTGGTTTGAATTATAGGCGGCGCTACGGCATTAAAATACAATTGCCTGTCTTCGCCCAACTCGTTAATGATATACGATAAATCCATGGAATAATACTTTTTGCTAAAGTGCTGTATAAAAATGATTTTTAAATAACTATTCGTTATTGGATATTGAAGTTGCTTAAAATTAGTAATGACAGCTTTACAGCACTAAATAAACAATAAAACGTATGGGCCCGCCCGGCTTAATCCGTGTGGACGGGAGTGCTACGTCCGCCCGGCTAACGCCAGTAGCACGGGTAACAAAAACTATATAACAGCAATAATGTTTAGTCAAAAAATGTTTTTGCAATGGCGTGTAGACGTTGGTTTTTAATACCAGCGCTGGTTTTTCATAGGGTCATCCTTGCGTCGCAATCCTTTCATCTTTTAAACATATGGCATCGCCAATCGTCAAAACAAATAATACACACCAAACTAAAACTACTTTTTATGCCTTTGGCGGTTCCAAATGCTTTGGTGGCCGTTTTGGAATAATAAAATACAGTACAATAAAAGTGATCATTACCGCCACACCCGTTAATGCAACAGATGGCCGGTTAATGGCAATGCTTGCGCTTACAAATACATAGGCTGCAATAAATACCAGCGGCAATAATGGAAACAGTTTCATTTTGTAAATTCCCGTACCGTCAAGGTGTTTGGTGCGCTTGCGTAAAATAAAAATGGTGGCTGCCGAAGTGGCCATTCCAAACGAGTCGAGAAAAATGCTAAAACTTAGAATCCTATCAAAGGTTTCGGCAAAAAATACTACCACCATGGCAATGGCGGCAAAGGTAGTAAGCGCCACGATGTACACATTGCGCTGCTGCCACCGCTTTTGAAAAATTTCGGGCAGCACGCCATCTTCGCTCATAGCAAACATTACCCGTGGATTGCTAAGCAACGTAACATTTACATAAGCCAGTACCGAAAAAAATAATAAGATAGAAAAGGCATTGGCGCCTGTAGTACCAAACATTTTGCCTACTACCACCGAGGCTATTTCGCCCGATGTTTTTAGTTTGTTGAAACCAACAATGTTGTAATATGCCACATTGGTTAGCAGGTATAAAACAATTATGACGGTAATACCAATAAAAATTCCCTTAGGTACATTTTTGGGGGCATTCTGCACTTCGTTGCCAAAGTTGATGGTTTGCTGGTAGCCGCCATAGGTAAACGATACCGCCACCAATGCTAGCCCAAACGAGGTAATAATGTTGCCAAAGCTGTCGTTAACGGGCGCCATCAGCGGCACATTGTTGGCCTCGTACGCGGGCGGGTACAACAAGGCACTAATAAGTAGCAGCAACATGCCAATTTTTATTATCATTAATACATTTTGCGTTTGGGAACTCATGCGTAATCCCAATGCATTTACCCCATAAAATAACAGGATGGAAGTAATGGCAATAGCCATGGCCCAGCCATTTGCCGCACCAGGAATTAATACGCTGGTAATATAGTTTGCACCAATTAATGCTACCCCCGAAATTGACGCCGCATTGGAAATAAGGATGCTACAATTTAACGCAAAGGCTATGGATGGATGGTAGGCATAACTGAAAATTTTGTAGTAGCCACCAATAACGGGGTAACGGCTACCGATTTCGGCATAGGTAAGGGCTCCGCAAAGGGCAATGATGCCCCCAACTATCCATGCAGCAAAATAAATGGACGGGGTAAGACTTTCGTTGGCAGCATCGCGGGCCGTTCTAAAAATACCCATACCAATTACCAACCCAATTACGATCATCGACAGGTCAAACAGGTTTAGCCTTGGTTTTTGATCCATGCAGTTGTTTAAGACGGGAAAATAAAGATTTGCCGCCAATTAAACTATTTGGGTTTCGGCTACCCTCCACGTGCAGGTTTACCTTCGGCTAAGCTCAGGCAACAGCGTACTGCTGGTTTCGGCTCCGCTGGTTTGGGCTCCGGTAAACCATCGGTGCCGCCTTCGTTGCCTGAGAAGTGCCGCCTTCGTTGCCTGAGCGGAGCTGCCTTCGGTGCCTGAGCGGAGCTGCCTTCGGTGCCTGAGCAGTGCCGCCTTCGTTGCCTGAGCGGTACCGCCTTCGTTGCCTGAGCGGAGCTGAAGGCAACGGCTACTACTTGTCAAACTTCCGCTTAAAATACTCAACAATCGTTGGGTCTTCCAGCCCTTCCATATCGCCCAATTCAAGTTCCAGCGCTTTGGTACTTTTAAAAATTTCCAGCAGCGATATTAGTAGCGAAAAAGTAAACGACAACATAGCAAGCGCAAAAAAGATATGCGCCCACAACATTACCCCGCTATAAATGCAGTACATGCTTATAAGGCAGCTTACAAAACTAAACACACCAAAAGCCTGCATATTTTTTATTAACCGCAGCCTATACTTCAGGTTGCGTATTTGTGAAAAGACCACCTCCTTGTTATCACCCTTGAGGTATTGGGCATGCAACGCCCGTACAACACTTGCCAGCGCCAAAAACCGGTTGGTATACGCCAGCATAATCAGGCTTATGGCCGGGAATAAAAGGGCGGGGGTGTTGATAGTGATGTTCATTTTATACAAAGTAAAAATTAAAAATTATAAAAGGAAGGAGGAAAAGAGAGTTTTGAATTATGAGTTATGAGTTATGAGTTATGAGTTATGAGTTATGAGTTATGAGTTATGAATTATAAGTTATGAATTATGAGTTATGAATTATGAGTTTTGAGTGGCCTTGTTGCTTGAATATATTTTGTCAAAAAAAAATGGAACTTTTTATAATAATTTCTAACATGCTTATGGCTTTAAAAATCCTTCTACGCTTGAAATGGTCATTATTAATTCCTTTTAGAAGTCCGTCTTTAAAAGTTATTTATTCATGCAACAAAGCCGTTTTGAGTTATGAATTATGAGTTATGAGTTATGACTTGTAATTGGTGAATTAGAGGTTGTAATTGGGCAGTTGTCGATGGGTAATAATCACTGGTCAAAAAAATTCTTCTAATAATATATTTTTTCATTTCACAAAATGGATTTCACGTTTTTCGTTTCTCAAATTCACTTTTTAGCTTTCCCGTTTCACGATTCACTATTGACCATTGACCATTGACTATTGACTATTGCCTTTTTTAATTTTTACTTCCTCAACACCAACTTCCCAAACTGCTTCGAGTCATCCATTCTTCTTATGGCGGTTTCGGCGTCTTGCATGTCGAAAACCTCATCAATTACTGGCTTTACCTGGTGCTTTTCAAACAGGGCAAGCATATCGGCAAACTCCTGCCGGGTACCCATGGTGGTTCCTATTATGGAAAGGTGTTTCCAGAATATTTTTTGTGGATTAAGTGAGCCGATGGGGCCTTGTGTTCCGCCAAAAAATACTATTCGTCCGCCGGGGTTGGCCAGGTCAACCAGGTGTTTAAAGCCATCGCCGGCGGCGCTGTCTATAATAACATCAAAACCTTCCACCGCCGATTGAAACAGTTTGTACCACCCATTAATGGTATAGTTTACGCCCAGCTTTGCGCCTAGTGCTACGGCTTTTTCAATTTTTTCGTCACTACCACTTGTTACGTATACTTCGGCACCTGCTGCAAGCGCCATTTTTAATACCATTAATGCTACGCCACCACCTATGCCGGTTACCAATACCTTTTGGCCTTTTTTTATTTGCCCACGGGTAAACAAGGCCCGGTACCCTGTAAGCGCCGCCAGCGGAATAGCCGCTGCTTCTTCGCACGTAAGATAAGCGGGCTTATTGTACAGGTAGTCGGCGGGTACCTTTACATATTCGGCAAAGGTTCCATCAAGCGGCAGGCCCAGGATGGAAAAGTCTCGTCCATGGTGGTTTTGATTGTCGCCCCAATGCATACCGGGGTTAATGATCACTTCTTTATTTACCCATTGTGTATCTACCCCTTCGCCGGTTTGGGCCACGGTACCACAACCGTCGCTACCTAAAATTATGGGGTAACGTAGCCCGGCATATTGACCCTTTTGTATCCATAGGTCGCGGTGGTTAAAGGCGGCGGCTTTTATCTGTACCAATACTTCGCCTTTGCCCGCTGCAGGTGTGGGGGCTTGCTGCCAAATGAGTGGCTGATCTTTATCGTTTAATACTACTGCTTGCATGATTATTAATTTTCCGGTGCAACATACTAACAACAATCAGGTTTAAAAAAACCGGGGTTAATAGTTTTTTAGTTATCATTTTTTGAGTTGCCCTTTCGCCGCTGTTATAATTTACCCTAAACCATACACTTTAAAGGTAAACGATGCCATGAGCTTAATAGATGAATGCCCGGCTGGCTGATGCCTGTTGGACGGGCCCGACTGACCGAGCCGAACGGGAATGCAACCCTTTTACAGGCTTAGGGGAAACCACTTCCAAATTAATTGCTGCTATGAAACTATGCCTTGGAACCGAGCGTGGCAACCGGAGATGCTTTAAAAACCTAAGCTGATATCCAAAAAAACTTTTTAACCAGCCCATTACATGGTCACTGGTCTATCTAACCTTTAACATGGTGCGTACCTGTTGGGTAGACAGGTTTTGCAAACGAGCATAATAAACCCCGGAAGGCAAAGCACCACTATTGAACGTTACAGTATATGAGCCCGCTGCATAATCCTTGTCAATAAGATTGGTAAGTACCCTGCCCAAAGCATCAATAACCTGGATGAGGGTATGACCACCGGCCGTTACAAACGTAATGGTTGTTTTTTGTGTGAAGGGATTGGGATAGTTGCTTATAAGGTTATTGCCCGACTGGTTGGGATTTACAGTGAGGCATGCTCCTGCATTTACCAGTGGTAAGGTTTGAAAATTTTTGAGCATGATGTTCTGCAGATCTTCACGCTTAACACACAACCAGTTTTCTAAAAGTGTAGCATATACGCTTCTGAAATCATATTGAAAAGGAATGTTATCATTTACCGTTGATGCTGTGGGAATAATGGGAGTAGCGCCAACCACACCCGATATTACCGGTTTGCCAAATACAAACATAGGCGCCGCTGCACCATGATCGGTACCACCACTGGCATTACTTTTTATACGGCGGCCGAACTCCGAAAAAGTCATTCCCACCACCCTGTCTTCTACATTCAAATACTTTAGGTCATCCTGGAAGGCCTTGATAGCATCGCTCACCCGCTGTAGTAAAACAGCATGCGTACCGGTGGTAGTATCGTTACTATTAGCCTGTACAGCATGGGTATCAAAACCGCCGAAGCTTACCATGTAAACGCGTGTGCTTAGGCCGCCTTTTATTAACCGTGCTACAATTTTTAACTGGTCGGCCAGCGAGTTACCTGTGGGATAGGTTACCTGCGCAGTAACCCTGGCGGCAGCATCTTTAACCACCGCTGAATATTGCTGTGTTTGTTGCGATACCAGCCTTATATAACTCAGCTCTTTGCCTGCAGGCGTATTGGGGGCAGCATCCTGCACTCCGTTTATAAGATTGTAAAAGTTGCTGGGGTTGCTAATGCTCATACCCATACTTACCGCCGGGCCTTGCAAAGCCAGCGAAGTAACCGAGCCAATTTGTATGGCCAAAGGATCTTTCATGGTGGCGTTGGGGTAACCGTTGGGAAAGTTGGGGTACTCGTAATTTAAATACCTGCCCGTCCACCCTGAGTTAACTACCTGGGCACTATCAGAAGCGCTCATCCAAATATCAGTGGCCCTAAAGTGAGAGAAACTTGGCGAGGGATACCCCACCGATTGAATGACTGCTGCCTTTCCATTTTTAAACATTTCCTGCAAGCCCGTCATAGAAGGGTGAAGTGCAATTTTATTGGTGCCGGGTATGGCCAACGCTTTGTTTTGTGGAATGGCTATATTGGTTCGGGCATTGTTGTAGGCAGAATAATATTCGATGGGTACTACCATGTTCAACCCATCGTTACCACCATTTAGTTGTACAAGCACCAATACATGATCGGTAAGGGTGGTAGGCAGCATTAAGGCTTGTACAAAAGGAGAGTCTGCGCCAAAGGCCTTGATAGAATACCCGTTAATAATACCTGGCAATACTACACCAGCAGGTAGCGTATTTTTTAAGAATTGTCTGCGCTTCATAAAACGATTTTAAGCTAATTGGTATTCGGCCAGGTTCATTAAATATTTTAAAAGATCTCTTACCCGGTTTTTAACGGTAAGGGTGTTGGCCATACTGGCCGGGTTGGTTATAAACTGCTGCCAGGCGCCAGTCCAGTAATTATCGTTGGCCTGGCCGCTTAATAAAATGTCTTTTTTTAATTGCAGTTTACTTGCATCTGAAAGCGGAAGGCGGAACATCAGGTTTACCAGGTCGTTAATAAGAGTGTTGGGATCACCAGGCGCAGAAAGCGACTTTACAAACTCAGCTCCATCAATTATTATCTTTTTACCGCTAAATGTAAAGCCGCTCACACACATCAGGTCGGTGAATTGGTTACGCTTTGGCAGTGTATCGCTATTAATCCAAACTTCATAAAACTGTGGCGCCTGGTAGTAAGCTTTCCAACCACTAACATCGGGCGGATCGCCTATGTTTTGCTGCATGTTGTTAACCACCGTAACCAGGTAATTATAAAAACCGTAATTGGTTATATAATCAGTATCCGGTTGAAAGGCCACATTAAACTCGCGGCACATACCCACTACTAAATCTACCGGGCTTTTTATTTGGCAGCCCTGGTTTAGCACATCATAAAAATGCTCGCTTTTCAATAAGGCATTCAATACAGGTTTTACTTCAAAATTGTTTGCATTTAAAATGACTGCCAGTGGTTCTATTACATTTGTTTCAACCGTTGCATCAATATCGTAATAAACAAACCAAAGGTATAGCCTGCGGCAGATGTATTTAGCAACCTCGGGTGCATTAAATATCATGGTCAATAAAGCATCCAATTCAACATCGCCGGCTGTTGCGCCGGTTTTTCCGGTAATAATGGTATTGTTATAAAAAGCGGAAAATTGTTTATTAACTGTTGAGTGCCTATTAGAGTCGAAATAGGAGGTGACTGTGGTGGCGTTATTACGCCAGCCGGTAAGTACTTTGGCAGCTTCCTTTACATCGCCTTCGGTGTATAGAGAAGCAGCACCTTTTCCACAGCAAAATAATTCCTGCAGCTCTCGTCCATAGTTTTCATCAGGAGCGTTGGCGGTATTTAACTGGCCGTTTAAATATACCAGCATGGCAGGGTCAATTGTAATAGCCCGTACCAGCGATTTAAAATTACCCAGGGCATTTGCCCGCAACATAGCATGGTGCCTGTACACAAATAGGGCATTGCGTACATCATTGGTTTCGGTGCTGAAATGGTTATGCCAAAAAAGGGTCATCTTTTCACGGATACTCCGGTCCTGGTTAATCATATTTCCCATCCACCACTTTTTAAAAGAAGCTCTTCGCCTTGATTGGATGGTTCCATCGTTGTTGGGATCGCTTACCCAGGTGGTACCGGCAGCAATATTTGTATCGGGCTGGGTAAGTGCGCCGGTAGTATCGTATTCTTTTACGGGTGGCAAAGGCAGGGCGGCAACGGGATTAAGCAGTTCATTAACGGCCTGCGCCATAGTGCGGGTTTTAAAATAATCGATGTCTGCCTTTCTGCTACCAAACATGGTGCGCTTTAGTAAATGAATTACTTCGTTTTCCGTCCACTTGCCGGCGTAAGGCGTTAAACCGGTTTGTGTTCGTGCTACGGGATCAGTGGGCACAAAACGTTGCTTTTTTAATGTAGGCTTTTTGTAAGCGGAGAAAAAATTTCGCCTGTCCATATGTGGCATTTTAGGATTTAAACACAGCTGGTGAGGTACTGCAGATAGGAGACTTAAAAAAATGCGAAATGTTTAATTACCAATGAAAATATACTGGTAATGATTTTTTCGATATGCATTATGCTGATACCTGCCTGCCTTTCTAAATATACCACAAAACCTATGTAGAGATGCCACTGTAGGGATTGAAATGTTTGTGGTTGCGGCTTGGCACGTTATTGCATCACATGCAAATTCCCCGGCCGCAATGTTTTTAAGTGGCGGGATTTTTTGTACCGGCAATAGAATACAAATGTAACTCCGGTTGCCCATCCCACACTCGTTAGCCGGGCGAACTCTTATCAGGAACTTTTCAATTCAACCACCCCATCTCATACATGAGACCTTATACCGTATCAAAATAATTCAGCAATTATAGGTAAGGGCTTTACTTAATGACACTGCCCGCGGCCGCCAGGGCAGGCGTGATTTTTTTTATATCAGCCACAATAATTAATAATTGATTGTTCACAGACCTATCTGTTGATGAATTTACGAGGGAATGTAGAAGCCCCGGTAGTTAAAGTAACACATCCAAATAATCCTAAACAGTTTATCCGCCCATAAAAAAAACTTGCAATGCAAAGCTTTTTATGAACTGATTTTATAAAGATGATTGTCTACAACCTTTCAATAATACCGGCTATACCCTGGCCGCCGCCTACGCAGGCGGTTACCATACCGTACTTTTTATCCAGTCGTTTAAGGTCGCTTAATAGCTGAACGGTCAGTTTGCTGCCTGTGCAACCCAAGGGGTGACCAAGGGCAATAGCGCCGCCGTTAATATTTACTTTGTCGGGGTTTAGATCAAGTTTGCGGATCACTGCCAGGGCCTGGCTGGCAAAGGCTTCGTTCAACTCTACCAGGTCAATTTGCTCCTGGTTCATGCCTACCTGTTTTAAAACCTTGGGCACTGCGGCCACGGGGCCAATACCCATAATGCGCGGATGCACGCCGGCACTAACACAACCCACCAGCCTGCCAATGGGCTGCAGACCCAACTCCTTCACCATTTTTTCGCTCATCACAATTACAAAGCTGGCACCATCGCTGGTTTGGCTGCTGTTGCCCGCCGTAACCACACCACCGGTAGCAAAGGCTGGTTTCAGTTTCGCCAATACCTCAAGGCTGGTGTCGGCACGTGGACCTTCGTCGGTATCTACCACGTAGCTTTTGGTTTGTTTTTTACCCTTATCATCAACATATACCTGCTCTACTGTTATGGGTAGTATGCCTTCTTTAAAATATCCTTTTTCTATAGCGTTAATGGCCTTTGTATGCGAGGCAAGGCTGAAGGCATCCTGGTCTTGCCGGGTTACTTCAAACTCTTTGGCCACGGCTTCGGCAGTAAGGCCCATGTTCAGGTAATAGTCGGGTTCGTCTACGGCTATACTATAGGCGGGTACTGTTTTCCAACCTGCGGTGGGCACAAGGCTCATACTTTCGGTACCACCGGCAATAATACAATCGGCCATACCCATACGTATTTTAGCGGTAGCTATGCTAATGGTTTCGAGGCCGCTGGCGCAGTAACGGTTAACCGTCATGCCCGGCACATCAATACCCAGCGCACGGGCCGAAATGATGCGTCCAAACTGCAAGCCCTGCTCGGCTTCGGGCACGGCGTTACCTACAATTACATCGTCCACCATTTTATTTTCCAACTGGGGCACCGAGGCCATCAGCCCCTTTATAACATCTACGGCCAGGTCGTCGGGACGTGTAAACCTGAAACCGCCTTTTTTACTTTTTGTTACTGCCGTGCGATAGCCGGCAACTATATAGGCTTCCTGCATAATCGTTGTTTTTTTGTAGTCAAATATAGTAAAACGAAATTAAAAGTTGCAGCGACAACTAATGAGGGGGGAAATGGTGAAAGTTGAGAGTTGGGAGTTTTAGGTTATGAATTAAGAGTTATGAGTTATGAGTTATGAGTTAAGAGTTAAGAGTTATGAGTTAAGAGGTATGAGTTATGAGTAATGAGTTAAGAGTTATGAGTTATGAGTTAAGAGTTATGAGTTAAAGGTGGTTTATGAGTTGTAAAACGCGAATAGTCAATCGCGAAAATATGGGCGTTCACATACCATCTTCAACTTTGAGTATTTTCCTTCCAATTCAACATTTAAAATTTAATATTTAAAATAATTAGTAACTATTCAGGCCAGTTATCCACATTTTTTATAAAATGTGCGATAATAGTTCTTTGAATTTATAGTATATAAGTTCAAATTACTTATATGATTGACAAGGATTTAATCATACAACTTCAGCAAGAACAGTTACAACAG
>JBBRUR010000092.1:0-19544 GCA_038247635.1 Chitinophagales bacterium
ACATCCCGAATATTATTCACAGATCGTTGTTGTGATTTGCTTTCAATTTCTGATCGGACGATCTTTGACAACAACAGCATAAGCCAAAACCCTTGCTGGTATTGTATTACAAAGAAATTCAGGTTAAAAAAAATCAACAAAAAAGTCTTCGCGAGTGCACTTCGTGAAGACTTTTTGCTTTGCTGCATTGGGGTTTGGTAATCGGAAAGGGCTTCGACAGGCTCAGTCTGACACAAAAACTGCGCATACATATTCCGGCTAACAAGCAATTTGGGTGCACAACCTAAAAAAACTCTAACTGCTGCGGTACATTCTTTTTTGGCGCTTCCTTTTTTCCATGGAAAATTTCCATCATGCCAAACTGCTTATCGGTAATAGTAATAATGCCCACATGTCCTTTTACGGGCAGGCTCTTTTTTACCCGCTTTACATGTACGGCTGCGTTCTCCATGCTACTGCAGTGCCGCAGGTATATGCTAAACTGGAACATGGCAAAGCCGTCCTGCAGCATTTTCTTACGAAAATCTGAGGCAGCCTTCCGCTCTACTTTGGTTTCGGTAGGAAGATCGAAGAAAACCATTACCCACATAATTCGGTAAGCATTTAAACGTTCAGCATTCATGGAAATTCAGGGTATAAAATTTTCCGCTGTTCGCCTGTAAAACACTTAGCCAGCGATGCTGCAGTGCGCTGAGTGGCTAACATAAGCGGGCTTTTATTATCATCTATCAATACATCAACACCCGGCAGCCAAAGCAGTTTCGCTTTCAATTCTTTCGTAAGGTTGTCCAACGCGGAGGTCTCATCCACTATGCCCCTTACAATTACATCTACAAAAGGCCGGTAAGGCTCCATAATATCATCGGCCAGGCAATACGCATTGTACCGGTTTCGGTGAAAAATACCCAGCGTTGGCAGCAGTCCCGCACCTACCAAAGCCCTTGCCACCATTGCCCTAAGTATGGCATAACCATAATTAAGCAGGTTATTGGGTGGCGGCCCTTCCCGATGGCGGAAAAATACCCAAGCATCCGGAAAAATATTTTTCCAGTAGTAACCGGCAGCCTGCGCCTCGTTATTGCCGGCATCCCCGCTTTTTACTGTTTTTTGCAGCGTTTTAAGCCGGCTATTGTTAATGTTCCATTGTTGCAATACCGCTGCCTGGTTGGCTATCTTAGCCTGCACTGTTTGTTGCCACAGTTGCTTTTTTAGTGGTTCCGTAGCTTCTATCTGCGCCCTAAAACGTTCGCTCTGTATGGTATTACCCTCCAGGTTTAGCAACATGCCGCTGGGGTGCATTTTTTCGTCGCAGGTAATCACGGCGGTATTATTTTGCACCAGCTTATCCAGCAGGTAATGCGTTATCGTAATTTGTTGGTGCTCCAGCACCAGCACACCAATATCTTCTATAGGAACCGATTTGTCCTGTACATTTTCATACCCCTTTACATGATCGTATTTCACTTTCATCTGGTCGTCTTGAAAGCGAAGCAGGCAAGGAGTTGAGATGCAGAGGGTGCGTTTGATCATGGGTCTGTTTATGTTTTTTGAAAGTTGCGTAATGTATTATTTCAACATGGGATTGATCAACCAACATCAGCATACATTTTTCCAGGTATTTAATTCTCAATTTTTCTAGTTACCCTCTTAGCGTTGCTATTTTTAAAATATTTTAAGTGGGTTTACGAAAAATTAGATTTTTGGACTAACTATCAAAATATTTCCAAGGCGGTTTGCTTTTAACTTAACACAAATGTCTTTTATCGACTGCTTGTCCAATGACATCTCCAATTTATTCAACTGTGTAAATTCAATTTTATCTACAATAGATTTAGCAACAGCATAAGGTATTGCGTAAAGTCTGTTGTTAGTAAAACTAACAATTTTATAAATTCTATTTACCTGCCCTTTAGTAAGAGTATTGAACTTTACCGCACCGGTATTCTGCATTTCCTGCTCTTCCGGTACATACACCAGATCGTTAGGAGATAAATACATTAGCAATGCATCGCCGTGTAGGTTATGCTCCGGTACGGGCTGCAAGCCTTCTTTTCTTCTTTCGATCACTATATTTAGCGGAATGGTTTCGTAGTTGCGTTTGCCGCTGGCATTTTGATAAATGGCAAAAAACAGGTTGGTACCCTTAGCAGCTTCTACATACTTATCCTTCTTATTCCCTGTTTGTCCCACATTAAATTTATTGCCCTTTGGTTCATAGGTACGCACTTTATAAATAGGCTGGTGTTTCTTACCATCATTCAAATCAATTAAGTTTCTGTTCATAGCATCAATGCCATCGGGGCAAAAAGCCAGTTCTGGATGCTCTATTATTTTACCATCCTTTTCTTCATTGTAATTAAACAGGTGCCTGAATAAAATTTTCTGAATGCCGGTATCAGTTACTGTTGGTATGGTCAGTGAATTAAAGCTTTCATCCAGCTTTACCCGATTGGCAGCGTTATTGGGCTTGCCTTCTTTATCTACATCCCAGTAAAATACTTCGGTGCGGCTAATGTCGTTTTCATCCCATTTGTTCCCGGCATCTTTAAAAAATTTCACCAGTTTCTTTTTATCAAAACCCTGCTTTACCAGCACGCCTACTTGTTTGCGCAGGCTTTTATCAGTTATCATTTCCCAAGTATCCAAAGCCGAAGCAAACGATACTGTTTTTCTAAACCGCAGTTTTACTAATCCGGAAACGGTGTCTTTGTGCATAGGTTTGCGGATGGCTTTATTCTCTCCTTTTTCCTGATCCATCGTCTTTTTTTGCATGGTGCCATCATCAGGTTTTACCCATTTTTGATAATGATTACTGCTTTTAGTAAGAACCCTTGTGTTTTGCTTAAAGCTTACTACTATATGCTGTAAGGCTTCTCTTACATCTTGGGTAAAGGTTTCCCAGGGCTTTTTAAAAGCTTTTGGTGCTTCGCGCATTTTGCCATCAATCATATATTTTTCTACTATTCTCAGTTTGGAAACCAGGCTAAAATTCTTCCTTTCCGAATTTAGGGAATGTAGGTAGTTGATATGGTCTTTGCTGATGCAGGCAATCACCAACGCATCAAGTGCATGATGCCGATGATCTATTCGTTTTTTGCTAAAGCCTTTTTGGTTGAGCAGGGGAACTGTTGGTAAAAATTTTCCCGTGTTTTCGTTTAATTCTCCATAGTCGTTTGAGTTTGTCAATTCGTTTAAACGTTTAAAACGAGGGGTTATCAGTTCGTTCCAAACGTTTTCCAGGCCCCAGTCCAGTTTCATTTGCGAAGTAACGGCCCCCGTAACCGGTACTACTTTTTTGGAGATGGCTTCCTGCTCGCCATCTTCCCGCACAATATTACTCAACAGGTTTTTTATTACTTTACTAATGTAGCGGCTGTCGTTCATTTGCCGCTCAACAAACTCTTCAGGAATTTCTTCCATTAGCAATTTTTTAGCTTTGCCACGACTCTTTGGGCCTGCAAAATTTCTTTTTACAAGCTCTTCATATTCTTCAAGGGAAACCAGTGAAATATTTGTATCCGGCACAATTGAACCACCAAACTTCATAATATATTCATAAGCCATCCGGTTGCCTTTATGTCCGTTTACCACTGTTTCGCAGATTATTTTATTACTCAGCGAATCGTCGAAAAACCTTGACTGTGGTATGATATGCTCAATATCGTAATCCCTTGTAAAAAGCCGGTGTAGCGGAATAATTCTATTGGTGTACGGCGAGCGATAACCTTGCTCAAGCCACAGTTTGTAACGTTTTAGTTCTGCTGAAGTCGGCTGCGGAAGTCTGGATATTTTTGAAATTTCTTCCGGTAAATTATTACCCGTAGCAGCCAGTACTCCCTCCTCATATAGCTTTAATATCTCCTGCTGCATAGGTGAATATGGCCGCACATTTTCTACACCTTCGTTCAGCAACTCTGCCAGTAATGCCTTTATACGGAGGTTGGTATTTTCGTTCTCGTTCATCTTTTCGGTCATGCTCTTTCTCACTTCTGCCGGGTTTTTCATTTCGCGGCCAAGTTCCACATGTATTTCGTCAAAAAAGTCCGGCTCACCTGCACCATATTGCAGCCAGATGTCTTTTACAACCCGCAGCGTTTCCCTGATAATCTTTTCAACAATGGGGTTGCGTAGAATATGTTGCTTAAAAACTTCTTTCAGGTAAGTATCAATATCTGCTGGGTTGCGCCATTGCAGCACATCCGAGTCTTCGGAGTGGCGGCCATATACTATGTAAGATGCCAAATGATGTTCCAAACCCTGGTAATCTTCGGGACTGTCTTGCAATACCTGCAACTTATCCATCAGCTTTTGGTTCACCGATTTACCCCGGTTGCGCTGTTCTTCGGTAAGGGCGGCTTCTTTTTGCTCAATTACACCTGTTACTTTTTGTTTGTTTTGCTGGTATAACGCGGTACTTTCTATAATCATTTGCTCCTGCCAGTACTTGCCAATCCGCATGAGTGGAAGTAGCTTTTTCAATGCCTTTGCAGAATAAGAACCATATTCCTTTTCTATTTTTGGAAACTTTTTAAATTGCTCAACAAATTTATTGTGCAGCCCGTTTTTTTCTGTAAAAGTGGTTAGTGCTTTTATAATATCCTGCCGGTCCTCCACAGAGTAAAGAATATGCCAAAGCGCTTCTTCTTTTTCTATGGTTAAGAAACTTTCCGGTACTTCGGCTTTTTTCAAGCGGGATAGTATCTCTGCACGTGTTTCATTGCCGGGGTAAGTTTTTTCTTTACTATCAATATAGTTCCAGCGAAATCCTTCTACTTTTTTCAGCTTCAATACTTCCTTTAGCAACGCTTCCTGCTTTATTTCCTTCTTCGTATTCAGCCAGTCGAACAATTGCACTTTCTGCTCCCGCGTAAAAAGATATTGTTCTGTAATATCAATATCGTTTATTCCATCCTTTTTAAAAATCCGCAGGTTCTGCAAAAACTGCCAAAGCCGGAACTCCTGAAAAAGCGGGTGCGATTTGGCAATCCCTTTCAGTGATTCCACCTGCAACTGTCCATCTTTTAAAAACCGTCTTACCTCAAATTTGCAATTGCTGATAAGCGATTTTTTACTTTTAAGCGGCCGCTGGTAAAAAATAATGTCGTCGAGAAAAAGATGCGTAAAGCCTTTTTTAGCAATGCTGTTTCGGTGTGCTTCGTTGTTGCCATATAGTTCCTGCAGGCAAGCCAGGTAAAGCGTATCGTCCCTTAGTTCATCATGAAAAGACTGTTGGGTTTTTAAAATAATTTCCAGCTCCTCACGGTACTTATCTCTTTCTATGACCCTTACCAGCCCACCTTTTATTTTTTGGTTGGGTTTTGCCAGGAGCGCATCATAAATATATTCCCCTACTTGTTTTTCGCTTTTCTCAATTTCCTGTTCGGTTTTCTTTTTTACGAGTGTCCAGTCGTTTTCAGCAGGAGCCCGAAAAGAGCGTTTCACTTTTCCTTCTTTGTCCAGCTTTTCGGAGCCATCTTCGTTTAAGTCTGTCGTTACAATAAATTCCTTTGTCTTGCCTGTCCAATCAAGCGGTATCCGGCTGGTGCGGCGGTATATCCATCCGTTTTCCAAATGCATATTATACCACACATCGTTGCCTTTCTTTTCATCGGTAGCCACTACATCTACTACTTTCAACGCATAAAATGCTACCGTTTTGTTGGGTGTTTCGTCCTCCATTTCTTCGCCCCGTAGTTGGTAGTATCCTCTTTTTTGGTTGAAGTGTAGCAGCAGCCAGGCCAGTTCCTCTTTCTCAATTTTTTGGGTTAATGCTTTTTTGCGGAGGTAATAAATTGTCCAGTCGTATGGCACTTTTTTACCATCGGCTACAAGGTCGGGCTGGTACTCTTTAAAGTCCAAAAGCATTTCTTCAAAAGCAGGTTTGAAGAAAAACACTGCTCTATTGTTTTCAGGCTCAAAAGCATACGCTAGTTTCGGTTCCTTTTCTTCCAGAAACTTTCCGGGGTGCTTATCAAAATCCAGTTGAGCGGCATAATGTTCCGGTAAAAAACCTAAAATATTTAATACGCGGTGCAGGCGTTCCCGGCGAAGAAGATGCCTTTCCCGTAGGCGGCGTGTGCCACGGAAGCCTGTTCGTTCAGCCGTTTGAGAAACGGAAATACCGCTATCAAATTTTCCCATTACATCTTGTGCCATGGGGATAATACGGCTGCCGGCAGCTATTATTTTGCCGGAATAGCTACTGAAATCCTGCTCAATCAGCGCCCAGCCGATAGAGTTGGTACCAAGGTCAAGCCCTAAAATTTTTTTACCCATAGTTTTGGTTTTGTAATTTTCTATTTTTAATTTTAACGCATTGAAAGCAAATCACAATAAGGATTATTCCGTTGTGAAAACATTTAAAGCGGCGCAAGTCGCTTTTTTTATTCCTTCAACTTATCTCTTTTCTGGTGGGACTATGAAAATAATCACTCCTTATCAACTGTGCAACAATTTGTTAGCTTATATTTCTGCTGGTTAACGAAAGCATTTGCGTTTCTTTTATAGCTTAACTGCCAGAATTATAGCCCCTCCCCCTTTCTCCCTAAGTTTGTACCACCAAAAATTCCACCATGCCAACCACCTCCGCTCTTTACCAACAATACACCGAGGCCCTCCAAAAAATAGCCGACATAAAATTTGCCAACGCCGTACTACAGTGGGACCAGGAAACTTACCTGCCGGCAAAGGGCGCTGGCTTTAGGGGTAGGCAAATGGCTACGCTAAGCGAGGTGGCACATGGGCTGTTTATTGACGATAAGATTGGTGACCTGTTGAAAGCGTTGAATGCCCGCACAGACCTGTCGGCATGGCAACAAAAGAATGTGCAGCTTACTACCGAAGAATATGAGAAGGCGGTTAAGTACCCACCATCGTTTGTCAGGGAAATGAGCGAAGCCATTTCGGCCGCCTACCATGCGTGGTTACAGGCCCGTAAGCAAAATAGTTTTGCCCTTTTTGAAAAGCCGCTTAATACTATTGTGCAGCTTAAACGAAAGGAGGCTGACCTGCTGGGCTACGAAGGCCATGTGTACAATGCCTTGTTGAACGAATATGAAAAGGGAGCAACGGTAACCATGCTCGACAATCTTTTTAACGAGGTAAGGCTGCCACTGAAAAATTTGCTGGACAGCATTTTGAAAAAGATGGCTCCCGAGGATTCCTTTCTCCGCCAATATTTTTCCCGCGATCAGCAGTGGCTGTGGGCCAACCAACTGGCCGGCATAATGGGTTTTGATTTTGAAGCGGGCCGCCAGGATATTTCTGAACATCCGTTTACTACTAATTTCAACAGCCTTGATGTAAGGATCACTACACGCATAGACGATCACGATTTTGCGAACATGACCTGGAGTACCATGCATGAGGTGGGGCATGCTTTGTACGAGCAGGGTTTGCCCGAAAGTGAGTATGGATTGCCGCTGGGCGAGTATGCATCGTTGGGCATACATGAGTCGCAATCGCGGTTGTGGGAAAACTGCGTAGGCAGGGGAAAACCGTTTTGGCAATACCATTTACCTGCGCTTCAACAACTATTTCCTTCGCAGTTGGGCAACATAGGTGTTGATGATTTCGTAAGGGGTATTAATAAAGTAACCCCTTCGCTCATACGCACCGAAGCCGACGAACTGACGTATCACTTTCACGTAATGATACGGTACGAGCTGGAGAAGTTATTGATAGCAGGCGAGTTGCTGGTAGCAGATATACCTGCGTGGTGGAACGAACAGTACAAGCAGATGCTTGGGGTAAAAGTGCCCGACGATAAACGTGGCTGCCTGCAGGATGTACATTGGAGCCATGGTAGCTTTGGCTACTTTGCTACTTATAGCCTGGGTAGTTTTTATGCTGCCCAGTTTTGGAAAAAAGTCACCGGCGATTTTCCCAACCTGCAGGCAAACTTAGCCGCCACGGGCAATACCGACCCATTGTTGCAATGGTTACGCCCCAATATACACCGCTATGGAAAATTATATACCAGCGAGGAATTATGTAAAAAGGTAACTGGCAGCGGGCTGGATAGCAAAGTGTTTTTTGAGTACCTGAAAGCCAAATTGTAACGTTTCACAAACCCCGAAAGGGAATGTTTCCCGCTTCGGTACTGTTTCCCAATTCCGTAGTTAATTTAATTGTATTTAAGGTAAAAAATTGAACTGGTTATAAAATAAAATTGGATTTATTGGGTTTATATAGCGTGAGCTAGATTTTGTGCCTTTTCCAATATCCAATTTGATAACCATTCCAGTTTTTCTATGAAAACCTTACCACGGGTGTGGCTGAATTGTATTCAGCTCATTACACTCATTATTCTTTCTGCGTCTGCAAGTGCGCAGTTAAAGGCAGATTTTGCGGCAAGTCCTTCCGTTGGGTGTCCACCAACGGTCGTTACCTTCCAAAACAAGAGCACCGGGGGTGCAACGGAGTGGAAGTGGGATCTTGGCAACGGAACCATCTCGTTTCTGCAAAATCCGATTGCTACGTATTTTAACCCCGGTAAGTACACCATTAAGCTGGTAGTAAAAAACCAAAACGGGCAGGACTCGCTGGCTAAGTTGCAATACATTGTAGTAAACGAGTTGCCCACCACCAATTTTGGCGCCTCGGATACTACGGGCTGTTACCCGCTTAAGGTAGCTTTTACCGATAGCAGCGTAGCTGGGTCGGGCACCATACAAAGCTGGCAGTGGGACTTTGGCGATGGCACCCTGTCCAGCGGGCGGAACCCTAACCACACCTATATTAACGCAGGCGACTTTACAGTTACGCTGCGAGTTATCAATTCAAATGGTTGTGTAAAGGTATTTACCCGCCCGTCGTACATAAAAATTCGCACGGGTGTTAAGGCCAGTTTTTCGGTTCAGATTGATTCGGTGTGTAAATCGCCGGCAATCGCTGTTTTTACCAACACTTCCACTGGTACCGGAAACATAACTTACAAGTGGAATTTTGGAAATGGGCAAACCTCCACGCTTTTATCGCCCTCAACTAACTATACTACTGCTGGCACCTACATTGTTACCCTTATAGCCGCCAACAGTACCGGTTGTACCGATACTTTGATTAGCAAGGACTTAGTAAAGATTGCTTTTTCAAAGGCCGATTTTTCCTACCAGCCAATTGTGTGTGTAGGCAGGGCAGTAACATTAAACAATACTTCGGTGCCTGCACCTTTGATGGCCGCCTGGTCGTTTGGCGATGGTACTATTGCCAACACGCTTTCGGCATCAAAAACGTACAGTAAACCAGGTACCTATACTATTAAACTCATAAGCGAATTTAGTAACTGTACCGACTCTGTATCAAAAAATATTAGTGTAGTGGTTGGCCCAACGGTAGATTTTGATGCTAATAACCTAATTGGTTGTAAGGCGCCGCATACGGTAAATTTTACCAACAAAAGCCTCAATGGCGTAACTTATTTTTGGGATTTTGGCGATGGCAAAACCAGTAGCTGGGAAACCCCATCGCACACATATATTACGTATGGCAATTTTGCAGTAAAATTGGTAGTTACCAATGCCAATGGTTGTAAGGACTCATTAATTAAAAACCAGTTTATAAAGGTAGTTGCACCCGACATCATCTCTATAGCCGGGTTGCCGGTTCGGGCATGTTTACCGTACACACTTGCACCGGTTGCCAATATTGTATCTAACCAGGCCATAACTTTTTACAAATGGGATTTTGGCGATGGGACAACCTCAACCGACGAAAAGCCAAGGCACGACTACACTGTGGCCGGATCGTACACCTTAAAGCTGGTAGTTGGTACCGCCGAAGGTTGTACCGATACGCTTACCCTAATTGATGTGGTTAAGGTAGGAATTAAACCAAAGTCGTCGTTTTATGCCGATCCATTAGACTTGTGTGCTGAAATTAAGGTTAATTTTTATGATCAGTCGTCTGGTCAAAAAATACACGAATGGTTCTGGGATTTTGGCGACGGTGGTACCTCTGTTTTACCCAACCCATCTCATCAATACAACGATACCGGTAAGTTCGACATAATGTTGGTGACCACTAATTTTGGTTGTTCGGATACCATCATTAAAGTAAAGTATGTGCATATTAGTCCGCCCATAGCACGGTTTGATACTTCCTATAACTGCGGTACGCCTTTAACCCGCAACTTTATTGACAAATCGCTGGGCGCAACCGCCTGGGCATGGGATTTTGGTGATGGCAGTACATCTACCGAACAATCTCCTACCTATACTTTTGCTAAACCAGGCAACTACAAAGTGGGATTAACAGTTACCAACGGTATTTGCCAGCACACTACTTCTAAAACCGTTAGGGTGGTTGACGAAAAACCTACGTTTAATTACACCGACTCAATTATGTGTAGAAATGCACGGATGACTTACTCGGTAACCAACGTGGTGGCCGCTAATATTGTTAACTATAGCTGGTACCCAATGGGGTTTGGTACCGCACCAACAGTAAGCAATCTATTTGCGCTGGCCCACTATTATACTACCCCTGGCCCGGTTAACCCAGCGGTAGTTATGTTAGATGTGCTGGGCTGTAAAGACACGCTGGCACCAGCAGTACAGGTAAGAGTTTACGGACCAACCGCGGGCTTTTCCACCCCAGTAACCTCGTCGTGCTATACAAACGCAATTAATTTTATCGATACCTCTAAAAGTGATGGAATTAACCCTATTACCAGTTACATCTGGAATTTTGGAGACGGCAATATCAGAACTTTGAGTGCCGCACCATTTATGACTAATTACAATACATCGGGCCTGTTTGGCATTCGTTTAACGGTGGTGGACAATTATGGCTGTCGCGATAGTGTGTTTAAACCCAACCACATCACTATTTCTAAACCTTCGGCCAAATTAGCCTTAAGCGATACGTTGGTTTGCCCTAATGTGCCAGTAATATTTAAAAACCAATCGCTAGGCAATACCCTTACTTATAACTGGAGCTTTGGCGATGGCACAACGTCAACCACTGCCAGCCCAACCAAAGCCTACCCAACCGAAGGTAATTATAAGGTTAGCATGCTGCTGAAGGATAAATTTAATTGTACCCTGACTATAGATACCACCATACATGTTATACAAACCACCGCCCGTTTTTTAATGAGCGACTCTTTTTCAAGTTGTCCGCCACTTTTGGTCGATTTTACCAACCAGTCTAAGGGCTTTACCGTGTTTTCGTATGATTTTGGCGATGGTGGTATTTCAACTTTAAATAATCCATCGCACATTTACACTTACCCTGGTACCTATTTTGTAAAACTGGGCGTACGTAACAATGGGGGATGTACTGATACACTAATAAAGAAAATTGTAATCGAGGGCCCTACCGGCACCTTTAAATACAATCCATTAATTGTTTGCAACCCAGGTAAAATAGACTTTGTTGCAACCACCCAAAACGCCGTAAAATATATTTGGGATTATAACGATGGTACCACCATTTTTAGCAATAAAACCATCACATCGCATGTGTACACCAGCCCAGGCATATTTGTGCCAAAAATTATTTTGGAAGACATTAGCGGTTGCCGTGTACCGGTGGTAGGTAAGGACACAATTCATGTAAAATACATTAACACCAACATTGTGGCGCCAAAGGCTGTGTTTTGCGATACCGGTACCGTGGTATTCAGGGACTCAACCCTTACCAATGACCAAATAAAAAGCTTTACCTGGAACTTTGGCGATGGCCAAACTGCCAGCACCCGCAACACCAGCCATAAGTATTTATCGGCGGGATTATATACTGTTAAACTGACTATAGTTACCAATACAGGCTGTATAGATAGTACCGAATTAACCAACCTGGTAAAGGTGGTTAACAGCCCCGGTATTAAAATTACCGGCGATACATCGTCGTGTTTGCCTGGTGCAATTACATATAAAGGCGAGCTGGTAAAGGCCGATACCTCTACGCTAAAGTGGAGCTGGAGTTTTGGCAATGGCAAAACCGATACCCTGCAAAATCCGCTGGTTCAGCGATACATTACAGAAGGTAACTTTACTGTAAAGGCAGTAGTTACTAATTATGATGGTTGCAAGGACAGTACTACCCGTACCGCAGTTATACACCCGCTGCCTGTAGTTACTGCAGGTATTGATACTACCATTTGTAAGGCTACCTCGTATAAGCTGAAAGCAACAGGCGCCGAAAAATACACCTGGAACTTTGATGCCAGCCTTAACTGCCTTAACTGCGATAACCCGGTGGCAACACCGGCCTTTACCACCTCGTACGTGGTAACCGGCCGGTCGCAGTTTGGTTGTTTTGCCAGCGATACGGTAATGGTAAATGTTACCCAGCCTTTTGTTTTAAATGTGGCCAAAGGCGATACACTATGCGTAGGCGAATCGTTTACAATGGATGCCAGCGGAGCCGAAAAGTATGAATGGTCGCCGTCTATTTGGCTAACCAACGGCAGTACTGCCAAGCCCACTGTCAGGCCCGACTCAACTATTACTTACCAGGTAATAGGCCGCAACAATAAAGATTGCTTTGCCGATACCGGGTATGTAACCCTAAAGGTGTACCCCATACCTCAAATGGAAATATCCAATGGTGAAAGCGTTACGATAAATGTGGGCAATGCTCTGCAATTAGTAACAAAAAATTCGCCCGATATTAAGCAATGGCGTTGGTTACCCGCAACCTGGCTTAGCTGCAACAATTGCCCAAATCCAAAACTAACCCCTAAAGAGTCGAGGGTATACCAGGTGGTAGCTACTAACGATGGCAACTGTGTAGCCCGCGACGAAATAACGGTAAACCTGGTGTGCAACAACTCAAATGTGTTTATACCCAACACTTTTTCGCCAAACAACGATGGTAACAACGACCGCTTTTACCCCCGTGGAAAGGGCGTGTTTAGTATGGGTAACATGAAGATATTTAACCGTTGGGGACAAATAGTGTTTGAAAACAACAATTTTAACCCAAACGATGCCAATGCCGGCTGGGATGGCAAAATGAAGGGAAAAGAGCTTTTGTCCGATGTGTATGTGTACACTATGCAGGTAGTTTGCGAAAACAGCGCTGTTTTTCCGATAAAAGGAAATATTACGATGCTTAGATAAGATAACAGTGTAAAAAATGAGCGCCGGCCATTGCTACTGCAATGGCCGGCTTTTTTGTTAAAGTGAAAAGAAGAAATTAAAAATTAAAAATTAAAAAATCAATTGCTGATTTTCTTAGAGGGGGCACGTTTAAAGTACGCTACTACTAACTTTCTACACAAGCCTCTTAAGCAAACCAAGGTAGAATTGCCTCGTCCTACCCAATATCTAACTTTTTAACATAAAAAAGCTTAGAACCTATAACTCACCCCCTCTTCAATAAACAATAATTCCACAACTTTCTGCTGCCAATTCAAAAGTTAACAGCTAAAATTTAAATAAATCTCCATCACCCATAAAAACTCATTGCTTACAACTCATAATTCACAACTCATAACTCATAATTCTTACCTCATAACTCTTACCTCTTACCTCATAACTCATAACTCATAATTCTTACCTCATAACTCTTACCTCTTACCTCATAACTCTTACCTCATAACTCTGACCTCATAGCTCATACCTCATAGCTCATACCTCTTACCTCATAACTCATAATTCATAATTCATAACTCCTAACTCATAACTCCTAACTCTTAACTCATAACTCCTAACTCCTAACTCCTAACTCCTAACTCCTAACTCCTAACTCATACCTCATAACTCTTACCACATACCTCATACCTCATAACTCATAACTCATAATTCATACCTCATACCTCATAACTCATAACTCATAATTCAGAACTCATAACTCTTACCTCATAACTCATAACTCTTACCTCATACCTCATAACTCATAACTCATAATTCAGAACTCATAACTTTTAACTAATAACTCTTACCTCATAACTCTTACCTCTTACCTCATAACTCATAACTCATAATTCATAACTCATAACTCATAACTCTTACCTCATAACTCTTACCTCATACCTCTTACCTCATACCTCTTACCTCATACCTCATAACTCATAATTCATAATTCATAATTCATAATTCATAACTTATAACTCATAACTTATAACTCATAACTCCTAACTCATAATTCATAACTCATAACTCACTCACCACTTATAACCCACAACCTACAACTCATAATTTCTTTCGGTTTATTTTTTTTATAAACAATTGCAAGGATATTAGGCTGATTTTCAGTAGGTTGCCATTTCCAATATTTTTTGAACGCTCCACCAATATTCCTGGGCAGTATTTTTGGTAACATCGGCAAAAGAATTCCTACTGTTGAAACGTTTTTTATTTTGTAGAGTTTTAACGCTTTGCGGCGCATGCATATGGGTGATGCTCATAGTGCCGCTAAATGTATTTGCGCAATCTTTTGCTGCCTTTACGGCCGATAAAACAGAAGGTTGTGCACCGCTGGTGGTGCAGTTTACCGACCAGTCAACCGGTGGAGCAACCAGTTGGCTGTGGAATCTTGGAAATGGTATTACTTCTACCGAAAAAAACCCCGGTACTATTTATTTTGCTGCGGGTAGTTATACGGTAACATTACGGGTCGTAACCGCCGGCGGCACCAGCGAGGTAACAAAAAAGGATCTTATTATAGTGCGCAGCGCTCCGGTCATCAGCTTTAATTCGTCTGCCACTTCAGGGTGTTTTCCTTTAGATGTATCATTTAACAGCCAGGCGCAGCCTGTGTCGGGTACTATTAAAACGATTGAGTGGGATTTTGGCGATGGTACTTTTGCCAGTCAACCAATGGTTAGCCACACGTACCAGGTGGCTGGTACCTTTACTATATCAATAAAAGCCACCAATAGTTTTGGATGCGTATCAGTACTAAACAAGCCTGCCCTTGTTAGGGTTTTTGAAGGGGTGAAGGCAGGCTTTAGCCTCACCTCGGGGCTTTCGTGCAATCCGCCGGTGGTGGTGCAGTTTACAAATTCGTCGGTTGGTGGTAACATTACCAGTCACCGCTGGGATTTTGGCGATGGCACCTTTTCGTCGCTGCAAAATAACCAGCATACCTATGTAGCCCCGGGCAGTTACACGGTAAAACTGGCGGTAGCTAACAACTTCGGTTGTACCGATACCATTACCAAACAAAACGCCGTTAATGTTGGTGCAGTAAATGCCTCCTTTAACAGCGCCGATTCTACTTGTCGTTTTGCTCCTGTTACTTTTGCCAATACCTCCAGCCCGGCACCGCAAACAGTGTTATGGAACTTTGGCGATGGCACAACATCTGCGCAGCAAAACCCAACAAAAACATACAATACCGCGGGTATATTTACTGTAAGGCTCACTTCTTTTTTTGGTGGTTGTACCAGCACCACAACAAAAAAAATAACAGTGGTGCAGGCCCCGGCGGCTACGTTTACCAATAGCAGCCCAACGGCTTCTTGCCTTGGCTTGCTGCCTGTAAATTTTTTGGCCAACAACAGTAGCACAGCACAATACCTTTGGAATTTTGGCGACGGAGCTACTTCTACCGAGCGGGCGCCAACGCATGTTTTTACGGGTGTCGGAAGCTTTTCGGTTTCGCTACAGGTGGCTTTAAGCAATGGTTGTACCAATATTTTTATTAAGAAAGACCTGGTTTATTTAGGGCCGCCAATTATTAATGGTTTTAAAAACCTGCCGGTTCGCGGCTGTGGCCCAAGGCAGGTGGCGTTTGAAGCCGACATAAGTACGTCCGAACCTATTACCACCTACCTATGGAATTTTGGCGACTCCACCACCTCTGACAATGCAATGCCGCAGCACACCTACAATAATACCGGACGTTATGCCGTAACTTTAAAAGTAACTACCACTAATGGTTGTACTGCAAGCTACTCGTTGCCCGATGCGGTAATTGTTAGTGAGCGCCCTACGGCCGGCTTTAGCGCAGCCCCCCGCGAAAATTGCGCATTTGACAAAGTGATATTTACCGATGAATCGACAGGCGAAATTTCAAACTGGACCTGGAACTTTGGCGATGGCAGCACTTCGACCGAGCAAAACCCCGGGCATAATTACCAGGATACAGGCTTTTTTGGCATTACCCTTATCGTAAGCAATTTTGACTGTACCGATACTATTACTTTTACAAATTACGTATACATTAAGCCGCCTATAGCAAGGTTTGCCACTTTACCCGATTGTACCGCGCCATTTACACGGCAATTTACCGATAGCTCCATAGGCGCTACCTCATGGGCGTGGAACTTTGGCGATGGAACTACTTCTACTGAAAAAAACCCGGCACATAATTTTTTGGCAACAGGGTTATTTAATGTAAACCTTACTGTTACCAATGGCAGTTGTAAAAGTATGATGGATAAACCTGTGTACATTATTAGCGATACACTGGTAATAAGCGTATCGCCAAAAACTATTTGTACCAATACTTCGGCAATTTTTATTGTGTCAAACATTACTGCATCGGGTATTGTGCAGTACACATGGAATTTTGGAGATGGCAGCGATACAGTTACCACAACAGTGCCTACGGCCAACCATGCTTATGCTTTAAGTGGGCGTTATTCGCCAACACTCACTACGCTTAATGTTAATGGATGTTTCAATACAGTACGGTCAGCCGTTGAGGTTTCGTTAAATGGGCCCGTGGCAGGTTTTACCCTTCCAGCGCAGGCCTGCGCCAACAGTATTGTAACTATAGCCGATGCTTCGCAGTCAAACGGAAATGTGCCTATACAACAATGGATATGGATTTATGGCGATGGTAAAACCGACAGTGCCCGCCAGGCCGCCACTTTTCACGTTTATAAAGCAATAGGTCAATATACCGTTCAATTAACGGTTGTTGACTCGCAAGGCTGCGCCAACACTATTACTAAACCTGCCATCATAAAAGTTACTGCACCTAAGGCCCTTTTTACTTCTAAAGATAGTGTGAACTGCACACTGAAGCAGGTAAGTTTTACCAGCCAATCGCAGGGCGAAGGCCTTACCTATTTGTGGCATTTGGGCGATGGGGCTACTGCTACCACGGCTAACGTTCAGTACAGGTATAGCCAGCAGGGGCATTACACCATTGGCTTAAAGGTAACCGACCGCTTTGGTTGCACAGACACAGCCATATTGGCCAATACAGTAAAAGTATCCAATGCCAAAGCGGCATTTAGTGCAAGCGACTCAGCGGGTTCGTGCCCACCATTTATTTTGACTGTAAACAATTTGTCAACCGATTATACATCACTATTGTGGGATTTTGGTGATAGTAGCTTTAGTAACCTGCCCAACCCCAGCCACTATTACAATTTGCCGGGCACCTACAGGGTAGTACTTACTGCCAGGGGGTACGGCAACTGCAGGGATTCTATATTTAAATCAGTTATTGTATCGGGTCCTTCGGGAAGTTTTACTTACGGTCCCAAACAAATATGTGCGCCGGGCAGGTCCGTTTTTAAAGCATCAGCCAAAAACAGGTCGTCGTTTATTTGGGATTTTGGCGACGGAACCACGCTGGCTACCGCCGATTCGCTGGTAAGCCATGTGTACCTTAACGATGGCTGGTACTTGCCCAAATTGATATTGTTAGATGCGGCAGGTTGCCAGGTACCATTAGAGGTAAGCGACACTATTACTATTGCAAAAACGTTGGCCGAAATAAAAAACATCCCCGCTGTATTTTGCGATTCCGCTATGGTGCAATTTGTAAACAACAGCAAGGCAACGTTCGATACTATTACAAGGTTCAGGTGGTCGTTTGGCGATGGAACCATTGATACCATCAACCAAAACCCAATACATACCTACCGTGTGCAAGGGGCTTACCAGGTAACGCTTTCAGCCTTTTCGGCCAGGGGATGCGTAAGTGCCGATACGCTGGTAAATGCGGTGGTAATTACGCCCAGCCCTACCATTAGCATAGTGGGCAATAAAAGTGTTTGCCAACAATTACCGTTGCAATTAACAGCAGGCAGTGCCCTTGGTGATACTGCTACCCTTGCGTGGAAATGGGATTTTGGTAATGGTTTAATATTTACCGAACAGCAGCCAGCACCTGTAAGGTATTTTAGTGCCGGCACCTACCTGGTACAACTGGCAGCCACCAATTTTGCGGGCTGCACTACTGTAACAGCTTGGCCGGTGCTGGTTAATCCAACCCCGGCTGTAAATGCAGGTATTGATACCGTTATATGCCGCGACAGTGGTATTAGCCTTATAGTAACCGGCGCCGACACATACACATGGAGGCCCGCTGGCACCCTTACATGTACTGATTGCGCAACGCCCTTTGCCCGCCCCCTAACCGATACACGTTATAGTGTGCTTGGTACCACGCAGTTTGGATGTATCAAAAACGATAGCGTATGGGTACGGGTAGTACAACCATTTACCATTGCTACTTCTGCCAACGATACGTTATGTGTAGGGCAAAGCACCAGGCTAACGGCTTCGGGTGCCGATTTGTACCAATGGTGGCCACAGGCCGGAATTAAGGAGGCAAATATTGCCTCGCCGGTAGCAGCGCCTACCACCACTACTACCTACCAGGTAATTGCTACTGATTATAAAAATTGTTTTGCCGATACCGGCGAGGTACGGATAACTGTTTACCCCATACCGGTTTTTAATATTGTGGAGTCTGCCATAGCCATTAAAGGCGGCGAAAGTGCTGTTTTAAAAACTACCAACTCGGCCGATATTACCCGTTGGCGGTGGCAACCTTTTATGGGGCTTAGTTGCAGCAATTGCCCGCAACCTGTTGCGGCACCTCAATTAACCACCACTTACCGTGTACAGGTGCTTAACAATGGTGGTTGTAAGGCAGAAGACGAAATAAGGGTAACCGTATTGTGCAATAATGCCAATATTTATATACCCAATACTTTTAGCCCCAATGGCGATGGTATGAACGATGTATTTTTTGTGCGGGGCAAAGGAATTGCCACCATTAAAACCATGACCATTTTTAACCGCTGGGGCGCAGTGGTATTTAGGGCCAACAATGTTGATATTAACGACCAAAGCGCCGGCTGGCGTGGCACCTTTAACAACACTGCCCTTGGGCAGGATGTATTTGTGTACCAGGTAGACGTGGTGTGTGAAAATAACTCATTAATTACTTTAAAGGGGGATATTACTTTATTAAAATAATTGTGCGGCAGCCCTTCAACAAGCTCAACTTGACAAACCAAACTGTCAGGCTGAGCCCATCGAAGCTCAGCCCTTCGACAAGCTGAGCCCTTCGACAAGCTCAGGGTGACAAAACACGCTGTCAGGCTGAGCCCGTCGAAGCCCAGCCCTTCGACAAGCTCAGCCCTTCGACAAGCTCAGCCCTTCGACAAGCTCAGGGTGACAAAATACGCTGTCAGGCTGAGCCCGTCGAAGCCCAGCCCTTCGACAAGCTGAGCCCTTCGACAAGCTCAGGGTGACAAAACACGCTGTCAGGCCCAGCCCTTCGACAAGCTCTGGGTGACAAAACACGCTGTCTGGCTGAGCCCTTCGAAGCCCAGCCCTTCGACAAGCTCAGCCCTTCGACAAGCTCAGCCCTTCGACAAGCTCAGCCCTTCGACAAGCTCA
>JBBRUR010000093.1:0-19533 GCA_038247635.1 Chitinophagales bacterium
CACTTGATAGGTTGCTCCCCAGCAGAGCCTGTCTCCATCCGCACATAGACTAAATGAAGCTATTAATTAAAATGACGAAAACAGTAAATCATATTTATTTTCAATTGAAACAGGTAAACCTTATTTAGGCAAGGACAACTACTCACAACTCACTTCTCACAACTCACTACTCTCAACTCACTTCTCACAACTCACTTCTCACAACTCACTTCTCACATCTCACAGCTCACTTCTCACAACTCACCTCTCTCACAACTCACTTCTCACATCTCACTTCTCACATCTCACAACTCACTTCTCACAACTCACCTCTCTCACAACTCACTACTGACAACTCACATTTTGCTTACCACTAATCCAAAATATACCTAATGGCTATACCGCCAAATTGCGGCGAAAGGGCGGCATTGCCCAAAAGGCTTAGACTTGGCTGCCAGTCAAGGCTAAGGTTAATGGGTAACGAAGGGACCTTATAATCTATTCCAAGAACACCATCGATGCCTACATCAACTGTGCTGTTGTATTTATCGCGATAATTTTTTTTCCAAATTCCCACATGGGCGCCGGGGCCAAAATACCAGCTAAGGCCGTCAACATTATTAAATGGTTTATGAAATTCGTATAAGCCAACCATACGCAAACCCTGCCTAAAAAAGGTGGTCTGAAACTCCAATGCGTTCTTATTGCTAATAAAGGTTTTATAACTGGCCGCCACCCCCGACGAAATTTTTACACCTAGCGACGAACGGTAGGTGGCCACATTAACATCCTGGGCCTTTGCAATAATTACCGTAGATAACGCCAGGGCCAATAGGGTAGGTTTCATGTAAGTATGTTTGCATTAAAGAATATGTAATGGTCAAATATTAAATGCAACCTTTGAAATAAAAGGTTAAAATTGATGGTACGGTAGCATTGTTGTTAACTTTGCGGCTTTTATGAAAGTAAGGACACTTAAGAAAGACAAGGTTAATATAATAACGCTAGGCTGTAGTAAAAATATGGTTGATAGCGAGGTGCTTAGCGGGCAACTTTTGGCAAACGATATTAATGTAGTGCACGAAAGTGCCAAACGCGACCATAACATTGTAATTGTAAATACCTGTGGTTTTATTGATAAGGCAAAGGCCGAAAGCATAAATACCATTTTAGACCAGGTAGCGTTAAAAAAGCGTGGCAAAATTGATAAAGTGTTTGTAACCGGTTGCCTGAGCGAACGCTACAAAAGCAATCTTGAAGAAGAAATACCAGAGGTTGATGCCTACTTCGGTACCATGGAATTGCCCCAGTTACTAAAGCGGTTTAAGGCTGATTATAAAGCGGAGCTGGTAGGAGAGCGGTTGTTAAGTACACCATCGCACTACGCTTACTTAAAAATTAGCGAGGGTTGTAACCGTACCTGTTCGTTTTGTGCCATACCCCTTATGCGCGGTAAACACGTAAGCAAAACCATTGAGGCATTGGTAGCCGAAGCGGAAGGCCTGGTAAAAAAGGGCGTTAAAGAAATTATGGTTATTGCTCAGGAACTTACTTACTACGGCCTTGATATATACAGGGAACGTGCGCTTCCCCGTTTATTAAATGCCCTGGCCGACGTAAAAGGCATTGAATGGATAAGGCTGCATTATGCTTACCCCAGCAAATTTCCACTTGAAATATTACCGGTAATACACGAGCGGACAAACATTTGCAGCTATCTTGATATGCCCTTGCAGCATGCCAGCAACCGCATGTTAAAGGCTATGAAAAGGCAAATTACCCGCGAGGAAATGACCGAACTTATCAGGTCCATTCGTCAACAGGTGCCGGGCATTTGTATCAGAACCACGCTGATAGCCGGCTTTCCCGGCGAAACGAGAGAGGATGTAGAAGAATTAAAGGCTTTTTTGCAGGAACATAGGTTTGACAGGGTAGGCATTTTTAGTTACAGCCACGAAGAAAATACTTCAGCATACGATTTAGTGGATGATGTGCCCGATGAGGAAAAAGAAGCACGGGCGCAGGAAATAATGGAGGTGCAACAAGAGATTAGCCTTGAGAAAAACCAGGAAAAAGTAGGCAAAACTTTTAAAGTGATTGTTGACAGGAGGGAGTCCGGCCGCTACCTTGGCCGTACCGAGTTTGATAGTGTGGAGGTGGATAATGAGGTGATTATAAACACGAATAAGCGGTTGGCCATTGGCGACTTTGTACAGGTAAAAATTACCAAAGCCTACGACTACGATATTGAAGGTGAACTTGAATAAAAAGTTGTTAGCTGGCTCAAAGTTTAACATGTACCTAAAAAAGCAAAGGCCTACACTGGTAAAAACAACGGAAAACGTCACATAAAAAATGCAAACTAACTGCGAGTACCTTTCATACCAACAAACCGGATATTTTTCGAAGCTGGTAACCGACTACCTGCAGGCACACAAAAACCTTTCGCAGTTTTATACCCATCCTGTTTCAATTGAAGGTATAAAGCAGGCAATAGAAGCCCGCAAAAAAACTTCCCATCATAGGCAGTTATTGGTTGATGTGTTAACAGAACAGTATCGCGGCATTAAGTTAACCGCTGTACAGAATAAGCACTTACTGCAACTTTTGCTACCCAATACCTTTACCATTACCACCGCCCATCAGCCCAATATTTTTACTGGTCACCTTTATTTCATTTATAAAATTTTACACACTATACAACTGGCCAAAAACCTGGCGGAACAATTGCCCGGCAACAATTTTGTGCCCGTTTTTTACATGGGTAGCGAAGATGCTGACCTTGATGAATTGGGGCATGTGGTAGTGGATGCAGTAACACACACATGGCATACCAACCAAACCGGTGCAGTTGGCCGCATGATGGTTGATAAAGATCTTTTAAAAATAATTGACGCCATTAGGGGAACCATTGGCGTTTTTGAATTCGGTAACGAGTTGGCCGACCTGTTTGCTGCCGCATACCAACCCGGAACCACCATACAACAGGCAACGCTTACACTTATAAATGCATTGTTCAATAAATTTGGACTATTGGTATTGATACCCGACAATGCACAGTTAAAAAAGCCATTTAACGATATAGTAAAAAAGGAACTGTCCACTCAATTTTCGCACCCATTAGTAGAAGCTACCAGCCTGCAATTGGCAAAGCATTACAAACTACAAGCTACCGGCAGAGAGATAAACCTGTTTTATTTGTTAAACGATCATCGTGAACGCATTGAACGGGAAGGTGATCAGTTTTTAGTAAAATCGCTTGAACTATCGTTTAGCGAGTTGGAAATATTAAACGAAGTGGATGTTCATCCCGAACGGTTTAGCGCCAATGTAATTTTGCGGGGTGTTTTCCAGGAAATGATATTGCCCAATATTGCCTTTATTGGCGGCGGTGGCGAGCTGGCCTATTGGCTTGAATTGAAGCAGGTATTTGAGGCCAGTAAAGTGCCTTTTCCAATGTTGGTATTACGCAATTCGTTTTTGTTGGTAGATGCAAAGCAACAATCAAAAATTGAGCAGTTAGGGTTTACATCGGCAAATATGTTTAAAGGCGAAGAAGAATTGTTTAACTCATTGGTTCGCCGCGAAAGTGAAGCCAACCTTGTGTTGACCGCTGAAAAAGCCCATGTAGAACAGTTGTACCACCAAATACAGCAAATAGCCGCTAATATAGATGTAACCCTAACTGCACATATAGAGGCACTAAGCGCCAGGGTCGCGAAAACGCTGGTGGAAGTTGAAAAGAAAATGCTTCGCGCCGAAAAAAGAAAATACGAAGCAAAAAAGCGGCAATTGACCGCCATTTACCACGAGTTGTTTCCTGACAACAACCTACAGGAGCGGGTAGAAAATATGGCTATGTGGTATTCCAGATATGGCGAAAGCTGGATACAGTTACTATTTAGCCACAGCCAGCCCCTTCAACAAAAATTTGGAATACTTTACCTGCCTTAGATACTTGAGCCTGATAACGTCAACACCAAAAGTTTTCCATAATACTACATTTTTTTTTGAAATCTACTCGAAAATTGGTAAATAATTCCTTTTCTCCTTCTTTCGCTTTTTCATTTTCTGTAGCACAAAATATTTTTTGCAATCATATAGTTATTATTATCAGCTATAAATATTTCTTTATCAAAAGATATTTGCAATAAATAATAGATGTCACCTAACAGTTTTAAATAGGCTATGGTCAACCGTTGATCGAGTTTCATTGCGGTTTTAATATTTTTTATATTAATCTTTTGTAAACTATTGAAATTCTCTGTTTTTCACACTAATTTAACGGTTAGAAATAACTTCAATATGAAACAATCAACACTTTTTTTACTGTTAGGTCTTTGCGTTAGTACTTCTGGCTGGGCCAAAATTTGGCGGGTTAATAATAACCAGAGTATATCTGCCGATTTTACCACATTAATTGCCGCCCACAATGGTGCAAGCGGAGGAGACACCTTACACATAGAGCCATCGGCTACTTCGTATGGAGGATTAACCATAACTAAAAAACTGGTAATTATTGGCCCTGGTTATTACCTGGGCGATAATCCAAATACGCAGGCCAACAAGCAGGTAGCGCAAGTGGATGCCTTTAACCTACAGGTAGGAGCGGCAGGATCAACAATTATGGGGCTTGATTTTTTCCAGAGTTCAATTAGTGTTTTTGCCAATGATATTGTTATCCGAAGAAATAAATTTACGCAACCTTCGGGCAACGTGTTCGATAACTCCACAGGTATTATTTATACTTATTGGTTAAGCAACAATGGAAATATTCCCGTTCAAAACATCATAATTACTCAAAATTTTGGTTGCCAAATAAATATCAACAATGCCTCCAACGGTATTTTGATAAGCAACAACTATATTGCCTGGAATGGGTGGGGCGGCAATGCCACAGCCGGTGCATGCCTTAGCGTAAATGCGAACGCTATAGTCATAGTTCAAAATAACATATTTAGAAGAGGGGCAGTAAGCGTTAACAATAGTTCTATTATCAATAACATAATGGTGGCTGGTACCTTTTCGGGCACTGGTAACCTTGTAAGTAATAATTTAGGCAATGGCACCCAGTTTGGTTCTGATAACGGCAATGTATCCAATGTTACTATTGCCAATATATTTGTGGGTGCGGGAACAGGCATATCGTTTGATGGGCAATGGAAACTTGCAACTAATTCGCCTGCTATTGGCGCAGGTTTTGGCAGCACTGTGCCTAACCCTGTAGACGGTGGTATGTTTAGTGGGCAATCTCCTTACGTACTGTCGGGTATTCCACCAATACCGGCAGTTTACGCGTTCGAAAACAAGCCTATTGGCAGCAACAGCGATCCTATTACGGTGACTATAAAGGTGAAATCAAATAATTAATTTACCCGTTTACCTGGCTGCCATACTGGTTAATAAATTGAAGTGAAAGTAGCCCTGGTTTTCTTACACCTATATTACAATGTTGCACTACATGAACTTTTTTAAAAAGTTGTTATTGCTATTTTGGGTAATCGGTTTGGCTAGCGTTACTAATGCTCAGAATGTTTCTAAAGCCGAATATTTTGTTGACAACGACCCCGGTTTTGGCAGCGCCACTCCTATATTGCCATTTACAGCCGGAGCAGATGTGACTGCATCATTCGAGGTTAACCTAAACAACCAGCCAAACGGCTTTCATTCGTTGGGTGTTAGGGCGTTTACTCCTTCATATACATTAAATGGCCAACAAAAAGGTGGCTGGTCGTTGGTGTCATTTAGAAATTATTATAAAGAGGGGTTTCCAACTTCCGTTATTAACCTTCCCAACATTGTAAAGGGGGAATATTTTGTTGATAGTGATCCCGGGTTTGGCATGGGTACCGACATTAATTTTAGCCAGTCAACCAATATTACCAATATTGCATTTAGTATCAACATCAATAGTTTGTCCGTAGGTTTTCATAATATTTTTGCCCGCTTTCGCGATGCAAATGGAAACTGGAGCATCACGCACAAAAGTGTTTTTTATAAAGATGATATCAGCAGTCAAAATATAAATCTTCCGCAAATAACAAGGGGCGAATATTTTGTAGATGTTGACCCTGGTTTTGGTAGGGCAACTAATATAGTATTTTCTTCGGGCGTTGACATTACCAACATAGCCTTTAGTATTAATGTAGATACTTTGGCAAAAGGTTTTCATTACATCTATACCCGGTTTAGAGATGCCAAAGGCAATTGGGGCATCACTAATGCAAGGGTATTTTATATTGATGTTATATCACAAAATAACAACCAGCTACCCAATATTGTAAAAGGCGAATATTTTATTGACAATGACCCCGGCTTTGGAAAAGCTACCAACGTGGCCGTTTCGTCATCAACCAATATTAATAACCTTGCTTTCGCATTTAATGCCAACACGCTTCGTTCGGGCTTTCACCAGTTATTCGTTCGGTTTCTTGACAATAATGGCCTTTGGAGCATTACAAATAATCGCTCATTTTATATAGACACGCTACTACCGCTTAATGGTTTGCTTCCCAATATTACCAAACTTGAGTACTTTATTGATACCGATCCGGGTTTTGGAAATGGTACCAATGTTCCCGTTTCCGGGAACACTTCTAATATCTCAAGTCTTATTTTTGAGTTAGATATGGCAAACATATCTATCGGTAACCATAGGGTTTACGTAAGGGCGCGGGATGCAAATGGCAGGTGGACTTTAACCAGTTCCGGTGCCTTTAAAATAGATCCTCCAGAGGCGGTTAGGGCGGTAATAGGAGTAGTAAATACAATGTTTTGTGCATCAGAACCGGTAAACGTGCCATATACCGTTACTGGTCAGTTTGGCTCAAATAATGTTTTTACCGCACAGTTATCTAATAGCGCGGGTAGTTTTGCAAACCCGGTAAATATAGGCAGCTTAACCCGTAGGGGTGCGGATACCATCAGGGCGGTTATACCTGCAAATACCAGTGCTGGCACGGGTTACCGCATACGCATCATTGCCAGTTCGCCGTTTGACACAAGTGCGGCAAATAATGCCAACATCACCATTAAAAGAGTACCTGAGTTATACTTTTATATTACAGGCAAAACGGTTGTTTGCAATACCAGCGAAGGATATTCGTTGGTAGCTTCAACAGCGGTCGATACTAAATACCGCTGGGAATTGTCGGGTGGTGGAACTTTGCCAGACACGGCAGGTGGCCCCGCAACAGTAAATGTAAATTGGACAACTGCCGGCGTTTACAACTTGCGAGCCACTGCCTACAATGCATGTGGCAATGGGTATACCAACACAACCCAGATAAGGGTATTTACCAACATACCCACAACGGCCCCCACCATTACCGAAAGCGGCACTGTGCTGTTTGCTTCGGCACCGGTAGCTACCGAACAGGCAGCGGCATATCAGTGGTTTAAGGACGGTATTGCAATTCTCAATGCTACCAGTAGTGTTTTTTATCCTGGTACTAATTATGGTAATTACACAGTTAGGTTTACTACCCCTTGTGGCCAGGGGCCTTTGTCGGGCATTTATGTGTATAGCTTCAGGCAAAACCAAAGTATTACTTTTCAACCGCAGCCCGTCTTAACCTTTGGTACGCCATTTTATCTTTTACAGGCAACTGTATCGTCGGGTCTGCCATTAATGTTTACTATTCAGTATGGCCCCGGCACTATTAAGGGCGATACGCTGTTTATAAATGGTGCAGGCGTTATTTCGGTATTAGCGGCACAGGCTGGAAATACAAATTTTAACCCCGTAAGCCGATCCAATATTTATCAAATAGGCAAAGGAACGGCAACCGTATCGTTCTCAACCCTTGTTCAACCATTTACAGGTAATGCTAAAACACCGGTAATAGTTACCAATCCCGACGGTCTTTCGTACACAGTTACTTACAACGGAAATACGGCCCTGCCGGTAAATGCCGGTAAGTACGAAGTAGTTGTTACCATAAACAATGCAAACTACACGGGTACCGGAAAAGATACTTTGACCATTACACGCATTAATCAAACCATTTCGTTTGCGGCCATTGGCAATAAGACCGCCGGTGATCCACCCTTTTCGCTTACTGCTGCGGCCAGTTCAAACCAACCTGTACAATTTACTATAGGCACTGTGCCGGCAACGGGTGTTGCTACCATTTTGGGTAATGTAGTAACCCTGGTGGGCGTAGGACAAATTACTGTTACTGCAACACAAAACGGCGGACAAAACTTTAATCCGGTGTCGGCCCAGCAGGTAGTACAGGTTACAGCGCCGGTAGCTAACGATGTGCAGGTTACCAACCTGGTATCGCCGGTTAATGGATGCGAGCTTGGGTCGTTAAATGTGCTAACTGTAAGGCTATTGAATGGCGGGGCGGCCGTAGCAGGTAATTTTGACGTTGCGTATATTGTAGATGGAGCGCCTGCTGTTACCGAACGGTTTGGCGGCAGCATTTCGTCTGGCAGTGCAGTTAATTTTAATTTTACACAAAGGGTAAACCTCTCGGCTATTAAAGACTATCAAATTGTAGTATATAGTAAACTAACCAGCGACGAGCGGTCGTTTAACGATACCTTACGTACCACAGTTACCAATTACCTGCCAACCAAAAAAGGAGCCATAAACGATGTTACCATTTGTAATGGTATTGCAGTAAACCTGACTGCATTTGGAGGTGTCAACTATTTATGGAATACCGGCGCTACCACTTCGCTCATAGGGGTAAACCCAACAGTATTTACCAGCTACCGGGTAGTAATAACCGATGCTAATGGTTGTATGCTTACAGATACAGTGAATGTAAATGTGCTGCCTGCGCTTACTACACCCGTTGTTGCTGCCAATAAAAACAATATATGCTCAGGCGATAGTATACTGTTAACTACCAATATTGCTTCGCGGGTTCAATGGTTACGTAGGGAGGGAAATGAAGAAGTGAAACTGGACTCGGCAATCGCATTAAGCGTAAAAACTGCTGGTGTTTATTTTGTGCGATACGCTAGTACAAACGGTTGTGTGGCACAGTCTGCGCTATTTACTGTAACAGTTTCGGCTAAACCGGTAGTTACCGCAATTCCTTCTTTTACTGTATGTATTGGCGATACGATTACACTAAAGGTTAGCAACGCCAACACTTTTAACTGGAGTAGCGGAAGCATAAAAGATACTGCCAGGGTTAACCCACAGGTATCAACTACCTATTTTGTAAATGGGGTATTTGGCAACAATTGCCAGTATGCTGATAGTGCGCCGGTTAAAGTAATCCAGGCCCTGCCGCCGGGCGCAGTCACCAATCTTTTACCAACCGATAAAATATTGGACATTGAACAGCCGTTTAATTTATCGTGGTCGCCAGGTATTAATGCTTCTTTTTACGATCTTTTTGTTTGGAACATTAATGGCACTAAGCCTGTAAGTCCGTTAAACGGAAACTTCCCTAATATTTCAGTAAGTATTCAAAATTTTTCTTTGGGTAGTACGTATAACTGGCAGGTAATTTCGAAAAATACTTGTTTTTCAACACCGGGGCCAGTGCAAACTTTTTCCATAGGTGCATTGCCCGACGTTATTGTAAACAGTTATACCATTCCTGAAAATGTAACTGCGGGTGGAACTATTACTGTTGACTGGGAGGTTAAAAATATTGGTAACGGTGGTACCCGCAACAAAAAGTGGAAGGATTATATATGGCTTTCGCAAGACCTTGATTTACGACTGGCGGATGATTACCTGCTGGCTTCGTTTGATAATATTTCTTTTTTAAATCCTGGTCAGTCGTACGTTCAATCCAAACAGGTAAAAATGCCTGTAGGGTTAACGGGTACGTATTATGTATTTATTTCAACCAATATTAATGATGCGTATTGCTGGCAATTGGTAGGCGGGGTGTGTGCTACTAACCGTGGCCACCATAATATTTCATTTAGCGAAACAAACACGCAAAATAATTTCATTTTTAAGCCTATCAGCCTTACCCTACCACCATTACCCGACCTGTTGGTAGAACAAATAGGTGTGCCCACCGATATATTTTCAGGCGACACGATTAACGTACAATACAGGGTTAAAAATATAGGACAGGCACCAGCGGTAGGTGCCAATAGCATATCCTTACCTTGTACTGTCAGCCCTTTTACAGGCACACGACGTTTTTGGACAGACAATATCTACATTTCCAAAGACCCGGTATTTAGTTATGCTACCTCCACCTTGCTAAAGGTTGAAAATGTAGCGTTTGGTTCTTTTACCAGTTTGTGTAATGCTGTGGGCGATACACTTAGAGTGGATAGTGTGTATAACAGGTCAGTAAAGGTGAAGGTGCCTTACACCTTTTTGGGTACCTATTATATTCACGTGGTAGTTAACAGCACCGGATTTTTTGAGCTCTTTGTGCAAAACAACTTCTTAAAAAGCGACAGCATCAGAGTACTGTTAACACCACCTGCCGACCTTGTGCCCATAGTGGTTACTGTACCCCCAATAGCTACTACAAACGAAACATTACAGGTATTGTGGACGGTTTCCAACGATGGCTCCAATCCGCCAAGGGAAAGTCGCTGGACAGATAGAGTGTATATATCAACCGAAAGTATTTTTAATTCCTCTGCAATTTTACTAGGTAGCGAAGAAGTATTTCTACTTACCCTTAACAGGTTTAATAATAGCGATAGCTATACCCGCACCCGCACCTATAACATACCCAGGAACATAACAGGTAGCTATTACGTGTATGTTTATACCGATGTACTAAACGAAGTGTTTGAGTTTAACCAGGAAGGTAATAATATACATAGAAGTGCCGGGCCGGTAAATATAACCATTGGAAGCCGTGCAGACCTGGTGGTGACAAGTATGGTGTTGCCTGACACTATCGTATTTAACCGTCCGTTTACTATGCGGTATACGGTTAAAAACCAGGGCAATAAATCAACGGGTAATGTTGTATACAATGACAGGATATTTATGTCGGACCAGAATTTGTTTAATGCTGCGGTTGCATTTCATATAGGTACAAACAACCAGCCTAAACCGCTTGCACCAAACGAAACAATAGAATTAGTCTCCACTATTAGTATACCAATGTCATTGTTCGACTCGGGAAATATTTTTGTCGTTACCGATTTTACTGACGTTGTCTTTGAGTCAAACGAAACCAATAATATTTTATCCAGTCGGCAGTTTTTGACTAAGCCCATTGTTTTCATTAGGCCGGCAATAATTCCTACTTCGGTAAACATTGTTCAAAAAATAGACCTTGAAGCTCAAACGCTGGTAGTAAACGGGGCGTGGCAATCGGGCAAAGTAGTGGACGTGCAGTTTACTGTAAAAAATCTATCGGGTAATTCCACCACCAATTTTTGGGCCGATGCCTTGTATTTATCAACAGACAGTTTATTAGATGTAAATGACTTTGTACTTGGCCAAACCTGGAGAAGTAGTATAACGGCTAACCAATCATATAGTGTAACAACTTCGGTAATGGCTCCAAATGGTTTATCGGGCCAGTATTATATTATTTTTTATACCGATGTTACTACTGCGGCTGGCGATACAGCACGCGGAAATAATATTATTTTTAAACCTATTACCATTACGTTAACCCCTCCAATCGATTTTGTGGCAAATGTTTTTTCTGCACCTACAAAAGTGTTTGCAGGGCAGCGATATAAAATTCCTTATTCGGTACAAAATAACGGCCCGGCAGCAGCTGGAAACCAGGATGTATGGAGCGATGCTATTTATATAAGTTCCACACCTACCGTTACTTTAGGTGCTGTAAAAATAGGCACATCATCAAGGAAAGGCCCGTTGAATGCAGGTGTAGCTTATGCTGATTCAATTGAAGTGAATATACCACCCAACCTGGTTGGCAATTATTACCTGATTTTATACGTAAACGATTTTGGGTTGTACGAACCAATTATAACCAACAATACACTTAATGCTGTTATGTTAGTGGTTGTTGCCGAGCCTGCTGACCTTATTGTTCGCAACCTGTTATTGCCACCGGCAGCGCAATTGGGCGATACAATTACTGCCACCTACGTAATTAAAAACGAGGGTACAAAGCCCGCAAACGGCTCGGTTAACAATGCGGTCTATTTTTCAAAAAACCCGGTATTTAATGCATTGCAGTCAACCTTGTTTGGTGTACAGCAAAATAATATGATGCTGGAGCCGGGCCAGGAAAATGCCTATTCAGTAACCAATACGGTTGAGGCTTTGTTTCCCGGTGATTATTATGGCATTGCCCGCACCAATATTTTAAATACGGTTCCCGAAATTAACCTGTTAAATAACAGCCAGTCGTCGACATTACAGTTGTCAGTTGGTATTCGCAACCTGTTGTTAAATATCCCTTTAAAAACCGGGCTCAAAACTGCTGTCAAGCGTTATTACAAAATAGATGTTTCGGCCGGGCTTGATATGGTGGTAGATATGACTGGCAACAATCCGTTTGCACACAACGAAATTTATTTGGCTTACAATCGTGTTCCTACGCCTAATAATTTTGATGTTAAGGCAAATATTTCTCAACAAGCCAATCAACGATTGATAGTTCCCGATACAAAAGCTGGTTCGTATTATTTGGTGGTTACTTCTACTTTTGATGCAGGGCTTCAGGAGGTTACATTACTGGCAAGGGCTTTAACCTTCTCCATTACTTCGGTAAGGCCAAATATTGTAGGCCAGGGAGAAGTTACAACCAACATTGAAGGAGCAGGCTTTAGGGCTAATACACAATTTCAGCTAAGCAATGGTGGCCAAATTGCCGCTGGTGCGTTGGTCAAAAAAGTAAGTTTAGTTAGTAGTATGCAGGCAGTGGTGGAGTGGGATCTCTCTACGGTGCCTTTAGGTGTGTACGATGTGGTAGCGGTAAACCCGGTAAACATAAGGGCAACCTTATCAAATAGCCTAAGGGTAGAAAAAACAACCGGCTTTACCCTTGATTATTTTGTTTCGGCACCGCAGGTATTACGGTCAGGACGAAACGCTTTCTACACTTTTATAATAAAAAATACCGGCAATGTTGACATCCCCGTAGTTCAATCGCAAATTGTGCTACCCGGCAGCTCCGAAGTTTTGAAACTTACCACCGAAGGAAATGTAAAAACAAGAAACGACCTGAACCCATATGGCGATAGTTTACAGTTTAAACAGTATTCTGCCATAACCGACTATAAACTAATACCATTGCTTACCCGCAATATGAAGGCAGGGGAGGAGTTTAGTGTTACCTTATTATTAGAGAAATTTACACAACAGGTATATACTGTTGGCGCGGGCGCCGAGGGGTTGACTGTAAAAGAATATGTGGAAAAACAATACAGCGGTATTGAAAAAATGCGCGAACTGGAACTTAACAATCCAGGGTATTTTGGAGATAGTACGTTGTTACCTGTTCTTGCCAAAAACAGAACTGACTTTAGAAATACCCTTTTGAAAGAATACTTTAAATGGGGTATACTACAACCTGCCGATACCATAGGTGTGGTGGGCCAATGCAACACCTGTTCCGAAGGTTTTTTAGACAGTACTTTTGCATTCAATCCGGGTAACAGTCCCGGAAAATTACTGTTACCGTTGGCAGTATTTGGTCCCGGTCAAACTTATTTATGGGAAATTAACCGGTACGGTAAAACCGCAGGTGCCGATCCCGGTTGGGATTTAATTGAAACAACCGGCACAATTGACATTACGGCCACTGCCACCAACCGCTTTATTATAAAGGTTACGTCGTTAACCGCTGCCAATGTGGGCGGTGTATTGGGTGGCTGGTATCCTGCGGTTGATACCTGCTGGCCTATAGCAATCGCAAAAGGTGGGTTTATCAATTTTGATGTGTCGCGATTTGCGATAGACCTGACCGACTTTGCCAAATTCAACAACCTTTATGGCGGTAGTTTCTTTTTAAAATTGCGTGGCACCGACACTTTGTTGCTTTGTTTTAAAGCGGCGGTGCCGGGTATCGGTCAGCCTGGTATTCCTGGTCAAATAGGGTATCCTGGTCAGCCCGGTAGCCCCGGTGGCCCCGGTGGCCCAGGCAGCGGTAACATTCCTCCCGGCCCAGGTGGCCCCGGAGGGGCCGGTGGCCCAGGTTCAGGTAACACTCCTCCCGGCCCCGGTGGCCCCGGTGGTGCAGGTGGTCCTGGTACAGGTGGTCAGCCTGGTGGTACTGGTGGCGGAGGTGGTGTTGGCGGAACAGGAAACCCGGGTACTCCCGGCGCGCCTGGTGGTCCTGGTGCACCCGGCGGTACCGGCGGACCTAACGGTCCCGGTGGTCCTGGAGGCCCAGCAGGTCCTGGTGGTCCTGGTGGTCCCGGCGCTCCTGGTGGCCCTCCCGGTCCTCCCGGCCCTGGTGGTCCTCCCGGTCCAAATGGTCCTGGCCCTGGTGCGCCCGGCAGTCCGGGTAGTCCTGGTGCGCCCGGTGGTCCAAATGCTCCTGGTGGTCCTGTTCCCGGTCCTGGTCCCAGTCCTGGCGGACCTGGTGGCGGACCGGGTGGGCCTGGCGGGGCTCCATGCCCTCCACCAACCCCGCCTAGTTCGTTGCTTTGCAGCACCATTCCCTGGTTGGTAGGTTGTGGCCTTACAGGCTACGGTTGTTATAACCTGTTTGTATCTGGCGGCACGGCATTAGGTGCTGCGGGTGGCTTTGCAGCTTTTGGTGTAGGTTCTATAGTTGGAGCCGGAGCCGGTGCTGTTGTAGGTGCAGGAGTTGCCAGCCTTATATGTGGTTTAGGTGTAGGCACCTGCTTAACCGGTAATTTAACGTTACCTGGTAAAGCTGTTAAATGGTTATTATGCAGGCCCGTGTTGGCATCGTGCGACCCCAACGAAATACAGGGGCCGGCAGGCTACGGTCCGCTGAAAATGGTGGCAAAAACTGAAACATTACCGTATACCATCTTATATGAAAATGATCCTAAATTTGCTACCACTGCAGCACAAAAAGTAATTATTCGCCAGCCGTTAGATGTAACGGTAAATGCTGGTAGCATTCAATTGGGCAGCTTTGGTTTTGGTAAGTATATCTTTAATGTGCCCGCTGGCCTTAGCAATTATACTACTACCCTTAACCTTGCCGACTCAATTGGCTTTAATGTGCAGTTTAGTGCTGGTTTAGATGTGGTAAACAGGCAGTTAATATGGGTTTTCCAATCTATCGATCCATCTACCGGGTTGCCGCCTACCGATCCGTATGCAGGCTATTTGCCCGTAAATGATTCAACAGGTAAAGGCGAAGGTTTTGTAAGCTACAATATACGCCCGGCACGAAGTACAGTAACCGGGGATAGCATAGTTGCCAAAGCACAAATCGTATTTGATATTAATGAGCCCATAAGCACCAATACTTATGTTAACATTATTGATGCCGTTGCCCCGGTATCTTCTATCATTGCCAACTCGTTGTCGGTACAGCAAAACGCTATTATAAGTTTGTCGGTTCAGGCAGCCGATGATGAGGGGGGAAGTGGTTTAAAAACCAGTTACGACTTATACTATTCCGAAAATGGCGGGGCCTTTGTTAAATCCGATAGTTCGTATACCTCCACCACGTTTAGCTTTATTGGTAACCCAGGCAGTACCTATTGCTTTAATGTTATTGCTACCGATAATGTGGGCAATATAGAGCCACCAAAACAAGAGTGTTCGGTACAGGTGAGGCTGGGTGGTGGACCATTACCGCTTACCTGGTTGTATTTTAACGCGGTGCAAAATAATGCAGATGTTGCTTTAAACTGGTCGACGATTAACGAGGTAAACACTGCAGGTTTTGCAATACAGCGTTCGATAGACGGAAGAACGTTCACAAACATTGGCTATATCGCAGCAAAAGGGCAGGGGGCAGTACAGGCCACCTACCGGTTTATTGATGCAGGGGTTACAAGCCTGAACGCAGACCGGGTTTATTATAGATTAAAGCAGGAAGATAAAGATGGTGGATTTACCTACTCGCATATTGTGCCAATTAAACTGGCTGACTATACCACTCAAATGGTGGTGCAGGCATTGCCAAATCCGTTTACTACTACATTGTCGGTTGTGATACGCAATGCCATTAGACTGGCAAGTGCCACCGACAAAGCCGAGTTATTAACTGCAGATGGTAAACTTGTGTATCGATCGCTTATTGCGGGTTGGATAAACAATGGTAGCCTAACCCTCAAAAACCTGCCTAAACTGCCGCAGGGCATTTACATATTAAAGGTTTATATTCAAAATGAGGTGTGGAATGTTAAGGTGGTGAGACAGTAATTGTTTTTACTTTAAATATACAAAGGGGCAGTTTTAATACTGCCCCTTTGTAGTTTATTGATTAACTCACCGCCTGTTTTGTAAAATTTGCCGATAATTAATAATTAAAGGATTTACGCACCAATGAGCTACCCTATAATTTTACTGCTGTCGTTATTTTTAAGCGGTACCTGTTATGGGCAGTAAATAAAGTAAAAAACAATAAACGGCTTTACGCAGGAGCAAACCATTGTTACTTATGTGCTAAGCCTGCGTTACTTTATAAGTAAGGTTTAGGTATTTTATTTACTTCAGTAGGCAATTATTATGTAGTAAATATTAATGGTGATGACAAGGGTATTGGCCCAATATCCCACGGCGGTTTCGGATATTTTTTATTGGAAGAAAGAAAAATATTGACTGCTCCCAGTATTAGTGCGTAACCCGCCAGTAACAGCAGTGTACGAAAAGTATGTCAGCATAATTATATTTTTTGGCTTACAGACTTTCAAGACCTTATAAAAAAGAAATGTTACGTTATACGAATATCTACCCCCGGCAAAAACTTTGACATAAGGCTAACCAAAAAAAGCGGCAAGCGGTAAGGTAAACTTGCGGGGGTATTTATTAACGAAGTAAACCAGTATATGATGATGGATAACCGGAACATGCAACCGCGTTAAACTTAAGCGGTAAAGGCAAAATTTCTGTCTAAAATAATATCGCTATTGTTGCCTATTAACCGCAACACCACAACTGCAGGAAGTGTGCCAGCATATATGGGCTATTAAAAGGCGAGTCAACCGGAACGAAAGGAACCTCGCCACCTTTGTATTATAGATCGTCGTTCCATAAACATGCTGGCTACCTTCGCCCTTTACTTAATTATCATTCTCCTTATTATTAAACCCGAATCTATGCTTATCACTACTAATACACCGCCCAACCATCTGCATGCCAAAAGCCTCATACCGTGGCCATTACCCAAGACATCAGCCAGGAAAAAACCATTATCCCTACCCTGGATACCTGGTTGCATGGCTCTGGCGGAACCAAAGCGCAAATAACCCAAACGGTTTACGACCTGCCTTACGCCCCACCTCTTAGCGGCTTTATAACCCAGCAAAACCTACGTAACAGGGTAAGTTATGCTGCCACCGGAACGTTGGCTACCGATGCCGGGTTTACTTCGGCAACTTATTACAGCTACGATATACATGGCAATGTTGATGTGCTGCTACAGGACTATAATGGTATTGCGGCCATGAAACTGAATGATCCATTTATAAACCAGGCTAACAGATATAAGAAAATTACTTATGACTACGATTTAATAAGTGGCAAAGTAAACCAGGTAAACTACCAACCGGGCTTTGAAAATGCCTTTTACCACCGCTATACCTACGATGCCGAAAACCGCATAACGGCTGCAGAAACCAGCCGCGATATGATTGTGTGGGAGCGTGATGCGGCTTACGAATATTACAAACATGGTCCGCTTGCCCGTACCCGGCTTGGGCAATTACATGTGCAGGGTATGAATTATGCCTACACACTACAGGGTTGGTTAAAAGGTGTAAACAGCACCGCCAGAAGTGGTGCCGACGGCAGAGCCTGTGCAACCGGCACCGCCAACGATAAACTTGATATTAACATAAGGCCGGTTTTTGGGCAACCGTTGCAATACGTGGCCAAATCAGAAATTAATTTTCTTGATGGTTTGAAAGCGCCACCGGCGATGTGTTTGAGGCATTTATTGATCCTGCCGCCACTGCCTGCAACCCTATTGCCTACACCGCCCAAATTTATGCACCGGGCGATATGGGCAGCGACGGCGCCGCCACCGGAAACCCGCTGGTAGCAAGGGATGCCTTCGGCTTTAGCTTAAATTATTACACTGCCGATTACGCCGCAATTAACACCACGGTAAAACCTTTTGCCACCGGTATGCACAACCTACCCGGTGCGCCGTCAGATGGAATAGGCAGCGCAGCCCAATTGTTTAATGGCAACATTGCCTCTATGATGGTAAGTTTACCCGCACTAAGTACGGCAGCCGGTTCGGGCGATGGCCGTGGGCAAATGGTATATGGCTATGGGTACGACCGCTAAACAGGCTAATAACCATGAATGCCTACCGCGGCTTCAACAGCTAAAACAATACGTTTACCCCAATAGCCATAAACGATTATAAGGAACGGATTACCTACGATGCCAATGGAAACATACTGACCTATTACAGGAATGGCACACTGGCAACCGGCAAGCCTTTTATGGCTTTGGATGCCATGGCAAATAATTACATAGGCAATACCAATAGGCTCACCCATATAACAGACCCCACACCTTCAACCAATTTTACCGAAGATATAGATGGCCAGCTTGCCAACAACTATACCTACGATGCCATAGGAAATTTAAAAACCGATGCTGCCGAAGGCAATACTAATATTGATTGGAATGTTTATGGAAAAATATTGAGTATTAACAAAGCGGGTGGCACCATAACCTATACCTATGATGCAACTGGCAACCGCGTAAGCAAAATGGTAGGTACCAAAACCACGGTATATGTGCGGGATGCCACCGGCAATAAAATGGCCTTATACGAAACAATAAACGCATCCATACCCACGCAAACCGAAATACACCAGTACGGCAACAGCCGCCTGCGCATACAAACACCGCACAATGAGCCAACGACAACAAGTATAGTAGCAGCAGGTTTTGGTACTTCCATGTTTAAAGTGGCTAATTTGCCGAGGCGGGGAACCGACCTAAGACATATCGAAACGGCTCCTCGTCTCGCAAAAGCTAAAGTCTCCTCAACTATAGCGACGAACTGTAGCGGATAGCTGCTTGCCGGTTACAGGCATACCGGCAATAAGGCGGCAGGAGCGAGCTTTAGTAAACCTGTCCCGGCCCCTCAGCTGGCTTTTATTTACACCCCCGAAATGGTTGGGCGAGGCTTCGGTTGTGTTGTGCCATCGCAATTTAGAATCCCGAGGATAAGAACACTTTATTAAATATAATTTTTAGGAAAGTAATGCTACCCAACTAGGTTTAAACGGAAAATGCGCCGAGATGTTTTAACTGAATGAAGGTACACATTTACGTAAGATGCTGTAAGCGGCTTAGGCGTAAATATCTTCTTTATTAACGGTTCTTCAATATCAAATTATTTAAGTTTTTTTAGGACTAGGTATTTTATACGCATACCATTGAAAAGATTATGATTTAGCTACACTTTTTAGTAATTTCATGCTAAATATTGTAGTTATGGATGACTTATTTTATGGAATCAATGCGATCGGGTTTGGAAAGAGGTTTAGATGTCAAGC
>JBBRUR010000094.1:0-19367 GCA_038247635.1 Chitinophagales bacterium
GAGCACGGAGTGGCGCTGTAGGTGGGTTTGTACGTTCAGCTTATAATATCGCAGTTTTAGGACCAACAATTCGGCCAACAGGTGATGTAAGAACTGCACTGAATAAAATGAGTGCCGACTTAGGGATAAATCTTACGGGGCTATACGGACCAACGTATAGGGCAGGAGGTTTGTGGACTAGAGGTCTTACAGTGGGAAGGTCCGCTATGATAAATAATAATGGCGAAGGATCAGATGATGTTGGAACATGGGTACATGAAACGTATCACTATTATCAGCAATTAAGACAGGGATGGGCTGGGCAATTTGCGAAAGGGATCCATGAGCAGTGGTGGTTATATCCCCTTAGAGGAATAGAAGTGTATGATTATGATACATATGGGATGAAATATAATGAATCCGCTGCTTCGTATTACCAAAATAAAATATATCCATTTCTAAGATGAAACATAAAACTTTTATTTCCGTAGTCATTGTTTTATTGATTGGCTGTAAGCTTCCTAATATATATAATTATAGAGTTACAGAAAGTTTTAGTGATAAGAAATTGTCCTTAATTGTGAATAGTTTTTCCGCAAATAACTATACCGGAATTGCAAATATTATAATCAATTTAAAGAATAATGGCAACTTTCCTATAAATATTTTTTTCGAAAAAACTTATCTAACGACGGGAAAAGATTCGATGGTTTTGAGCAGTCTGTTTACACAAAATCTTAAAATGCCAATGGATTACCAGTTCATTTTACAAGCAAAGTCTGACTCAACTATTGGGTTGAGTTTCTTGAGCAGTAAAGGTTCATTTAATGAAAACATTTTATTTAGATTGAATGTTTCAAATCGCATTGACACTATGTTATATATAAAAGGTAAAAGGCAAGGCTATTATTAATGATTCAGGTGATTTCGGCTTACGCATTTATAGGTATTCTTCACCTGCAAAACGCCATTTAATAAAATAGATACCTAATCATATAGCTTTCAATGTCTAAAGATGCAAATGTTTATTGTCTTATAAAAAATTTAACCAATGTCAAAAATACTTCTGCTTTTACTTTCCATGTGTCTTTTTCAAAGGCTTGTTTTAGCCCAGGAGGTAGTTAGCCCTACATATAGTTCGGCCATGAAAAAAATCGATAAGAAATTAGAGATTATCAGCAACGTCCCTAATGCATTGCTATTAGGCTATGTACCGGCAGGCAGCAGCAACGACAGAAAATCTTTAAAGCCTTCAACAGATATTAACACCTGGCTACAGCAGTTTATATACAAGCAGTTTGACACCAGCACCGATGCTAAAGCAAAAAAGCTGCTGTGGGTAATACAGCATATAAGCCTCGGCAGAGATTCATTACAAAGAGACAGCTATTCGTTTGTAAAGCTAAAGGCCGATATATATGACAATACCAGGCAAAATAACGAACAATACGAATGGATAAACACGTTTGACAGTACCTGGATTGTAAGTAATAAAACCGCCGATTTTGGAGGGTTGGTGGCAATTGCTTTTGATGAATTGTATAAGCACTCTATAGAAATAAAAAATAGTAAATCCACTACCCGGTTTCAGCAAAGCGCCGAAAAATTTACCGGCACAAAACAGGAGATCATTTCAAAGCTTAACCTTTTTACTGATTTGCCCATAATAAAAGATACCGCGTACCATGACGGTATTTACACCACCTTTAATGAGTTTAAAAACAATGCACCTGCCATTACCCGGTTTTATGCAACCATCGACGATAGAAGTAAAGCGGTAAAAATGTACCAGCTTATGCCTGACAGCACAAGCAAATTGATTGAACAGGTATGGGGTGTGTCGGTCAATAACGAACTTTACTTTTATAACGCCGGGCAAATGTACCCTATTGAAAAATCGGGCAATGGCTTTTACCTGGCTAAATATTTGGAACCCAGTACCAGGCGTAACCAGGCCATCTATTGGAGAAAGTACATAGGTAAATGGCAGGGTGATGATAATCCATACAACAATGCGCATGTATTAAAAAGAAGTGCTGATAAGGATATTGCCATAGAGGCCACCCACCTCGACTTTGATATGGAAGACTTTACCTATTAATCACAAACCGCTAAAATGAAACAAATATTGTTACTTGTTTTTGTTGTTGTTTTTACTTCAATTTCAACAATATATGCCCAGGGCTTACAGCCAGGCGAATGCGGTGTAAGGTTTACCTACGATGCGGCAGGCAATTTGACTCTGCGGGAGTATATATGCAATAATTCCGGCGTTGTCATATATCGTGGTACAAATAACATTAAAGACACTACAGTGGCGGTCACAAGTAGAAGTAAAGCCATGACAGATGATCTGATTGCCGTTTCATCTATAATGCCCAATCCTACCTCTGGCAGGTTTACAGTTGTTTTAAGCCAGCCGTTAAATAATTACAATGTCCTGCTTTTGGATGTAAATGGAAAAGTGCTCGAAAAAAGAAAGGAAAGCGGTAATACACTTTCATTCGATATTGGTAGCAAACCGGCCGGTATCTATTTTGTACGCATAGAGGGAAACGGCAGGGTATCTACATTTAAAGTTTTGAAACAGTAGATGTGTATCATTTATTTACAAAATGAAGTGTACGGATTTATCTTTTTTAATAATAGCTGAATGGCTTTAATTATTATCAGGTTAAACGTCGTTACCTATAACGCCTTAAAAGCTAAAATCGTTTATTGTTTGGCCTTGTGCAAAGTTTTAAGCGTATAGATTAGCGCTAACACAAGGTCATCCACGTCATTTTTCCAAACAATGCACCTATCTACTTTATACTCTTCAAATACAGCAAACTCTGTGGTATCTGCTCAACCACATCAGGCGACTCATCTTCAATAAAATAATATTTTACAAAATTGAGCCTTCGGGCGGCATCCATTACTTCTTTTATGCCCACATCGCCTTTTCCTAATACCACATTGGTTTCGTCGGGGGCGGTGCCTTCCTGGTTGCCACGGGTGCCGGGTGCACGGTCTTTTAAATGCATTAGCACAAAGCGGCTGGGATATTTATTTAGTAGTTCAACAGGGTCCTGGCCGGGGTGTTTTACCCAAAATACATCCATTTCGTAGTTTACATAACGGGGGTCGGTGCGTTTAATAATATAGTCGAACATAGTGCCATCGCCCTGTGGTCTAAACTCGTAGCCATGCGGATGGTACACAAATTTCAACCCCTGATCGTGCAATATGCGGCCGGCGCGGTTAAATACATCAATGGCTTTGGTGGCCTCTTCCATTGTAAAACCACCTGTTTTATGAGGCACCCAGGCGCACATTACATACTTTGCTCCAAAGGCTTTTGCATTGGCGGCCACGGCCTGCGGATCTTTCTCCAACTCTTCAAAACCGGCACCTACGCTTATCATCGTTAAATCGTTTTGCTTTAAAAGGGCTTTAAACTCTTCTATGGGCAATCCGTACGTTCCTCCCCCTTCAATAAAGGTAATGTTCCACTCTTTTATTTTGGCCAGCGTTCCAGGTACATCGGTTTTAAACTGGTTGCGAAGGCTGTACAACTGCAAACCAATTTTTTGGCCATTGGCAAATGGGCTGTTAAGTATTAGCAATATGCTGAGGACAGTAACGACAGGTAATTTTTTTATTATACTCATGGGTTTACGGCAATTGGGTAAAGTATTTTTTTTGGTTGATAAAGATACAGACTGCCCTGTTGCAGAAACACTAAACATAGTATAATTGTAAAACGCGGCTGTGTACAGATTTGTACATGCACAAAACTGTGTTTGCGAACACTTAAAAATTATTACTTTCGCCTTCCTTTAAATGCGGCGATGGCGAAATTGGTAGACGCACTACCTTGAGGTGGTAGCGCCCGAAAGGGTGTGGGAGTTCGAATCTCCTTTGCCGCACCTAAAAATCCTTTCGGAAACATCCGGAGGGATTTTTAATTTTATGCCCTCATAATTATGCAAATGTCATTATTCAACCAGCTCAAATCATCTATAGAAGACAGGTTTAAAAGCTGCAAACAAATGGGCGATAAAAGCTTTGAACAGCTAAAAGAAGCTGACTTTTTTTACCAGCCAACCAGCGAAAGCAACAGCATTGCCATTTTAATTCAGCACATGTACGGCAATATGATGAGCCGCTTTACTAACTTTTTAACCGAAGATGGCGAAAAGGACTGGCGCAACCGCGATGCAGAGTTTGAAGCAATGGAGCTTAGTGCCAACAACCTGTTGTCGTTTTGGAATACCGGCTGGAACCTGGTACTAAATACCATAGCCAGCCTTACCGAAGCCGATTATGAAAAAACAGTGTTCATACGTAGCGAGCCAATAACAATACCCGATGCGTTGCTACGACAACTGGCCCATTTCAGCACCCATGTAGGCCAAATTATGTACATAGGCAAAATGATTAAAAACGAAACATGGGTGAGCCTTAGCCTACCCAAAGCAAAAAAATAACCGAACTTCAACTGCCTAAATTTTATGAGCTAGTGTACCAGCTAAATCAATCGCCCGGCCGTAACGTGGTGGCCGATGGAAAGGAATACCTTTTTTTTAGTGGCTACAGCTACCTGGGTATGAGCCATGTACCTGCGTTTATGCAATTGGTTAAGGAGGGTATGGATCGCTTTGGTTTGTTGCAGCCCAGTAGCCGCATCTCCAACACACAATTGTTGGTTTATAAAAGCATGGAGGAGGTGTTAAGCAAATTGCTGGCAAAGCCCGACACCGTAACTTTTGGTAGCGGCTACCTTGCCGGCAGGGCAATTACCGATTTGTTACAACGGCATTACAACAATATTTATACGGCCCCTTGCAGCCACCCGGCTATACAATGTGGCACCCAACTACATGGCAACGATTGGAAGACATCGTTCGTGCACATGGTAAACACATTACCCGAAAACCAGTTTGTGTTATGTATGGATGGGGTAAACGCCATAGCAGGGCAGGTGGCCAATTTTTCGTTTCTGCACGAGATAAAGCCCTCAAAAAAAATTATTTGTGTGGTTGATGATAGCCATGGGGTGGGGGTGTTTGGCGCAATGGGTTGTGGTACCATACAGCTTATACCGCAGTTGCCCAATGTTGAGGTGGTACTAACTTATTCGTTATCAAAAGCATTTCACATAAACGGTGGGGCCGTAAGTTGTAGCTCACCAATAGCTTTGTTATTACGGTCTGCGCCTTTTTATACGGCTTCTACGCCTATTGCCCCTGCTATGGCCTACGCTTTTGTAAACGGTCAATACCATTACCATTGCCAACAAAGTAAACTTCAGGAAAATATTACCATGTTCACCAGTATTATTAATGAATTGGGCGCCATTGGCCACTACCCTCATTTGCCCATATTTGTGCTTAAGCCGCATTGGATTACTGCTGGGTTTGATAAAAACAACATCATTATTTCGTCGTTCGCTTACCCTACGCCGGCAAGTAAACTGGTAAACAGGGTGGTATTAAATGCATTGCACACCCGGCACGACCTGTATAAACTTTTTTGTACCCTTCAGCAATTGCATAGGTTGGATATGGCCAGCTAGTGTTGTGTTATTTGTAAAATGTGGTAGTTCAGCTAAAGGGTCAATAGTTAGTTGTGAGTGATTATCATACACTAACAGGGCCTTACTAACCATTTACTACTTACAACTCCCTATTACATCAGTTATTTTTTGTGCTTTTTGAAAACGTACTTTTACATGTAATAAAAATTTGCAACGATTGATTAAGCAGTTACAATCAGTTCATTTTTAGGTCGATGTTAAAAAAGTGAACCAATTGTTATGTTATTGTTTTAGCTTAATGCGGTATTGAATTTGCTTACAACCCGTGTTTCTTTATTTTTACCGCAATCATAATTTTACTACGTCTGAAAAATTTTTTAATCATAACCACCCGTGTGTTGCTTAGCCTTTTCGCAACTATACTGCTTATATGGTTATTACTGCAAACTGAGGTGGTGCAAAACTGGGTAGTTGGCAAAATCACTAAACGCCTCTCCAACGATCTTAAAACTGAAGTATCCATAAAGCACGTTAGCCTTAGTTTATTTAACAGGGTCAATTTGGAGGGCACGCTAATAAAAGATCAGCAAAAAGACACGCTTTTATATGCCAACCAATTAAAGGTGCGGCTAACCGACTGGTTTTTTATGAAGGATAGGTTGGTACTAAAATTTATTGGGCTGGAGGATACTAAAATAAAACTAAACCGAATAGACTCCGTTTGGAATTACCAATTCCTGGCCAATTATTTTGGTTCGTCGGCTCCATCGGGCAAAAAGAAAAAAGGTATTGCACTTGATATAAAAAAGCTCGATTTCAAAAATGTATCATTTGTACAAAATGATCTTTGGGTAGGCCAACGGATAGAAGGTAGGGTTGGCCTTCTTCAATTAGATGCAGACACTATTGATATCATCAAAAGTAATTTTCAGATATCGGCCGTAGAAATGGATAGACCAGTGTTTGCCATGTATGCTTTTAACGGATTGCGCCCCGACAGTTTAAGGCCAAAAAAGAAACCCAACAACAGCGAATATTATTTTAACCAAAGCGGGCTTCAACTGTTGGCCAATAAACTGGTTATAAAAAATGGGGTATTTATTAACGATCAATTCACCAACAGGCAGCCCCTTGACCACTTTGACGCCTTGCACCTGAGGTTCGAAAAAATTAATGCCATCTTTAGTAATGTAAGCATGCAACACGATACAATTAAAGCGAAAGTGTTGCTGGCTACCCACGAACGTAGCGGGTTTGACGTTAAAAAGCTGGAGGCTGATTTTAAACTGACGCCGCAAATAATGGAGTTTGCTAAATTGGACCTTGTAACGCCCAACAGCCATCTGCAAAATTATTATGCTATGAAGTTTACCGACTTCAAAAAAGATTTTGCCAATTATATACACAAGGTTAACATGGAGGCACGGTTTAATAATTCCACCATTAACAGCAACGACCTTGCCTTTTTTGCCCCCGAAACGCGTAGCTGGAAAACAAGTATAAATATTTCCGGAGTTGGTAATGGTACCGTAGACGACCTCGATATTAAAAATCTTTTTTTGCGTGCAGGACAAAACACTACCATTAGCGGGCAACTGGCTTTAAAGGGCTTACCTGATGTTGATAATATGATCATTGATTTTTCGCCCGGAACCCTCTTTACTAATTACCGCGATGCATCACTTATTATTCCTGCCTTAACTGCCATCACCTCTCCATCGCTTCCATCGCTGGGTAATGTGCAATTTAGGGGTAGTTTTAAGGGTACCATCTCCAAATTTCTGGCCTCGGGTAACATTAGCACTGCACTGGGCGGTTTTAGTGCCAACCTTACTATACAATTACCAAACAATAACATTCCCATTTATAACGGCAGGTTGATAACAAAGCAGTTTAACCTCGGTAAATTTTTAGAAACCAGCCAGTTGGGTTCGTTGGCTTTTGATGGAACCATTAAGGGCCGCGGTATCAAACTAAGCGATGTAAAAACCGATGTTACCGGTACATTTCAACAGTTTTGGTTTAATAATTACAATTATAAAAACATAGTAGTAGCGGGCACCTTTCAGCGAAGGCAGTTTGATGGTACACTTAAAATTGACGACGAAAACCTGAACCTTACTACTGCAGTTAAAATAGATATTACCAAACAAGACCCCCAGTTTAACGTGCTGGGCGACCTTGCCGAAAGTAATTTTCAGAAGTTGAATTTTATTAACAGGCCGTTAAAGTTGATAGGCCTGTTTGACTTAAATTTTAGTGGTCGAAACATCGACCGTTTCCTTGGGTCGGTAAAAGTATTCAATGCCTCTATAATACAGGATAGTGTAACCATTAACGTTGACTCATTAACGCTTACATCCACCTTCGACAACAATCAACGGTCGCTGGTAATAAACAGCAACGAGCTGGATGCAAAAATAACAGGGGAGTACAACATCCTCGATCTGCCCCTAAGCTTCCAGGTATTTTTACATAAATATTACCCTGCCTACATTAAGGAGCCAAACCGCGAACCCAATGACCAACGATTTACTTTTGAGTTTAACACCCGTAATGTAGATAATTATGCTTCGTTTTTAACCAACGATATTACCGGTTTAAATAACAGTACTTTATCGGGCAGCATTAATACAATCGATACTATTTTTGAGATAAATACCTATATACCCTATTTTGCCTATAAACAATATGGCTTTACCAATGTGGAACTAAAAGGTCGTGGCAATCTTAACGCCCTTAAGCTGGATGGATCTATTGACGAGGTTCAGATAAGCGACAGCACCATCTTTCCCAACACCACTATTTCAATTGTTTCGCAAAAAGATGTATCGCAGGTTAGCCTTCGTGCCCGAACCAGCAATGCCCTTAACGAGCTAAACCTTAACGCCGAGCTTACCACCCTTGAAGATGGTGTGCGGCTAAAGTTTAACCCGTCGGACTTTGTGATTAACGACAAACGATGGATACTGGAAAAAGAAGGCGAAATAGTAATACGAAAACGCTTTGTATCGGCCGATAATGTACGTTTTACCCAGGGCGACCAGGTAATTGAAGTTGGTACCACCCACGATGCCGACTTTGACCAAAGCAATCTTGAAATTACTTTGTCAAACATAAACATTGGCGACTTTGCACCCTTTGCCACCAAAAACCCGCGAATGGAAGGGCTGGCAGAAGGAAAAATTATTTTAAAAGATTTTTACGGGCAATTTAATGCACAGGCAAACCTGCACGCATTGCAGTTTAGGTTAGATAACGACTCGGTGGGCCACGTGTACATAAACGGAAAGTACAGCAATGCCACTGGCAAAATAAATTTTGATGTAACCTCGCCCAACAGCAAGTTCAATTTTACTGCCAATGGCCTGTACGATCTGCAGGATTCTGTCGGCAAGCCGCTTAAAACTTCTCTTAAATTAAAAAATACCAGCGTTGCCATTGTTAATAAATTTTTGGGCGCTGTATTTACCGATGTTCAGGGCCTTGCTACCGGCACCCTTGAAATAAACGGCGATATAAGCGCCCCCGAACTACTAGGCAAACTTACCGTTACCAATGCAAGCATGTTGGTAAATTTTACACAGGTACGCTACACAATCGATACAGCTTATTTTGTATTTACCGATGGGTTAATGGATTTTGGAAGCTTTAAAATAAAAGATAAGTTTGGCAACACCGGCAACGTTAAGGGAAAAATATACCAACGCAATTTTAAAGACATTCAATACAACTTTGATATTGCCACACAGCGTATGTTGTTGATTGATACCAAAGCCAACGACAACGACCAGTTTTATGGTACAGCCATTGGCAAGGCAACCCTTTCACTAACAGGCCCGCAGGACAATATGCGTATGCAAATTACCGGCGAGCCCACCGATAGCTCGCACATATATATACCCACCACCACCACCCGCGAAAGCGCCGAGGCCGACTATATTGTGTTTAAACAGTATGGTATTGAAATGAAGGAGCTTACATCAACAAGTGAAACCAACATAACCGTTGACCTTGAACTTACGGCTAACCCACTGGCAAAAATAGATGTGATATTAGATGAGTTAACAGGGGATATAATAAAAGCCACCGGTTTTGGCAGGTTAAAAATACATGCGGGTACCACCGATAACCTAACCATTAATGGCCGGTACGAAGTACAAAAGGGTAGTTACGATTTTAACTTTCAATCATTTATAAAAAAGCCATTTATTTTAAAAGAAGATGCAGGCAGTTTTATTGAGTGGAACGGCGATCCCTACAATGCCCGCATTAACATAGAAGCATTGTACGAAGCAAAAAACGTACGGCTGGGCGACCTGGTAGGTAACCAAAACCTTGGCGGAAATGTACAAGGTTATAAGGGCGATGTGTTTGTGATTGCCAAACTAACCGATAACCTGCTAAAGCCGGTTATTAAGTTCAGCCTCGACTTCCCCACCGGTACACAGGTTAAAAACGATGAAACCTTTACGCAGTTTTTAACCAAATTGGAGCAGGACGATAACGAAATGCTTAAGCAGGTAACCTACCTTATTGTGTTTGGCCAGTTTGCACCCTATGGCGAGGGGCGCAACATTGGTAGCAACTTTACCACTCTGGGCTTTAATACCATCAGCGAAATGATTTCTAAACAGGTAAACAACCTGGTTAGTAACCTGCTGTATAAAATTACCGGCGACCGCAGCCTTCAGTTTGATGTAAGTACTTCTCTTTACAACAGTTCAAGCCTTTTTAGTAGTAACGTAACTGCCAGTAACATTGACCGCCAGCAGGTAAACTTTAAGCTTGGCTATGGGTTATTTAACAACAAAGTGATCATAACCTTTGGTGGAGATCTTGATTTTAAAATGGGCAGCAATACCTCTACCTCGCAGGCCTTGGGTAACGTGCAGTGGCTGCCCGATTTAACGGTAGAAATTGTGCTTTCGACCGACCGAAAATTGCGTGCAATTGTATTTAACCGAAATAACCTCGATATAAGCAGCGGCGATGTAGGCCGCCGCAACCGGCAGGGGGTAAGTATTAGCTACCGTCGCGACTTTCCTAAAATACCTACCGAAACCAAACCCTTTGCCAATAAGCCCCCAGAGGTTGAGGTGCCAGTATCACCTGCAAAAGCCGAGGGTAATTAGCCAGGTTTTTTATTTTCTTTGATGGAACGTGGCATTTTTGTGATTATACTTACCTGTATTCCGCACTTTTTAAAAAGGTTCGCTAAACCCCCCGGTACTGCCAGTTCCTTTTTTTTAGTTGATAGATGGAGGGCTGGCGATAGTTATTTTTTTGCTTGTAGATATCGGCAAGTAGTAAGGCCTGAAGGGCCGGGGTATCTTAGCCCTGCGTTTAACCGGGGGAGATTTGCACATGGCGGATATACCAGCCCCCAAATAGCGGGATATGCCCGTAGGCAGTTGTTGGATATTTTCGTGAATGGCCACTAAATTAACCAGTTTCTATTAGCCTGTTATTTATTAAACCAGCGCCCAAAACCAATCAATGTCCGCCACCTTTCACATTCATATCCAACACATAAACACTTTTACTTGCGGTAATAAATAACTGGTTAAACTTACGGCCACCAAAGGTTACGTTGGCCGTCCAGTTTTCGTTTATGGGTATTTGCTTAATTATTTTTCCTTCGGGGCTTACCACTGTTACCCCTTTGCCAGTTAAATAAATATTGCCAAGGTTGTCAATGGTCATTCCGTCCGAACCCTGGTTTATAAGCAGGGTGGCATTGGTTAAGGTTCCATCGGGTAAAATATCATACTTCCAGGTCTTGTTGTCTTTAATATCGGCCACAAACAAATGTTTACCGTTGGGGCTGCCTATTATACCATTTGGGCTTTTTAGGTTGTTGGTAAGGGGTATGGGCACTTGCTGCCCCGTTGGTAAATAGTATACCCGCTGGCCGGGCTGCTCCATCGTTTTTGTGCGGGTCCAGTAATCGCGCCAATAAAAAGGATCGGTAAAATAAATACCTCCGTTGGGATGTATCCATAGGTCGTTGGGTCCATTCAGCAGTTTACCGTCAAGGTTATTGACAACCACCGTAATATTTTTGTTTTTGTTTATGCGCCACAGCTGGTTTTTATCGTCGGCTGCGGTATATAAATTGCCTTTTTTATCAAAATACAACCCGTTCGACCGGCCAGCGCTATCCAAATATTTTGTCAGCTTTCCATTGATACTGTATTTCCAAATGGCATTGTTAGGTTGGTCGGTAAAGTATACATTGCCTTTTTTATCGGCTGCGGGTCCTTCGGTAAACACAAATTGGCCCGATACGAGTTTGGGGCTGGCACCATCCTTAACCACACTATTGTTTTGGGCAAACAACCCCAGGCCCATAAACACAATTATAACCGTTAAACTGGTTTTGATGCAAGGCGTAAACATAAGGCCAGAATAATTTTTTATTAAATGATTTTACCGCAACAGCAAAAGTGCAAAACGAAAAAGCAACAAGACTGATTTTTATAATGGTGCTTAATTTTACAGTAAGTTCAGCTCCACCAGGCGTTGTTCCAGCAAATCAGCGGTTTCAAAATGAATAACGTTCATGCCCAGTGCTTTTGCTGCTTTTATGTTTCGCAGGTTGTCGTCTATAAATAAAACCTCGTTCGGCTCCAGGTTGTATCTTTTTAAAAGAATATGATAAAAATTGGCAAAAGGCTTGCGGGTTTTTTCTTCGCCCGACACCACAATACCATCAAACCAGGTTAAAAAGTTGAACCGTTGTTGCGCTATCGGAAAAGTTTCGGCCGACCAATTGGTAAGCGCATAAAACTTATGGCTGTTCGTTTCTTTCAGCCTGCTAAAAATAGTTACTACCGGCTCTATGGCGCCACCCAACATTTCTGGCCATCGTCCATAAAAAGCCCTGATGTTTTCTTCGTGTGCAGGGTGTTGTTCAATCAACAGGTCGGTGGCCTCTTTTATCGTTCTGCCGGCATCCTGTTCTTCGTTCCAATCGCTGGTGCATATTTGCTGCAAAAAATGCTGCATATCTTCTTCTAACAAAAATATTTTACTGTATAGGTAAGCGGGGTTCCAATCTATTAACACCCCGCCAAGATCAAATATAATGGCGTTCATTATAATAATTTTTTGCAAAAGTACAACCTGACCTTTAGGAGGCATCGGCCAAAATTTATTTTAAAAAAGATGTTTACCACAAGCTATAATGATGCTAACAACAACGATGCTGGCCTTAAAACTTTTATATGGTATGGTTATTTTATATATCAGGACTCAGAGTCCTTTGGGCTATTATTTATTTTAAAATATTATTATGAAACTTTTGTTAGCTGTGCTGGCGTTGGGTTTTTGTATATCGTGTAACAACAACAGCCACGCAACCAGTGAGGCAGATACCACCAAGGCGGGTAATATTGATCAAAATGCCCTAAGAAACAATATGCCTATGCGCACCACCGATACTTCTACCAATATAATGATGGATACTATGGACCATATGCCTAAATAAACAAATTACGTTGCCCTGGTAAATAAAATAAAAGAGAGCGCAACATGCACTTAGTTGCGCGATTATAATACGCGGCCGGGGCAGCCAAACCTGCTTTTTTTGCTGCTAAAACTTATCCCGTTTTCAAACCAGTTCATCCTTATGCTTAGGCGGGCAACACCAAAATAATAAAGATCTTTTGCTTTGGCACTTCCACGCGGACTACCAGCATTAGGGTAAGATCTGGGATTTACTTTTACTTCATCGCCCCTAAAGGCAAGGTCAACGGCCAGTTGCCCTCTTGCATTGCGTAGTATGGTTTGGTCGGCAAATGGTTTGCTCACATCGTCAAGGTAATCGGTAAAAAGGTACCTGAGGCCCATTTCAAAACCAATTTGCACATCGTCAGACACTGCAAACTTTACGCCTCCGCCAAAGGGAATATTAAATTGAGTGGTTTTATAAACTTTCCTGTCGGGATACTGGGGTAGTCCTTGCCCCTCAGTACCTAAATTAACCAGGTACACCTTTTGGTTAATACTATCAAAGGTGTAGGGGCTGAATTTAAAAATACCAATACCTCCAAAAATATAGGGGGTAAAACTGCGCTCCTCCAGGTCAAAAATATTGTATTCGGCCAATAGGTTCAGTTCCCGTATGTAGGTTTTAAAATTAAGGTTTCGGGCAGGGAAATTGCCTTTTTTATCGTCGGCACCAAGTTGTGTAAAACTATATTCGCCCCTTAGCAACAGTTTATTGGTAATATCCAGCGTTGCCCCGGCAGCTATTACGGTGTTTGACTGGTTGAAAGTAAAACGCTTTGGCTGAAGGTCGCCGTTGTAGTTTGCAAGCCCGCCCATAAAATTTAACCGTATTACCTGTGCATTGGTGTTTGAAACAAACAGCATAGCCAGCCCATACAAACACATCCGCATTATTTTTTTTGCAATGGCCTCCGTCATTTCCCTTACAGTATTTTTTTGTATCAATTGTGAACAATAAACCTGCCGAAATAAACCAATACAGGCCGCATGGTCAAAATTATATAGTTAACCACTATGCTCGGCCACGCAATTATACATATAATAGCCTTTTGAAGTTCAAAATAATATTGGAAAAATGAAAGCCATGGAGTGGCCTGGGCAAAAGTAAAAATAATATGGCATAATGTTATTTGGGTAAAATAATACGGAAGGTGGTGCCCTTGCCGGGCTCGGAGTACTTTACAAAAATTTGACCCCGGTGGTATTGCTCAACTATGCGTTTAGTTAGGGTTAGTCCCAGCCCCCAGCCCCTTTTTTTTGTAGTAAAACCGGGTTTAAATACTTTAGCAATATTACTTTTAGAAATGCCTTTGCCATTATCGGTAACATCAATAATAGTAGTGGAGGCTTCAGAAATAATAGCTACGCTTATTTTTCCTTTTCCCTCCATGGCATCAAGTGCGTTTTTAAGCAGGTTTTCAATTACCCAGTCAAATAAAGGAGGCGAAATCATTGCAGGTATGTCAATTTCGCCTTTTGTATCAAAAACAATATGTGCTTTATCGCTGGCGCGTCGTTTTATATAGCTTATCATGTTTTCTATCTGCGCAATAATGTTGGTTTCTTCCAGCTTAGGTTTGCTGCCAATTTTTCCAAAACGGTCACTTATCAACTTTAAGCGGTTTACATCTTTCTCAATTTCAGGCAATATTTTTTCGTTTCCGTTGGTGTCGCGCAGCACTTCAATCCAGCCCTCCAAACTGGTAACCGGTGTGCCCAACTGGTGGGCTGTTTCCTTGGCAAGCCCGGCCCATACCTGGTTTTGGGTATTTTTATTACGGGCACTTTGCGATAGTACGGTTACCAATATAAACAAGGCCACTATCACCAATTGTATAATAGGGTAATATCTTACTTCTTTTTGAAGTATGCTTTCGCCATAATAATACCGGTTGGCCAGGTAAGGGTTGGTACTAATAACCATTTCTATTGGCGGATGCAAGTGCTTAAATTCAGCCAGTTTCCCGTATAAAAATCCTTTATTGCCTGCCGCCAAACCACTGTCAAGGTTTACGTAGTTGTTGGTAATACTGTCTTTTTCGTTGGTTTCAATAATGGGGATATCGTCGTTTTCGGTTGATACCCTAATGGCAAGGCTTATGTTGGCCTCAGCCTGCGAATTAAGTATGGTGCGTTGTGCTTCTACCCATAATTCAACTTTCTGTCTTTCTTCCCTCGCAATTTTTTTTGCCAGGTAATCGGAGTAAAAAATGGTTCCACTCACTATTACTATTGCCAACAAAGCCAAAACACTACGCCAATTAAGCCACTGTTGAATCATTTAACTAAAATAGAAAAGCTTTCTGTTATTTTGAATTTTATATAAGCCTGTGCACACTCAGTACCCTCTTGTTTCCATAGTAATTCTTACGTTTAACGGTAAGCACTACCTGCAAAAATTTTTACCTTCGGTTATAGCTTCCACCTATGCCAATGTAACTATTGTGGTTGCGGACAATGGGTCAACCGATGGCACTATTGAATGGCTAAGGCAACATCATGCCAATATTACCATTGTTGAAAATGGAAAAAATTATGGTTTTGCCAAAGGCTATAACGTGGCGTTACAACAGGTACAGGCCGACTATTTTGTGTTGCTAAATTCGGATGTAGAGGTTACGCAAGGTTGGATTGAGCCTGTAATTGCCTTAATGGAAACCAACAAAAACATAGCAGCATGCCAGCCAAAATTGTTGGATTATAATCAGCCAAATAAGTTTGAATACGCAGGCGCCTGCGGCGGTTGGATGGATGCCCTTGGTTACCCTTTTAGCCGCGGCCGGGTATTTGATTTTTGCGAGGTAGATAACGGTCAGTACAATACTAATGAAGCGGTATTTTGGGCCAGTGGGGCAGCCTTTTTTGTAAGAGCCGGCTTGTTTAAGGCAGCAGGTGGTTTTGATGACTACTTTTTTGCCCACCAGGAAGAGATTGACCTTTGCTGGCGGCTTCAACGGAGGGGATTTGATATTATGGTATGCCCGGCATCGGTGGTGTACCATGTAGGCGGTGGTACTTTACCGCAAGGGCAACGGAAGGTGTTTTTAAATTTCAGGAACAACTTAGTAATGATAGTAAAAAATGAGCATTTTTTAAAATTGCTATGGAAACTGCCTGCAAGGTTTGCATTGGATGCCGTTGCTGCCTGGAAAAATATACCGGGTGATCCATCATTTTTTTTGGCAGTAGCAAAGGCTCATCTTGCTTTTATGGGTTGGTTATGTACCCATCTTTCAATACTTTTTACCAGTAAAAAAAATGATGAAACGCCAAAAGGAAAGTACAATGGGCTGGTTGTGGTGGACTTCTTTATACGCAAAAGAAAAATTTTTAGCGAAATAGTTTTTAAAAAATACCAGAAATTTGAAGGGTAGCTGTATTTTTGCACCGCAATTTTAGAATATGTCAAACGAACTTCACGAGCACAAAAAAAAGGATTTTAAGTACAACTGGGTCAATTCTTCCAGGTTTTTATTTTATGTTCAGTTATTTTGTGTGCTGTCATTAATTTTGGGTGGATGTTATAAAATGTATGACCACCGCTACAAAGGCAAGCCCGATGTAGAGGTACCCGAAAGTACCATGTACACACCCAAATATAAATAAGGTATAATAAAAGTTTGGTGGTGTTGTTTAGAACCCTATTTTTGCACTCCTAAATCAAAAAACGGGTATTTGGGTAGCCAAAAAAATTAAATACAATAGTTCTTATAGATATTGCGAAAGTAGCTCATTTGGTAGAGCACGACCTTGCCAAGGTCGGGGTGGCCGGTTCGAGCCCGGTCTTTCGCTCAATAATAATTTCCATCTAAAAAGATGGATTTTTTTTTGGTACACCCGGGTGGTGGAACTGGTAGACACGCAGGACTTAAAATCCTGTTCCCCGCAACGGGAGTGACGGTTCAATTCCGTTCCCGGGTACTTAATTTAAAGCAACTTCGGTTGCTTTTTTGCTTTGCACTATTTTGTATATGCATAGTACGCCTTGCCGGTAGCCGTCATTTTTTTTCGGATAAAAATATCATGTTTTGAAAGATGGCAAATTACGCTGCGCTCACTTCCACTCCTTTCGTTGCAACTTAGCCCCAATATTGTAAAAACGATTTTTATATGCATGCACGGTTATTGCAACAAATAAGATAACTGAGCAAATAATGGCAGCCATAGCAATGTTTTGGTAAGGTGTCCATTGGCGTACTGCTATTGCCACAAATGCCCAAATACCCACGGATGATGCCTCCCGCAGATTGCGGGTTTTAAGCAAGTATAGATAAATAATGGTGGCAACTACCAACATAATTATGGTTAACAGCGGTGCCATGGTTATACCTTTGTGCCAGTTACTATATACCAGCCATGCCGATACACAGGCAATGGTAGCCACCATAACCCAGCCCAGATAAATGGCTATGGGCCACCATACCCAAAAAATGTTTCTAACCGGTTCATCATCAAGTTCAAAACGTAGCCTGGCAGTTAACACTACCAGGCTAAATAATAATATAAAAATCATTATTACCGATAGGCCTATCCATTCGTTCGTCCAGCAATAAATCCAGGCTATATTCGCCACGTTGCTAATTAAAAACCAACTACCGGTTGCTGCAATTGTATCGGTTTGTTTATTTGCCAACATTACCCATTGAAAAACCACAAAGCCGATGGCCAGCAGAAAAATAATACCCCAAATGGCAAATGCATAGCCGGCCGGTGCAAACAACGTATCGTATCGGTAACTGACTTCGGCAACGGTACTATTAACATATTTGCCTGTACTGGCAAAAAAATTGGTCAGCAGCATAATTGCCAGCGAAAAGGTATTTACAACAACAAGAAAGGTATTTTTATTTTTCATTACACATTAACTTTCAGGAAAGATGGGCTGCTTTTGATAAAATCTAAAAAATGAGATAAAATTTATATTTTCTGAATTTTAAGCCAGAATTAATTTCAAGTTTAATATTTTTTTTGATGTTTTGTTAGAATTATCCTACTTTTTGAGTCATTTTATAAAGTATTTTTTCATTCTGTGAAACTACAGTTATCAAACGATTAATATGATTGCCATTATTTTCATTTTCTCCATGTTGATTTTGTCATCCATTTGTATGTTTTTGTATTTGAGCTGGCTTAATCACAAGGCCATATCGGGTACGCATAAAAATAAACAGATACCCAAGTAATAGATTTTTTTTTTAGGGTTATTTTGGGTCAATATTTTTTATGTTATTATTATAATTGATTTTAGTAGCATAAGCTACAAACTTTACTTTTTCAAAACTTACGTTAGTTTGCATGTCGTTTTTATATAATAGAAAAAGCACAAAAAAATTGCGCCAATATTCCTATCTTTCTTTTTTAACTAAGACTTGTCATTATGCAAAAAGCTGCTGATATTTTAGCAAGAAAAGGGGCAACTATAATAAGCATCACTCCCCAAACAACCGTACTGGACGCTATTAAGTTGATGTCGGAAAAAAACATTGGGTCGGTAGTGGTAATGGATAGAGATACCTTTGTTGGAATAATGACTGAACGCGATTATACGCGTAAAGTAATATTAAAAGGAAAGTCCAGTACCCATACCATGGTTAGTGAAATCATGTCTGTCGATTTTCCAAATGTTTCGCCTTCCGACTCAATAGAAAAATGCATGGAATTGATGGCTTCCAATAATATTCGCTACCTGCCTGTGTTTGGCAACGAGGGCCTTAGTGGCATTATTTCAATGCAGGATGTGGTAAAGCAAACCATCTTAAAACAGGAAGAGACCATATCGCAACTGAAAGACTATTTGCATGCCAGTATGTAACGGCAAATAGTTTTTACCTCTACATTTAAATCTTTCAAATTTAATTTTAATGATTATTAAAATATTAGGCAAGGTAGTAAGTATGGCCTTTTTTATATTGATTAGCGTTGCCGCTACTGCTAAAAATAAAGGCCAGTATTTTCAAATTACAGTATATCACTTTTCAGGTGCAGCGCAGGAGCAGTTGTTGGACGATTACCTGGCCAACGCCTGGTTGCCCTATGCTCATAAACTGGGCGTACAGCAGGTAGGAATTTTTAAACCTATTTCAAATGATACCTCAGCCGATAAAACCCTGTATGTTATAAGATCTTTTAAAAGTATTGAACAGCTTGCCAAAGTGGCGGACAAAATGTGGGAAGTGGCAAACTATACAGGGGCAGGCGATTATATTAATAGTAATTACAAAACACCTCCATTTACGCGGATGGACAACACCATTGCCAGTGCTTTTGCAATGGCGCCGGTACTAACCTTACCCACTTTAAGCAGTGTAAAAACCGACCGCATCTACGAGTTTCGTAGCTATGAAAGTGCTAC
>JBBRUR010000095.1:0-19032 GCA_038247635.1 Chitinophagales bacterium
CGATCAGAAATTGAAAGCAAATCACAACGTCGGGATAGTATTCCGGCCGGGTTTTTTTGTTGTTATCAAAGATCGTCCGATCAGAAATTGAAAGCAAATCACAACACAAGAAAGGAAATAGGCTATCCGCCATCAGTTGTTATCAAAGATCGTCCGATCAGAAATTGAAAGCAAATCACAACTAACATCGCCCTTACCAAGTTAATTGCATGTTGTTATCAAAGATCGTCCGATCAGAAATTGAAAGCAAATCACAACCGATACTGAAGCGGCCCGCGTCGGATAGCGTTGTTATCAAAGATCGTCCGATCAGAAATTGAAAGCAAATCACAACGCAGTTGGCTTCGGAGAAAATGTCATTGAGTTGTTATCAAAGATCGTCCGATCAGAAATTGAAAGCAAATCACAACAAGAGCGACAAGTGCAAAGGATTTGTGCAGGTTGTTATCAAAGATCGTCAGATCAATAATTAAATTCAAATCAGCCCGATCACCAAATCGCGATTGTTAAAGGTCGTCAGATCAATAATTAAAACCACATCATCCCGATAACTAAATCGGGATTGTCAAAGATCGTCAGATCAATAATTGAATTCAAATCATCCCGATAACGAAATCGGGATTGTCAAAGACGATAAAATCAATAATTGAAAGAAAATCACAACCAACCGTTTTATTGACGATTAATAACTTTGTTTAGTGTTGTCCATTCTTTCCCATAATCGTTGTGCGACTTTTAAAAGGTCATCTAAATTGGTAGTAAATCCGGTGTAGTGACGCTATAAACGATCGGAGTAAAGTATGTAAACCGTAAATGACATAGCAAAAAAAAGCTACCCGTTTAAAGGTGGGTAACACCTGAGAGCAAACTTAAACTGCCGTTTGCCACGGCGGATATGAATGCTGTGCGGCAAACCAAAAATCAACTTTTGAGTAAAAGCTTATCAACTTTGATTTTGTTGTAAAAACAATATTAGAATCAAAAAACTCCGCTGGAAGACGGAGTTTTTTAAATTGTACCGGGGAGCAGACTTGAACTGCCGACCTCAGGGTTATGAATCCTGTGCTCTAACCAGCTGAGCTACCCCGGCTTTTCGGGGGGCAAATATAGGTGGTTGTCACCTTTCTATAAAATAATAAAAGTAAATATTTATAGAAGCGTAGCCGTCATAGCATTTTTAAGTAATTCCGGTTAGCTTAAGGGTAACGCATCCCTAATAATCCATTAATAACTCCTTTTCCCCTTTCATATCAACCACTTATAAAAACTTATATCAAAAAACTAAGCTGTTGGTATGCAAACATTTTTCGCCCCTCTATCCTACAATTTCGTTAGGTTTAATGCAATAACATCAAATGCTAATTAATTTGGCTACATGAACAGGAGCATTTTACTACTGCTTAATATAAAACCTGGCGAGGCGCCGCTTGTGCGCAAATTGTTTACAGTACAGTTTTTTTTGGGTATTGCCACAGCCTTCTTTTTTACCAGTACCCTAACTATGTTTTTAGCGGAATATAAAATTGATAAACTGCCCATTGTTTATTTAACCTCGGCAGCTTTATTGTTTGGGTTTAATTATTTGTACCACTACTACGATGAGCGGGTTAATTCGCCCCATTTATTAGAAATGGTGATACTTTTTGCTGCCGCCTCCATTGTAACCCTTTGGTTTTTGCTCACCTTTGTCGATTTTCATGAACTAAAAATTATTGTAGCAGCCTGGTACCTTATCATTTATATGCTGGTAGGCTACGCATTTTGGGGCATGGCATCCGTTATGTTTAATGTAAGGGAAAGCAAACGCATTTTTTCAATTGTGGGGGCAGGCGATATACCAGCTAAAATGTTGGGGTATTTTTCGGTGTCGGCATTGGTTCATTATGTAAGTATTAATAACCTGTTGTGGGTATCGGTGGGCGCGTTTATTATTGCCTACCTGCTTATGAAACGCTACCAAAACCAGGGGTTTATTGCAGCAGGCGACCCTAACGAGGGGCATGGTCATACGCAGCCCGCCGGCCATGCACAACACCCTTCAAATACAAGCTTTATAAACCGCTACTTTTTTAACCGGCTGGTGTTAAATATTGCTTTGCTTACTGCCGTATCGTACGTGGTTTTTGCGTTTGTTGACTTTACTTTTTTAAACGATATAAAACTGAAGTTTAAAAAAAGTGAGCAAATAGCCACTTTTATAGCCATATTTTTTGCCCTTGGCCGCTTTGTTGCCATAGGCATTAAATTATTATTTAGCAGCCGAATGATAGCAAAAATGGGCCTTGTAAACTCGCTGTTGGTAACCCCCATATTGCTGCTGGCAATTAATGTGGCAATACTGCTTTTAGCATCGGATTTTAAAACACATATTTATATTTTTGGAGGTATGGTGTTGCTGGCCGAGGTGTTGCGCTCCACCCTGCAGGAACCTGTCTTCTTCATTTTATTTCAACCTTTAAAACCACACGACCGGTTGCGCGGCCACCTGGTGGCCAAAGGCTACACACTTCCATTTGCCCTGGTTGGCGTTGGCCTTTTTCTGTTCGTTTATTTCAGAAACAACCATGAATTACCTTTTAAACTGGTTTCGCAAATACTAACGGTGTTTTTAATAGTATGGATAGTTACTATATACTTTATAAAAAAGCAGTATATGGTTACCCTGATAAACTCACTTCAAAAAGGCTACTTTTCGGGCGCCGAGCTTTTTTTAACCGATAAAAAGGTAAACGAATTGCTGGTATCTAAAGTACACAGCACCAACCCCATTGAGGTAATCCATTCGCTAAATCTTTTAGAGCGGTCGGGCTACTCAAACATCAATTCATTATTACTTTCGCTGCTACAAAATACACACGTTGCTATACAGGAGTATGTACTTGCAAGGGTAATTAGCCGCAACATTACCACAGCGCTACCGGTAATTAAAAAACAAATACGCAATAACGCCCAACAAAAACTTAACCCCGAACTTATAAAAGCATTTTATTTTTTAGAACAGGAAACCGATAGTAGCGATATGGCCAATATACATGGCTTACCTACCGACGAAAAAAAACCTGCAATCATTGGCCTGTTATACCGAAAAAATATAAGTATAGAAAAAAAAATACAGCGCGAACTGGAAATAATGGCCAGTAAAAACCCTGCCGAAAAATTGCTGGTGCTGGATATAATTTTAGAGGTAGGAAACAATAATTTTTCGGGTATTCTTCAAAAATTGTTGATTGACGATCATGCGCCTGTGTATAAAAAAGCTATTGAAGCGGTAGGAAAGGTGAGAGATTTTGAGCTGTTTAACCAAATGCTGGAAGTATCGGCTGGGCGCCGGGCTTTCGCTTCGCTGCAAAAAAGCCTTTTATTTTTTGGCGATGAGGTTTTTACAAGCCGGTATTGGGACCCCCAATTACTATCACCTGCATTATTACCTTATGTTATAAAAACGGCTGCCAAAATTAAAGGCGATTATTCAACGCAGTTTTTGTTGAAGTTATTTAGCATAAAGGCGAAGGTTAACGACCTTGTAATTGACAGCCTATGGTTAAAAAAGGCCACCATTACAAAAATAGATTTGGTGTTGATTGAAGAATGGATAAACAAAAAAATAGAGGAAAGTAAGGAGAAGATATATTACTACAACGAGCTGATAGAGCAGCCAGCATTAAAAGAGGTTCAAACTGCCATAACCCATCAAATGCAGGCCGACCTATCCTTATTGCTTAAGTCGTTCGCCCTTATTTTTGATAAACAAAAAGTTGACCGCGTAATTGAACTGTTGGAATTGAATAACACCAGTAAAATATACAATGCCATTGAAGTGCTTGAGCTAATAATACCCGGTAGGTTTTTTAGACAAATTAATATTTTGGTAGAAATGATAAGCGATATAAAACAGCACCACCAAATATTGCACAAAGTACGCGGCCTAAGTGCCGCTCACCTTATAGAAGCTATTATGAAAGATACCAAAGCAAACTTTAACCAATGGACCAAAGCCATTGCCTGTTACATGTTGCCGAAGTTTAACAGCAGCTCATTTTCGCACGAAATATTATATGCAAACCAAAAAAATGATGACGTATTGCTGAACGAAACAAAACAGTACGTTTTATCTACGTTAAAATAACGCCCATGCTTTTAATAGAAAAAGTTTTGATTTTACGGTCGTCGGAAATATTTGAAAACACCCCCGAAAATGAGTTGGTTGAAATAGCCGCCATTTTGCAGGAAGTTTATCTTGATGCACAAACCAACCTGTTTTTAAAAGGCGACATAGGCAATTGCATGTTTTTTATTTTTAAGGGAAAAGTGCGCATTCACGATGGTAACCATACGTTGGCCCTGCTGGGCGAAAATGAAATTGTAGGGGAGTTATCGGTGTTGGATGCAGAAAACAGGTCGGCCAGCGCCACCACCACCGAAGATTGTATTTTGCTAAAACTTGAGCAGGAACCTTTTTACGAAACACTAATCAATAATGCAGGCATTTTAAAGGGAATACTTAAAACATTATGCAAACGCATTAGGGCTATAAACCAAAAAAGCATTACGCTGGCGCAATCAAACTGATATGCCAACCCTTGTTTTTACCTCGGTTAGGTGTTGCTGTTTTTCCTTTTGCCTGCGGCTGATGGCCGACTTGGTAAAGTAATGATGCTTTTCTAAAAAACGGATTTGCAACAGGTCCCACTCCTTATAACTACTGATTACCTTGTGCTCCGTAAATTCTTTAAAAAGGCCTTCGCCAATAACGTAAAAATCGTTACGCCCAAGGTAGTCTAGGTCTGAGTCGCATAAAATTTGCTCAAGAAGGGTGTTTGGTAATTGAGGTACTTTGGTGGCCCGTATCATTCCTTTCACTTTTTCAATTTGCTCGGGCAAAAATCCAAAGTTCAATAATTCGGGTTCGGCAATGCGGCAGCTCTCTTCTTCGTGGCCGCTATACACATTTATAAAACCAACATCGTGATAAAGGGCGCTGACTTTTAGCAACAGCAAGTCTAATTCATCGGGGACCCCTTCTTTTTTGGCTATTATTTCGGCTTGTTTCAATACATCAAGTGTATGGGCAAGGTTATGATAAGTTAGCTTAGGGGATAATCCTTTGTCGAGCTTTGCAATAACATGTTCTTTTATTTTCGAAAAAGAAAGCATCGGTTTATATTTAATTGTAGAGGCTGGCATAATTAAACATCTCTTTTTTGCACACATTTATTTCTACTTGCAAAAACGGTGTCGTAATATTAGCCGTTAACACTGTTTAAAAAAATTTAAACTAAGAATAAGTTAGCACAATTTATAGTGTTTGCCGCCCTTTGTTTAAAAAAGTATTCTTTTATCAAAACTTATATACCTTGTTAACATTAAGTTTTAATGCTATATATAGCCAATACTATAAATAGTTAACTATAACCATGCTGCCATAATATGAACTGCTTAATCACTATTTTATTGCCCATTTAATTACTTATGTGGTATTTATTTAACATATTTTACAACAGTTACGTCCACAACCAATTATATACTTTTTAACACTGTTTAAAATTATTAAGGGCCCACCAACTATTTTTGTATCATCTGTAATTCAACCGTACGAGGCTAAAGTACCAGGCGTTTCATTACACTAATAACTTAACAGCTTTTTAAGGGCATTGGTTACCTTTTGCGTGTTGGGCAACATGGCATTTTCAAGCGCGGTGTTAATAGGTACGCATGGCAGGTTTAAACTACCTATAGTTGCCACTGGTGCATCAAGGTAATGGTAACAGTTATTATAAATACGAAGCGATAAAGCTTCTGCAAACGAATTATTCAGGGGCTCCTCGGTAAGTACAATGCACTTGCCATGCTTACAAACAGTATCATACACCAACACCTCATCAAGCGGAAAAAGGGTGCGGAGGTCAACAATCTCCACCTGGTTATTAAATGCCTGTGCTGCCGCTGCGGCCCAATACACACCCATACCATAGGTAATAATGCATACCGTTTGGCCCCGCATTAGTTGTGTATTGCCAGCTGCCAGCACCACACTGCCTTTGCCCAATGGCAATACATAGTTGCGTGCGGGTTCTACTGTTTTTGCATTGTCGGTACCGGGTACCTTGCTCCAGTACAATCCCTTATGTTCAAGCATAATTACCGGGTTGGGGTCAAGAAACGCTGCCTTCATCAACCCCTTTATATCGGCAGCGTTTGATGGAAAACAAACTTTAATGCCTTTTACCGACAGCAGCGTACTTTCAATACTGGCGCTATGATATGGGCCTCCATTTCCGTATGCACCAACCGGCACCCTCAATATCATGCCCACCGGAAATTTTCCGTTGGTTAAATAACACGACTTTGCTACTTCGGTTACCAATTGATTAAAACCGGGAAACAGGTAATCGCCAAATTGAACTTCCACTATAGGTTTTATGCCCACAGCGGCAAGCCCTACTGTACAACCAATAATGTATGCCTCCTGTATGGCAGTATTAAAAACCCTGTGATCGCCAAATTTTTCGGCTAGTGTGGCAGCTTCCCTAAATACACCGCCCAGCCTTCGCCCCACATCCTGCCCAAATACAATAACTTCCGCATGCTCCTGCATAATTTCTTCAATGGCATGCAGGGCGGCATCTACCATCACAACCTTTTTGCTTGTACCGTTGGTACGCTCTCCTGTTTCAATGGTTACCGTTGTTTCGGCAAAAATATGGTTGGTAACGGTAGTTGGTAAAGGGTCATCCGCCAGTTGTGCCTGCTCAAAAGCGTCTTGAACATCCACTTCAACCTGTTTTTCCAACGTGGCCAATTGGTGGTTGTTTTTTAACAAATCATTTACCAGCGCTTTAAGTTTAGGCAGCGGGTCGTATAAAGCGTGTTTAAGCAGGTCTTCTTTTGTTCTGTAAAATTCGCGGCGAACGCCACTGGTGTGGTGGGCCAGTAAAGGCACGCGGGCATGCACCAACACAGGCCTTCGCTCGTTACGGGCAAAGGCTATGGCATTGGCCATGGTATCAAAACTGTTGAGGTAGTCGCTGCCGTCGCATTGCATGCGTTTCATTCCTTTAAAACCGGCCGCATATTCATAGGCGTTCATTGTCCTTGCTTCTTCGGCACTTACGCTTATGCCCCACTGGTTATCCTGCACCAAATACACTATTGGTAATTGTTTTAGCACTGCAAACTGAAAGGCCTCACTCACTTCGCCTTCGGTTAGGCTGTTATCGCCAAACGAGCAAAGCACCACTGGCAGCTCGCCCCCGGTACCCTTTATCAATAACGACGACTGTATACGCTCAAGGTATTGTATGCCATGTGCAATGCCTGTGGTTGGTATAGCCTGCATACCGGTAGCGCTGCTTTGGTGTATAATACCGGGCAGGCCTGCAGCCTTATTGTTAGGGTGGCAATAATACGACCGCCCGCCCGAAAACGGATCGGTGGATTTTGCAAGCAGTTGTAACATTAACTGGTAAGGTGTAAAGCCAAGGGCCAGCAGCATACAATCGTCGCGGTAGTAAGGGCTCACAAAATCGCAGGGTAATATGTTAAAGGCCGTAGCCGCCTGTATAGCCTCATGGCCCCTGCTGGAGGCATGTACATATTTACAAATTTTCCGGTTTGCCTCGTAGGTGTCTGCCATTGTTTTGGCAGTAAACATTATTTTATATGCTTGTAATAGTTGACCGGCGTTAAGCATGTATTTTTTTCATGTTCTTTAATAAATTTTATGCACTCTAAAACGCAGCTATTGGTATATGTTGGCTAAACAATATTTTAGATGTTTTTACCTAAACTCAACTGGGTTACAAGCAAAAAAAAATGTACGACAACTGTAAAAATATACAATTATCATACATTTAAATTACCTGTTGCATAAGTAAATCGCAAACATTTGTATATGCCTAAAAGGCGCTGCCAAAGGCAAAGCCCTTATTGGCTATTGCCATTTTACTATTTTACTTCAAGCTCAAATAACCTGTTGTCGGCTAAGTAGCCTTCCAATACATCGCCTACTACACACTCACCCACACCTGCCGGAGTACCGGTAAATACCAGGTCGCCAATGTTAAGCGAAAAATAATTTGAGATGTGCGATACAATTTCGTCAAAACAAAAAATCATATCGTTTGAGCTACCTATTTGTACCTGTTCGCCATTGTTTTTAAGGCTAAATACTAATGGATTTTTTAACAATTCGGGGGTAACCTCTTTCCACTCGCCTACTACCGCCGAGTTGTCCCATGCTTTAGCCTTTTCCCATGGTAGCCCTTTCTTTTTAAGTTCGGCTTGTATATCCCGCGCGGTAAAATCTATACCTACGGTAATTGCGTTGTAGTATTTGGCTGCCTGCCTTTCGGGCACATACTTTCCATTTTTGCATATGCGTAATACCAGTTCTACTTCGTAGTGCAGCTCGTTGCTAAACTCCGGGTAGTAAAATGGGGTATGTGACTGCAAAAGGGCACTTTTAGGTTTCATAAAAATTACAGGCTCGTCGGGTACGTCGTTGCCAAGTTCTTTGGCATGGTCCACATAGTTTCGCCCAACACAAAAAATTTTCATAGGGTAGATTTTAATAAAATAATAAGTAGGTAATAGCTGAGCAGAGTATAACCGGAATAGTACTATTACTTAGCTTACATTTTAGGTTGCTTACATAACGAACATTTTTCATTTTATTATATAATTACCTGTTTATTTATAAGCTCCATGGTCCTGTCTAATCCTATGGTAGCAAAGTTTTCAATAGTTTCGATACACATTTGTATTTTATGGTTTATAATACCCACCTCATTGGTACTCCATTTACCCAACACAAAATCCACTTGCTGGCCTTTTGCATAATTATCACCTATGCCAAAACGCAGTTTTGCATATTTTTCGGTACCAATAGTTGCCTGTATATCTTTTAATCCGTTATGGCCGGCACTGCTGCCACCCGGGCGCAGCCTTAATTTTGACAGAGGAAGCGCAAGATCGTCAACGATGGTTAATGTATTTTCAAGGGGTATGTGTTCTTTATCCATCCAATATTTAAAGGCCTTACCACTAAGGTTCATATAGGTAGTAGGCTTTATACAAACAAAAGTTTTGCCTTTCCATTTTACATTACATACTTCGGCCAACCGCCCAACATTAAATACACCGCCGTGCTTTAACACAAAAGCACCAGCCACATCAAAGCCTATGTTGTGCCTGGTGTGTGCATATTCGCTACCAACATTGCCTAACCCGGTTATCAAATATTTACTCATTGCCTTTCTGTTATACAGCCAACATTTACGCTAACAATCCTATGCGCTTATATAAGTAATATTAAATTAAATACGTAAAATATTTATAAGCAATACTATAATTTTTAGAGCGTTTAAAAATAGGCACAATAGCGTAAAAATACCTGTGAAAATTACTTCCTTCTGCAAATATTTTTAATTAACCAATGTTTATACATTAAAATTTCATAGTTCTTTTTAGTGCCATTGCCCTCCAAAATAAAATTACAAGTGTAACAAACTGTATATTATTATTTAGTTGTGGGCAAAAAAAATCCCAGCCCTTTTTTGGGACCGGGAATAATTTACAACAGAAGCAGCCTTTATTTTTTCTTCTCGTCTTTGGACTCTTCCTGCTTTAACTGGCGTGTCATAACCACCGAGGCAATAGGGATACGAGGGCTGTTTAAAATTTCAATGTCGGTTTCTTTTACGTCTTCTATCCTAATGTTTTCGTTTAGTTCAAGGTTGGTTATATCCAACTCAATAAACTCCTTTAGGTGTTTTGGCAATGCTTTAACTTTAAGGGCCTTTATTTTTATAACCAGTTTACCGCCCGATTTTACGCCTGCGGGTACACCGGTTAAATGTAAAGGCAAAGTAGCAACTACTTTTTTGTCTTCCACCAACTCTAAAAAGTCAAGGTGCAACAGTTCGTCGGTCACCTTATCAAACTGAAGATCTTTTAATATACAGGTATAGCTTTTGCCCTCTACCGTTATTTCTGTCTTCATAAATTCGCCTGTGTATACGATAGGCTTAAAAGCCTTTGCCGATGCAGCGAAGTTAACTTCCTGGGCACCCCCGTAAATTACAGCAGGCACCATTTCGTGAGAGCGAATTAGGCGGGTGGCTTTTTTGCCCATTTCGGTCCTCAGTTGTCCTTCAATTGTAATTGTTTTCATTTATTGATTGTTTGTTATTAAAAAAAACTTTTGTTAGTCGTCATTATATTTTTGGTCGTCATTGTTGCGTCGCACACTTTTACGGCATAACTATAGTGAGTGGTCAGTTGTGAATGGTGAGTTGACAGTTGTGAGTTGTGAATAGTCAATAGTCAATGCTGAATAGTCAATGCTGAATAGTCAATGTTGAATAGTCAATGCTGAATAGTTAATGGTGAGTAGTAAGTTTTGAGTGTTAACATGTCAACTAACTTTTTGATTGTTTTGTTTTACTTCGGCGCTGCATTTAATTACTACAGTACAAGTGAGTGACACAACAAAAGCCTCTCCTATGACCTAATGCCCGTTACCAAAAAAAATCTCCACCTTTCAAATAACTATTTACTTATTCCCAATATTTTGTCTGCTGGCTCCCGGAGGCTGGCTCCCGGCTGTTAACACCTGACCGTTGGCTCCCGGCTGTTGAATCTCCTGACCGTTAACTCCCGGCTGTTGAATCTCCCGGCTACCTACTAAAGACTCTTAACTTCCTTACTCGCCTCTTTTTGCCTTTAACTGGCTGTGAATAAACAAGCTGGTAATGCTTCTGTTTTCGTAAGCATTGCGAATGGCTATGGCAAAAAGATCGGCTACGGACAACACCTTAATTTTTTCGGCAGCATGCAATAATGGTATCGTATCGCAAACTACCAACTCTGTCAATGAACTCTTAGCGATGTTTTCGTATGCATTGCCGCTTAACACCGGGTGCGTACACAAAGCCCTTACACTTTTTGCTCCTTTTTCCATTAACAGGTTGCTGGCCTTTGCCAATGTGCCACCTGTATCGCATATATCATCTATCAAAATAATTTCCTTTCCGGCCACATCGCCAATTACTACCATGCTGGCTATTTCGTTGGCACGCTTTCGATGCTTATCGCAAATAACCATTTCGGCACTAAAATAACTGGCAATTTCGCGTACTCTATTAGTACTTCCCACGTCGGGGGCGGCAAAAGTAAGGTTTTGCAGTTTAAGTTGCTCTATATAAGGTATAAAAATGGCCGAACTGTCAAGATGATCGACCGGAATATCGAAATAACCCTGTATTTGTGGAGCATGCAGATCCATGGTTATAATGCGGTCGGCACCTGCGGCAACCAGGAGGTTAGCTATTAGTTTACTGCCTATGGCAACCCGTGGTTTATCTTTTCGATCCTGCCTTGCGTAGCCATAATACGGCATTACCACTATTATTTTGTAGGCGCTTGCCCTGCGGGCAGCATCTATCATTAGCAGCAATTCCATAAGGTTATCGGAGGGTGAGCAGGTACTTTGTATTAAAAACACATAGTCGCCGCGAATACTTTCCATATAAACGGGCTGAAACTCGCCATCACTAAACTTTTGAATATTGATTTTTCCTAAAGGGGCACCAAACCTTTGTGCTATTTTGGTAGCAACGTTTTGCGAACCGGTGCCCGAAAATAATTTTACGCTGGGGTTCATATTGCGTTTAAAATGAGCGGCGAAGATAGAGATTAGCAATAGAAGTTCTATATTGAAATTGTAATAACCCTTACCATGGAAAAACAAACAATTAAGCATTGGGCAGCCGACGACAGGCCACGGGAAAAACTGATGCAAAACGGCGCCGACAGTTTAAGTAACTCTGAACTACTGGCCATTTTAATTTTAAATGGATCGATTAATAAAAGCGCCGTTGACCTGGCAAAAGAACTACTTGTTAAAGTTGATAACAACCTGCAAAAGCTGGGTAAACTTACCGTAAAAGACATGATAAACCTTAAAATTAAAGGCCTTGGCCCGGCCAAATCAGTTAGCATTGTGGCGGCCCTTGAGCTGGGCATTCGCCGTAATATGGCCGATACCAAACGCGATAAAATTATACACAGCCGCGACCTGGCCGACTACCTGAAAGCCCAGTTTCAGTACAAAAAGCACGAGGTATTTGCCGTGGTATTTTTAAACCAGGCTAATAAAGTAAACCACTTTGAAATTATTAGTGAGGGCGGCATTACCGGCACCGTTGCCGACCCGCGTATTATTGTAAAAAAGGCCCTGGAACACGATGCTGTAAACATGGTTTTATGTCACAACCACCCCAGTGGCAACCTAAAACCCAGCCGCCAGGACGAAGACATTACCGCCCGTATTAAACAAGCCGCCCTACTATTTGACATAAGGGTGTTAGACCACCTGATAGTAAGCGAAGAAGGTTTTTACAGCTTTGCAGACGAAGGAATTCTTTGATTAGCCCTTAGCATTTAGCCGTTGGCCGTATGGCCTTTGGTAAGAAATTTTGACCCGCTAACACGGCGTCGGTATTTATTATAGCACCATTTGTTCAAATTACAAGTCCTGTAAAATAAACAGTTTTAAAAATTCTTATTGCTTATAAAAAAGCTTTTGAACTAGCTATATTTATTCACACGATCACCAAAAAATTTCCTGCCGAAGAGAAATTCTCCCTTATTGACCAAATCAAAAGATCGGCACGATTTGTTTGCGCCAATTTAGCATAGGCTGATACCCGCAAAAACTATCGCTACAATTTTATCTCAAAAATGCATGATTGTATTTCAGAAAATGCAGAAACCGAAGTATGGCTTGATATCTCGCTAGAGTTTAAACATTTAAGTACCAATGAACACAAGTTTTTGATTGGACTAAATACCGAAGTAGGAAAATTATTGCGGTTAATGCTCAACAACCCGGAAAAATTTGCTTAAATGTTTTAAACAAATAACCCAATCGATTTAAGCAGTGGAAACCTATTGAAAAATAGGCAACCAATTGGGTAAAGGCTAAAGACTTTCAACTTACTCAAGCTTGTGCCGTAGGCCCGCCAAAATTCATGGGTATTTCAACCTGTTCCATATCCTGTATGTAGCCATTGGCGGCTTCGTACCTGTTTACGTTGTCTTCCAAAGCCCGTAAAAAGCGTTTGGCATGCATGGGGGTGAAAATAATGCGGCACTTTACTTTGCTTTTGGGGGTGCCGGGCATTACGTTTACAAAGTCTATTACAAACTCGGCATGGCTGTGGGTTATAATGGCAAGATTGGCGTAAGTGCCTTCTGCAATCTCTTCACTTATTTCAATATTTAACTGGTTATTGGGCTGTTGATCGGCCATAGCGGATGTTTATTCGGTTGATAAAAAACGAAAGTAATCAAATATCTCTATCGGTAACCACCACAGTGTACCGCACCGGCCGGGTAAAATAGTTACCACTTTACAAAATGAAGGCAAACAAGTTAAAAGAGGCAAATCATCTGCAACTTTACCTCGGTGCGTCGGTCGCCTTTAATAGCATCAAGGCCGCTGCCCACCAGTGTTTTGCCGGGGTTGATGGTTTGTGCAAACCGTGCCCAAACCGTCATTTTGCGGGTAACATCGTAATTGGCATTGAGGTAATACCTAACCCCCTTATCAAAAAAAGCAGGGATACTAAAACTATACAACACATCGTTTTCAAACGCATAAATGCGGCTGTCAAAGCCATCAGTTTGAAAAACCGTCAGGCGGCCATTGGTCGCTATTTTTTTTCCAAAAGGTTTCCATGCTACTTCTACATACGAAAGGTAGCCCTGCTGGCTGCGCTCTTTTTGCTGTATATCATACCATAGCAGCTCTACCCTGTTTTTTAACGTTACCTCGCGATTAATTTTATAACTGAATTGCGTACGCCAGTTTTGCCGTGGCCGTATAAAAGGCTGGCGGGTGGGCAGGTTTAAACCGGTTATGTTTATGGCTTTGTTTTCGTTGCGGTAGCGGGTATATACTTCCACCTGTTTGTTGGGTTTGTATGTAAGTTGTAAAAAGTATTCGGTTCCATGCGAGGGGGCGTCAAGCCGGTAACGTAGCCACGGAAAGGAAAACAGGTCGGTGTACAAATCGATACGAAGCGATATGGCTGGCTTAATAGCAACACCGGCAAATAATCCTTTTTCGTTAGTGGGGAAGGACCCTTCGGTAAAAGCATTAGCATACAACGCCTGGTATTGCCTGTCAATATTTCTATACACCAACGATGCATCTACCTTTGGGTCAAGGCTGGCCAGCATACCTGTTATTAAAGCCTTTGCATTGTTTTTGTCCAGGGCTACCTCACCAAACAGGTGCAGGTTTTTGTAGGTATAACTGTAGTCTACACTGTAGTTGCGCCAACTGTTGCCTTGTATAGCATACTGGTTATAGGGCTGTAGATTGCGCACCAGCGGAGTGGAAAATTGATAGTTAATGGCATTCAACCCCAAATGAAACCCGATAGCATTATACGAAACATTACCGCCAAAAGCGGTTTGTTTGGTGGTATTTTTCTTTTCAATTTCGTTGGGTGTGCGGTGAAAGCCGGTAATTAATATGGACGACACAAAATCGTCGGTAGAGCTAATGGTATCAACCTGCAGGTTGGCATCCACGTTTCTAACACTAACAAAGGCCGTTGCTTCTATTTTATTAAATTTCATTGTTAGCCCCGCCCCGCGCTGAAAATTATATTCCGTAGCCGAATTATACGGCCGCAATATATCGGCCTGCCGTTTTATATTGGTTATATCTGCACTTTTTTTAAATGCCAAACTTTGCCATTGTATTAATCCCTGGCCCATGTTTACGGTAAAATCGCCTAGCGCCAAAAACTTAATGTGGCCTATATTTCGGGCAAACAGGTGAAACGAATAAAAGTCGAAACCATTTTTTTGGGCACCCTTAAAAAATTGTTCGCCGGCGTCTTTGTCGCCAGTAACACCAAACTGAAGCAGGTTGCGGTACACATATTTATAGCGGGCAAATACCCGTTGACGGCTGCCTAAATACCGGTTGGCAATACTATCGGGCCGGGTAAACCCCTCCGATTCTTCAAGCACCTGTTGCGCCCTTATCAATATGGAATGCTGGCCATTTTTAAACCGGCTGCCAATATCGGTGCCAATATTTACCGGGTTGCCTATCCGTACAAAGGGTAATATTTTTTGAATAGATTCAATATCTAATGTAGGTACGGCCTGAAGTTCGTACACACTAATTAAGTTGCCCAGCAGCTTTCGGTATTTTAAAAAATTTTGAATTTGAAGGTCGGTCAGGGCCTTTAGCTCTCGCAGGTCACCAGCATCGGCGGTATTTAGGTTAAGTTTATTTTTTTTGAATTGCAACAGCGATTGAAGGTAACTGTCATCCTCGGTAGCGGTTTCCTGCTGCTCGGCCAGGTTTTCCAATTGCTGCTCAACAAAATTGTTGGGCAATGCGGTACTATCGTCCTGTGCGTTGGCATATTGCCATGCTGCTATCAATACTATTATGGTCAGCAGTTTTTTCAATTGTTGGCAGGCTTCTTAAAATTGTACAAAAGCAGCAGGCCCGGTGTAAAACCAAGTTGTGGGTGATAACTGGCATTTACATCTAATCGCAACTGTCCTATTCGTAAACCCACCCCTGCAAAACTGTTATTAGTGCCGGTTGATATGCCTGCCCTCAGCAAAACGCTTTGCTGCAGGTTGTATTGAAATCCCACATTTACACTTACCGGCACATCTTCCGGCTTTACAATTTCGGTACTGATAAAAAACTTGTCCGATACCTCGTAGCCCAAACCCGTTTTGTATATGGAGGCCAGCTTTTCGTTGCTGTTTTTATTAAATTTACTGCTAAACGGGTTGTAGATGTGAAAGCCAGCGTGTAACTGCTGTGTAAGATGAATAAGCGCGCCGCCTTCAAAATTAATAGCCGATGCATTGCCAAATCCTGCTACCGCAATGGTGTGATAATTTAGTTTTATACCTATATCTACTTGTTTTGAAATGGTTCTTCCATAAGCGATCCCCAATTGGTTTTCGTTAAACGAAGCAAAACCAAAATAATCACCCTGAAAGGCAAAGGTGCCCGAAGCAGTAGGCAGGGCCACAATGGCGCTAAACTGGTTTAGTTCCGATAGCATAAACCTCCGCTCGCCATACACGCCCAACCCTCCGCTTTTTATTTGGGCAAGGGCAGCCTGGTTAGAGGTGCCAGAAAAAATATCGGTAAAATTTTTGCTGTATGCGCCCAGGCCAGTATACTTAACCGATAATGGCTGGCGGGCCGATTGACCGAAAATGGCAGCCGGTATAAATACCAAAAAGGCCAATAAATGTTTCAAGCAGTTGGTTTGTGATGGGAAATTACCGGTAAGAAGTCATCTTAACAAAAGTTTATTTTTTAAACGCGTTAACATTTTGTGACCAATATAAAAGCCGGTAGCTAATATCTTTGCCCGCATGATTAAATTAGATGGACTGGCTGCTTCCTCCCTGGTAAAACTACAATTGAAACAACATACCGACACCCTGGTTGCAGAAGGTAAAAGAGCGCCACACCTGGCTGCTATTTTAATTGGAAACGATGGCGCCAGCGAAACCTATGTGGGCAGTAAAGTAAAAACCTGTGCCGATATAGGCTATAATTCTTCGCTTATTAGGTTTGATGGAGCTATTAGCGAAGCGTTGTTGCTGGAAACGATAGCCGAGCTGAATAACAATAGTGAAATAGATGGCATTTTGGTGCAATTACCCTTGCCCAAACACATTAGCGAAGCAAAGGTAATTAATGCCATTAACCCCGATAAGGATGTTGATGGCTTTCACCCGGTAAGCGTGGGCAAACTGGTGCAGGGCCTCGAAACATTTATGCCCGCTACCCCGTACGGAATTATGCTGTTGTTGCAGCATTATAATATTACTACCAAAGGCAAGCATGCGGTGGTAATAGGCCGCAGTAACATTGTTGGGCGGCCAATGAGTATTTTATTAAGCAGTAATAGTGCCTACGGAAATTGCACGGTTACCATTTGCCACTCGCACACCATCAACTTAAAAGAAATATGCCTGCAGGGCGACATAGTAGTAGCCGCCCTTGGCCGCACCGAATTTGTAAAGGCCGATATGGTAAAACCCGGAGCTGTAATTATTGATGTAGGCATAACCCGCGTACCCGATACAACATCAAAAAAGGGCTACCGCCTTAAAGGCGATGTAGCTTATGAAGAAGTGGCAGCCATAGCCGCCGCCATATCACCCGTACCCGGCGGCGTAGGCCCTATGACAATAGCTGGATTAATGAAAAATACCATGAAAGCCTATTTGAGGAGTTTTTAGCTGCAAGTTTCAAGTTTCAGGCTGCAAGTTTCAGGCTGCAAGTTTCAAGGCTGCAAGTTTCAAGGCTGCAAGTTTCAAGGCTGCAAGTTTCAAGGCTGCAAGTTTCAGGCTGCAAGTTTCAAGGCTGCAAGTTTCAAGCTGCAAATTGAAAGCTGCAAGTTGAAAGCAGTTGGCTATTGGCTGCTTGCTGTTGGCTGCTTTAAGCTTGCTGTTGCCTATTGGCTATTTACTTTTCAACTAAAAACTCATAACGCTTCATTCAAAATTCAACATAAACAAACTCATACCTCCCCCACCCTTTTTAATTTCTACTTTTTAATTTTTAATTTTTAATTATTACTTTTTAATTTTTACTTTTCTCCAAACTACCTTTACGCCTCATGATTACCACAGTTAATTCAGCAACCACGCTTCCCGTTATGGAAGCTTTTTATACCCTCCAGGGCGAAGGCTATCACCAGGGCAGGGCTGCCTATTTTATAAGGCTGGGTGGGTGCGATGTAGGGTGTTTTTGGTGCGATGTAAAGGATAGCTGGGATGCTTCCGCTCATCCACAATTATCAATAGATCAAATCATTACCGAAGCACAGCAACATCCCGGCAGGCTGGCTGTGGTAACCGGCGGCGAGCCATTGCTGCACAATCTTGATGAGCTAACTTTCCAGTTACATGAAGCGGGCTTTGAAACAAATATTGAAACTTCCGGCTCCTCGCCAGTCAGTGGCCATTGGGACTGGATCTGTCTTTCGCCCAAAAAATTTAAAGCCCCGATGCCCGAAATATTACCGCTGGCTCATGAGCTAAAGGTTGTCATCTACAACAAAACCGACTTTGCATGGGCCGAAAGCCATGCAGCACAGGTTTTTCCCAAATGCAAATTATACCTGCAACCCGAGTGGGATAAGGCTGCTATAGTAACCCCGCTTATTATCGACTACATTAAAGCCAACCCCCAATGGGAACTTAGCCTGCAGGTACATAAGTATATTGATGTTCCCTGATAAGTAAAAATTAAAAAAGAACGCGGAAGGTGACGGGCATTTTCGTGAATATGAAAAGTCAATAGTGAGTGGTAAGTGGTGAGTGGTGAGTGGTTGAGTGTTCAGTGGTCAATAGTGAATGGTAAATGAATGTAAAAGATGAAACGAAACGCGTTAACATTAATTAGCTAATTTCTTCTTTGTGTTTCTTTGTGTCCTTCGTGTCTTCGTGGTTCAAAATCGTAAAATGCTGAAACGTACACTAAAAATCTTGATTGGCTAATTTCTTCTTTGTGTTTCTTTGTGTCCTTCGGGTCTTCGTGGTTCAAAATCCTTAAACGTAAATGGTTAATAGTGAATGGTAAATGAATGTAAAAGATGAAACGCAACGCGTTAACATTGATTGGCTAATTTCTTCTTTGTGTTTCTTTGTGTCCTTCGGGTCTTCGTGGTTCAAAATCGTAAAATCCTGAAACGTACACTAAAATCCTTGAATGGCTGTTTTCCTCTTCGTGTTTCTTTGTGTCCTTCGTGTCTTCGTGGTTCAACTGCGCCTTTGTGGTTCAATTGCGCCATCGTGGTTTAACCGCGCCTTTGTGGTTCAACCGCGCCTTTGTGGTTTAATCGCGCCTTTGTGGTTCAACTGCGCCATCGTGGTTTAACTGCGCCATCGTGGTTTAACCGCGCCTTTGTGGTTCAACCGCGCCTTTGTGGTTCAACTGCTCCATCGTGGTTCAACTGC
>JBBRUR010000096.1:0-19028 GCA_038247635.1 Chitinophagales bacterium
CGGCTGGTGGCGCTTCTGTCAACTATTATCAATCAACTGTCAACTTTCTTGTTGCGGCTGCTTGTCACAAAGTTTTAATTTTTTTGATGGGTAAAATGCAAAATCTTATATATTTGCAGCCCCTTGAAAAAGGGGCATTTCCTTGAAAGAGGGGATAGGGCCTATAGCTCAGTTGGTTAGAGCACCTGACTCATAATCAGGGGGTCCCAGGATCATGCCCTGGTGGGCCCACTGAAAAAAAGAAAATCCGGATGTTTGGGCCGGATTTTTCTTGTTATTTATTTTGAAGAAAGTAGCTTTTAGAGCAAGAAACCCTCAACTTGTTCACCAATTTTTAACCTGGTAATAATACGGAAAATCAGGTTTTTGATCATTGCCGGTGTTTGTTAAAATCTTCGGTTGTACATAAAGTACCGTGCGCTTTAAAAAATGATTATCGAGGGTCTGCTGAATAAGTAGCCTGCGTTATTTTTTTCAAAATTTTTGCTGGGGATATTCCAAATCCAGGAAGTCATTTTATGTAAAATCCTTTTCATGCACCAAGCTATATAAGTCGGATATTTTACCCAATACGATACCTGCCTGGTTCTTCTGCCTTCTCTCTGAAATCACTTAACAAATTCAAATCTGTTGGATAGGCGATATCCTGCGGACAGGCCGTTGCATCTACAATCAGTTTGCCTTCATGCGGTTTTACAATCGTTTCCGGCGTGGTAATTTCTGCAACCGGTCCTATTTCTACTACTGCAAGGTGTGGTAATGGTGGCTCCTTTACCTCAATAGCAGGGTCTTCTTTAACAGCAGGCCCTTCATTTTTAGTAGACATATGCAGTATCTTCTCATTAATGGCATTGATTTGTTCCATACCCAGCCGTTTGCGGAACTCTACAAATAAAGATGGATCAAAGGGCTCTTTATCACTAAACTGCTATAGCCCAGGAAGTACTGCATGTAAATGTTTTCCTGAATTTGTTGAACCGTCTCCCGATCACTTAGATCACACATGTGCTTAATGATGATAGAACCAATTACAACACGAGGATTAATACCATCTGCCCCGGTCACGCTATTGTTCATCTGCTTTTTGTAAACATTCACTAATGTATCCCACGGTATCTTATGTGATAAAACAAACCAGCGGTTGGAGGGGTTCAAATGTTTTGTGAATGGAGACTCAAAGCCAGGAAACGAAGGCTGATTGGGACTGATATATGGCTGTTTTGATGCACGGTTATTAGAAGCTTTTGCCATTACTATTTGCACTTAGTTAGAACAAATGTCTCGAAAACTATTGATTCTACAGGGATTGACACAAATTCAGCAGGCCCTAACTAAATGAATTAAATGCCTTTAGCGCTTTCTAAAATGCCACGAATGGCCGCGGCTTCCAGTCTTTTAATTTGGCAAGGTTGGCCATGACTGCCGCTTCATTGGCTTTGCCCTCGATATTAAAATTACTATGCAGCACGTGCATACCTTCTATTGAAAGAATAAAAAAGATGGTAGTTTCGCCTGCTACTTCAGTGGCAATGTGTTGTGCTATCTCCTGGTAACTATTGGCCAGTTTATAGGTGCATTTGCCTATTTCGGTGTTAACCGGTACCCCCTCCATTTGTTTATAAAAAGCAAGTTCATTGGTAAGGACATCAAAGTAGCTAGTAATGGCCTGTATAAAATCTACCCGCTGCCTGCCTACGCTGCTTATAAAATCTACCGCCACGTCGTTCAATTTTCCGGTCCCTAGTTTATTGTCAAAAAATGCACGCTCAATAGGATAAAGCAATGCGCAAACAATCCGGGTATTTCCATAGGCAAGGGTGGTGCAGTCGCTTTGCGTAAACTTGCAGATACCGGTAAACAACTGTATGCCCTTTTCGAATATATTAGGCGAGTCGTAATACCATATACTGTTTTTTCGGTTGCGGTTACTAATATTTTGCCCGGCCGGGTTTAGCGTAAAACTTTGGCCATAAGGCTTTAACAATGGAAGCGTATAAAGGTCTACTATCGGTTCCATGAGGTTGATGGTTGAGTGATAGAATAGTGTATTTCTAAAAGTTGCTATTTTTTATGAAGAATGCAAATGGGTGTCATAGTCTTATTAATGATGTATGGCCGTGGCGTAGTTACCTATAATGGAAGTGCGGTTGAGGTGTAAAAACAGGAGCCGTGCTAATATTAGTTTTGAGAACATCTTTTTAGTGGATACTTTACAATAGCTAACCAGCAACGTGGTATAACTATGATTTTGGTTAGCTTAAAGATTTATATACCGGCTTATTTTTAAGTATAAAAAGTTAGTAAAGATGTGTGTAGGTACAAACCGATTTTTACCAAACCCGCTATCCTATTTTTACAAGTTGCGTACGGCTGTGCTATGGTTAATGATTGGGGTATTGGGCGCATGTAAGCAGCAAGCCAGCCAAACCATCAAGCCCTCCTACACCAATTTGACCGAAGCGGTGTATGCCTCGGTAACCCTAAAGGCTGCCGATCAATACATGGCTTTTACAACGGTCAATGGTATTGTAAAAAAAGTGCAGGTAACCGAGGGCGATGTAGTAACCAAAGGCCAGGCCTTGTTTACAATAGAAAACAATAACCAGGCATTGGCTACCCAAAGTGCAAGGCTGGGGGTGGCGTTGGCAAAAGATAACCTTGCTGGCAACCAGTCTAAGCTGGAAGAGATTAGCCGCCAGATAGAGGTAGCCAAACTAAAGTTGAGCAACGACTCGCTTACCTATCACAGGCAAAAAAATTTATGGGATAACAACATTGGCAGTAAAAGCCAACTCGACCAATTTTATCTTGTTTATCAAACTGCTAAAAAACAGGTAACCATATTAATAAGCCAATATGGACAAGCCGCTAATCAACTTACCACACAATTGAAGCAGGCGCAAAATAACCTCGGCACCACCATTAATAACGCCGGCGACCTTATAGTGCGCAGCCAGCTTGCGGGCAAGGTATATAGCTTATTTAAAAAAGAAGGTGAACTTGCTGTGCCACAGGAGCCATTAGCCATGCTGGGCAAAAATGATGGCTTTTTAATGGAATTGTTGATAGACGAAGTGGACATTGCCCGGATACAAACAGGGCAAAAGGTACTGGTAACGTTAGATGCCTATGGCGATAAAGTATGGGAAGCGCTTATTAGTAAAATATACCCGGCCATGAATAGCCGCACACAAACCTTTACGGTAGAGGCTACTTTTATACAGCCACCAAAGGTTTTGTACCCGGGTCTTACCGGCGAAGCTAATATTGTGGTGGCTGAAAAAAACAACGTGTTAACCATACCGTACGAATACCTTATAGGTGGCAATAAAGTACTGACGGAGAACGGCGATGTGGAGGTAACCACTGGTCTTCAAAATTTTCAAAAGGTAGAAATAAAGAGTGGTATCGATTCCACAACCAAACTTTTAAAACCATAGTGGCCATGAACGTACTGGTACTGGTAAATATTGCTAAAACCCATTTGCTATCACGACCAAAGCAAACTATTACCGCAGCCCTCGGGGTAACCTTTGGCATTGGCACCTTTATAATATTGGTAAGTTTTATGACCGGGCTCAACAACCTGTTAGATGGATTGATATTGAACCGAACGCCACACATTCACCTCTATAACCAAATAACCCCCAGCGAGCAACAGCCGGTTGATTTGTACGATGAAGTAAGTAACAGTTTTAATGTAGTACACTCCATAAAGCCCAAGCTTACACAGGCACGCATTTACAACGCATTACCATTATTGAATTTTTTAGCAAACGATCAACGGGTCAAGGGAGTATCGCCTTTGGTAAAAGCACAGGTGTTTTATGTGGCTGGTTCCATTCAACTAAATGGGTTAATAAACGGGGTAAATATTTTAGAAGAAGACCGGCTGTTTAACCTGGGCGATTATATTGTAAAAGGCTCGCCTCAAGACCTTTTTAGAAGCACCAATGGAATAATTGTAGGCGCCGGTATTGCCAAAAAATTATCGGCCAGTTTGGGCGATAAAATACAGGTAACCTCTGTAACCGGCGATATATTTCCATTGAAGATTGTAGGCATATACCAAAGCGGGCTGGCCGAAATTGATGATATACAGAGCTTCGCCAACTTAAAAACTACCCAAACCATTTTAAACCGGGGCGACAACTACATAACCGACCTGAACGTAAAATTGAACGACCTACAGTTGGCGCCCTCCATGGCAAAATCGTTGGCCCATCAATTTAACCTTACGGCCGTCGATATTAATTCCGCCAATGCCCAGTTTGAAACAGGTACGTCTATCCGCAACATTATTACCTATGCAGTGTCGGTGGCCCTGTTGATAGTAGCTGGTTTTGGTATTTACAACATACTTAATATGCTCATTTACGAAAAAATGAATGACATAGCCATACTAAAAGCAACCGGTTTTTCGGGCAACGATGTGCGAATGGTATTCATGCTACAGGCCATGTTTATAGGGTTGGCAGGCTGCGTGCTGGGCCTCGTTATTGGCTATGTGATGTCGGTTGTTATTTCTCATACACCTTTTGAAACACAGGCGCTGCCCACTATAAAAACCTTCCCGGTAAACTTTAATGGTTTGTTTTATGCTATTGGGATAGTGTTTGCATTGATCACTACTTTTTTTGCTGGCTTTATGCCCGCTAACCGTGCACAAAAAATTGATCCGGTAGAAATATTAAGGGGGCAATAAATATGAGCAACATTATATTGGAAGCCAAACATATCAGCAAACAATTTCACGACCCCGCTACTGTACAAGTATTAAACGATATTAGTTTTAAGGTATTTGGTGGCGAGTTTGTTTCCATTATGGGCCGCTCGGGCTCGGGTAAGTCTACCCTGTTGTACGTGGTAAGTACCATGGATACCCGCTACGAGGGCCAGTTATTTTTAAAAGATGAATTGCTGACAGGCCAAAGCAACCGACAGCTATCGGATGTGCGAAACAAGCATATAGGCTTCGTTTTTCAATTTCATTTTTTATTGCCCGAGTTTACCGTATTGGAAAATGTAATGCTGCCCGCCAAAAAGCTGGGTAAAAAAACCTTTGAAGAAATAGAGGACGATGCCCGTGGCCACCTGCGGCTGTTGGGGATGGAAGATAAGGCCGCTAAAAAAGCCAATGCCATATCTGGCGGCGAAAAACAGCGGGTGGCTATAGCCAGGGCGCTAATAAACGACCCCGCCATTATGATGTGCGACGAGCCCACCGGAAACCTGGACAGCCGTAATGCCCATAACGTGTTCGACATATTTAAGTCGCTTACAAAAGAAAGAAACCTTTCGCTATTGGTTGTTACCCACGACCTTGACTTTGCCAAAGGTACCGACCGCATTTTAGAAATGGAAGATGGAAAGATCATCCATGGCCAGCGCGAAAATTGATGCGAACTTTAATTAGCCCTGGTGGTAGCCAATACAGGTCGCCCATTTTTACAATCGAATATTGATTAACTATCTTGCCTTTTCATAAACCAAAAAAACCTACCTGTTATGATTAAAAATATTTTTGACCCGGCCATTATTGGCGAAGTTGTTAGCCGCATTAATAAGCTATCACCAGCAACACAGCCATTGTGGGGTAAAATGACGGTAAGCCAAATGTTGGCCCATTGCTGTGTTACTTACGAAATGCTGTACGATAACAATCATCCAAAACCAAGCGGGTTTATAAAATTCATTTTAAAAAATTTTATCAAGAAGATGGTGGTGGGCGAAAAGCCTTATAAACACAACACGCGTACAGCCCCCGCTTTTTTAATAACCACCGACAAGGAGTTTGAAAAAGAGAAGAGCAGGTTAATAAATTACTTACAAAAAACACAACAACAGGGCGGGGCATATTTTGAGGGAAAAGAGTCGCATTCGTTTGGTGCCTTAACGCAAACCGAGTGGAACAATATGTTTTACAAACACCTCGACCATCACCTTAGCCAGTTTGGCGTTTAAATGCACTATATTTTTTGCCGGTTGCCCTATTATACCGTAACAAATGCACACGGGTAGCCATAATATTTTATATTAGCCAACATCCTAAAAAGTAAAGAACGTATGGAAAGTTTGGAAAGTATTGTGGCAACCGCCAACAGCATTATTTGGAGCGATGTTTTGATTTACCTGTTGCTGGGTGTCGGTATTTATTTTTCGGTGAGGATGCGTTTTTTCCAGGTACGGATGGTGAGGGAAATGATAAGGGTAATGTTCAAAAGCGAAAAGTCGAGCGAGGGCATTTCATCGTTTCAGGCGTTGGCAGTTTCGTTATCGGGCAGGGTAGGTACCGGTAATATAGCAGGCGTTGCAACAGCTATTTACCTGGGTGGCCCTGGCGCAATTTTTTGGATGTGGCTGGTGGCCTTTTTAGGTGCTGGCTCTGCGTTTATCGAGTCTACATTGGGGCAGATATACAAAGTGACCGAAAACGGGCAGTATCGTGGAGGTCCCGCATTTTACATTGAGCGCGGCATAAAAAATAAAAAGATAGGAAAGGCCTATGCAATTGCTTTTGCGCTGGCAACCATTATAGCTACCGGGTTATTGTTGCCTGGCGTGCAGGCCAACGGTATTGCTTCGGCTGTTAACAATGCCTTCCGGTTTAATCATTTTACTGTTGGTATAGTATTGGTTGTTTTACTTGGCCTTATTATTTTTGGCGGAATAAAAACCATTGCCAGCGTAGCCGAGTATGTGGTGCCTTTTATGGCCGTTGCATACATAATAGTAGCCGTGATTGTTTTGGTAATGAACTACCACGAAATACCGGGTGTATTTAAATTAATTATTAAAAGTGCCTTTGGGGCCAATGCCACCTTTGGCGGCATAGTAGGCGCCATGATATCCATTGGCGTAAAGCGCGGGGTATACAGCAACGAAGCTGGTCAGGGTACTGGTCCGCACCCGGCAGCCGCCGCCGAAGTATCGCACCCTGCCAAGCAGGGCCTGGTGCAGGCTTTTTCGGTATACATCGATACGTTGTTTGTATGTACCGCCACAGCCCTAATGATATTAATAACAGGCATGTATAACACCAAAGCACCCGATGGAAGTTTGCTGGTAGACAATGGTGTGTACTATACGCAGGATGGCGTAAAACATGTAGATGGAAGCGCCACCTACACACAGGCAGCCATAGACAAAGCCTTTAGCGGCCGCGAAAAATTTGAGGAAGACTATGTTGGCGCCGGTAGTTACCTGGTGGCAGTAGCCTTGTTCTTTTTTGCCTTTACCACCCTTATGGCCTACTACTATATAGCCGAAACCAATGTAGCCTATCTGACTCAAAAACGGGGTGGTCCGGCACTGATGCTGCTATTAAAGCTTGGCATGCTGACGGCCGTATTTTTTGGTTGTATACGAACAGCCAAACTGGCCTGGGACCTGGGCGATTTGGGCGTGGGCATTATGGCGTGGTTAAATATTATTGCCATACTTATTATTCAAAAACCTGCTCTAATTGCGTTAAAGGATTATGAACGCCAAAAAAAGTTGGGCAAAGATCCCACGTTTGACCCCGTTGCGTTAGGTATAACCAATGCAGATTTTTGGCAAAAAAATGCTGTGCCGCAAGGGGAGAGTTTGGGGGAGGCGTTAGTGGAAAAGTAAGTACTATATGGCGGCATGTATGGACCGGTAAAGTAGGTTGGGTATACTTCGTTGATACAATAATATAACCTTTACAAACATTACAAGGGTTAGCAGCAAGTACGCAACTGTATCTCTTAAAACATCCAAAGGTCGGTTGCATTGATAGCAGAATGCCCCATTAGCCCATCAACGTTTACCTTTGTGCTTTATTAGTTACTATGCATTTCACCGATTTTTCGCTTCACAAACAAATATTAAAGGCCCTGGCCAACAATGGCTACACTACGCCCACCACCATTCAGGAAAAAGTATTTTCGGTGGTAATGAGCGGTGCTGATGTATGCGGCATTGCCCAAACCGGTACGGGTAAAACGCTTGCTTACCTGTTGCCGCTACTAAACCTGTGGAAATATGCAAGAGAAAAAAACCCGCAGGTATTGGTATTAGTACCCACCCGCGAACTGGTGGCGCAGGTGGTGGAGACGGCCGAAAAAATGTCGGCCTACCTGAATGTGGTGGTTAAAGGTGTGTACGGTGGAACAAACATTAACACACAAAAACTAGAGCTTGAAAACGGTTGCGACGTGTTGGTGGCTACCCCCGGCAGGGTGTTTGACCTGGCAATGGCGGGTGCTTTTAAAGTAAAAGATATTAAGAAGCTGGTGATAGATGAAATGGACGAAATGCTGAACCTTGGCTTTCGCACCCAAATAAAAAACATCATAGACCTGCTGCCGCCCAAAAGGCAAAACCTGTTGTTTTCGGCCACACTAATTGAAGAAGTAGAAGTATTTATTGAAGAATATTTTGATAGTCCACAAAAGCTGGAAGCCGCACCAGCAGGCACTCCGGTTAATAATATTGAACAATCGATGTACGAAGTCCCAAACTTTTACACCAAGGCTAACCTGTTAAGTTTATTGTTGAACGAGGATGTTTCCATGGCTAAAGTGCTGGTGTTTGTTTCGTCAAAAAAATTAGCCGATCAACTGTACGGGCAATTGCCACCGGCCTTGCAGGAAGTTGCGGGAGTAATACATTCAAACAAAGAACAGAACCATCGCTTTAATACGGTTAAGCAATTTAAAGAAGGTATTTACCGGTTTATCATCGCTACCGATATTGTGGCAAGAGGTATAGATGTAGCGGCGGTAACGCACGTTATCAACTTTGACATACCCGAGGTGCCCGAAAATTACATCCACCGCATTGGCCGTACCGGCCGGGCCGATATGCCGGGCAAAGCCATTAGTTTTATTACCGATAAAGACCATAGCACCTGGCAAACCATACAAGCCTTTATGAACCGGAAGGTACCGGTAACCGGCTTACCTGCACACCTAATCATCAACCCTGAATTGACCGAAGATGAAAAGCCCAGGGTGTACATAAAAGAGATTCAGATAAAGGTTCCCAAACGTGACGACCGCGGTCCATCATTTCACCCAAAATCAATTAAAAACAGCAAAGTGTACAACAAGGTCAGCCACCGCGATAAAATGAAAAAGAAGTACGGGAAGCCGGCTACGGTAAGGGGGAAGAAGAAGAAGTGAATTAAAAAGTAAAAATTAAAAATTAAAAATTAAAAATTAAAAAAAGTACATCGAATCCTTCCGGTGCTGGAATGACAAATCAACAAGCCCGTCATGTCGAATTTATTTCGGCATGACATGATGTTGATCCGCTCCTTTTTATCGGATGTTGAGCCAAGCTCAACATGACAGCCTGCCGATAATTGCTTTAGTCTTTGTGTTCCTTTGTGTCTTTGTGCCTTTGTGGCACATTAATAGCCTTTAGCACTGAGCTATTAGCACTAAGCCAATACTGGCGTGTAATCGTTTAACCTTCGCGTTCCTTTGCGCCTTCGTGTCTTAGCGGCTATAATTTTCTTCATCGCTACTACCTTTGCCGCCATGGATTATTTTAAGCAGCTACAACAGCTACTCAACATAGAAAAAGAAGAAGACCGCCGCTCGTTTCAGCAGCAAACGGCCAGCCTGCCGGTGCAGGCCCGTCGCGAAAATGGATTGACCTGGTTCCCCATCGCCATCAGGGATACCGAAATTGGCAAAGGCGATTATTTAACCATTGAAGTGGAACGCACCACCCATACCGACGTCATACACCAGTTACGCTTTGGCATGACGGCCGCCCTGTTCAGCAACCACAATGCCAAACACGACCGGCTGGAGGGAACCATTACCTACATAAGCGCCAACCGCCTAAAAGTAGGGCTGCGGGTAGACGACCTGCCCGACTGGACACGCAATGGCAAGCTGGGTATTGATGCGGTGTTTGACGAGAACAGCTATACCGAAATGGAGCAGGCGCTACGAGTAGCCGGCGGTTTGATGGATAGTAAGGAGAAAGGAAACCTACTGAAAATACTAACCGGCCAAAAGGCGCCCACTTTTAACAACGAAGTAAAAGCGCCATCGCTACCCGTATTAAACAACATACAACAGGAGGCGGTAAGGCAGATATTGGCAGCAAATGAACTGGCAATTGTACATGGTCCGCCGGGTACGGGTAAAACAACTACGCTGGTGCAGGCCATAAAAGCACTGCATGTAAGGGATGGGCAGCAAATACTGGTAGTAGCACCCAGCAACGCCGCTGTAGACCTGTTAAGCGAAAAGCTGGCCGATGAAGGCCTGAACGTAGTACGGGTGGGCAATCCGGCCCGTGTAAACGAGCGGCAACTGGCCCTTACACTTGATAGCAAAATGGCCATCCACCCGCAACACAAAGAGATTAAGCGGTTAAAAAAACAGGCCCGTGAATACCGCGATATGGCCCAGAAATACAAACGGAGTTTTGGCGCCTCCGAACGAGAACAACGCAAAGCACTGTTTACTGAAGCCCGCAACCTACGGATAGAAGTAGAGCGCACCGAGCAATACATAGCCGACGATGTACTGAACCGGGCGCAGGTAATTACCGCCACGCTGGTTGGCGCCAACCACTACACGGTAAGGCAACGGCAATACCATACCGTGGTAATAGATGAAGCCGCCCAGGCATTGGAGCCTGCCTGCTGGATACCCTTACTAAAAGCCCAAAAACTGGTAATGGCCGGCGACCACTGCCAGTTACCGCCCACCATTAAATCAGTGGAAGCAGCCCGCGGCGGACTGGGTACCACCCTTATGGAAAAAGTAGTGACTTTACATGCGGCGGCCGTTACGCTGCTACAGGTACAGTACCGAATGCACCAAAGTATAATGCATTTTTCGGGAAGGGAGTTTTACAACGATCAACTGGTGGCGCATGCATTGGTGGCGGAGCGATTGTTAATGGCCAACGATCAGCCGCTGTTGTTTATAGATACCGCCGGGTGCGGCTTTGAAGAAAAGCAGGATGGCACTGGTCTCAGTAACCCCGAAGAGGCCAACGCAATGCTCAAACACATTGCCGCCTATGTGCAGCAATTGTCAACCGTTCATTCGCCAGGTAATTTTCCATCCATTGGTATTATTTCGCCGTATCGCCACCAGGTAGCGTGGCTGAAGGAGCAGGTACCGCTGGTAAAAGAACTGGCCGATGTATTACCCGCAATTACGGTAAACACCATCGACAGTTTTCAGGGGCAGGAGCGGGATGTAATGTACATAAGCCTGGCCCGCAGCAACAGCAACAACATTATTGGCTTTTTAGCCGAAACCCGCCGCATGAACGTAGCCCTAACCCGTGCCCGTCAAAAGTTAGTAGTAGTGGGCGATAGCGCTACCATTGCGCAGCATCCGTTTTATGCAGAATTTATTGCGTATGCGGAGGAGGTTGGTGGGTATATAAGTGCGTGGGAGCTGGGGGAATAGTTGGTAGTCGGGAGCCAGAAGATGCAAAGAAGGAGCCGGGAGTTGGTAGTTGGTAGTCGGGAGCCAGGAGATGCAAAGAAGGAGCCGGGAGTTGGTAGTTGGTAGTCGGGAGCCAAAAGCAGCAAAGAAGGAACCGGGAGTTGGTAGTTAATAGTCGGGAGGTATTTGCCAGGAGATGCAAAGAAGGAGCCGGGAGTTGGTAGTTGGTAGTCGGGAGCCAGGAGATGCAAAGAAAGAGCCGGGAGTTGGTAGTTGGTAGTCGGGAGCCAGGAGCAGCAAAGAAGGCGCCGGGAGTTGGTAGTTAATAGTCGGGAGGTATTTGCCAGGAGATGCAAAGAAGGAGCCGGGAGTTGGTAGTCAGGAGCCAATAACCGCTAGCGGTTAGTCAGGAGCCGCTAGAAAAAAGCCAATAGTAGGGAGCCGCGAGCTGGGGCTATAGTTGGGAGTTGGGAGTCGGATGTCGATAGTCGGGAGACGGGAAAGAAGATCCGGAAGTCGATTGCAAGTAGTTAGAAGCCAAAAGCCCGGTGTCTGGAGCCGGGAAAAAGGAGCCGGGAGTTATTAATCGGGGGAGACGGGAAAGAAGATCCGGAAGTCGATTGCAAGTAGTTAAAAGCCAAAAGCCCGGTGTCTGGAGCCGGGAAAAAGGAGCCCGGGAGTTATTAGGCGGGAGACGGGAAAGAGGATCCGGAAGTCGATTGCAAGTAGTTAAAAGCCAAAAGCCGGGTGGCAGGAGCCGGGAAAAAGGAGCCGAGGTTATTAGTCGGGAGACGGGAAAGAGGATCCGGAAGTAGATTGCAAGTAGTTAGAAGCCAAAAGCCCGGTGTCTGGAGCCGGGAGTTATTAGTCAGTAGCCGGGACGCCAGCGTTTGGAGCCAAGTGTCGATAGCCCCCAAGCAAGTGCCAAAAAGCTTACCTTGTTTTAAGTGTTGCGCTGGATACTAAAATCTTAAACGGTTGCATGACTGTATTTGGCGAGAGAAAGGTATAAATGACCTTAGCTGCAGAATTATTGTGGCGAAAAAACAACGACTATTTTAATTGGCGCTTAGCACACAAATAACGAATCATTTAAAATACAGCAGTTCAATAGATTAGTTTTATACCTACATCAGGTTAAAAAACAATGGCAGCCTAATAGGGGCGATTATTGAACATGAGTTATACCAGGGCAACCGCAGCAGTACTTAAAAGTGTGGTAAAAAGGTGGCCTTTGCAGTTTGGATTTTCCAATTAACAGCAGGCGAAATTTGGCTTGACTACTTATATTTTAAATTCAGGTAGTGGCTGATGGTCAAACATAAGTTATGGGTTAATTTGGGTTTTTAGGAAATAGTATTTTACACAAATATTACCAACGCCAAATGTAATTATTACAAACCTTAAACGACTGTCCGCAATTTGGTTCTGATATTTTGGAACCGGGCTTTATAGCTGTTTTTAGCAGTCGTTGCCCGCCCGGCTAACGCCCCGTGAGAGTGACTTTGTCGGGCTTGCAGTCGCAAGAGCTGCACACTTATACCTTTGGTAATTTTATAAAGCCTTTTTTATCATGATTTTATATTTTGCATTGAGCTTACCAAATAGTGGATAACTAAAAAACCTTGTCTAAAAATGACCATCACAACCCAAACCCAAATTGCCCCTGTGGCACAAGCCAACCGCATTAAACTTATTGATGCCATGCGGGGTGTTGCGCTTTTGGGCATTTTGCTAATGAATATTCCTGGCTTTTCAATGCCCAATTATTTCTCCGAGACTTTTAAAAACCAACCCGCTTCTCTAAATTTTTGGGTAGGCGAAGTAATTACAGTAGTGCATGAAGGTAAGATGCGTGCTTTGTTTAGCATGCTTTTCGGGGCGGGCATTTTGCTATTTATTTCAAAAAAAGAAGGCGTAAGGGTACACTTTTTATTTTATCGCAGAATGTTTTGGCTGGCGTTATTTGGTCTCATTCACGCTCATTTAATTTTATGGATAGGCGACATTTTGTACTTATATGGCGTGTGCGGTATGCTGGTGTATTTATGTAGAAATATAAACCCAAAATACCTGGTTTTAGCGATTCCCATTGTGGCTATATTGGATTTTGGGCTCAACACCTACTTTTACCAGGGTGTACGTAACGACCGGATCGCCTATGTGAACGCAAAAAAGGGAGAGACTGAAAAAAAACCCCTTACTGCTACACAAACCAACGCCCTGACTACCTGGCGGGAAATTGAAACATCAATGATCCCAAACCGCGAAGATGCCAAAGAAAATACCCGTAAAATGAAGTCGGATTATGCAACGGTAGCCAGTTACCTACGACCAATGGCGTGGGATGGTCAAACGGAATTTATGCTTTACGAAATTTGGGATTGTATTGCCCTTATGTTGCTGGGTTTTGCTTTGTATAAATGGGGTTTCCTATCGGGTAGCTGGTCAAACGCCGCCTACCGAAAAGTAATGTTGATTGGTTATGGCATTGGGCTTCCACTGGTATTGTATAGCTCGTACTATGGTTTTGTAAACTTTTCTACGCTGGAAGCCAACCTTAAACGCATGGAACAAGTGCCTATAAATTGGATTGATTTGATTTATCCTTTCCAAAGGATTTTTTTGGTGATGGCTCACGCGTCGTTCCTTATATTACTTTACAAATCGGGCAAAATGCAAGGGATATTCCGTCGTTTGGTTTCGGTTGGCCAAATGGCTTTTACCAATTACATTATGCACTCCATTATTTGCACGCTTTTCTTTTTCGGTTACGGCTTAAACTACTTTGCCAGGTTTGACTATTACCAAATTTATTTTGTGGTGGTTGCTATTTGGATTGTCCAGTTAATTATAAGCCCAATATGGTTGCGGTATTTTTATTTTGGCCCCCTTGAATGGTTGTGGCGGAGTTTGACATATTGGAAAGTGCAGCCTTTTAAGCGGGGGTGACACCCCACCCATATTGGATGTCCAATTTTATATTTTCCACTAATTAGTGGCATTATTATTCAAAAAGTCTAAAAAATGCTACAATGTTGTTGATACAATTCGTTCATAGTATAAATCAACCGTAACTGAAGGCGCAGTAATTGCCCCCTCTGCAACAATAAGTGTTATGACCATTAGTTATTTCCTTACTCTCTAAACCATTCAGCTGTTTAAATGGTAGCATGATTTGTCAGTAAGGCTATAAGCAAAAAGTTTTTGGAAAAAAATGATTGGAATTTTATAACATAATATCAGTCCTAAACACAAAGAATTTGCAATTAAAGAATCCTAAAAAGGCGAAAAATTACCTGCGTAAGCTGATGGCCAATTTCATTCTATCACCAAGAATAAACAAATTAATTTTTAGGAAAAATGGTAAGTGGACAGGCTAACCCTGCAATTATCCAAACCACTTACCCTATTCTATTCTTAATTATTTACTTTATGCTTTTGCCAGATTACACCGTTTACTTCAACAAAATTTTTTGCGTAGCAGTATAAATATTTAGTTATGTAATCAATTATTTGCCTTAACAAATTCCTTTACCTGGCGGCCTTCTTTTAAATTGATGGATACATAATATTTACCTGCTGGCAGCCCGGTCACATCTACATTTATAGCGGTTAAGCCATCTATAGTTACAGGTTGTTGCAACACCTGCCTACCTAATGCGTTTACAATTGTAATAATTGCCTTTTGTTTTAAACCGCCAGCCTGTACATACAAAGTACTGGCGGCCGGGTTGGGGTACAGGTGTAAGGCTAACTTAACGTTTATATTAATTGCAGCCACCTTACTGTAGGTAAAGCTGCCATCAAAATCAACCATTTTAAGGCGGTAAAAATTAGTGCCTTTTGCAGGATTTAAATCGAGATAAGAATAGCTTTTCGTATTTGAACTATTTCCTGATGCCACTATGGTAGCAATCGCTTCAAACCTAAGGTTGCTGTTACTTCTTTCAAGAATAAAACTTTTTGCAGATAGTTCGCGGGCACTTTGCCAGCTAAGCTTTACCTGGCCAGTGTTTACGTAACTGGCATTAAAACCTGTAAGCGTTACTGGTAATAAAGCACTGGCCAGATATTTAATTACAAAGCCATCACTACTTCCACGAGATGTAAGGTTGGACACTGCTACCGACGGATCGAAATCAATAGTGCCGTTAAATATGCCGGTGGTGTGCAGGTTTCCGGCCGCATCCACGGCAACACCATACCCCTGTTCGGACGACGCGGTACCAAAACCTGTTGCCCAAACATAGTTGCCCGATGCATCCAGTTTAGAAATAAAAATGTCCAACGAACCGGCAGAGGTTATTGTGGCCGATGCTGCCCCGGGATCAAAATCGCTCACCACCGCGTAATAACCTGTGGTATACACGTTACCGGCATTATCCACTGCTATTGCATTTGCTCCATCGCCCAAAGCGCCACCCATACTTTTAACCCAAACAAAACCTCCGGCCGCTGTCAATTTTAAAACAAATACGTCAGAGTTTCCCTCGTTTGAAGGAATGCTTACACCTGGCCCCGGGTCAAAGTCAACGCTACTACTAAAATAGCCGGTTATATACACGTGCGCTGCGTCGGTTGTTATACCATATCCATAATCGTTTAAAACACCGCCAAAATTTTGGGCCCACAGATAATTGCCCGCGGAGTCAAGCTTTGAAACAAAAATATCCCTGGCCCCTTTTGGCACCAGGTTGGCAACACCGGCATTGGGATCAAAATCAACAGTTGATCCAAAAAAACCTGTGGTATAAACATTGGCTGCATTATCAACCGCAATGGCAAACGACTGAAGAGTTGAGGAGCCACTAAATTGCTTTGCCCAGCCATAATTTCCAAGCGAATTTAACTTTAGAATGTAATTAGCCCTAACATTGGAAGTAAGGTTGGCAGTTCCGGCACCGGGGTCAAAATCGGCGGTCCCCTGAAAGTCGCCCGAAATATAGGAACTGCCCGTAGCATCAACAGCTATGCCGAACGCGTAGTTGCTAATTAAGCCCATAATTTGTTTTGCCCATTGGTAGTCGCCGGCCGAATTATATTTGGCAATGAATATATTGTATTCACCTGATGATGCGGAACTAAGGCTGGCCGTACCGGCATTAGGATCAAAGTCAGCCGTTCCCCTAAAACTGCCGGTTATTAAAACATTGCCCAAAATGTCAACATCAATAGCCTGGGCAATATCAAAGTCGGCACCGCCTATTCGTTTAGCCCAAACAAAATTTCCTGCTGCATCAATTTTTGAAATAAAAACATCGGAGTTGCCGCCAGAGGTAAGTTCAAAAACGCCGGCGCCGGGGTCAAAATCGGCTTTTCCTATAAAATAACCGGTTGTATATACGTTACCATCAAGGTCAACGGTCACTCCATAGGCAAACTCGCCCTGGGGCCCGCCAAAACCTTTTGCCCAGGCTAAAGCTGGTGGTTGTGCCACAGTGGTAATGGATAGAAACATAAATACGACTAAAGTGAAAATGGAAAATTTTCTCATGCAAATTGTTTTTTGTTGTTAGAAAGGATTGGTTTAGTGGAAATACTAACGCTATATCGTTTTAGCCTCCAGAATGTCATCATTATTAAATAAAAAGACAAAAAAACGAGCTAAAAGCCAACAGCTCAAAGGCAAAAGCTGGAAGTTAACAGCCGGGAGACAGGAAGAAGCAGACGCTAGCCATAAGTCGCCAATCAAGCAAATGGCCTATGCTGGTTTATCTGTTACGAAGGACACTTAAATAAGCGGGTTTTCGGTTTTGTAACTGTGTCGTTTAATGCAGAAAAGTTGTAGTGCAACGTCTTTAAATAACAAACAACCAGTAACGTTTTGCATAGCTGCCGGGTAACCATTAACCAGCCAATCCTCTTTACCCAGCACCATATCAAAACAACTTCCTAGCCTGATTTTTTGGGAAATTTTTCGATTTTCCTTTACAACGAACTACGGTTTATTATCACAAAATATTCCGTTTCTCCAAAACCATGTGCAAAACCATATAAACAGGAAATATATGCAGATCCATAGGCTCTATAGATATTGTAAGGATGGACTTATGTCCGTTCTGTAAAAATCAAAATCAATAGTTGACAGCCGTAGTTCCGGCACATTTACTTTTATGAGTGCTTAAAGAAATTACTGCAGACTTTTAAGTTTCTGAACTCCTAACCCGATATACTGAAATAGATATTTACTCGCAAATTGAAAAAGCTGGATAAAGAGCTTCAGTATTTTGATGCAGCGGAACGACGCCCGTTCGGTTGACGGTAGCAGAGTGGGCAATGGACGTGAAAAAAAATATAAATACTGGTCAAAAAAAATAATTTGGCTACACTTCAGTTTGCGATAAGTAAGGTATTCTAAGTTTATAAACCAATATTACTTGCTGCAGTCATTAATTCGCCTTACTTACCGGTTGCTTAAAAAAAATGTGTTGATGGCTATATCAAATCGCCACTTAGGCGGCTAAAAATTTCAATAAATCAACAGACTGGATAAAGAAGAAGAAAAGATCCTCTTATGCGGTCGTTTTTTATTTCCGCCACCTTAAATGTTCCGCCTTCTACAGGCCATTACCTGTCAGCACTTTTTCCCTCAAAGCATCGTTGCCCATTGCGCACATCAACAACTGGAAAGCGCCTGAATTATTTATACATGGCGATGACGACCGTAACGCACCTTATAGCGAATCGGTAAATTTTGCCGGGCTATTGCGCAACAAAAATGTACAGGTAACTGATATTTCCTGATGAGGTGTATTCGTTTTTACTCTACAAAAACTAATTACACAACTATGAGGCTGCGTTTGAGTTTATTGATAGGGAGTTGAGAGGGGGTAATGGAAAGCGTTGTGAAGGGGGTGGAGCGATAGGCTTGAAAATTACCTGGTATGGAAAGACAGTAATATTGAAGGATCTGAAATTTTCCAAGTGGAAACCATAACTATATCGATTTTCGGCAATTAATTGAATTGACTTTCGTAAAGCATTTCTAACGCGCTTGCAAAGTGTTGTTCAAATAGTGTTGTAGTACAACCTTGCCTGCTAAACCTCCACTTTAGCCTTATCGAGAGAAAAGCTTTTATGCCTCACTTAGCTCTTTGTTGTCTAATTCTTTTTTAACATCTTCCCAGCCAGTTATCGAAGGTTTGCCAATTTTATATTCCCCAATACGCCCTTTCATAATTTGTTTGTGCCAGACATACACTTTCAGTTCAACATTAATGTGCCCACTGTTAATGTCAAGAACATCCGACACTTCAAGAAGTAGTAGGCTAAAGGTTAGAAAGCTGGTCAAAAACCGGGTAACAAGTCCAACCACCCCTGATTTTATGCTGCGCACAAAATCCTCCTCTCCTTTTTAAAGGAGGGGAAATTAACGCCGGTTGCCGTGAGAAATTAAATTTCTATAAACCTGAGTTTTGGTGACGTAAAAGATTAAATTTTTTACCAGCCTGTAAAACTGCCAGCTGTAGTAAGAGATTAAACTTTTACCACCCACCAAACCCTCCTGGCTGCTGTAAAAAATTAAACTTCTTTCATTCTGTAAACAATCACGCGCAGGTTTCCCCTCCTATAAAAAGGACGGGACAAAATGTTTTTCTAACCTGTTATAAAAACGTTCAGGGGTGGTTTTGA
>JBBRUR010000097.1:0-18778 GCA_038247635.1 Chitinophagales bacterium
CGATTCAACCATAATTAAAAAATTAGTAGTTACAAATAATTATGGTTGTACCGACACTGCACAGGTACAAATACGAATACCGCCCTACAACGATTATGTAATGGAAATAAAGGACATTCAATGTTCACGGGGCGATAGTATCAGGATATTATTTTCGATAGGTAATAATTTTAAAAGAGGAAATCTGCCAAAAGGGTTAACCCTTGCTTTTTATTCAGGTGATCCGTTGTTGGGTAATGCTACATTTCTTGCACCGTTGTTTAGATTAACCAATAGTATAGCAGCAAAAGTTGATAGTTTTATTTTTATTGTAAAAGGAATTAATAACGGAAAGGTGGTTGCTGTAGTTAATGATAATGCAACCGTATTACCTGTTATATTGCCCGTTACCAACCTTCCTGAAAAATCGGTTATAAATAATTTTTCAACCTTTAATTACATACCTGAAACAGTTATAATATTGCCCGTTGATACAACTGTTTTTCGAAAACAACCAGTGTTGTACTCCATTGCTAATAATATTTATAATGCGGCATCCACCAGGTGGCTTAGCCTTTACAATAGCCTCAACTGCGCAACCTGTGTAAACCCCGTTGCCACCCCCCTGCAATCAGATACCATTAAAGTAACCACCGAAAATAGTTATGGATGCCCGATTAATGGTAGTGCTGTAATAAAAATTTTTCCACCCAACCTTACAGTTAAAATACTAAATGCTACCTGTTATACCAACAATGTGGCACAGGTAATTTTTACCGTTTGTACGAACAATGGGTACGATAGTATGCCGGCAGGTATACTTATATCATTTTACAGTGGCAGTACGGTATTGGAACGATCGATTTTGTTACCAGTTTATAGAACGCCTGCTGTGGTTGACTCTGGTTGCAGAACCTATACTGCAAGAATTTCGCTGCCCCGCAGTAACCATCTGACAGCCATTATAAACGATAAGGGTAATCAGCCGAATATTACCCCTATACAACCGTTTGACGAAACTAATTATACCGACAATAGTTTTTATTTTGCATTTACTGCATTTAAAATTGATGTTATACCTGGCGATACCACCATTAACAGGTTAGGAAACGTGCTAATGCAGGGTGTTTCTGCAGGGGGCACTATCAACAATCCTCGTTGGTCGCCAACACCCAATCTTTCCTGTACTTTGTGCAATACAACGGTTGCTACACCTCCATTCACAACTACCTATTTACTAACAGCCAAAAACGAATTTGGCTGTACTGATACAGCAACTGCCATTGTAAGGACAATAACGGGTAAGGGTGTATTTGTGCCCAGTGCATTTACCCCCAATAACGACCGCCTGAACGATGTGTTATACGTAATGGCAGGTCCGGAAGTAAAAATCATTAAAACTTTTGCCATATTTAATCGCTGGGGTCAAAAAATATTTATAGCCCAAAATGTTCCGCCTAATTTACCTACAGGTGGCTGGAACGGTAAAGTTGCAGGCACAGAAGCTATGACCGGAACGTATTTATATTATGTAACTGTGCTGGCAGCCGATGGCAAAGAAGAAACACTAAAAGGAACAGTAGTGCTGATAAGGTAGCCTTTTATTTTAACCAATTTTTTTTGAATTCTAAAAGCTTAAAATATTAGGTGTTACAATAGCAAACAATCGCAACCCTGTCATTACAAATCTTCTACCTCAAATTTTTTAAGGCAAATAAAGTAGTAAATGGTTAAATAAACTGCCGATAATACCAACAGCAGCAGTGGGTCAGTGACTGTCAGATAAGGGTTTACAATGTTGCGTAAAAACGGAAAAGGGATTAGGTTATCAGTAGTTTCAAGCGGAAGAAAACGACCCGAATTATATACGTACTTGTTAAGCAATCCGGCCAACATGTTTTCTAATACAACTACGTACAAAAAAAATACGCCAATGGCTATGCCCGACCGTTTAAACAATAAACCAAACAACAGCCCTACGGCAGTACAGCTAATGGCTTGCACAAAAAAGTATCCGATAAACTCAATATTCTCAATGCTAAAATCACTGCCCCCTTCAAATAGTCCAAAGCAAATAGCAGTTATAAAAACAGCTACGGTACTTACAACAGCCAATATTAACGTAAGCAGCATTTTTACTACAATAAACTCATGGCGGCTCCAACCATCAATAATGTTTTGCCGGTGTGTTTTAAAACTAAACTCATTGGTAAGCGAAATAATGATAAGCAGGCCTGGTATAAACAACATAAAGCTGCTCATGTAGCTAACCGTCTTCCATACCTCAGGAAACTGAAAGGGTGGGTTGCCTATCAGTAAATTTGCCATGTCGTTTTTTTTAGGACGGGCATCCTGAATACGATAGGCAATAAAATTGATACCATATAGACTAATTAGGTATAGTAGAGATAACAGCCAAAAGGTGCGGTAATGTTTCACCTTCATCCATTCAATTTTTAATAACGACAGCATAATTGTTTATTGATTGGTCAGTTCTAAAAATTTGGTTTCCAGACTTTTTTTCTTTAGCCTCAGGTAGGTTAGTACCACCCCCTTTTTAAAGCAATACCGGTTAATGGCTTCCAGGTCAGCCTTTGCGGGCGGGTACAGCAAGTGAAAGTCATTGTCAACTTGCTTAATGTTATTGTAGCCACTCATTTCTTTTAAAACGGTAGCCAGCAATAGTGAATTGGCGGCCGATACTTCCACTATTTCATCGTTCACCAGTATTTCATCCACATCACCTGCCGTTAATAAGTTACCACGTTTAAGTATGGCGACATGCGTACACACCTTCTCCACTTCATCAAGCATGTGACTGGCCATAATAATGGTTTTGCCTTCAAGCGCCAGCCGTTGTATCAATGTTCTTATTTCCGAAATACCTACCGGGTCAAGGCCGTTGGTAGGCTCGTCAAACACCAGCACCTTAGGGCCGCCCAATAAGGCAGAAGCAATTGCCAGACGCTGTTTCATGCCAAGTGAATAGGTGCTGAATTTGCTGGTTTTTCTTTCAAGCAGATCCACTTTTTTTAATACTTCGTCAACCTGGTCATGTCCCTTTCCTTTTATTTCAGCGGCAATTTGCAAGTTGCGCTCGCCCGAGAGGTAATGGTAAAAATTGGGCGTTTCAAGCAAGGTGCCAATTTGTTTTCGCATGTTGGCATGGCCCGGCTGGCCATAAAAAGTAAAGCTGCCCGATGTTGGTTTAAGAATATCCATTACAATACCCAGCATGGTAGTTTTACCGCTACCATTGGGACCAAGTATGCCAAACACGCTGCCCTCCGGCACGCTGAACGATACATTGTTCAGCGCCAGTATTTTGCCGTAGTATTTGGTGAGATTAGTAAGGGTTAAAACGTTATTCAGCATAAGCGTAAAATTAAATGTCAAAATACTTTTTAATTGTTGTTTGTGGGCAGGTTTTATATAAAAGGTGGCAGGGGACGATGAATGAGGGTTTTTTGCGGTGTGCAAACGGTTATTAATCTTAGGGAACCCCTGCCGGGGTTTAAAAGCATTTTAATTAACACAGTCCACGGGTTTCGCTCGTGGCTGCTATAGGGGAACCCCTCCGGGGTTGGAAAGCATGGTGGGTTGCGCAGTCCACGGGTTTCGCCCGTAACTACTATTAGGTAACCCCTGTAGGGGTTTTTTGCAGAAATTGGTTGCGTTGCAAGTTTTTAGCCCGGAGGGCTACCCTAGCAATAGCCCGGAGCACAACCCCGGGACCGCATTGACCTCATGTTTTAATAACCCCGGAGGGGTTACCTAATAAATTGGGTTATAAGATAATCTGGAAGTTTTTTTTAGCCCGGAGGGCTACCCTAACAATAGCCCGGGGCGCAACCCCGGGACGGCAATGACCCCTTGATTTTTTAACCCCGGAGGGGTTACCTAATAAGTTAGGTTGTAAAATAATCTGGAAGTTCTTTTTAGCCCGGAGGGTTACCCTAACAATAGCCCGGGGCGCAACCCCGGGACCGCAATGACCTCATGATTTAATAACCCCGGAGGGGTTACCTAATAGAAAAGGTTGTAAATGAACGTCACGTTCTTTTTAGCCCGGAGCACAACCCCGGGACCGCAATGACCTCATGATTTAGTAACCCCTGAGGAGGTTACCAATAAATTAGGTTGTAAAATAATCTGGAAGTTCTTTTTAGCCCGGAGGGCTACCCTAACAATAGCCCGGGGCGCAACCCCGTGAATAGCGATAACCCCATCATATAAAAACCTGGGAGAGGTTTCCTAACAACGCATTCCCTAAACTACCCAGCCCTAAAAAACAAAAAACCCCGGTGGCTAATCAAAGCTGGACTCTAATTTTATTAAAATAAACGGTTTAATATTTTATGACAGCTACTTGATTTCCAGCCTAAAAAAACTTGTTCTAAAAGCCGGGGCATGCAGGTAAACTTGCCAAAATCGATCATTAAATAGCTAATCGTTGAACCGAGCGTGGCAACGATGTTGCCCATTGTGCTTTTGCTGATTTCATAAAATTTTGCCTGACGTTTTTTAAATTAGATCAATCAATTTTACTTTTAATTCTAATTCCTTACCGGCCTTCCACTTTTCAACACGCTTTGTATTCTTTCCAGCGTTTTCTTTTCGCCGCACAGGCTTAGGAACGCTTGCCGCTCAAGGTCTAATAAATATTGTTCGCTTACCAGGGTTTGTTCGCTAAGGTCGCCGCCGCACATTACGTAGGCTAATTTGCGGGCCACCAATGCATCGTGGTCGGTGGCGTAGTTGGCACGCCACATGCCGTTGATACCTGCATACAGGGCGCCAAGTGCAGAGCGGCCCAACACCTTTATGTCGGTGCGCTGTATGGGCGTTACGTACCCTTCTTTGTGCATTTCCAATACGCTGCGTTTTGCTTCGGCTATGCGGCGGTGGGCGTTCATAACCATCTCGTCGCGGCCCTTGCGCAGTATGCCCATGTCAAACGCTTCCATGGCGCTGGTGGCTACTTTGGCGGTAGCTATCTGGAAAAACCGGTTTTTCATGGTAATGGTTTCCGGCTCATCTTCGTGCATTTCGTCTGCGGCCCGCATTGCAAATTCTTTGGTGCCACCACCACCGGGTATCAGGCCTACACCCAACTCAACAAGGCCTATATAGGTTTCGGCTGCAGCACAAACTTTGTCGGCATGCAGGTTTATTTCGCAACCGCCACCAAGGGTTAGGCCATGTGGTGCAACTACTACCGGCACCGACGAATACCTTACCCGCATCATTGCATTTTGAAACATGCGGATGGCCAGGTCAAGCTCGTCGTACTCCTGTTCAATGGCGTACATAAATATCATACCTACATTGGCACCAGCGCTAAAGTTGGGACCATCGTTGGCTATTACCAGTCCTTTATAATTTTGTTCTGCAAGGCCAATCGCCTTTTGCACACCCTCCAATACTTCGCCGCCAATACTATTCATTTTGGTGCGCCACTCAAGGCCCAACACTCCGTCGCCAATATCGTATACTGTGCAGGCACTATTTTTCCAAACGGTTGTATCGCTGTGGTTATTAAGAATAATAAACGCCTCGCCACCGGGAACCGCTTTGTAGTTTTTATTGGCAATATCGTAGTACATGCGCTTGCCATTGTCCACTTTATAAACCGAGGTAAAGCCCCCGGCAATCATCTCCTCTACCCAGGTAGCTACCAAATAGCCGGCCGTTTTCATGGCTTGGGTTACTTTGGCCACGCCCAATACATCCCAGGTTTCAAAGGCACCAATTTCCCAGCCAAAACCTGCTTTCATAGCATCATCAAGGCGGTAAATTTCATCGCTTATTTCGGGTATGCGGTGGCTGATGTAGCTGAATAAGGAATAATGAAACTGGCGGTAAAACTCGCCTGCCTTGTCCTGCGCGGCCGACAACATTTTTATGCGGGTCTTTAAATCATCTACCGCTTTGGCTGCGTCTACGCTGGCAAATTTTGGTTTAGTGCGTGCACCATATTCCAGGGTGTTAAGATCCAGGACATGAATATCTTTTTCGCCTTTCTCGTTACGGGTAGCCATTTTTTTAAAGAAACCCTGCCCGGTTTTATCGCCAAGCCAGTTGTTATTAACTACTGCATCAAGCCACGAGGGGATGGTAAAGGTTTCTTTCGCTTCATCGTTGAAGCAATTGTCGGCCACACCATTTGCAACCTTAACTAAAGTGTCAATGCCCACTACATCGGCGGTTCGGAAGGTGGCCGATTTTGGACGGCCAATGATAGGGCCGGTTAGTGCGTCCACTTCATCAATAGTAAGGCCCAAAGTATCTATCAATTTAAAAATTGACATAATGCTGAATACCCCCACGCGATTGGCTATAAAGGCTGGGGTGTCTTTGGCAAGCACGGTCGTCTTTCCAAGGTATAGATCGCCGTAGTGCATTAAAAAATCAACTACTTCGGGGTCGGTATATTTGGTGGGGATAATTTCTAACAGGCGCAGGTAACGCGGTGGGTTAAAAAAGTGCGTTCCGCAAAAATGCTTTTTAAAATCGTTGCTCCGGCCCTCGGCCATCATGTGTATAGGTATGCCCGATGTGTTACTGGATATGAGGGTGCCTGGCTTGCGATATTTTTCTACTTCGGTAAAAATCGATTGCTTAATGTCCAGCCTTTCCACCACTACTTCTATTACCCAGTCGCAGCCTGCAATGTCTTTCATATTGTCGGTAAAGTTGCCGGTGATAATACGTTTGGCTACGTTGGCAGTAAACAGTGGCGATGGATTGCTTTTGATAGCAGCCATTAGTGCCTCGTTCACTATGCGGTTTTTAACTGCCGGTATATCCAGTGTTAATCCTTTGGCTTCTTCGGCCGGGGTAAGTTGGTTGGGGGCCATATCAAGCAATAAAACCTGTAGGCCGCCACCAGCAAAATGAGCTGCAATGCGGCTTCCCATTACACCGCTTCCAAGCACGGCAATTTTTTTTATTATTCTGTTCATATAATATTTTTTTGGTCGCCGGCAGTAAAGTCAACTTTCAACATCGTTGTGTCACTCACTTTTACAGCAACAAGATGGCAGCATTTAAAATTAGTTAGTTAAACAACTATTTGTCGAAGGTAGGGATTTTGTTTAGCATAAGTGTAGCCAAAAATTATTTTATAATAACCAAATGGCATGTTATTATAGCTTCAGAACTCCATTGCTTAACAGCTGAAATTTATGTTAAGTCTCATAATTAAAAAGCTGCAAAATGCGCTTCGGCACACCAGTACGCAATGGCAGTAGCAAAAAAGATATAATGACTGGTCCAAAAAAAATAATTTCGCCGCGCTTAAGTTTGCCAGGGGTAAGGTGTCCTGATTTTATAGTAGCCCGGCGGGCTGTTGTTAACATCTTGATAAAGAAACAAAAAGAGGATACCGCATAGCGCCCTCTTTCAAAACTTATTTATCAAAAACTTATAATGTAGGAGGCATAGCGGCTCGTGCATATTGCATCATAAGGTCCACTTTTCCATTTTTGTTAATGCGCCATGTTTCCAGCAGGTGTACAGAGTCTTCTTTGTTGTCTTTGGTAGTACGGTGTTCCGTTCCCCAAATCAGCACCCAGTTTTCGTTTTTATTGTTTGAGTGAGCTGGCATTATTGCATTTACAGTACTGTTTACCTTGGTAAACATATCCCGGTAGGCTTTCATATTATTAAGCATACTGTCTTTTAGTCCCGACATGATTGTTCCGTCAGAAGTCATCATGGTAACGCTGTCGGCAAAATCTGCCTTCGATTCATCTATGGTGTTTTCGTCAAAATCTTTCCAAAGGTCTAATATCATTTGCGAATGTTGCGAAGAACCAACCGCAAAATCGGACGAATAGGTGATAGGTTCCTTGGAAGTTAGTTTTTGGGCCGCTTCGGTAGTATCGGTTTCAGTTTTGTCGTTTTTAGGCGTTTCGCATGCCAGTAGTAAAACTATATATACAAATAAGGGTACTTTTTTCATGATAAAATTGTTTAGTTTATTTAAGTGTATTTGGTTAATAAAACTAAACAACAATATTTCAAAATGCAACAGTGCCCACCTGCTAGCTTACCTGGCTGCCGGCATCCGTTTTGTTTTCGCTGCTTATAAAATGCAGTTTGCCTTGTTTATCTTCAGCCATTAATATCATTCCATTACTTTCTATACCACGCATTTTGCGGGGGGCAAGGTTTACCACCACAGTTACTTGTTTGCCAACAATTTCCTCGGGTTTAAAATAAAGTGCTATGCCCGATACTATGGTACGGGTTTCAAAGCCGAGGTCTACCTGTAGCTTTAGCAGTTTGTCGGCTTTTTCTACTTTTTCGGCGCTTACAATGGTGCCAACCTTCAGGTCAATTTTGGCAAAATCGTCAAATACAATTTCAGGCTTTACCGGGTTGGTATCGGCTACAGATCCGGCAGGCTTATTTTCAGTAATAGCCGGTGTTTCTTGTTGTGTGGCCGGTTGATCGGCAGCTTTATTTTCTTCCACTTCTTTGCTTTTTATTTTTAATTTTTCTAATTGGGTTGTTATCTCGCTATCTTCTATTTTTCTAAATAATAACTGCGGTTCGCGCAGGCTGTAGCCAACACTCAGCAGTTTGGTCTTGCCCGCATTGTTCCAATCAAGCATTTTATCAACCACCTTCATCATATGGCAAAGTTTGCGTGCAATAGCTGGTAAAAATGGATTGATCAAAATAGAAAGGTTAGCCGTTAACTGTAGGCATACATGTAAGCAAATGTCAATTTTTTGTTGAAGCGTTGTAATCTCCTGTTGCAAATTTGTTTTTTCTTCTTCTGACGCGGTGGTAAGTTTTTCAGTAAGGTCCTTCATTTTTTTATCCAATATCCACGGCTCTTTATCCTGCATGTATTTGTTTCCCTTGCGGGCCAGGTCTATCACTTCATCCTGTGCGTCTCTAAACTTATATTGCTCTATCAGTCCTTCCACCTTTATAGCGGTCAGGGCAAATTCGGCCATCATTTTTTCGTCGGCCGTATTAATAAATGTTGAATGCAACATGGGTACCTTTCCCTTGCACAACTTGTGCATTAGCACAAAAGCGCGGTTTACAAAGTTGCCAAATATACTTACCAGCTCGCTGTTGTTGGCATTCTGAAACCCCTTCCATGTAAACTCGCTGTCTTTGGTTTCGGGACTAATGGTAGTAAGGTAATACCGAAGCACGTCGGCCATAGCTTTGCCGCCGTTAGGCTGTTTTATCCAGTCGTTAATGTATTCATCCATTTCAATACTCCATCCGCGGCTGGTGCTCATTTTATCCCCTTCCATGTTCATAAACTCGTTGGCGGGTACATTGGCAGGTAAAATATTGCCATGCAGTTTAAGCATTACCGGAAAAATAATACAGTGGAAAACGATGTTATCCTTGCCAATAAAATGCACAAGTTTGGTATCCTGGTCGTACCAGTAAGGTTTCCAATTTTTATTGTTGTCAATAGCCCATTGGCGCGTTGCAGAAATATATCCGATAGGAGCATCGAACCAAACATACAAAACCTTTGCCCCCCCGCCTCCCGAAGGGGGATCCAATGAGGTTGACGGGGTGTTTTCTGAACCAGCATCTTCATCGTCAAAACCGGGTACTTCTTTTAACAGATTAAGTGCGTCGGCAATTTTGTTCAGGACCTTTTCTGGCTCAAATAACACTTCTTCATTGGTAAACCGGATTACTTTAAAACCAAATTGGTTCAGCCAGTCTGTTTGTTCCTGGTCGCTGATGTTATTGTCGGGAAGTTGGTGAATAAGCCCATCCACTTCAACTATTAACTTTTTAGACACGCATACAAAATCAGCAATGTAAGAGCCAATAATGTGTTGACTTCGAAATTTATTTCCTGCTAATTTCTTGCCACGTAACAATTCCCACAATACCCTTTCGGCCTCTGTAGGGCTACTGCGGTGTTCTCTGACAAAATTTTTCAGTAAGCTGTAAGTAAGTGGATCTGCCGTTACATACCCGGCAGTTTCTTTATTGCCAACAATCCTTTCAGAAGCACCTTTTTCGGCCTTGCCAACAGAAAGCATGTTTTGTAGGTCCCCCCATTCGGGGGCGGGGGGGCTGGGCACCTTTATACCCCAATCCAAATCTCTTGTCACGGCTCTCGCCTGTAACCCGGCATCTATCCAGCTTTTGCACTGGCCCAATACATTCGTTTTCCAGTCGCTGGCATGCTCTTTTACAATCCATTCCCTCAAAAAATCTTCATGCCTGTCCAACGGCAAAAACCAATGTTTAGTCAGTTTTTTTATAGGTGTGTTTCCACTTAGCGTACTGCGCGGGTTTATTAGCATATCGGGGCTAAGGCTACTTCCGCACTTCTCGCATTGATCTCCAAAAGCATTGTTGTGACCACATACCGGGCAGGTGCCCACAATGTATCGGTCGGCCAAAAAGGTATTAGCTTCTAAGTCAAAGTATTGCTCGGTTTCCTTTTCTTCCAGGTCGCCGTTATTATTGAGGTATGTAAAAAACTCCTGGGCCGTTTCGTGGTGCAGCGGGTCGCTGGTGCGGTGATACATGTCGAATTCTATACCCAAATCTGCAAAGTTCGACTTCAATATTTCATGGTATTTGTCAACAATAGCCCTGGGCGTTGTGCCTTCCTTCATGGCCTGTATGGTAATGGCAGCGCCATGCTCGTCGCTTCCACTTACAAATACTACATCGCGTTTTTGGGCCTTTAAGTAGCGCACATAAATATCCGAAGGTAGGTAGGCGCCCGCCAGGTGGCCAATATGTTTAAGGCCGTTGGCATAAGGCAAGGCTGCGGTTATCAGGTATCGTTTAGGTAAGTTCATTTTTTGGTGGTCGGCTTTTAATGTTATAAGGCATGGTTACTGCCCACCTGTCCAATAAGGTGGGGCACACATTGTACGCACTCTCCAATCATGTAACAGGATTTAATCATCAAATTTAAAATGGATTGTAAAAATAGCCAAAGCGCTGGTAAGGGTAAAATGTAGTTGTAATGCCAAAAGGTAAAATTGCACCTGAAGAAGCACCGAAGCAAAAAAAACCTGCCGGATGCGGCAGGTTTTTTTTGATGAAAAAAATTATGTTATTGAATAGTATATCTGCGTGGTGGCGAGGGGTTAAGGGCAGTATTATCTACCCTGATAATTTCAACTAACGCGTTAAATTCTGCTTTGTCATTTAGATATGGACCTTTAACTACGTAGATTGAATATGTAATTTGATTGTTGGTGATAGTAGGCCTGAATAATACGCTTTGAGCCTTATTGAAGGCCAGCGCAGTTTTAATTGCCATTATTTCCTTACTCGTCAATATCTCGTTTCCAAAATAGGTGCCTGGCCCAAACGCAACAGTGGTGACTTTTCCATTTAGCAATTTTAAATCGGGATTTGTTGCAAAAGTATCCCTGTTGCCATTCACAACTGCCTTCCAGCCATGAAGTGTAGGTGCTGTATTGGCTCCAAACGTCCATAACAGCACAAGTTTTCGGGTGGGACCAGCGGTTGGATAAGCGGTTGTAAAAGTAAAACTGTCTATATACAGATCGTCCAGGTAGCCATTAAAGGCAAGGAGTGAGTTACCATCTTTCGGTTCGGTTGTTGATTTTGTTGCAGAACTGTCAACACTGGCATCTTTTGCAGCATTTTGGTTGTTGCACGAAGTTGTTGCCAGAAGTACTAAACTAAAGAAAAGAAGCGCCAGGGTTTTGTTTTTAGGTGACATATCTGATTGTTTTATTGGTTAAGATTTATTAAGCGATTGGCTGGGATATTTTTATAGTGGCAAAGGAAACATTGATAGGTTATGGCTACAATTTTGAAGTGTTTAATTGCATTTATAAATTGGTATTTGTAATATTGGCCCCTCAATAAATGCTTCTTCCAATCCTTTATGTTGCCGTTGCAGCAATTGCAAAAATGCGGCGTTGCCGATTACCACAATTGCCGCCGGTTAGCATCAATTAATCATCGTCAATAAGGCAATACTCAAAATCATACTGCTGTTGTTTAGCTTTAGAAACCTGTTCGCAGGTAAATACAACGTGTCGTAGGTACCTTCTCTATCGTGGTTGTTTTTTAAACGGAATTTTGTGCAACGGTATAAAACGGGAACATCTCCATTCCATTAACAATTGCCAGCCATCATTTGGTCTTGACCGCTTTAATGATGTAATTATTAGCGTAGATTGTTTAGGGGAAGTTCTATTTCAGAAAGATAGTTTGTAAATTTCCTAAATGCAATCATCAGGTGATTTTTACAGATAAAATTTCTACAAAAGCGTCATCGTAATCACATGAATAAACTTTTACAATATATATTGGATTACGCTGAGGTATGGGCTTTATTTATACCAATGGGTGTATTGTTATTTAACAGGCAGCAACCTAAGTTTATGAAGCCAGTAATTATTTACCTGTGGCTGGCATTGCTGCTTGATGTTTGTATTGATGCGATAATGACTTATAACGATATGAATTTGGGCCCTCTTATCAGCAACAATTACTTATATAACCTTCACTCCATGATGCGTTTTATTTGTTTCAGCTACTTTTTTTTACTGTTAGACCTATCGTTTTACCGAAAAATTCTACGGGTACTTCCTTTTATAAGCGTTCTTTTCGTTGTTATTAATTTTGGTTTTGTAAAAGGAGAAAATTTATTTGATTTTGGTAAATTAAGCGGTAACCTGTTAACGGCCGAAGCCTATCTTTTACTTATTGGATGTATAATTTATTACCTGGCAAGGTTAAAAGAAGAAGTTCCGGTAATGTCAGGCGGTAAAGGTTTTTGGGTAATAACAGGAATTAGCTTTTATGTGGTTATTAATTTTTTTGTATTCCTTTTTTACGATGCGGCTTTTCAACTTTATAAGCAAACTAAAGACCAGCTTGTAAACTACATGTGGAACTTCCACAACATTGCGTACATTATTCTTTGTATATTTTTAGCCAAAGCATTTTATGTTCAAAACTCTGTTAGATATAGACACGCTTAATCTTTACCGGCTTATTATTGGCATATCTGCTATGGTAATCCTGTTTGTTAGTTTTCTAATTTTGTTTGTTACCAGTAGCCAAAAAAAATTAAAGTTTCATAAAGAGCTTTCTGCTGCTAACGAAAGAGAGCAAAAAATACTTACAGATCAAAACCTGGTGTTGGAAGAAAAAGTGGATGAACGAACAGAAGAGTTGTTGCAACAAAAAGAAGCCCTGCAGCAAACGCTCAACGATTTACAATCGACCCAGCTACAACTGGTGCAGCGTGAAAAAATGGCCAGCCTTGGCGAACTGACGGCGGGCATTGCCCACGAAATTCAAAACCCACTAAATTTTGTAAATAATTTTTCGGATCTGAACGCTGAACTGTTGCAAGAGATAAAAGAGCAACTTAAAAAAGAGCAATTAAGCGTTGAAGGAAAAGAAATGCTGGATACAGTAATTAAAAACGTTGTTGACAACCTTGCCAAGATTGCCGCACATGGTAAACGTGCCGATGGTATAGTAAAGGGAATGCTGATGCATTCAAGAAACAATGCGGGTGAAAAGGAACCTATTGACATTAATAAGTTGGTGACAGATTTTACCAGGCTAGCCACACATGGCGTACGAGCGCAGGACAAAAGCCTGCAATTAAACATAGTGACCAACCTGGCAGGCGACCTGTTGCCCATGGCCGTAGTTGCCGAAGATATTGGCCGGGTGCTTATAAATATGATAAACAATGCCAATTACTCCGTAGCTCAAAAAAGAAAATTATTGGGGCATAGTTATCAACCAATGATATCAATTACTACCAAAATGGAAGGCAAGCGATTGGCTATTTCTGTTCGGGATAATGGCATAGGTGTGCCTGGCGCCGTCGTTAATAAAATATTTCAGCCATTTTTTACCACCAAACCTTCGGGCCAGGGTACTGGCCTGGGGCTTAGCCTTAGCTACGACATTATAAAAGCCCACCAGGGCGAGTTAAAGGTTGACAGTAAGGAAGGCGAGTATGCTGAGTTTACGATTTTGTTATAAACCAAACATCGTTTTTAAAAGGGTTGACGATTTAAAATTTGAGGGACCGCTTAAACTGTTTACACATAAAAAGCCCCTTGCGTTATACGCAAAGGGTTCTCTATATTTCTGCAAGCTTCTATTTTAAATACTTATCAAACCAACTAAAATAACGCTCATAGCGGTCTTTTATAAAACTTGGCTGGCTAAACCCATGGTATTGATTTGGGTACACCAATAACTCAGTGGGTACGCCAACAATACGAAGGGCCTGGTACATTTGCTCGCTGCCCACTGCCGGCACGTTAAAATCTTTTTCGCCCACCATAAATTGCGTGGGGGTAGTTATTTTATCGGCGTGCAAAAACGGGTACGATAACTTCAAATATTTTTCAAGGTTTCCATCCTTCCATGGCAACCCTATTTCGTTTACGTATTGATTTATATATTGGTCAACGCCAAATAAACTTAGTGGGGCGGCCACACCTGCACCGCTGCTGGCCACTTTAAAACGGGTGGTGCTGGCAATAATATAGTCGGTTAAAATGCCGCCATAGCTCCAGCCGCTCATACCCAATTTGTTGGGGTCGGCAATGCCTTTTTCTACCAGGTAATCGGTAGCGCCCAAAATGTCCAATACCTCTTTATTTCCCCAATCGCCGCTAATGGCTTTGGTAAACGCCAACCCGCGACCAATGCTACCGCGATAGTTTACGGCAGCTACTGCATAGCCATGGGCGGCAAACATTTGTCGGGTTACATCAAAGCTAAATTCATCCTGAGCGGTAGGCCCGCCATGTATGTAAAATATTAATGGCAAATTGGTTTTTGGCATACCGGCAGGGTAGTATACCAGCCCCGAAACTTTAGCGCCGTCTTTGCTGGTGCTTACAAACTTTTCAACCGAGGCAAGGGCAAGGCTGTCAATTACTTTATTTTGAAAGGTGGTTAACCTGTTTACATTTTCGCCATTAACTGAGTAGAGCTCGCCAGGCATTTGTGGGCTGGACATAAACGAAATGATGCTGCCATCAGGGGCAACTTCCATGGAACCAAAGGAGCGGTCGCCACCCACCACTTTTTTTATTGTTCCGGTTTTTGCATCAAAACTGGCAATGTAGCGTTGCATATCGTCGCTAACCAGCCCATACACCATTTTGCCATCAGTTGACCATCGCGGCATCGATATTGGTCGGTCAAGCATAGGTGCCAATATTTTTGGCTCGCCGCCGTTTGCGTTGATTATGCATATGCCCGACTGATCGTACATTTCATAAGTAGCATCGGACATTGACCGCACATAGGCTATTTGCTTTCCGTCGGGGCTCCATTGTGGGTCGCCGTCGCCACCTTGCCAGGTAGTAAGCTGCCTTGGTGTTGATCCGGCGGTAGTATCTATCAACCAAATATCGCGGTTTTCGTTACGGTCGGGGTCGCTGCTGCGGTTGCTTACAAAGGCAATGGTTTTTCCATCGGGGCTCCAGTTGGGGTCGCCTTCATTAAACAGGCCGCTGGTAAGCGGGCTTGTTTTTTTGGCCGCAATATTAAACAGGTACAAATGCGTTCTGCCGGTATCGTACAGGTATCCACTTACATCCTGCTTTATTTTAAAACGATTTAAAATGTACGGTTGCGGAGGTTTATTTTTAGCAGTATCTTTTTGGTCCTTCATACTCATAACCAGCATTTTGCTGTCGGGGCTCCAGGCGTAGGTATCCAGGTCGCCTTTAACGTCGGTTAGCTTAATGCCTTCACCACCGCGCCTGTCTAACAGCCAAACCTGCGATGTGCCACCGTGCCTTGACGCTACAAACGAAATAAAATTTCCATCGGGGCTCCAACGTGGGCTGCTTTCACCGTCGGGGCTGCTGGTTAACTGTACGGTTTCTTTGGTACCGGTGTTTATCATCCAAATATCGCTGTTGCGTTTGTCCCTGGCCGAGTCGGTGGTGCTCATGGTAAAGGCCACCCATTTACCATCGGGCGAAATATTGGCATCGCTCATATTTTGCAGCCGGTAAATATCGCCGGGGCGCATAGGGCGTTTAAAGTTTTGGGCGTTGGCCTGGCCCAGAAATGCCACTGCCAAAAGGAGGGTAAAAATGCGGATGATCATGTGGTTATTTATGATGTTATGAATAACTAACAATGTAGTAAATAAACCTATTGATTTTAAAAAGCCGGGTAATCGTCCGTTTTTTGCAGAAGATGAAAGGCTTTTAGTAACGGTAAGGTGTAGCGAATGATACTATTGGTTAGCTATGCTTGTATTAAAATATAATTGAAAGCTGTGTTGGTTTGTTTTGTATAATTTACTTTGAGGGTTGCTGATGCCATATAACTAATAGATGAACGGATTGCGACGCAACAGGCGATGCTATAGAACACCGTAGCTGGTATCCAAAAAAAAATTTCCGTTGGAAAGTTTCCCAGATCCCTGGCAATTGTTTTGCCGAACCATTGTAATATTGCTGCATGACCATTGTTCCACCCTATTTAAAAAAAGGCGACACCATTGGCCTGGTTTGCCCTGCGGGTTATTTGCCCTACCAACAGGCAACCACCTGTATGCAGGTGTTGCAGCAATGGGGTTTTAAAGTCAAGGTTGGTAAAACCGTAGGTAATCAAAGCAATTACTTTTCGGGTACCGATGAAGAGCGGTTAACAGACCTGCAACAGATGATGGACGACAATACTGTACAGGCCGTTTTATGTGCCCGTGGCGGGTATGGAACGGGGCGCATTATTGAGGCATTAGATTTTAAAAAATTTAAGAAGAAGCCAAAATGGATTATTGGCTTTAGCGATATTACCGTGCTGCATTGCCATTTGCTAAAGCGGTATAATATTGCCGGTCTTCATGCACCCATGGCCGGGGCCTTTAATAACGATGGGGGTGAAAATGAGTACGTACAATCGCTTAAAAAAGCATTGTTGGGCAAAAAGGCAAGGTACCTGTGCAAACCTCATGCATACAATATACCCGGAAAGGTGACTGCACCGCTGGTGGGCGGAAATTTAAGTTTACTGGTGCATTTAACAGGTACGCCATCTGCCGTATCCACTAAAGGGTGTATACTTTTTATAGAAGACATTGGCGAGTATGTATACAACATTGACCGTATGATGTACCAGCTGCAACGCAGCGGAAAACTGGAAAGTTTGGCTGCCCTTATTGTTGGTAAGTTTAGCGACATGAAGGACACTGTAATTCCTTTTGGGGCTACTGCCGAAGATTGTATCAAAGCTATTACAAAGCAGTACCATTACCCGGTGTGTTTTAACTTTTCGGTGAGCCATGAAATTGAAAATTATGCCGTAAAAACGGGGGTGGTTTACCAGCTTGCCATAACTAATAAAAAGGTTAGCCTTACTGAACAATAGCCCTGTGGAAGTGAACTTTTTGTTACCATCATGAAGCGGCAGCAGTACCGTTTCAACAAACTTTTGATGATGGTGCATTTACCTTTTGGTGATGTTGAGAACCTTTTACCTGTTGTAAATTAAAGTGCAGCTAATTTATTTTATTTAGCCAGTCATTATATCTTTTTTGATTCGGTCGTGGCGTCGCACTCTTGTACTATAACGCTTGTAGCAGCTTTTAATTTGCGGGTTACCAGGTATTTCAGTCTATTGGGTAAGGAGTTTTGATGTTAGAAGAAGACAACTTTTGCGCCACGCGTTTGTTTTTAATTTTTCGTGAAATCATCTTCTTTTTAAAAAGGAAAAAACGATTACAAATGACGTTTGTACAGTTGGAATACATTGTTGCCGTTGATATGTTCCGACATTTTGGTATGGCGGCTAATCATTGTTTTGTAACGCAGCCTACCTTAAGCATGCAGATACAAAAAATGGAAAGTGAACTTGGCATTAAGATATTTGACCGCAGCAAACAACCGGTAGTGCCTACCGAAATAGGGCGACAAATGATTGACCAGGCAAAAAAAATACTCAACGAAAAGAGTATGTTTAACGAGCTGGTGCAAACAAAAAAGGGGCTCATTACGGGCGAGTTGCGCATTGGTATCATACCCACACTGGCGCCTTACCTGCTGCCATTGTTTATACAGCAGTTTACCAAAAACCACCCGCTGGTAAAGCTTATTGTAAGCGAAATGCGCACCGAAACTATTATCACAAAACTGAAGGAAAGCCGTATAGACGTGGGCATACTTGTTACCCCTTTAAACCAGCCTGGTATAAAGGAACATATATTGTTTTACGAAGAGTTGATGGTGTACGTAAGCAAAAACAATTCGGCCTACAATAAAACCTATATATTGCCGCAGGATATTGATCCGCATAAATTGTGGCTGCTGGAAGAAGGACATTGCTTCCGATCGCAAATTTTAAACCTTTGCGAGTTACGCAAATTGGTAAAAGATGGAAATAATTTTGAGTACGAAGCGGGCAGTTTTGAAACGCTTCGCCGCATGGTGGAGCTCAACGATGGTATTACGGTTTTGCCACAGCTGGCAACATTGGAGTTAAACACTCATCAAATAAAAATGATACGGCAATTTAAAGCCCCTGCACCCATGCGGGAGGTAAGCATTGTTACCCACCGCGATTTTGTAAAACGCCGATTGATTGACGTACTAAAAGCAGCCATTTTAGAAGCTGTACCCGCAGCCGTAAAAGCCAACACCAACCAGTTTACTATACCTATATTCAGAACTCCTGACCCCACCCGTCAAAATCAATGATTTGCGCTTCGTTGTTCGCAAAGAAAAAATGACGAAATTTCCGGTTCAGTCAATGCTTTGCGATGCAACTAAAACTTCCCATCTTCCCTTCAGATACTAAA
>JBBRUR010000098.1:0-18482 GCA_038247635.1 Chitinophagales bacterium
AATTTTACCTACGTTTGGCGAAAATTGTTCGTTGGGATGAACGTTTAAAAAAGCGCCTGTGCTAATCCATGTTAATCGTTTAGTGCAGTTTAAATTGCCGTACGTTGTTATAGATGGTTCCAGGTGTATGGTATCGCCTGCCATTACACTTGCGGCATCGTTAGCGGCCTGTGCGGTGGTGAAATCGGCTGTGACATTAACATTGTTATTTACCCGCCATATTTTGGCAAAAGAAATGCTGCAGGTAAGTGTGGCAGCTACACTAAGAAGGAAGATTTTTTTCATGATGTGTTGTTTTTGAGTTGTGTATTGAGGTTTAAAAAAATTAAATGATAGAGCGAACAATTTTTATCGATTGTTCGATTATAAGTGTGAGTTAGTGGAGATTGTAAAAAAACCTTTGTAACGGCATATCAGGACATAACCGGGCAAACGGCTTCAAGACCTCTTTTTATAATTTTGGCTATAAGCGATATAAGTATGGGTAAAACAATAGCTGCCCAAACTCCACCACCCAATGCTGGAATCAACAATACCAAAACTGCTTTGATTATATCTTTCCAGTTTAGATCGCCATCACCGGCAAGGTCATTTAGCACCTGGCAAAGAAATTTTCTGATGGTGCCTTTTAAACGTTTTATTTTGCCGCCAAACAACGATATGGCTGCCATATTACTTTCCTTAAAAGAAAGTGAAAGGGAAGCAAACCCTGGAATGCCCGGTACTATGATATCTTCGCCGGGCATCTCCTCTAAAAAAGCCTGTACATCCGGGTTTAGCACTTCACGGTCGGCGTAATTGTCAATTTCAAAGTCGTCCTGTTTTGAAAGCGCATTGGCTTCATTCTCTATATAGGTTGTCCAATCATCGGTAATCTCAGTTTCGTTTGTGAATTTGGTAAGTGTCATGGATTAAGTTTTAAGATGTTAAAGTCTAAATAGTATGTCAGGTTTGGGCTAAAGCCGTTTGTAATCATCTATTTTTTTCACAAAAGGTTTACGCCCTGGGCGAATAAATACAGCGAGTTTTAAATCAAAGAGGCCACTTTTACTTGCACTGACTTTAAAAGTGAACTGAAAGCATATAGCAGGAGCGCCAGGTTTAACCCAACACGGACATTCTTAAACAGCCGTATTAATTTTGGCCTTCTTCGGTCAATCTTATGCGGGCTGACAATTTTTTTTGTAAATGCCGTCGATTAAAGTAATAATGGCTGTAATGGAAATTTTAACGAGGGGGTTTTTAACCATATCCCTTACTGCTTCCAATAAAGGTTTGGCGGTAGGCCAGGCAGTACAAATAATATTGTCGGCGGCTGCCAGATGTTCTGGAGAAAGAGAAACGTTTTCGAGGTTATTGGCTTCTTTTAGGAGAGCCTGTACATTTTGTGCCATGATTAATAAGTTTTAAGAAGTTTTTGAATGATGTAAACCTCTAAACAAATCAATGGGGGTGCAATGTACTTTTAACCCAAATATTTCAGGTGATTTCCACGTAGAAAGTTGAGGAAATCCTCATTTGCTTTTACAAAAAGAATTTGCAATATTGTAGCTCATAAACTAAAAATTTAAACTATGCCTATTCAAAACTGTATGACAGTTAACACAATTACCACCGTAGGTGCCAATGCTACTATTGATATTAACCTGGCTGACGATGAAAAAGAAGTGAGAGGGTTTGGAATGCCCATAAAGTTTGAGTTGTGCAGAACAATGATAACAGATTATATCACCGAGTATAAAAAAGCAAAGTCGTTTATTGACGAAGTAGATCAGTCGTCTATTACTGCAATAACCGATTTAAAAGCAAAAGGATTTGAAAATTTGAAAGGCCTGTTCAGTGATGATAAGCATATTATTTCAGGCGTATTTGGCAAAGAACTCATTTTGCAAATGCTGGCTCAAAAACACTGTGAAGGTATCCGGTACAACTTTGGAATATATAACGGTGCTATAACTCTGATACTTTTTGGAGTAAAAGATGGGGAACCAACAATGATAGACGGCAGGGAAGTGGCTACCTCAGAGCCACTTAACCTTAAATTAGGGGATGCTGAAAGGGGTCATAGTCCATCGGACGATATTATTGGTGAAGTGCATGGCAGCAGCAAAACGATTACAGACCTGGAAAATGAGATGGAAACAGGTTTTCAGGGTGGTATACTCGGTAAATTATTAGGCACCTATTAATTGTGATAACTACTACTGAAATATTTTATTATAGCCTGTTTTTGCTGTGCATTTTTTGTAGTTTTTTGGCTAGTACCGAAAATATTCCGGGACTTAACATTTTAAGAATTTTGTTTCTGGTGGGTTTTGCGAGCGAAATGATTGTAGAGGTGCTTCAGTATTATCACTTGGAAGAAAATGGACCGCATTTTATCTATATACCCATAGAATACTTACTAATTTGTCTTTGGCTGAAAAAAAATACAAACGTACTTTTTGTTCAAAAGGCCATAAATATTTCTTTGTTTGTCTATTTTCCACTGGTAATAACGATGTCCGTTTTCTATTATGGCTTTGGTAATTTTCCGTCGATGATTTATTTGGTCAATTGTTTGCTTATTATTTTGTGGACAGTAATCATGCTTTTAAATTTTGACGTTAGTGAGGAAATTTCTATTACTTCCCGGCCGGTTTTTTGGATATTGGTTACATTAACCATTTTCTATTCTACCATTTTCTTTTTCACCGGTGGATACAATTTTCTTGTTGAAAAGTCAAGTTTACTTGGGGAGAAACTGAGAAACGATATCAATGTGTCAGCTAACTTTTTTTTATACATTGGTTTTATATACAGTTTTATATGCAGCATCAAATTGAAGAGGTTTATACATCAATAGTTCTTGGATCGCTATTATTTTTTTTTTTTTGGTGATCACTTTTATTGTATCTATAGTAAGGTATAAACAGAGAGTTCAAAATCATAGAAATGAAAAGAAACAAATGCAATCTTCGTTTGAACAGCTATTGTTGCAATCCCAACTGGAAATTCAGGAAGAAACGCTTAAACACATCAGCGAAGAAATACATGACAACATTGGCCAGGTGCTGAGCCTGGCCAAACTTCATCTAAATGTTTTTCCACAGCAGGCAACTGCAGCCGATCAAAATATAGTGGGCGAAACAAAAAACCTGGTTTCGAAAGCTATTAACGATTTAAGAAACCTTAGCAAAAGCCTGCACCCCGACCGTATAAACCAGTTGGGTATTGAAGAAAGCCTGAAGCATGAACTCGATATTCTTAAAAGGACTGGGCTGTACGAAAGCATTTATAAAGTTGAAGGAAAGCCCTATAAACTGCCTGCCGAAAAACAGGTAATCATTTTTAGGATTTTCCAGGAGGGGCTTAACAATATTATTAAACATGCATTGGCCAGCAAGGTTGAACTACAACTGCTTTACGAAGCCGGTCAGTTTATCCTGGTACTTACCGACAACGGAAAGGGCATTGACAAAACCGAAATAAACAACGGCATAGCAGGTATAGGCTTAACAAGCATGAACCACCGGGCCCATATGATTGGCGCTTTATTAAAAATTGAAAATGGCGCATTACACGGAACTACGCTTACGCTTGAAGTGCCGGTAAACTAAGCCTTTTATTAAATTATACAACTATGTGGAAAGTAGCTTTGACCGATGATCATGTTATGCTTCGTAACGGGCTGGCAGGTTTAATCAATTCATTTTCGGAGTTTAAGGTTATACTGGAAGCTGACAACGGGCTCGATCTTCAGTCTAAACTAACAATGCAACACATGCCCGACATTGTGCTGCTTGACATTAACATGCCCAAAATGAATGGTTTTGAAACGGCGGTTTGGTTGCGCGAGAACCATCCTGATATTAAAGTGCTTGCCCTAAGTATGATAGATTCTGAAAATTCGATAATGCGCATGATAAAAAATGGCGCAAGAGGATATGTTTTAAAAGACTCTGACCCATCAGAACTTAAAACCGCCCTGCTTTCTGTGGTAACAAAAGGCTACTACTACAGCGATCTTGTTACGGGTAACCTCATTTTCAGCATAAATAAAATGGGTGAAAACGAAAAAATAGCCAAAGACGGCATTGACCTGTCAGCAAAAGAAACGGAATTTTTAAAGTTGGCCACCAGCGACCTAACCTATAAAGAAATAGCTGCAAAAATGTTTGTGAGCGATAGAACGGTAGACGGCTATCGCGATTCTCTTTTTCAAAAATTTAAGGTGCAAAGCAGTGTGGGTATGGTGTTGGAAGGCTTGAGAAGAGAATTTGTAAAACTTTAAAACAGGTTTTCTTTAAAAAAGCACGTTCATACACCGAAAAAAATAAAAAAAACTTACTTGTAGGCAACCGGCTTTGTTAGTAGAATGTATTTTTAAAACCTGTTACAAGGGTACTTCAAAAGTTTGCTTAAACCACTAGATGTCCTTAATAAGTACAGGGCTTTCGTTAAAACCAGTCAATGCCTTTTTGTTGCTAATAATCACTCCGCTGTGTGTTTATAGAGCCAGGTCGAATAAAAAATTATCTTTTGGGTCGGGGCTTTTATTAAAAACCGGAACAGTATTTACCAATGTGGTAATCAAATTTACCTGCACTAAAATATCCCCGGTAGTAACACCTTCAGCCTTGATTACCCTTGGTATGTTTCTTTCAAGCTCATCTATCAATTCTTTATTTGAAAAAATTTCCAAATCGTACTTCTCTATAGCAAATACAAGCCTGTCTAGTTTGTTGTAAGATGCATACGTTAAGAAAACGCAGGTATCAAGCACCAGTTTTTTTCTCATACCTGTCCTTTCTGTCTGTATTTACAATATCTGCAATCTCCTCTTCTGAAAGCGTAATGGTATTGCCTTTTAATTTTTCATCCAGTACTTTGGCCATGCCCAACGCTTTTTGTATTCTTATTTTACGGAGAATTTCCATTTTCCCTTCATCGTCAAGCATATCTGCTTCATCCACTATTTCCCGTAACAGAGAAGGTTTAGTTTGCAATCTGAAATTAACTTCCATGATTATAATTTTAGCTTTGCTAAGATATTTGATTTACAACAATGCTTTAATGTTGCTTTAGCGGTTTTTTGTATCGCAGCTACCATTTCCTCATCGCTTACGTTTTTGAAATCCATTTCGCTGGTAATGTTCTCCCACTCTTTGGCGAAGTCATTTTTAAAAAGCGTGAGATAGGCAAGTTTCCATTCGGCATCATTCCTATTACGCAGTTTATCCACAATACGTTAAAAAGTAGGAACATTATCGTGGGGGCTTATCATAAAATCTGTTTACATGAAAGTAAGAATTGTAGCAATAAAATCGGGCAACCGCCTCTTTAGTAAACCTTTTTAAGTAATAAAGCGCCGGCTCAAAAAACCTGGTAATCCAGTTTAACGGTTTGCTCTTTGCCATTAACTTTTACCACATTTGCTACTATTAACCATCAACAAAATTGACAAAATATCTCTATGCTTTAAGGTGTAGTGCTCGTTTTTCCTGCCAACACACAACGAACATCGGACAACGCACAACGCACAACGAACAACGACCAGCAAACAACGCTTAACGACCAGCAAACAACGATCAACTTTCCTCAAACTCCTTCATACACCCTCAACCTGTTCTTCAACTGCATCATCTCACCCTGCATGTGCTCCACCTTTTCCAATAAGTAACTGACTGTTTCTATCCCCTCCAAATTAATATCCATTTCGTAGTGCAGGCGAATCAGTTTCTCCAGCTTTTGCAGCTCGTGGGCGGGGATGAACGCGGTTTCCTGTATAGTGGTTATTTCCAGCAGCCCGTGCTGTTGTAGGGACGTGATAAAGGAGTATTCAATATTGTAGTAGTTGCAGCATTCCAGCGTATCAATCATTTCTTCGTTTTGCATTGGGGAAGTTTCATGGAGTTTACAAATGGGTTATGGCCTCAGCGCTTTTAATTGCTCAAACAATTCTTTTTCGGCATCGGTTAATTGGGTTGGCAGCTTTATTTGCCAGGTAATGTACAGGTCGCCAAATTCGCCGTCCTTTTTGTATATGGGAAAGCCTTTAGCCCTTAGTTTTATTTTACTGCCATTGTGTGTTTCGGGCTTCACCTTCACCTTTAGCATGCTGTCCATGGTGTGTATGGTTACCTCGCTACCCAATAGGGCATCGTACAGGTCAAGGTCTTTGGTCATATACAGGTCGTTGCCCAGCCGCTTTATGTGCGGGTCGTCGGCAATTACAAAGGCGATGTACAGATCGCCGGCCGGGCCGCCGTTTACCCCTGGCGAGCCATACCCTTTCAGCCTTATTTTTTGCCCGTTTTCAACGCCTGCGGGTATCGTTATTCGTATCGATTTGCCGCTAATATCCAGCGTTTGCTGGTGTGTTTTATAGGCATTGTGCAGGGTAAGGTGCAGTTCGGCATTAAAGTCCTGCCCCCTGTATTTTGCCTGGCTGCGGCTGCCGCCACCACCTTGTCCGCCACCAAACATGCTGGCGAAAAAATCGCTGAAATCATCCTCGCCAAAGTTGCCCGAAAATTGTGGACCGCCTCCACCTGCATACGATTGCTGGCTGCGGGCCTGCCGGGCTTTTTCATACTCCCCGCCATGCTGCCAGTCTTTGCCATACTTATCGTACTTCGCCCGCTTTTCAGTATCGCTCAATACCTCGTTGGCTTCGTTTATTTGCTGAAATTTTTTCTGTGCTTCCTTGTCGTCGGGGTTAAGGTCGGGGTGAAGTTTGCGTGCCAGCTTTCGGTAGGCTTTTTTGATGTCGTCGGCCGATGCGTTTTTATCTATGCCAAGTGCTTTGTAATAATCTATAAAATTCATACTGCTGTCGTGTTTAGCTATTTATGCCTTATAAAATTAACTAAATATATGTTGGCGTGTAATGATCAGCGTCCATTAAAGTGTAATGATATTACAACTACTATTTACATGCCATGGGTTTGCCCACCAATGGTTTGCCGTAAAAGTGAGTGACACAACGATTTTGCTCAAGGTTTCAAAAGCTGGTTTCAAAAAGCCCTTTGGCTCTATATTCTACAACCACAACAAATATGCCTTTGCTGCGTTATTTTTGCCGCCATGAAGAACATCAGGAATTTTTGCATTATTGCCCACATCGACCACGGTAAAAGTACCCTGGCCGATCGCTTGTTAGAGTTTACCCACACAATAAGCGACCGCGATATGCAGGCCCAGGTACTGGACGATATGGACCTGGAGCGTGAAAAAGGTATTACCATTAAAAGCCACGCTATTCAAATTAGCTATCCGTATAATGGCCAAACCTATACTTTAAACCTGATTGATACCCCCGGCCACGTAGATTTTAGCTACGAGGTAAGCCGTGCATTGGCTGCATGCGAGGGTGCCTTGCTGTTGGTAGATGCCAGCCAGGGTATTCAGGCCCAAACCATCAGCAACCTGTATTTGGCCATCGATAATAACCTCGAAATTATACCTGTCATTAATAAAATTGACATGGAAGGGGCTAATATAGAGGTTACGCAAGACCAGATAATTGACCTGATTGGTTGTAAAAAAGAAGATATTTTATTGGCCAGTGGCAAAAGCGGTATAGGTATACAAGAGATATTGACCGCTATTATTGACCGTATACCCGCACCCAGGGGCAATACCCAGGCCCCGCTGCAGGCGCTCATATTCGACAGTGTTTTCAACAGTTTTCGCGGTATCATTATTTACTATCGCATTATAAACGGCGTGCTAAAAAAGGGCGATAAGATCCGTTTTGTAAGCACCCAACAAGATTATTTTGCCGATGAGGTGGGCGTACTAAAGCTGACCATGACCCCGCAAAGCGAGGTGCGTGCCGGCGATGTGGGTTATATAATCACCGGTATAAAGGCGGCTAAAGAGGTAAAAGTGGGCGATACTGTCACGTTGGCAAACAACCCGGCTCCAATGATCAAAGGTTTTGAAGAAGTAAAGCCTATGGTGTTTGCCGGCATATTTCCGGTAGAGACCGACGATTTTGAGGAACTGCGTGACTGCATGGATAAACTGCAGCTAAACGACGCCTCCCTTACGTTTGAGTTAGAGACTTCACAGGCCCTCGGCTTTGGTTTCCGTTGCGGATTTTTGGGCATGTTGCACATGGAAATTATACAGGAGCGGCTTGAACGCGAGTTTAACCAAATGGTAATTACCACCGTACCCAACGTAAGTTTTATAGCCTACACCAGCAAGGGCGATAAAATACTTGTAAACAACCCCGCCGAAATGCCCGAGCCAACCAAACTCGATATGATTGAAGAGCCCTACATCCGTGCCCACATTGTAACGGCGGCCGAGTACATCGGCAACATTATGACACTTTGCCTTGGCAAACGCGGTATACTCATTAACCAAAGCTACCTAACCCCAACGCGGGTAGAGCTGATTTTTGAAATACCACTAACCGAAATCGTATTCGACTTTTACGATAAACTAAAAAGCCAAACCCGCGGCTATGCTTCGTTCGATTATCACCCCATTGGCTACCGCGAAAGCGATATTGTAAAAATGGACATATTGCTTAACGGCGAAAAAGTGGATGCCCTAAGCGCCCTCATACACCGTGCCCGCAGCCACGATTTTGGCCGCAAACTGTGCGAAAAATTAAAAGACCTGGTACCCAGGCAGCAGTTTCAGATAGCCATACAGGCCGCCATTGGAGCCAAAATAGTAGCCCGCGAAAACATTAGCGCCATGCGTAAAGATGTAACCGCCAAATGTTATGGTGGCGACATTAGCCGTAAGCGCAAATTGTTAGAAAAGCAGAAAGAAGGTAAAAGGCGCATGAAGCAAATAGGCAACGTTGAAGTACCGCAGGAAGCATTTTTGGCGGTGCTGAAACTGGATTAGCAGTGGAAAGATGACAGGGAGCGTTTTTTTAGATGACAGAGTGAAAGATGGGAGATGAAAGAGTGGGAGTAGTGAGAGGTGAGTGGTGAGTTGTGAGTTGTGAGAAGTGAGAAGTGAGAGGTGAGAAGTGAGAAGTGAGAGGTGAGTTGTGAGTGGTGAGAGGTTAGAAGTGAGTGGTGAGAAGTGAGTTGAGAGTAGTGAGTTGTGAGTTGTGAGAAGTGAGTGGTGAGTTGTGAGAAGTGAGAGGTGAGAAGTGAGAAGTGAGAGGTGAGTTGTGATTAGGGAGTTGTGAGAGGTGAGAGGTGAGAGGTGAGAGGTGAGAGGTGAGAGGTGAGAAGTGAGAAGTGAGAGGTTAGAAGTGAGAGGTGAGAGGTGAGAAGTGAGAGGTGAGAAGTTAGAGGTGAGAGGTTAGAAGTGAGTGGTGAGTGGTTGTGAGGGGTGAGTGGTGAGTGACGAGTTGCGAGTAGTGAGTTGAGTGTTAAGGGTTGAATATTAAGTGTTGAGTGCTTAATGATGAGGGTTTTTTTTGGGCCCGGCATTATAATTTTATTTGGCTTCGGTGGCGTCGCACTCTTGTACCTGTCTAAGTTAATTCAGCAATAAATAACGGAAAAGATCTCGATAATATCGTTAACCGCAAGTTGTGTGATATTGACAATTGGTAACCGCATTACGTTATAAAAACTCAGGCATATTCCCCAACCCCGACGGGGTTTCCTAACAATAGCCACGAGTGCAACCCGTGTACAACCAACCTCCGCATTGTTCCCCAACCCGGGAGGGGTTTCCTAACAATAGCCACGGGTGCAACCCGTGGACGATGGAACTCGCCGGAATCCCAACCCCGGAGGGTTTTTAAAAATCAACGCACCTTTTTTTTAGGGTTCGTGGGTTGCACCCCCAACTATTGCCGGATAGATTAATGTTGCAAAACCGCTTTTTAACCTTTGATGATGTAAACAAACTAACTGACACCACTAAAAATGGCTAACCAGCAGCAAGTTTGGCGAAACACAATCCAGGTAGTGGCGGCTCAACAATAATCAATCGCCTATATTCGCTATAAGCCCTTGGCCGACCGGTTAAATTTATTAAAGACCGGATGATAAAACTTATGGCGAATTAAGTTGGCCTACCTGCCAACTGAATAAATTATGCAAAGCGACCAAGCCATACATGCCGACACCATTTTTAACAAGGTTGGGTTGAAAAAACAACGATGGGTGTTAGTCGCTTTTTTACTATTACATACCGTTGTTGCCGCCCTACATATTCAGCAACAGGGGCTTACCACCGACGAGCGGGCTTATTACATTTACAGCACCCGGTGGTTACATGGGCAGGTAGAACGAATAGAAAAGCAGGACGATAGTAAAACACCAGTCACCGTTTTATCCTCCATCCCCCGCACCATTATTCAGTTAATTAAGCCAACATACAAAGCCAGCGATAACGGCTTACACGATATGCGTATGGGTCGTTACGTAATGGTGGCGTACACCTGCGTAATCGCGGTATATTTTTTTTGTTGGTGCCGCAAGCTGTTTGGCGGTTGGGCATGGGTGCTTCCGCTGCTTTTATTTTTGTTCGACCCCATGGTATTGGCCTATAGCATGATTATTGGCAGCGATATGGCTACCGGTGCCTGTGTAATTGCAGTTTTTTATCACCTGTTCCAATTGCATCATACCAGGCAAAAGGTGAATTATTGGTTAGCAGCCATATGGATAGGAGTAGGCTGTGTAGCCAAGCCATCGTTGGTTTTTCTACTGCCTTGTATTGCTGGTATGGGTTTACTGTTATTGCTCACAGGTAAAATATCGTTCAGACCATGGAGGTTGCTGGCGGCAGGTTTTATAGGCGTGATAGTAATTATGCTGGTAATTAATACCGCCTATTTTTTTAAACAAACCGGCAGTCAATTAACGGACATGCCAACAACCAGTAAATTGTTTAAAGTCATCATCGGCCATATTCCTTTTGCCGGTAAACTATGCATGCCGGTACCGAAAACCTACTACGCATCGCTCGACCTTTTACAATACCATAAAGAAATAGGAGGGGGCACCACCAAAAGCAGCTACCCCGGTGTTTACTTAAACGGTCGCTACAAATTGAAGAGTGGCTTTTGGTATTATTACCTGGTAGTAGCATGTTACAAAATGCCTATTGCTACTTTGTTACTTTTGATACTATCGATTGTCACCGGCATTATTTTTTTTGACTGGCGCCGCTTTTTTAGCGAACAATGTTGGAGCGTATGGCCAGCGGTATTTTTTGTATTAGTGCTAAGCCTCTTTAATAGTTTTCAAATTGGTTTTAGGCATATGTTAGTTATTTATCCATTATTGTTTATAGTGATAGCCGCCATGTTAAACCGAATACAGCAACGGGTACCGCTTGCCGCCTCTGCTGCATGGGTGCTATTTTTGTGGATGGTATTGTCAGTAGCCCACTACTTTCCCAACCTTATACCATACACCAACGAAATGGTTTGGAACAAAAAGATGGTATATAAAAAAATGAACGATTCCAATATTGATTACAGCCAGTCACTGCCCGATATGGCAGAATATATAGCCGCCAACCCAGGCTTAACCGAAGCACCCAAAAAACCTGCTGGCGGCCGGTTTGTAGTTTCTATCCAACAGCTAAATCCTTACAACATTGATGCGGCCACCACCCGTGCGTGGTTACATAATTTTAAACCGGTCAGCCACTACCAGTATAGTTTATTGGTGTATGAGGTTGGGGGGAAGCCATTGAAGAGTAAAAATTAAAAATTAAAAATTAAAAAGGAGTAAATAGTCAATGGTCAATAGTGAAACGTGAATGGATGTGAATAGTGAATATTGAATGGTGAGACAGAACAGGTGTTTAGCGACCTTGTGCCAGCGGCCCAACACGTTGGTAGGACAGTGACAGATAATTATCGTTTTTGTGCCATCGGCCCAACGTGTTGTTAGGATACGTGACAGATAATTATCGTCTTTAAACCAGCGGCCCAACACCTTGGTAGCAAAAGTGACAGGCGAATAGCGTTTATGGGCCAGCGGCCCAACACGTTGGTAGGACACGTGACAGATAAATAGCATCCTTGTGCCAGCGGCCCAACAGGTTGGTAGCAAAACGTGATGATCCGAATTTTTTCGCTTTGTCAGCAGTCAGCAGCCGTTAGTCAAAAGTCTTAAGTCAGGAGTCGGGAGCCAGAAGCTGGAGTCTTAACACAGTAGTTAGTAGTCAGAAGCCAACAGTAATAAATTAGAAGTTTTGAGTCAGTAGTTGGAAGCCGCCAGCTTGTAGCTTGCCGCTAACAGCTTGTCGCTTGCAACTTGCAACTTGCAACTTGTAGCTTGTAGCTTTCAACTTGTAGCTTGTAACTTGTAGCTTGCAACTTGCAGCTATTCCTTTGGTTTCCCTTTTTGCTGGTTTTTTATTGATTGCTCAATCAGCTTTTGTTCGTTGCTGATGCCGGTGTCGTCTTTTAGGGGTTCGGGTAGAGGGGCTTCGCCATCTTTTAGTTTAAAGTCAAACACTTTACTTATGTGTTGCCAGTGGTTGCCCACCCATTTAAATCCTTCGTAATCACCATCGGGTACCAGCGTGTATTTTCTGTTTGGCTGGTTGTCTTCACTAATCAAATGATCATAAACGATCATATCCATTTCGCGGTCATAGTTTAACCGGGCCCTGCCTTCTTTTTTAAACTCCATACTAAAGCGGGTTAAGGGTTGGTTGGCTTTACCCTTATCGTCAGTCATGGTAAAAAATGGTCCGCCAAATTCTGGCTGACCGTCGGCATTAAACGTCAGCACCTCTATCCACTTTTTAGTGCTGCGGGCATTATTATCGTCAAAACCTAGCAGGGTGTAATAGGTTTTGTTGTTGTAAGTTTTAGTTACCAGTCCATAATAAATGGCGCCTATCCAGTTATTAGGCTGGCGTACGGAGTCCATAGGGGCATCGGTAAATTCCGAAATATCAATTAAAGGGAACAACTTTAGCGATCCGTCGGCGGTCCGCATTTGAATTGCGCCACGTTGCCTGAAATAAGTATCGTCGCGGTTGTATTGCCAGCTAAATATTCTAAACATGCTATCGGTCGGGTAAAGTTTTGACACTGTCTCCAGCGAATCGAAAGGGTAATTAAATGAGTAGGGCTGGCGTAGCGATTTTACTAATAACCGTACAAAAATACTGTCGGCAGTAAAGCGGTTGCTGCTGTTTGGGTCAACAACCATTTTGCGGGAGTAAGTTTTCATGCTGTCTTCGGCCAACCCAAAAGTGGTAAGGTCAGCATTACCTGGCCGCTGTGCAAATCCATTAGCAGCAATCAATACCATTACCGCAAAAAAAATTGACTTCATATTGATTGCAATATTAGGTGAATGTAACGCCGCCTTTATTAAGTATCGCGTGAAAATGAGATTGCCGCGCTTCGATTTATGATTTTATTAATGCGGCCAATTCATCGGCAACTGCCTTTAGGTTGGCAAAGCGATAATCTATTAATGGGTGGGGGAACGCTATTTCGGGGTTAGTAGTTGCTACATAAACGGTTACCATGTCGGCATTTCGGCCAAACTGCATATCGCTTAGCTTGTTGCCCACCATAATGCTTTTACCAAAATCAATTTGTGGAAAATCGTGTTTGGCCTGGTGTGCCATACCCGGCTGCGGTTTGCGGTTGGGGTGGCTATTGTCGGTGCTGGTGCAGTAATAAATGTTATCGATACGGCCACCGGCTTCGCTTACCTGTTGCAACATTAACCTGTGGATATCGGCCAGGTCATTTTCGGTCATTAAACCACGGCCTACACCGCGCTGATTGGTTACCAACACAATAGTACCAAACAAGCGGTTAAAAATTTGCATGGCAGCTGGTACGCCCTCGTACATATTAAACTCGTTAGGGTGCAGTATGTAAGCTTCCTTTTTTTCGTGGTTAATAACGCCATCGCGGTCCAAAAAAAGCGTCCACGTACCGTTTATGGGTAATGTAATTTTCATAGGTTACCTCAGTTCCTCCTGCGCCCGTTCAAAATCTTCTTTTATACCAATATCAATAAAATAACCATCCTGTTCAATGCCAAACATGCGGCGTTTGGTGTAATACGCTTCCAGGTAATCTTTTTCGAACGAAAATTTATAGGGTAGTTCTTCTTCTAAAAAATGCTCTACATGCAATCCATACACGCCTCCGTTTATTAAACCCTGTTCGTAAAAAGCTTTTTCTTTAAAGCTGGTAATTGCGCAATTGTCGTTTATGTCCACCACGCCATACCTGTCAAAGTTTTCAACAAATTTTAAGCTGAGAGTGCAATGGGCGCCAGTTTGCGTGTGAAAGGCGGCTATCTCGTTCAGATCAATTTTAAAAAGGGTATCGCCATTGGCTACCAGCACATTTCGGGTGGTGGCCTGCTGGCAGGCTAATTTTATGGCTCCGCCGGTACCCAATGGTTCATCTTCTACGCAGTATTTTTTTGATAGGTCAGGGTAATTTTCATTAATGTATAGCGTCATTACCTCATTTTTATACCCGAGGGCGAAAATGAAGTGTTCAATGCCCTGTAATAAAAAGTAATCTATAACATAGCTAATAAAAGGCTTTTCATTAACAGGTGCCATGCATTTGGGTAAATCGGGAACGGTTTCGCGTAGCCGGGTGCCCAGTCCGCCTGCCAAAATGATTGCTTCGGTAATTTTCATAATTAATTTTTTGAACGTCCTACAATGGAAACAGGTTCTCTTCTACCAACTGGCAAATAATATGGCCCAGCATAATGTGGCACTCCTGTATGCGGGGTGTGTCGGTGCTTGGTACATTAATTAGCAGGTCGCTCCATGCTTTCATAATGCCACCCGATAGGCCCGTAAAGCCGATAGTAATCATTTTTTTGGCGCGGGATACTTCAAAAGCTTTTACAATATTGGCCGAGTTGCCCGATGTACTTAGGCCCACCAATACATCACCGGGCAGACCTATACCTTCAATTAACCGGGCATAAATAACATCGTAGCCATAGTCGTTGGCTACGGCGGTAAGATAACTGCTGTTGCAGTGCAGTGCTTCGCTGGGCAAGGCACTGCGGTCTTTATAAAACCGGCCCGAAAATTCGGCCGCAAGGTGTTGTGCATCGGCGGCGCTACCGCCATTGCCGCAAAACAATATTTTATTGCCATTGGTAAATGCACGGGTAATAATATTTACGGACTCGTTTACTTGCGAAAGCAGTGCATCGTTTTCCAACAACGTTTGTTTTACCGAAATGGCGTTTTGAATTATATTTTTTATTTGTTGCATATTAATTTATGGGTAATAAAGAGGCTGTTTTATAAGGGCACTGCAATGTTACGATTGCTTTGGTTATGAAACTGTAAACTAGCTTTCGTTAAAACGCTGACTGTTTTTGACTTGTCGTATACATTAAAGATTGGTGCTGCTCTCTATTCAATTGATGAATGACCGCCCGGCTGACGCCAGTTGGACAGTCCCACCCGGCTGACGCCGGTTCAACGGGATTGCGCAACAATCTTTACGGCCGTTGAGATGAAAAACCGGCACTGGTATTATAAAAGTTCAATGTAGACAGTTGCAGATATGACGGCCCCGATAAACAATTTTTTAGGAGATTACGAGCAGTTAATTGTACTAATGATCATTATTGCGGTGGCAAAAAAAAGTAAATTGCAATGCCTAAAAAAGCTTAATGGCCAAAGCTGTATTGAAATTAGATAAAATTGGGATGCCGCTCAATTTCCTCTCCCAATTCCCTTGCACGCAAGGTTTGGCCAATGCCTTCCTCCATCCAAAATTCAACGCCTTCATTATCCACCTCCTTAACAAGATAAATAGCGTGTTCAAAATTTACCTTGTACCTAATATTGTGGTCATCAGCCAAAATTTCGATAGTTACCGTTTCTCCTTCAAATGGAATGGTAAGATTATGGGCAGTCATAACATTGATTTATGATAAAAAATAAATGATTATCCGCTATTTAATACACTCAGTACTGAAAATAAAATTATGATAAAAAAGGCTGAATAAAATTACCAACAGTAAGAGTGCTACCTCTATGGTCATAAAGGCAGGCTGCAATGGCTGTTGGAAACTGCTATAGAACCCGGTTCCAAAATATAAGTACCAGGTTGCGGATAACCATTAAAAAATAAAGATACATGTTACACTTAACAATGGGTTAGGTGCTTTATGGCCTAAAGCAATTGAGCTTGCTGCCAGGCGGCATTTGGTTAAATACTGTTTTTGGCTATAATGCTCCAATCGTCGTTACCATGTCCTTTTTGTATCCATGCGTCCATTGCGGCGGCAATAGCGGGTAGGGCAACGAGGCTTGTTCCGCCATCGGCGGCTGCGTTCATTATTAGTTGGGCATCTTTACGGGCCATGTTCAGCTCCCACGATGGGTTGCTAAAATCGCCTTCGCTTATTTTTTGCATGCGGGCCGGGGCCATGGCACCCGGGTTCCAGGTACTAAATAGCGCTATGATATCTGCCGCAGGTATTCCATGGGCTTTTGCCACGCCAAGGGCATCGGCAATGCCAGCAGTAAGGTTTATTAAAAAGCAGTTACCGGTTAGTTTTACGCCCGCTGCCTTGCCTTCTTCGGCGCCAAGGTTCAAAAATTTTCCGGTCATTTTAGCCAAGGTATCCGTTAGTATTTCAATAACCAATTGGTTGCCCGAAGCCAACATTATACCGGTGCCTGCCAATGCATTTGCCGGCCCCATAAACACAGGGGCATGCAGGTAGGTAAAGCCCTTGCTATGCCAAAGCGCGGTACGCCCAATGGCGCCTTTTGCGGAGGTGGTGGTGTGGTCAATAATAATTGCCCCTTCGTCAAAACCGTTTTCGGCCAGGGCAAGTACTTCGTTTACACTGGCATCGTCTTTAAGCGTTACATGAATTTCGCTGGCGCCTTTTACGGCATTGGCTACATTGTCAAACGCTTTGGCACCATCGGCCTCCAGCGCCTTTGCTTTACTGGCAGTACGGTTCCAAACCTGTACCTGCCCACCCTTTTGCAACATGGCTTTTACAAAATTTGAACCCAGCAAACCCATACCTATAAATGCTTTCATAAAAAAGTGTTTTGTGGTAAAGATAATTGTTGATGCCGTGTTACAAGATAAGTATAACGGCAAAAGACGGCGGTTGTACTGTAGCCATTCATTAACTACAGTCAGGAAAACATTTTGTAAAACGTTTTTCGTTTAAGGCTAAAAGAAGTGTTGGCTATTAAGTTTTTTAATGGACGCGGGTAGCTAATTGTCTTCATTTATAAAACATATAAATGCGTGAGTGTAAAAAAGCAAGTTTATTACAAATACTCTTTAAAGTCTTTTACTGGTTCGTTAAGGTAAGCATGCATTTTAAAAAAATGCATTTTTTTAAATTAAAATTTCGCTGTTTGCTGGTATTTTTTTTTATGATCGCCGCTATTTCTTACATTAAATACTAAATATAAAATCATAATAAAAAAGGCTTAATAAAATTACCAACAGTACACGAGTGCAACCTCTATGGTCATAGAGGCAGGCTGCAACGACTGTTGAAAACTGCTATAAAAACCAGGTTCCAAAATATCAGTACCAGATTGCGGATAGCTAATGTTTTTTTGCTTTCGTTTTTAGAAAACTAATAAAATCCTGACCCTTTTTTTTAGGTCATTCGGTAGCGATAAGAGTTCTGAATATGGTTGAAAGTCTGCCATAACTATTGCTTTAAACATAGATATAAAAAAGAATATTACTGTACGGGAAATGTAAGCTTGCAGGCAACGTTAGGGCTTGACGTTGCGGCAGTTACCATGTTACTACGGCTCAATGCACTTAGCTTTGCCTGTTTTTAATGCGTAATAATTTCGTATCTACACGCAAGCATATTTCTAATTTTCATAGTTTAAAATTATTTATAAACGCCTCAAAATGTTCTTTCTTTTGTACTTATTTGTTAGCCCTATAAATGCTTCTTACTAATTGCAACGCATCCCTTTTCATATCCTGCCCCAAACTATATTTTTACTCCTTGTTAAAATCTTTAGTGCATTCAAATATTTTTAAAATAAGCCTGTACGTATCTCTGTAAACCGGTAAGTCATAATATAAAGCCATAAAAATAAAATTACTTTCAGTGATTTTGTGTCGTCACTCGGCAATATACAAGCAAGCTTGTTATTGCGCTCATTCCTAACAAAATTCGACCGCGGTAAGAAAAAAAATAGTTAAATAGCTAAATGGTTAAAAAGCCCGAACAGCCCTCACATAGAAAGTGAAGTACTTGCCGTCGTAGAACAGATTGCCACTGCCGAAGATCTGGGACCATGCGTTGCTGAAACTGAACTCGCTGGAACTCCAATAGACGGCACTAGCAAAACCACCAACCACGGTTTTTTGCAAGTACAATAAATTTAACTCGTATTTTGAAGGTAAATACCAATCGCCATAAGTTACTCCGCCTACTGTGACAAAATACTCGTTGCAAACAGTTGCTGCAAAAGCATTACCGTCAACGGGTCCCTGGTTAGCAATAATGATGGCGGTATTTTTTAAACCAGCACCAATACCATCTGCCCTTGCACGTGTATTTGTATTCGTGCCGCCAAACCAT
>JBBRUR010000099.1:0-18344 GCA_038247635.1 Chitinophagales bacterium
ATTGCCTTTACATTGGGCAACATTACCTGCAGGTGGCTAACGGCGCCATTACCACCCCAACAACCCATTGGTAGTAACGAAACAGTAGCTGCAGCCAAAATACCCTTTTGGTACCAGGACATTTTGCCGGCATAAAACAACCACCAAACAGTTTAATATAAAGTAACGCATGGGCATACTGCCTATGCTTTACTTTTGTAGCAAAAAGGAACTATGAAATTTGACTTACAGCAATTTTTGACCGTCAGCTTTACGCTGTTTGCTGTAATTGATGCCATTGGGTCTATTCCGCTGTTTATATCAATAAAATATAAAATGGGCGGCATTAATGCAACAAAAGCAACCCTCATATCGGGCCTGTTTATGGTGGGTTTTTTATTTATAGGCGAGGCCTTTTTAAGCCTTTTGGGTGTAACAGTTAATGCCTTTGCACTTGCAGGTTCTATAGTTATTTTTTTACTGGGGTTGGAAATGGTACTTGGCCACGAAATATTTAAAAGCGAAAAAGACGTGCGTGCAGGTACAGTGGTGCCCATTGCCTTTCCGGTAATTGCAGGCTCGGGCACACTTACCACGGTCATGTCGCTAAAGGCCAATTTTGCTACAGTAAACATTTTGCTGGGCATATTGGTAAACCTGGTGTTGGTATTTGTGGTATTAAAATCGCTAAATTTAATTGAGCGTGCACTTGGCGAAGCGGGACTGATAGCAGTACGCAAATTTTTTGGTGTAATACTGCTGGCTATTGCCGTAAGGATATTTGGCAGTAATATGAGCGGGTTTGGCACCTAACTATTACATTTGCAGCCTTAAACAAGTTCTTAAAAATAGCTATAGCGGCTTTATTGATTGTTTATTAGGTTAACCGCAGTATTGGTTTCAGCTAAAAGTTATGGCCCGCCAAACCCACGGTAAGTTATATCAGCGTTACCTCTACAATTAGTAAACTGAGTATCTAAACGGCTTTGTAGTACAATGGATAGTATAAGAGTTTCCGAAGCTCCAGATCCAGGTTCGATTCCTGGCGAAGCCACTATCTTACCGGCCCTTTAACGCAGGGGCCAACCACTTTGCAAGTATTGGCAAAAAGTTTCATTACCTTATAATGAAAGCTCACCCAAATAACAGCCTATACATTAAACGGCTGTCGCCACGCACCCACCTCAATTGTTGATTGTTGAAACTCTTAAACCTAATTATTAAAAAAATAATTTTAAAAAGATAATTCGTTCTTTAAGAATATATTGTATTTTATTACATAAGTAAACTCAATTTTTAAGAGGAGAAAAAGTTAACCTACGTAAATGCATCAACTTTAACTAACAAACTGAAAAAAGTATGTTATAAAGGCCCTTTCCCTTATCGCATTATCACAAGGGTAACCCTTACGTGAGCAAAATAATACCATACATTAACCCAACACAATCGTAAGGGTACCTTTGCAGACTTAAAGTAAACCTACAAGGGCTTTTCAAAGGTATTTTTTAAAAAGACAAAAATAGCTTGCAAAGCACCTCGCTTTGCTATGATGGATTGGTTGATGCCATTAAAAATATATTATTATTTGCTGCCGGGCAGCCGCTTAAAATATTGTGTTTTAACATGTCGTTTTAATTAATTTTTTTTTACCAAATTGTTACTATTTAAGTTTTTATTAATAAAAAAGGCCTTAAAAATTGTTTTCATAATACAATTGGTTAATATTGTGGCGTTGACCGAAGGCCTGCCAGTACCAAAAATTGTGAATTTTAAACCCAAAATCATGAATTTAGAAAAATTAGAAGTCCTAATAAAAGCAATGTCTGGCGACCAATATCTGAAATTTGAAAATGCTGTTTGTAATTTGTTTTCTGATAATAAGCTGTTTTCCAAAAAAGAACTCCAGGATTTGGATAAACAAATAGAGCTAAATAAACAGCTTGAAATGGAAAAATTATTAGTTGCCAACAATTAATTCTCTCTTAACAGGCAATAAAAATTTTACGCCCACATTTTTTTCCACCTCCCGGTTCAGCTATGCAAATACTGTTGTTGGCATAATTTATAGATGGTTTTGAACAAACCTGCTATTGCAACTTGTGTCATATGGTCTTTAAGAACAAATAGAAATAAATTTTATGTAATATTTTTTCTGCATTATCTTTCATTTTTTATAGAATTGGGGTAGAAAAAATATATTTTATAAAAAATAATAATAAATTGAGTTGATATTTATTTAACGCTTACCTTTACTTTGTTAAAGTGTAGAAGAGATGTAGACAAGCCGTAAGAAGCGCTGCGAATTTAATATAACTTAAAAATTTAGTAAGATTTTCATATGGCAAGCAATCGTTAAGGGTCGCTCCGTTTCCACGGAGGGACCATTTTTTTTATTGCTATTTTTAAAATTGATCAATTTAAAATTTTACAGCGGTAGTCTTTGTTATTTAAACCTGTAAACCATGTGGCGTAAAAAACTAACCGTATTTTTTTAGATAGGCAAACAGGCGTTCCACATCGTCTTTCTTACAAAGTTCGGTGCCCTCGTTCATAGTGGTGGCAGTACCTGCGGCTACACCGTAGTGTAAAATTTCTTTCCAGTTTAGCCCTTGCGACAGGGCTAAAACTATACCTGCCAGCATAGTGTCGCCTGCACCAACAGTACTTTTTTTGTGTACGGTGGGTGCAATAGAATTAATTACTTCATTTGCAGTAACGAGTACAGCACCCGCTGGCCCCATTGATACTACAATTACTTCGGCCCCGTTTCGCTTAATAATGTTTCGCGCAGCATCAACAATATCATTGTCGTTTAAATCATCTACTCCGTTTAACATGCTTAATTCGCCCAGGTTGGGCTTAATCATATATACCCCTTCGTTTATAGCTTTTCGTAGCGGCTCTCCCGATGTATCAACTATAAGTTTAGCATGTATGTTGTGACAAAGGTACGCCAACCGACCAAAAAAACTGTCTTTAATGCCCATGGGCAAGCTACCGCTGGCTATTACATACTCAGCACCTTCTATTTCATTAAAAAGGTCAAAAAATCGTTCAATTTCAAGTTCGCTTACGTGTGGACCAGGCATTCCAAACCGATACTGAAGGTTGTTCGATTCATCTACCACAATCATATTTTCCCTGGTATACTCCTGTATAGGCACTACAATGGAGGAAATATTTTCAAGGTCGAGCAGTGACCGGAAAAACTCGCCACTGTAGCCACCGGCAAAATAAATGGCCGAGGAGTGGCCGCCCAGCTTTTTTATAGCCCGCGATACATTTACCCCTCCACCACCCGGCTCAAACTTTGGCGGCTCGCACCTCAGTTTTTTCTCGGGCATTATGGCCTTTACACGGGTACTTTTATCAATTGACGGATTAAGGGTAATGGTAACAATTTTGTGCATCGGCTACTCGCTTTTTATTTAAAAATTTCCTGCATGGCTGCTTTTACAAACACACCTGCAGAAACGCTGGTTATAATTTTTAATTCGTCGGCCATGGTGCTTTCATTATCCAAAAACCTAAATACGGTTTCGGCCTTATTATTTCTAAAAAGATCAGAAAAAATTTTATCGCCGCCCTGTTTTTGATGATATAATATGTTTAGCAGGGTACTATCGTAAAAATGGAACCTTTTGTGCAAAAAACCGGTTTTACCCAGCGGGTGCTGGTTATTAAGCAATGCCTGCACTATTTGCCTGCTTTGCTTTTGCATAAACTGAAAAGTGTACCCGCTGCTGGCCTTTGTTTGGCCGCCTGCAGTACCAATGTTAACAATGTTGCCCTGGCCACGCTCAAAATTTATATTGGTCATAGGTATTACCCCATATTCATCGTCGGTTACCTGGTACTCATCAATGTTAAGATACTCCTTAATATATTGCTGAAGTGCGAGGTTATAAGCGTTATCGTGCAACAAACTTTTTGTAAACAGTGTGTATTCAACCAACGCTTTTGTTTTTGACAGGGGTAATACATACACAAAGGTGGTGCCCAGTTGCTGGCTAACGTTAAAATCCATAAGGGTGGCTGCCGAAGGCGTAAACACCGGCTCGCGGGTTTCTATAAGCCAACCTTTAAAATGCTGAAATAACATATAGTTACCGGGAGGTATTGTAGGCTTTTGAAACAGTATGCTGTTAAAAACGTAAGTGGCAAGTAGCTTTTGCCCGTTTATAATAACAGCCGCTTTATTTACCTCGTTGGCTATGGCGGTAACCTGGCCATATATAAACGAAACATTGGGGTGCTTTGCCGCATGTTCCATTACATAATTGTAAAAATCAATGCCACGTATCATTTTATAGCGGTAAGGATCAAGATCAAGCACAGCCGAATAATACCTTGATTTGAACTGCACCTGCGGCCAGCTATGGTGAACTACCGGTTCAAATAAGCCAGCCTTTTCTTCCCAAAAACACCACGTCCTGTCGTTTTTTGTTTTAGGCTCCTTATCCACCACTAATATCTTTTTGGTGCCAAAGCTATCGTGTTGCATTAAATGCATCAACAAGCTTAAGCCTGCACCACCTGCTCCTGCAATAATGTAATCGTATTGGTTCATAGCTTTTTAAAAGTTCTTCATTAAAAACTGGTAAACACCGTTGGCCCTGCCACATGAAGGTAACAAGTTACTTTAGAGTTTAGAAGAAGTATGGGTATTTTTAGCGTTATACTATTCGCCAAATTGTAGTAAAAGGCTCAACTTATTGAGTGTATATTTTTTAGAGAATAATTAAAATGGTTAAAAAAGCCGTTATGCAGGTTTACATAACGGCTTATAAAATGGTAAATAAATCAGGTAAATTGAACGACTATCCGCAATCTGTTACTGCTATTTTGAAACCGGGCCTTATAGCAGTTTTCAATAGTCGTTGCAGCCTGCCTCTTTGACCATTGAGGACGCCCTCTTAAACTGTTGGTAATTTTATTAAGCCTTTTTTTAATAATTTAATATTCAGCATTAAGTATTACCATAGCGGATAATTATTGTTAATTGAAAATATATCTGATACCCAATTGCCCCTGCCAACGACTAAACAAGCTGGTGCTGTTTTGGAAGCTGCTGGTAAATGGTATTTGGTTTGCAGCATCCTGGTAAATAAACGAGTACCGTGGTTTGCCAACATTTGGATCGGCTGGATTGGTTACTAGGCCCTCGTATTTTAGAAAACTAGCTGCGTTTTGGCTTGAGTTAAAGGGGGTAGCAAAGTTTTTGGCTATACCCCAGTTTCTATTTAAAAAATTACCAAAATTGATCATGTCAAAAGAAATTCTAAGCGTGTGTTTGCTTTTGCCCGTCTGCAGGTAAATATCCTGCGTTATATTTAAGTCAAGATGTTTGAAAACAGGCTGAACCACTGCATTACGCTCAGCAACTTGTCCGCGATGGCTGTTTAAATAATCATCCTGATTTATAAAATTATTTAACTGCCCCCAAATTTGACCGGGCGTTCTGGTATCACTAATTGTTCCACCACCGGTATTGACAGGCACCAATACTATATCATTCTGATTTTTTGGAATATAAATAAGATCATTGTTGCCGCCGGTACCGTCGTTGTTTACATCACCGCTATAAGTATAAGATCCTGCCCCATTTGGCGCGGCTTCAAATATAAAGCCCACTGAAGTTGCATAATTTTTACCGTATGTAAATCGATAGCTGGCCTGGGCAATAACCCTATAGGGCTGGTAAAAGTTTGCGAATCCAAGTTCGGCTGCATTGGGGTCGTTACTCACCGGTCTGTCACGCCAGTTACTGGCTGAAATGGAACCACCATCGTTTAAACTTTTTACGTTGCTATAAGTATACGCAACACTACCAAAAAACTTAGGCGTAGACTTTTGTAATTGAAATGTAAGCACAGATGAATGACCTTTATTGCTATAATTTTTAAGAAGTATTGCATTTGAAATATTTGGACTGCTAACTGTGTTTCCACCCTGCGCAGCAGGAATACTTCCATAAATACGGCTGCTTGAAAACCTGGTTCTGTTATCAGAACCAGTTAAAGTAGTACCGGTAGTTGGTAAGTTTACGTTTTCAAAATTTACTGCATACAAATCTTTCGAATACATGAATTCGCTGGTTAAGATTAAACCAAAGGGTAGTTTCTGGTCTACCGCAATACTGGCTTTTAATACCTGCGGATATTTAAAATTTTTATCGGTCACCACCAGGTTGTACGATGTGTTTGCACCGCCTGTTGGACGGTAGGTATTAATATCGGCACTAAAAACATAAGGTTGATTGGTAGCAGGATTAACGGTATTAAATATTGAACCAAACTGTACACCATTGTTGCTGGCCTGGTTACTGATCCAAACAAACGGAGGAGGACCAGAGAACGACCCAATGCCACCACGCACCTGCGTTTTGCTGTTGTTAAATACATCCCAATTAAATCCAATACGTGGAGAAATTAGCAGGTTGGTAGCTGGCTTTTGGCCAACATCGTAACTTTTACCATCTCTAAAAACCAACGCCGGCACGTTAGGGTTAACAGTAAATTTGTCTTCAAAAATTGGCGCATCTATTCTAAATCCATAGGTAAGGGTAAAATTTTGTTTAATACGAAATTTATCCTGGGCAAAAAAGCCAAGCTCTAAAGCACCAATATTGGCAAAAGGAAAAGAGCCATCTTTTGTAAGCGAATATTGAACAGCATAATTTCTTGCATTGGCAGCACCGTTATTGGCGCTGTTATAAAAATCGGTAAGGCTGTTAAATATAAAGGCACCTTCGTAATTGGGTGCAAAGCCATTTTTAAAGGTCTTCTTATAGTTTTGTGTTCCAAATGTTAGTTCATGCTTACCTGCATAAGTGGTAAAAATGTCTGAAATTTGAAGAATGTTTGTATTAAGCAGGTTGTTATAGGTAAATGGTTCGTAACCGAAAGCTGTATATGTTTGGCCTGTACCATTTAATATATCAACTAAAGGAAAATCGCCGCTTCCCTGGCTCGACCGGAAATCTCTGAGGGCTGTATAACCAACCTGTAATTTATTATTAGCCTTATTGCTTATGCGGGTATTAAGCTCGGCAATTACAATATTAAAATTGTTATTAATGGTATAACCGCTACCGCTAAATGGCAAACCAGTATTACTCGGCTGGCGCGATCCCACAGCACCACTATTACTGGCAGCCACATCGCGTAAGCTTTTGAGGTAATTGTATTTTAAGATTAATGTATTCTTTGAATTAATGTTAAAATCCAGTCTCACCGTCAACTTATCGCTTTGTGTGCGATAATTATAATTTTGGTATTCGCCCGGATTGTAATTGTATTTATCCATCAAAAAGCTCTTCAACGCATCAAGCGTATCGGCTACCGCCTGCGAAATAACGCCGGGCACGGCTGTTTGCCCTGGTTTGTTGGCTACCAATGAAGTTGCTGGCTGGGTTACTCTCTCTTGCTCTCCACTTATAAAAAAGAATAATTTGTTTTTGATGATTGGTCCACCTATAGTGGCGCCCCTTAAATTATAGTCGAAACTCGGTTTGGGTACGGTAGCAGTAGCAACCTTGTACCCCTGCAAATTGGGACTACGTATGTAGGTATACACAGAACCTTTAAATTGGTTGCTTCCGCTGCGGGTAACCGAATTTATACCGGCACCAGAAAAGCCACCTTGCTTAACATCGTACGGCGACAGATTAACTTGTATTTGTTCTATTGCATCAAGACTTATTGGCTGCGAATTTGTTTGTCCACCCAAAGTTGAAGCTAAACCAAAAACATTGTTGAAGTTGGCGCCGTCAACCGTAACGTTGTTGTATTGGCTGCTTCTGCCTCCAAAACTTTGTCCGTTTGACGAAGGAGTTAATTTAGTAAAATCCTGTAAGCTTCTGTTGATTGTTGGCAGACGCTCAATTTGGGAACGGTTTATAATTTCCTGGCTACCATTATGATTGTTGTTAAATACCTTGTCGTTACGCGAAGTGGTCACAACTACTTCCTTTAGTTGCTTTGTTTCTGCATTTAAAGCAAATGCTGCATTAAAGGTTTGGCCTAATAACAAATTAATTCCATCAAGCTTTTCCGAAACGAAGCCAACATAGCTGGTGGTAATTTCGTAAGGTCCGCCAACCCTAAGGTTGGCCAGGTTGTACAAACCATCCTTTCGTGTGGTAGTTGTATAAACGGTACCGGTTGGAATGTGTTTGGCTACAACGGTAGCGCCAGCCAGTTTTGTACCATTTTTATCAAGTACAGTACCCTGAATTTCTGCAGTTGTTTCCTGGGCAAACGTAACCATAACTATAGCAAAAATTGCTATGAAAGAAAGAAAAAATTTACATTTCATTTTTATCTGTGTTGTTTAAAATGCAAAGTTGCAGTAGAATATTGTGTAAAATGTACACGTTTATTAATTTATCATTATCGTTTCAGTTTACGTCGCAACAGGTGTTGTAGTACAGGTGTGCTACATATAAAAACATTCTACACCGGTTATAAAACCCGGTATATTCAATACAATTATTTAAACATACTTATAGCCATACAATTTTCGAGGGTATTATCTTCCAACACAACCCTTACCGGAGTTTCCGCACCACAATGCCATTTAATTAGTTTAATACGGCCGGCTGCAATTTCCAGCCCGGTAATATCACCGTCTTCAAAACAGCAACAACCGGTATTAAAATAAACAGGCTGGTATTTTGTAAAATCAGGAGCCATTCCATTTCTCCTTATCCTTTTGCTTATTTCTGCCTCCAATTTAACTATGGTGGCCGCATCTTTTAAAAGTCTTGCATTTTCGAGGGTACGGTATATACGCTCAAGATGCGTAAGCGATTCAAACACCGGTTGATGTGTATGCCCGGTTATCAGCAACAAATTTGATTGCTCCGCGCTCCATTCATACATTAGCCTGTTATGTTCACTTTTTAATTGGTCGTCGTAGGCTGGTGTATTAGGGTTTATTTTTAGATAGGCCTGTATTTTTGCCCATACATTGCTTACAAACCATTTGCTGAGGGCATTACCATCGCTCACAAGGTCGCCCTGGTGGCCATGAGTTAAAAAAATTTGAACGGAGTGACCATTAATGGTTGTTTGCAATATGGCGCCTTCAAAAATGGGCACCTCCGTACCGTAAATACCTTTTAGATCCGCCTTTGCCGTTAGTGCATTGTCCCAATACAAATCGTGGTTACCAAACACTTTAGTAAAGGCGCCCTTTTCTACAAACAAACGTTCTTTTATAAACGATGGCTGGTTATGTTCAATTACAGCCGCCAGTGAGTTTTCCCATAATTCCTCGCAATCGCCAAGGCTTATAAAATGGTAGTTGTTATTGTTATAGTGGTCCAGCGCTGCCAGATAGCAGGCCTCTGCGCCGGCAAAATCGTCTGCACCATTTTTGGCACCTTTGTGCTGGTCCGAAAAAATTATAAAACGGTCGGTTTGGGTTGAGAAATGTTTTACCACCCCTTTTTTAGTATTTCCTTTTAAAATTTCGTTTCTTAAATGGTCGAGCGCCTCGTGAATGCGTTTACCATTAGGATTTGACGCGTACCTGTTAGCAAGGTGTTTTACGAGCGTGGCCAAATTAGATTTTAAAAAAGGCATATTGAAAAAGCATATTTATGTAAAGAGAATAAAAAAGAAAAACTGATTTGGTTAGTAAATGTAATTAACCTTATTTTTGCCACCCCTAAAAAAAGGATGGTGAGGTGCCTGAGTGGCCGAAAGGAACGGTTTGCTAAACCGTCGTACGGGTTAAACTGTACCGAGGGTTCGAATCCCTCCCTCACCGCAGCAAAGTGAGTTGGGTTAAACTGTTCTGCCACTGCGGATCGAATTTTTCCCTTACCGCAGCAAGGTGAGTTGTGTTAATAAAAAGAAGATAACCAGTTCGGGGCGTAGCGTAGCCCGGTTATCGCGCCTGCTTTGGGAGCAGGAGGTCGCAAGTTCGAATCTTGCCGCCCCGACAAATAATCAACCCTGCATTTTGGAGGGTTTTTTTATGTACAAAATTTGCATATAATATTTTAATCTAGCATCTGCGGCAGCAAAGGAAATTGGGTTAAACTGTTGCGCCTCGGCGGATCGAATTCCTCCCTTACCGCAGCAAGGTAAGTTGGGTTAATAAAAAGAAGATAATAAGTTCGGGGCGTAGCAAAGCCCGGTAATAGCGTCCCGACGGAAAGTCGGGAAGGTCGCAAGTTTGAATCTTGCCGCCCCAACAAATGATAAACCCTTCATTTTGAAAAATTTTTTTGCGCCCATAAATTTGCGTAAGGTTTAATGATCTGCCGTCTGGGGCAGAAAAGTGTGGTACGATAAGCTGTTCGGCCGCGTCGGGTCGAATCCCTCCCTCACCGCAGCAAATTGAGTTGGGTTAAACTGTTGCGCCTCGGCGGATCGAATCCCTCCCTCACCGCAGCAAAGTGCTGATCACACATTGTGGCGACATGCCTACCTGGTCAACACTTTTAGAAAAAATGGTAAATAACGAATGTTTCCCGTCACTGAAAGTCTGCGTTGTAAATACCAAAAACCCAATGACGACATTACCACTAAGCTAACATCCGTGTTGTTTAAGCAAGAAAATTTGTGGTGTTTCACTGTCAGATAATAAGTCCATTATTACATTTTACACCTTTCGCTACGTATCTTTTGGCTTGCTTGCCAAAGAAATTGGAAATGAAAAGTAGTACCTGAAATATGATGTTTGTAAAATCATTAAAAGGCAGTAAATCTCATAATTCCGTAACTAATTCTAAAATTTGTGTAACCTTTTAAATAAGCCCTACTTATCTCTTTGCATTAGCATGTGCGGTGTTTACACCAATTGCCCTACTTTTACAAAACAGTAAATGAAAGAAAAAAAATCTATACAACTTAAAGCGGCGCTGCTTTTAATATTATTCTCTTTGAATACTATTATAGGTTTTGCATGTGCTTTAAGTACGGGTATGGACTTTAACAACAAGCATAACGATGAAAAGCAAAATATAAAACCTCCTGCTCATATACATGCAGATGGCAAAAACCACGTGCACACTAATAAAGCACATACAGTTAAACATGAGGAAGAGAAGTCCCAGGAAAAAGATGATTGCTGTAACGACGTAGTGGTTAAGTTTCAAAATGCGGAAAAAATTCTAACGATTAAAACAATAGTGATTGCCCCTGTTTATTTGGCAATAGTTAGCGCGTATGCTGAAATAACTTTATATAATCTTACAACGGCTTTTCTTCAAAAAAGTATTATAAGATTTTTTTATCCTCCACCCCCCGACATACTTATATCAATCCAGAAGTTGCAGGTTTGATTATTGTAACTGTGTTCGATGGCTTCTGCCCATCGGACTAATGACAATTTGTACAGTGCCAAATTGTGTAAATCAGTTATTGTAATCAAATTTGTTATGTTTATACGTAGTGCGTTAGGTTTTATCGGCCTGTCATTGTCTGTTACATCTTTTTGTCAAAGGCAAATTACAGAGGCCGATGCAGTTAGCATGGCTGTGAAAAACAGTAAAAATATTTCAGTATCCGATTTAGGTATTAAGCAGCAAAAGCAGTTGCTTAAAAGCAGCATCAACCTTCCTAATCCTGAACTATTTGTAGAGAGCCCTACGGGAAACTTTTATACCGGGAGTATAACCCAATCAATAGAGTTTCCCACGGTTTACAGTAAACAATATCAATTGCAAAAGCAACGTATTGGTTTGGCAAAAAAAGAAAAGAATTTAACCGAGGCTGAAGTAAAATACCAGGTAAAGCAACTGTACCTATTGCTACAATTTACTGACACCTTACAAAAGCAATTATACATTCAGGACACCGTATACCAGGGTATTAGCATATCTGCAGGCCGCCAGTTTGATGCCGGACAAATTGATTACCTGCAAAAGGTATTTACAGAAACACAGTATGGCGAAATACATAATCAATATATACAATCAAAAATCAGCTTCCGGTATCTCCAAAATCAATTACAGTTCCTGACAGGCCTACCCGGTGCCTTTAACGCTGTCCCTTTAACCACTCAGTTAGCTGATTATCCGCCTGTAGAAGAGGATAGTGCATTACTAGTATCTAATCCCTTATTACAGTTATATAAACAAACAGAAAGTATTGAGCAGAAAAATGTAGAACTGCAAAAGAATAAATCTCTGCCTCGTTTGGCATTTGGATATTTTAACCAGGGGGATAGAAATACACCGATTGGTAACCGTTTCCGTTTTGGCATTACTGTGCCTGTTTGGTTTTGGCAATATAGAAGCAACATTAGTGCGGCTAAAACAGGGCTTGATATTGCAAAACAAAGCACAGATGGGCTTCAACAACAACTATCAATTAAACTGTTACAAGCCCAAAATGAATTAGATGCAAATTTCCAATCCTTACAATATTATCAGATTACCGGATTAACAAAAGCCAATGAAATTATAAATACGGCTAAACGTTTTTTTAATATTGGCGAGATTGACTACGTCAACTACCTGCGAAACATAAAAGATGCCTATTCAATACAGTTGAAATACCTGGAAGCTATCAGGAATTACAATCAAAGTATACTATCAATAAAATATTTAACCGGGACAATATGATACGCACATTTTTAATTTTATTACTAATACCCCTAACGCTGTTTGCACATGATGGCGAAAAACACGGTAATGAAAAAAACGCTACTAGCAAGCCCGCCGCTTATTTTAGCAGTGAAGCAGCTTCGGATATGTATGAATTGTTGTTGAAATACCAACCTCTATTAGCTGGTAAAGAAGCATTGCTACAGTTATACGCCAGTAATTTTTATACAAATGCCGCCATCGATAGTGCTACAGTACAAATTACTGTTGGTAATAACCCAAATATAAAATTGACGGTCAAACAAATCGATAAAGGCATTTATGAAGTAAAAGGAATATTTCCAGAAAAGAGAGCTTACAACCTTACCGTTAAAATCAACTCCACATTAGGACCCGATTTAATTTTGGTAAAGGATATTGAAATTGGAAAAGAACTGGCAATAATTCATGATGAAACCCTAATTACAAATCATTGGTATCAAAGCACCATTTTATATATCATTATCAGTTTACTGGCGGGTATGCTACTAATGTTTTTTATAATGAAAAAAACAAATAAAAAAGTAGCGGTAGCTATGATTATTGTGTACTGCTTCCTGCCCACTTCCACTTTTAACACCGCACTGGCACACGATGGGAAAGACCATGGTACCGGAGTAAGAAAAGGTGGTACACTATCTGGTACATTTATGGTTGAGAAAGAAACCCAATTTCTTTTTAACATCCTTACCCAAAACATTAAAACAGGCGATTTTAATCAATCAACACAGGTATTAGCTACCGTTGTTGCATCGCCACAAAGCAGGGCTGTAATACAATCACCACAAACAGGTAAAATAATTTCGTTAAAGGCAACACCCGGGCAAACAGTAGGTTCAGGGCAGGTAATTGCAGTGGTGGAGCAAACCATTGATGCAGGTACTCAATCAAGTATTATTGCACAAAACAGCGACTGGAAAGCAAAACGCAATGAAGTGGAAGCGCAATACACCGCGGCAAAAATTCAATATGACCGGTTGATGAAGATAGAAGATATTGCTGCCAAAAAAGATATTACCGAGGCTAAAGCACGATTAGACCAGGCAGAAAAAAATCGTGCTTTGTATCAAAATATCCCTTTGCAAAAAGTGCAGGGTGCAAAATACTTTTACCTCGTTTCGCCTATTACCGGAATAGTAGGCAACTATAATTATTCTGTCGGTTCGTTTATTAACAGTGGTGAAACTTTAATGGAAGTTACCAATCTTAATAAAGTATATGTGGAAGCACAGTCATTTACAACCGATGCCAATCAATTAAAAGAATTGAAGAGTATTACTACTTCCTCGAATAACAAAAATGATACAACGCTATATCAATTGAAATTAGTGTCTTCAGCACAGGAAGTTAATGCCGCCAATCAGTCGCAGAAAATAATTTTTGAAATTATAAATCCTAAAGGGCAATTTAAAATTGGCGAAGGTATTAATCTCTATCTATCATCCAAAAACGTTTCTACACAGGTTGTAGTACCCACAGAGGCTATTGCAGAAGTGAATGGCAAACCGGTACTATTTATAAAAGATAAAGCAGAGCAGTACAGTATTAGTTACATAGGCAAAGGAGCTTTTAATGGAAAATATACCGCTATTGTTAAAGGTATTGAAGCAGGCGAAAAAATTGTTACAACTGGAGTTTATCAAATGAAAACAATTTATCTAAACCAATAAAATTTTAGGAAAATTAAAAACGAAGCAATGAAACATTTAAAAATGGCCTTTTTGGCAATCCTCAGCTTTTTTTGTATAACCACAGTAAATGCTCAAACAAAAAAAGACACTACAGCAAAACATCAACATACGTTGGCTTATCAATGCCCAATGAAATGTGAAGGTTATAAAACCTATGAAAAGGCAGGTAAGTGCCCCACGTGCAATATGGATTTAAAAGCGGTAGCCGAAAAACCTGCAATGGGTGCAATGTATCAATGCAACATGAAATGCGAGGGTAATAAAACGTATGATAAAGCCGGCAAATGTCCTGAATGTAATATGAATTTGAAAAAAGTAGAAGTAGCAAAAACAAATACCCAACGTAAAGGGCAAAATCATCATTAATTAATTAAATTAAAAAAATAATAACAATGAAACAAATAGTAAAATTTTTAATGGCTGTTATTGCAACTGGTGCAATTACTTTTTTGACCGCGTGTAATAATAATGGTGTTGAAAACAAAACAGCTGATATGGATTCTGCCAATACAGAAGTAGCACACAGCGCCGACCACGTATTTGCCTGCCCTATGCACCCCGAAATAACAGGTAAAGAAGGTGATACCTGCCCCAAGTGCGGAATGATGTTGGAACACAATGATAACGCAGCTGCACCCAGCGACGTAGCAATGCAGTTTAGTACCAACCCTGCCGCGGTAAAACCAAATGAGGAAGTTAATTTAATAATGATACCCAAGAAAAAAGCTAATAGTACAGAACAGGTTGCTTTGGATGTTGAACATACAAAAAAAATACACCTCATTGTAGTGAGTGAAGATTTAAGCTGGTTCAATCACATCCATCCGGAACTGACTGCCGATGGATCATACATCGTTAAAGAAAAATTTCCTGCCCCAGGTAAGTACATATTATTTGCCGACTACAAACCAAGTGGTGGCAACCACACCGTGGATGTTTTAAATGTAGCAGTTTCCGGAACGGCACCTGCTGTAAAAAAATATGGTTCTGATAAATTAACCGGTGATGGTGGTGATGGCTTTACGGTGAAACTTACGCCCGAGTACGGCAAATTTTTAACCAATATGCCAATGCACATTAGCGGTGTAACAATGCTAAACGGGAAGGACGTGGATGTAAATACTTTAGAAGATTACCTGGGTGCAAAAGCCCACATGGTAGTAGTAAGCCTTGAAGACAAAAAATATTTGCATGTACATCCAAGCGTAGAAGGCGGCAAGTTTGACTTGCATACCACCTTTGATAAACCAGGCGTTTATCGTGGATGGATCCAATATCAATCAAAAGGAAAGGTGTATACCAGCGATTTTGTTTTTAATGTAGCTGAGGGTACCGCTGCCAACATGAAAGACATGAAAGACATGAAACATGATAATATGACGGATATGAAACAATAAAAATAAAACAAAAAGGAGGCGATGTTTTTTGAAACCTGTCAGAATGTATTGTAACTGAGCACTCTTGCAGCATGTCCGCCCCGGCGGATAGCACTCCCGTCCGAACGCCAGCCTGAGAAATTCATTTTGGTGGAGAGTTCTGCCGTGCGGGCTTTTACTTTTCAAGCCCTATTTAACAAATAACCAAACAAGTATGCAAATCAATAAAACTATCTTAATGCTTGCCTTTTTTTGCATTGCAACAACAATAACGAAGGCGCAAAACGAAAAAAAAGTGGAAGAAGTCAGCTACAATCCGAATATTAAAGGTGATACCATCAAACGCAGTATAAAATCTGCTGCAATTGGCAAAATTGGTGACGCCAGTATAACTATCAACTATCACTCGCCGGCAGTACGGGGCAGAACTATATGGGGAGGTTTAGTAACCTACAATGATGTGTGGGTTACGGGGGCACACAGTGCAACATCTATGGAAATTGACAGGGAAATTGTGATAGCAGGTACTGCTATTGCCCCAGGTAAGTATGCCATTTTCAGTATTCCAGGTAAAAAAGAATGGACCATCATCATAAATAAAAACTGGGAACAACACTTAACGGACGACTATTTGGAAACAGAAGATGTAGTTAGAATAAAAGTGAAGCCAATACAACAAAAAAAATTAACAGAGCGCTTACAATATTTTATTGAAGATAGCAATAATGGTAACGGAAGAATTGCAATTGTATGGGAGCTGCTTCGGATTGAATTTAATTTACGCACTAAGAAATAACTATTTAAACATCTAAACCCAAAACATTAATACCTGCCCCATGCTGCCGCAAATAGTAAGAAAGAGCCACGCGCCTGCTGCATGTTTGGTAGCTGCATTTCTATAAAAGCAGGTAACACCGGGTAAAACTGTAATCAACAATCAATTTTTATAAGTATTAAAATTGCAAATTATGAAAAGTACAATTCTTATTACCGTTACCATCATTACTGCCGGCATCTTTTTACAGTCATGCAAAAACAACAATAGTAACTCAGTTGCTACTGAGGCGGATACCAGTATGGCAAATATGGACCACACGGATAACATGGAAATGAAAAATTTGAGTAATGAAATGCCCAAATCAATGATTACCATGATGGCTAATATGAATGTAATTAAGATGACAGGTAATTTTGATATTGACTTTGCTACTATCATGATACCCCATCACCAAAGTGCAATTGATATGGCACAGGACTATCTTCCAAATGGCAAGGACAATAAAATACAAGCCATAGCCCAAAACATTATTGACACCCAAAAAAAGGAAATTGAAGAACTGAAGACAATAGTAGCAAATTACAAACCTGCTGAAACGGAAGAACCCTTAAACGCCAGCCATAGAACAGGAGACCATACTGAACTTATGGCAACCATGAACGAAATGATGGATAAAATGAAAGCGATGAAAATGTCGGGCAATGCAGATAAAGATTTTGTAATCATTATGATACCCCATCATGAAAGTGCAGTAACCATGGCAGAAGATCAGATTTCACATGGCACATCCCTCGAACTTAAAAAATTAGCCAATAAAATTATCGACGACCAAAACAAAGAGATCAAGGAATTTAATGCATGGCTAGCAGGCATGTAAACGCAGGCAATAACAATAGACATTAAAATTTTTACCAGCAGTAATGGAGCTTATTCACACCATTTTTAACTTCTCCTTCAACTGCCTGTGCCTAATGTCAATATAATTTCTTGCCAATTGCCTGGGGCAACTGCTACTTATAAAAGATAACTATGCTTAATAAACTCATTCAATTTTCGCTTCGCAACCGGTTGTTTGTAGTAGCTAGTGCTGCATTGGTAATGGTGTATGGTGTATTTACTTTAATCAATTTGCCGGTGGATGTACTGCCTGATTTAAACAGGCCGAGGGTAACTATTTTTTTGGAAGCCAATGGTATGGCTCCCGAAGAAATTGAAGCACAGGTAACGCTGCCAGTTGAAACATCGTTGAATGGTGCACCGGGTGTGGAAGTGGTACGTTCGGTTGCCAGCCCGGGATTGGGATTGGTATTTGTAGAATTTGAATGGAGTACCGATGTTTACCGGGCACGGCAATTGACAGCGGAGAAATTACAAACCGTTCTATTACCCAATAAAATCGTACCTGTAATGGCCCCTATCAGTTCGGTAATGGGACAGTTTATGATGATAGCTGTAACGGCTGACACCACGTCGGCTGCAGACATACGAACGTTGAGCGATTTTACCATTCGCAGAAGATTGATGAGTATTAAAGGTGTAAGCCAGGTAGTACCCATTGGCGGCGAAAAACTACAGTACCAGGTATTGATAAGTCCGGAAAAAATGCGTCAGTTTAATATTTCTATTAATGAAATAGACGATGCGTTGCAGTTGACCAATATCAACACCACCGGTGGTTTTGTAGATGATAGAAAAGGAACGGAAGTATTGATAAGAAATATTGCGAGGGCCAATACATTAGAGGATTTATCCAATACTGTTGTAACGGATAAAGGCAATGCACCTGTACTTTTAAAACAGGTAGCTGAGCTGAAATTTGGTGGCCCAATAAAACGGGGCGATGGTTCATTGAATGGTAAGCCCGCAGTTATTTTAAGTATTGAAAAACAGCCCGGCGCTAACACACTTACTTTAAC
>JBBRUR010000100.1:0-18241 GCA_038247635.1 Chitinophagales bacterium
AAAACCAGGTACTACCCTGGGCCACGAGGGTGTTGGCATTATTGAAGAAGTAGGCTCGTCGGTCACTAATTTTAAAAAGGGCGATCGTGTGATCATTTCCTGCATTACGGCCGATGGAACCTGTGAGTACTGTAAAAAACAATTGTATTCGCATTGTATTGATGGCGGCTGGATATTGGGCCATCTAATCAATGGTACACAGGCTGAGTTTGTGCGTATTCCTCATGCTGATAATAGCCTTTATTTAATTCCACCGAATGCCGATGAAGAAGCCCTGGTGATGCTGAGCGACATACTCCCCACCGGTTTAGAAATAGGCGTAATAGCAGGGCAGGTTCAGCCCGGCGATACCGTTGCCATTGTGGGCGCCGGGCCTGTTGGTATGGCTGCCTTATTGACGGCGCAATTCTATTCGCCCGCCAAAATTTATATGATAGACCTGGACGAAAACCGGCTGGAAATGGCCATTAAATTAGGGGCAACACATACCATTAATTCAGGCAAGGAGGATGCAGTGAAAAGACTGCTGGCAGAAACAAAAGATGGTGTTGACGTGGCGATAGAAGCGGTTGGCTTTCCTGAAACATTTGATATCTGCCAAAAGATAGTACGCCCCGGCGGTCACCTTGCCAACGTTGGTGTTCACGGCAAACCTGTCGATCTGCAAATTCAAAACCTTTGGATACAAAACATCACTATCACTATGGGATTGGTAAATACAAACACTACGCCCATGTTGTTAAAAACGGTATCGTCAGGCAAGTTGGAACCTAAGCAACTGATCACCCACCATTTTAAATTAGATGACATCATGAACGCTTACGAAGTGTTTGGCAATGCCGGCAAAGAGAATGTAATGAAAGTGATTATTGAACCGTAGTACATGACCATAACCACAAAAAATACCGACGAAAAAGTACACGAAGGCAATATTGTTTCTGTGCGGGGAAGTGTTGTTGATGTACGGTTTTCCAATAATTTACCCCCAGTATTTACCTTACTGCATACCGGAAAAAATAAAGAAATATCAATAGAAGTGTTGGCCCAACTTGACGAACATACCGTGCGGGGCATTGCATTAAATCCAACGCAGGGTTTGGCGCGTGGTATGGTGGTGCAATCCAACTTTACAGAGTTGACCGTTCCTGTGGGAAATGAAATTTTAGGACGCATGTTCGATGTATTTGGCAATACCATTGACCATGGTAAGCCTTTGCAAAATATGCAACAACGTAAGGTGCACCAACCACCACCATCGCTGGCAAGTCGCTCAACCAAATCGGAAGTATTTGTAACAGGCATTAAAGCCATAGATGTGTTGATACCGTTGGAACGTGGCGGCAAAGCCGGCTTGTTTGGTGGCGCGGGTGTTGGCAAAACAGTGCTGCTTACCGAAATGATCCACAACATGGTGGGCAATAACAAAGGCGTTAGCATGTTTTGCGGTATAGGCGAACGTTGCCGCGAAGGCAATGAACTATACAACGCCATGAAAGATGCAGATCTACTAAAAGATATGGTGATGATTTTTGGGCAAATGAACGAACCACCCGGTGCACGCTTTAGGGTGGGCCATGCGGCATTAACTATGGCCGAATACTTTCGCGATGAGGAACACCGAGATGTGTTGTTGTTGATCGATAATATTTTTAGGTTTATACAAGCAGGCATGGAGGTATCGGGACTGATGGGGCAAATGCCCTCGCGGCTTGGCTACCAGCCTACCATGGGCACCGAACTTTCGGAACTGGAAGAGCGCATTGCCTATACCACCACCGGCGCCATCACTTCCATACAGGCGGTATATGTGCCTGCGGACGACCTTACCGATCCGGCGGCCGTACATACCTTCTCGCACCTGTCGGCTTCCATTGCCTTGTCGCGAAAAAAAGCCAGCGAGGGGTTGTATCCTTCTATTGATTTGTTACAGTCAAATTCAAAAATGACAACACCTGGTATTATTGGCGAAAGGCATTACAACCTATCACAAAAAATACGGCAAACACTGGCACAGTACGAGGCCCTGAAGGACATTATTAGCATGCTGGGTATGGAACAATTATCGGTACACGACCGCAACGTAGTAAACCGTGCAAGGCGTATTGAGCGCTTTTTAACACAACCCTTTTATACCACCGAACAATTTAGCGGTATTAAAGGAACACAAGTAAACCTTAACGACGCCCTGGATGGTTGCGAACGCATTTTAACCGATGAATTTAAAGACTATCCCGAAAGCGCTTTCTATATGATTGGAGCGATAGATGAAATAAAGAAAAAGTAGGTTAAGTAAAAATTAAAAATTAAAAATTAAAAAGGTAAAAAGCGAAAGGCAGAAGAAAGAAAAATAAGTTTTATGGGCCAGGCGGCAGAGCACGCATGAAGCATCGTTGCCACGCTCGGTTCACAGGCAGTATTTCAATAGTCCCGATTTAATCGCTAGCAGTTTACCCTGAGCCTGTCAAAGGGCGCTCTTGTACTATAAGTACTTTATTCGTCCTGTCAGGTTGAACCAGAGCAACCTTTATTTAAAAAACACTTGGTGTCCGTCTACTGGCCAATAGATACCAACTATCCAATTTGCTGGCTGCTGGCTGTTTGCTTGCAGCTTGAAACTTGCAGCTTGAAGCTGGCTGTTGGCTCTCGGCTGCTGGCTGTTTGCTTGCAGCTTGAAACTTGCAGCTTGAAGCTGGCTGTTGGCTCTCGGCTGCTGGCTGTTTGCTTGCATCTTGAAACTTGCAGCTTGAAGCTGGCTGTTGGCTGTTTGCTTGCAGCTTGAAACTTGCAGCTTGAAGCTCGTTGCTGGCTGCTGGCTGTTTGCTTGCAGCTTGAAACTTGCAGCTTGAAGCTGGCTGTTGGCTGTTTGCTTGCAGCTTGAAACTTGCAGCTTGAAGCTCGTTGTTAGCTGTTGGCTTGCCCCTTGAAACTTACAGCTTGAAGCTCGTTGTTGGCCGTTAGCTCCCGGCTGTTGGCTTGTAGCTTGAAACTTGCAGCTTGAAGCTGGCTGTTAGCTCTCGGCTGTTGGCTTGCCCCTTGAAACTTACAGCTTGAAGCTCGTTGTTGGCCGTTAGCTATCGGCTCTCGGCTGTTTGCTTGCGGCTTGCAGCTTGCAGCTTGAAGCTGGCTGCTGGCTGTTGGCTGCTGGCTGTTGGCTGCTGGCTGCTGGCTGTTGGCTGCTGGCTGCTGGCTGTTACCGCTTAACTAATAACTGACTGCACAAGAGTGCGACGCAACGAAGCCGCCACAAAGCACAAGTGCTGGTTAACAAAAAAACTATGGACAACGTATCAATGCATCTAAAAATATTACTGCCGTTTAAGGTGTTTGCCGACATAAACAATGTAAGCAACATTGTAATGGAAACAAGCAACGGATCGTATGGGCTGCTGCCTAACAGGCTTGATTGTGTGGCGGCTTTGGTACCGGGTATTTTTATGTACGAAACAAAAAGTGAAGGCACAAAATACCTGGCCGTTGATGCAGGGGTAATGGTAAAGGCCGGTGGCGAGGTTTTGGTATCGGTTCGTAATGCCATTGGTGGTGTTGAACTGGGTGAGCTAAGTGCGCTGGTAAAGGAAAAATTTACGCAGCAGGACGAAATAGAAAACAACACACTTACTATGACTGCAAAGCTTGAAAGTGGCTTCATTTACGCCTTTGATAAATTTCGCAACCAGTAATTATGGAGCCTGCCAACAAAAAAAACGAAGCATATTTTAGCAGGCGTATTGCCGAAAAAGAGAAGCAGAAATTAAAGGCCCTGCGGCAAAAAAACAAAGGTGTTTGGATGGGCTTAGGTATGATGGGCATGGTGGGCTGGTCGGTAGTAATGCCCACATTACTAGGTGCTGCCATAGGCTTTTGGCTTGATAAACGATACCCACAATCTTTTTCGTGGACGCTTACCTGCCTGTTGGCGGGCTTGTGTTGCGGCAGTTTTATTGCCTGGTATTGGGTGGCTAAAGAAGATAAAGAAATGCATAATAATAAACCCGATAGCGATGAATGAGACACTGATATTGGTACTTGCCTTTATTGCAGGAGTTGCGCTGGGAATTATATTTTTTGGCGGGCTGTGGCTGACGGTAAAAAAAATGGTGAATGCTACCATGCCGGGGCTATGGGTACTTGGCAGTTTTGCCTTGCGTATGGGTATTGTGTTAACGGCATTTTACTTTATTGGCGCCGGTAATTGGCAACGCCTTATGACCTGTTTACTTGGCTTTATAATGGCCAGGTTTCTTGTTATCTATTATACCAAACCAATTGATGCAAAACAATTGAAATTAAAAAAGGAGGATATGAATGGAGCTTAGTCCTGACCAAACCATTTTTTGGCAACACGGTTTTTTTACCATCAACCTTACCCTGGTTACTACCTGGGTTATTATGTTGGTACTGGTTGTTACCGCAAGGCTCGTTACCCGAAAATTAACGGCCGACATTCATATTTCGCACTGGCAATGTTTTTTAGAAATGATTGTAACCGGCATTAACGATCAAATTAAAGAGGTTGGCTTAAGTAAACCCGAACAATACATTGGCTTTATAGGCACCCTGTTTTTATTTATTGGTGTTTCTAATATCCTGATAATACTTCCAGTATACACACCGCCAACAGCCTCACTTTCTACAACTACCGCACTGGCGCTTTGTGTGTTTATTGCTGCACCCTTTTTTGGTATCAGCAAAAGCGGTTTAAAAGCTTATTTAAGATCGTATCTGCAGCCATCCTTTATTATGCTGCCTTTTAACCTCATCAGCGAAGCTTCCCGTACACTCGCTTTGGCAGTAAGGTTATTTGGTAACATCATGAGCGGTGGATTGATAGTTGCAATTTTATTAAGTATATCGCCATTCATATTTCCGGTAATAATGAATGTGCTTGGTTTACTTACCGGAACCATACAAGCGTATATTTTCAGCATCCTCGCAACAGTATATATCACCGCTGCGGTGCAAGATGGTAAAAAGAAAAAAACATCACCATAAAAAAACTAAATAAAATTAAAAATGGATAGTACAACTGCAATTGCAATTGCATCAATAATTACTGCCGGGCTCACCACCATGATTGGTTGTATGATGCCTGCAATCGGCGAAGGCAAAGCAGTAGCATCAGCCTTAAGTTCCATTGCGCAACAACCCGATGCATCGCCAACCATTACCAGAACACTGTTTGTGGGGCTGGCAATGATAGAATCAACAGCCATTTATTGTTTCGTGGTTTCAATGATACTCATTTTCGCCAATCCATTTTGGAACCACGTCATTGCAAAATAATATATCATGGACATTAACTGGTTTACGGTAATTGCACAGGTAATAAATTTTCTCATTTTAGTTTGGCTGCTGAAAAGGTTTTTATACAAACCAATACTAAACGCCATTGATGAAAGAGAGAAAAAAATTGCTGCGCAAATAAAGGATGCTGACGATAAAAAAGCATTGTCGGTAAAAGAGCAGGCCGACTTTAAAAAACGCAATGATGATTTTGATACGCAAAAAAAGGCCATGATGGATAAGGCTGTTGCCGAAACCAATACACAACGCCAAAAGTTGTTGGACGATGCAAAAAATGACGCCAACACACTACGCACTACCCTTGAAAAAGCGATAAAAGAAAAACAGGAAAGTGATGCACTGGCAAGTACCGAAAAAGTACAAAAACAGGTGTTTGCTATTACCAAAAAGGCACTGAAAGAAATGGCTTCCTCCAATTTGGACGAGCAATCGGTCAATACTTTTATTAAGCGCCTGCATGCATTGAATGATGATGAAAAGCAACAATTCAACACTGCCTTTCAATCGAACGCAAACACCATTTTGGTAAAAAGTGCCTTTGATTTACCTGCACAGCAACAGGCGGCTATAAACGATGCAGTAAACGAAACGCTTGGTTCAAAAACGAAACTACAGTTTACCAAATCGCCACAATTAATTGGTGGCATTGAGCTTACTACCAACGGCTATAAACTGGCGTGGAGTTTTTTTGAATACCTGCAGGTACTGCAAAACAATATGGATGCTGCCACAAAACCCGAACCCGATGCAAAGGTGGCAATGAACGGAAAACCAGTAACGGTATAGCATGACAGACACGGAAACAACCATAGATAACACCACCACAACCGATATTTTGGCCGGGGTGATTAATGACTTTGTATTTGCCCTTACACCACGCGAAATAGGGGTGGTAAAAAGCGTGGCAACAGGTATTGTAAAAGTAAGCGGCTTACCTAATGTTGGGTTTGAGGAATTGCTACAGTTTCCCAACGGCCTTTTTGGTATTGCGTATAATATTGATGAAGATGAAATAGGGGTAATATTACTTGGCAACGACTCATTGCTTACCGTTGGCAACGAAGTTGAGCGCACTGGAAGGGTAATGGATATACCCGTGGGCAATGCGTTGATTGGGCGTGTGGTGGACCCATTGGGAAAACCCCTGGATAACAAAGGCACTGTTGCGCATAAACAACGGTTGCCTATTGAAAGGCCCGCCCCTGCCATCATGGATCGTAACGCTGTTACGGTACCACTGCAAACGGGCATTAAAGTAATTGATGCACTAATACCTATTGGCCGTGGCCAGCGTGAGTTGATTGTGGGTGACCGCCAAACGGGTAAAACGGCCATTGCGATAGATGCCATTTTAAACCAACAAGGTAAAAATGTTTTGTGCGTGTATTGCGCTATTAGCCAACGTGCATCCGCAGTTGCAAAGGTAATTGCACGGCTTACAGAAAAGGGCGCCATGGAGTACACTACTGTTTTGGTGGCCGAAGGCAATAATTCGCCGGGCCTTGAATATATAGCGCCGTACGCAGCTACCAGCATAGCCGAATATTTTATGGAACAGGGAAGAGATGTGCTGATTGTTTACGACGACCTTACGCACCATGCACGTGCCTATCGCGAAATATCGCTATTGTTAAGACGGCCACCGGGACGGGAAGCTTTTCCGGGAGATATTTTCTATATCCATTCACGCTTGCTTGAGCGATCGACCCACCTAAGCGATGCGTTAAAAGGTGGCTCACTTACGGCCCTGCCTATTATTGAAACGGAGGCCCAAAATATTTCCGCCTACATACCTACCAACCTTATATCCATTACCGATGGGCAAGTCTATCTATCGCCCGTGCTATTTGAGCTGGGTATTTTACCAGCGGTAGATGTGGGAAAATCGGTATCGCGTGTGGGCGATAAGGCACAGTTGCCTGCTTACCGCTCAATCGCCAATTTAAAATTGGAATACGCTCAATTTGAAGAACTGGAAACCTTTGCACGCTTTGGAACCCGGCTGGATGATTCTACCCGCAAAACCATTGAGCATGGCAAACGCATTCGCGAATGTTTGAAGCAGCAAGAACTTTTGCAGATGACCGTGTCCGATCAATTAATAGTACTGCTTGCGTTAACCAATGGTTTGTTAGATGCTGTTCTTATTGAAAAGATGCAGGATGCACAAGATGCCTTACTAAAGAACAACAATGAATTTTCAGCCGAAGTATTGAAGCGGTTGTATACCGAAAAAGCCCTTGGGGACGACGATAAAAAAGCTATTCTAACTACTGCCGAACGCATACTTGCTCCCTTCCGCAAAACGGATACAGACGATGAAAAACCCGCAGAAGTAATACCCAACGAAAAAAAGAAAACACCAACCAATAAACACGACAGTGAAAAGCTAACACCGGATAAAAATAAAACGTAATGGACACCTTACAAAGCCTGCGCAGTAAAGTAGAAGGAGCGAACGACCTAAGGTCGGTAGTGAGCGCTATGAAAGCAATGGCCGCATCCAACATTGTTCAATACGAAACGGCGGTGAATGCTTTGGGCGATTATTACCACACCATTGCACTTGGCATTGTAGCCTATTTTAAGGCAGAAAAGATAGCGGCTATCGGCAATATAAAGCAGGCGAATAAGAAAAGTGATACAACCATTTGTGCCATCGTATTTGGATCGGACCAGGGGCTGGTAGCCCGCTTTAACGATTCCATGGCCAATTTTGTAACTACTTCGCTCAAAGCATTACCGGGCAAAAAACAGATATGGTGTATTGGTGAGAGGGTTCAGCTGTTGCTGTCGGATTCGGGTTTAGCTTCTGCAAAATTATACCCTGTTCCTAACGATGTAAATTCTATTACCCCGCTGGTAACAACCATTTTAAACAGTAGCCAGGATAGCCAGGATAAAAAGGAGATACAGGAGTTTTACATATTTCATAACCGGCCAAAAACCGGTGGTGGGTACATGCCTGCCATGCAACGCTTTTTACCGTTAGATGAAAAATGGAAAGAAGCCTTACAACAAACAAAATGGCCCACAAAGCTGCCCCCACAAATTGCCGGCGAGGCAAAGCCAACGCTGGTAGCCTTAATAAACGGGTACCTTTTTACTTCGCTTTTTAAAGCATGTATTGAGTCGCTGGCAAGCGAAAACGCCAGCCGCCTGGATGCTATGCAACGAGCCGAAAAGAATATTAGCGACCTGCTGGACGACCTGAATAAAAAATATCATCGTCTGCGACAGAGCTCCATTGATGAAGAACTGTTTGATGTGGTTTCGGGATTTGAAGCGTTGAAAAAGGAATCAACAAATAAACATTAATCATGAAAGAAAATAACATTACCACCCTGTTTCTAGATATTGGCGGGGTGCTGTTATCCAATGGATGGGGGCACGAATTCAGGTACCAGGCGGCCGATAAGTTTAACCTGGATATACCCGATATGGAAGAGCGACACAAACTAATGTTTGTTACTTACGAAGAAGGAAGAATGACCTTAATCGAATATTTAAATCGTATCGTTTTTTATAAAAAGCGTGATTTTTCGTTTGATGAATTTCGCGATTACATGTATTCGTTAACCACACCGCATGAAGATATGATAGCCTTCATAAAAAACCTGAAACAGCAAAATAATTTAAAAATAGTTGCCGTAAGCAACGAAGCGAGAGAGTTGAATGCATACCGAATACACCACTTCAAACTCAATAGTTTTATCGACTTCTTTATTTCATCCTGCTACGTACACATACGAAAACCCGATGCAGATATATTTAAGCTGGCCCTTGACACTGCACAAGTATTACCAAACCAGGTAGTGTACATTGATGATGTGCAAATGTTTGTTGACGTGGCCACTGATGCGGGCATAATCAGTATACGACATACTCACCTTTCGTTAACAACCAACGCAATAGGGCAACTGGGACTTAAAATAGATTAAGTTAAAAAATTCACCCTGATTATTCCCCAAATTATCCCCAAATCACGCATGATCCCACAATGCTTTGCCCTTGTTTAGAATGACAGCACCGATGGCGTAATTATAGTATAAAATAAACAAACGTATTAGAAGTAAAAAAGCAGCACCTGATCGGGATACTTCTATTAACAGCGGATAAAACTGAGAGGGAATTAATGTCCTTTGACATCGCTATGCATACCTGCCAAAATAGTCTGACGCGGTTGCGGAAAAGCAACAACAAAAGCAAAAATAAAACCCGGCCATTTTGGAAGTAGTGGAAGAGCCGCTTCTATGAAAACTGATAAAAACAATACCTCAGGTTTCGGGGTTATTGCCACATCACAATAATCGAAAGGCAAGCAAACCAGTAATCCCAACACTGTTTTATGATGATATTAACTGCAATATAAAAATATTGATTCTAAAGAGTTTAATAATAACAACAATGACCATATCCGTTTGACAAGCAAACGTTTCCACTTTTTTAATTTTTTAGAAGGGTTAAAACATTTAAAAATAAAAGATTTGCAAACAATTATCCTGGCGTTAATATTTATAGCACTATATGCTTATTGCAGCCCAACGCAGTTGCAAACGAGTGCTCTGTCAAATAAACAAAAGAGGCATGAAACTATGCAGAGGATTGCAAAAGACAGCTGCATGGCAAACGAAATGATAAATGAAATGATTAACAGTAAAAATGGAAGACAGAATTGGTATTATGTTGCTCCGGCAATATGATTGTTCAGGAAAAAACAGAGATGCAGGTGGAGGTCTCTGCTGTTGAACCCACCGCCTCTATGCAGGCAATCGAAAATACGGAACTCACCAATATAGCCTCGGAAATAAGAAAGAAGCCAAAGAAGATAATAGGCCAATTATAGCAGTACAATGCTTTTTATTCACAAATAACAAACATTAAATAAAACGATGACTATTCAAATAAACACAGACAAAAATGTAAGCGTTGACGAAAACTATGGCAATCAGTTAGAAGCTCTTTTGACAGAAGAACTCGGCAGGTTTGAAGAACACATTACGAGGATTGAAGTACACCTCTCCGATGAGAATGGGAATAAAGATGCACTGGATGATAAAAAGTGCCTGCTTGAAGCAAGGCTGAAAGGACGACAACCTATTGCGGTATCGGCAGTAGGCGACACTTACGACCAGGCTGTAAATGGCGCCGTTGATAAGTTACAGACATCTCTTACCACCATCATTGGCCGGCTGAAAAATCATTAAAAGAACTATATAATCTGACTAACACCAAAAGTGTTACTTCCGGAGTAAAATTATTTAGACGATAAAAAAATTCTATGATATTTTATCCAAAAAATTAATGCCTTGAAGGAAAAACGCTACCCGATAGATTTTAGTATAATGGAAAAACATCTTATTTGTCGCCAGGAAGATGTGATATTATGGCCCAATAATTTTAAAATTGACAAAGTCTATCGTTTTGAGGGTGAATCAAACCCCTGCGATCAGCCACTTTTATACCATGTCCCCCGCCTTAGTTTGGCTTTAAAGGACTACTGGTAAATGGATATAGTATTTTAACAAAGGACATCGCTAATACATTAATTATAAAATTATCAACTTATCAAAAAACAATAGCATAATGGAAAATAAATCGACTGAAGCTACTCCCCTACGGCCCGAAGGTGCACGAATGTTGAATGCCAGGCTAGTTGAAATAGACCTGAATAAATTTATGGCCGATTTAAAACAGGAAACAACCTGGGCAGAAAGTGAGCATAATTCCATCACCATATTCAAATCAAACACTACGACAATAGTACTGATAGGTATGCATAAAAATGCCGAATTAAAGGAACATAAGGCCATTGGAAACATTAGCGTGCAGGTACTGGATGGTGAAATTAACTTTTTTGCCGAGCAACAAAAGCTTTTACTGGGCAAGGGTCAAATGATTACTTTAGAAGCAAATATTTACCATAGCATTATTGCGTTGCAGGAAAGCTTTTTTCTGCTAACACTGACAATAAATAAATAGGTTATTATTATGGATCATTCCAAAATAAACCATAGTAAAAGTAGCCGCCATGCCAACCCTTCAATGGGTCATGCCGGGCATAACCATCATGCTATGATGATCGCCGATTTTAAAAAGCGGTTTTATGTAGTTTTGGCAATTACTATACCTGTTATGTTGCTGTCGCCCATGATACAGCAATTCCTAGGTGTTAAATGGCAGTTTACGGGCTCATCGTATATTTTATTTGGGCTGTCAACCATCATATTTATTTACGGTGGTATGCCTTTTTTAAAGGGCCTGGCAGGTGAGCTACAAGAAAAAAATCCCGGTATGATGACCCTGATAGGATTTGCTATTTCAGTAGCATATATCTACAGCACCGCTACTGTATTTGGGTTAAAAGGCATGGACTTTTTTTGGGAACTGGCAACCCTTATACTGGTTATGTTACTGGGGCATTGGATTGAAATGAAATCCATTGCCGGCGCTTCTAAAGAACTGGAGTTGTTGGTGCAGTTGATGCCATCTGATGCACACCTGGTAAGTGGCGACAAAGTACATGATGTAAAAACGGATTCATTAAAAGAAAAGGACATCATTTTAGTTAAACCAGGAGAAAAGATTGCAGCCGATGGCATTATATCAGAAGGCGAAAGCTACCTGAATGAATCGATGCTTACCGGTGAGTCAAAGCCGGTTAAAAAAAGTGATGGCGATAGTGTAATTGCAGGATCTATCAACGGAAATGGATCTATCAAAGTGACCGTGTCGCACGCAGCAAAAAATTCTTATCTATCCAAAGTAATTAAGCTGGTAGATGATGCACAAAAGGCAAAATCAAAAACGCAATTACTGGCCGACAAAGCTGCGAAATGGTTATTTTATATTGCATTAACAGCAGGCATTGCCACATTCCTATATTGGTATTTAACTGGTTATGCCTTAGACTTTGCAATGGCGAGAATGGTAACGGTAATCGTTATTTGTTGCCCACATGCATTAGGGTTGGCAGTACCACTGGTGGTAGCTAAATCAACTTCCCTGGCTGCACAACACGGCTTACTTATCAAAAACAGAACATCATTTGAAAATGCCAGAAAAATAACCACCATTGTTTTTGATAAAACAGGTACGCTTACCGTTGGCAAGTTTGAAGTGTCAAAAATAGTATCGCTTTCACCCACCTTGTTGGAAAGGGACGGGGTGAGACCAGAAAATGAATTAATAAGGCTTGCATCAGCATTAGAGCAAAAATCAGAACATCCTATTGCCACAGGTATTTTACAGAAAGCAAAAAGTTTATCGCTTACTATTTCTGCTGCGGAAAATTTTAATGCAATTACAGGTAAAGGTGTTGAAGCAACAGTTGAAGGAAAAAAAATACTGGTGGTTAGCCCAGGTTATCTGGAAGAAAAAAACATCGCCATTCCGGCTGGCTTTAAAGCGAATGATACGGAAACTGTTGTGTTTGTAATTATTAACGATGCGCTTGCCGGATACATTGCTTTATCGGATGAAATAAGGCCCGAATCAGCAGAGGCAATTGCTACTTTAAAAGAGGAAAAAATCAAATCAATTTTACTAACAGGCGATAACCGTAAAGTGGCAAAAAGCGTAAGTGAAACACTAGGCATGGATAGTTTTATTGCAGAAGTATTGCCCGATCAAAAACTGGAAAAGATAAAAGAGTTACAAAGCAAAGGTGAGTTTGTAGCCATGACCGGCGATGGCGTAAACGATGCACCTGCACTTGCGCAGGCCGATGTTGGCATAGCAGTGGGTAGCGGCAGCGATATAGCTGCAGAAACCGCAGGTATAATACTGGTGAACAGTAATCCAAAAGACATAGTGAGCCTTATTTTATTTGGTAAAGCCACGCACCGCAAAATGATTCAAAACCTGCTATGGGCAACCGGCTATAATGTAGTGGCACTTCCATTGGCAGCAGGCGTGTTATACAATTGGGGAATACTATTAAGCCCCGCAACAGGTGCAGCATTAATGGCGGTTAGTACCATTGTGGTGGCCATTAATGCTAGTATGTTAAAAGTAAAATAAACAATGTAACGACATTTATGGACAGGCATGGAATATATAATAAACATCGTTGCCACGCCCGGTTCAAAGGCAGTTTTTTATAGCCCCGGTTTATTCGGGAAAAGTTGACCCTCAGCCTGTAAAAGGGTTCACTTGTATAGGCTATAATTCTATTATGCATAAAAAATAGCCCTTTAACACGTAAACAAAGATGCACATTGAGATGCCGATGAACGGATTGCGACGCAACAATGATGCTATAAAAAACAAATGCCGGTATTTAAAAAAAGTGATGACAACAACTAAAAAAATACATGAAAACTGAAATGGTAGAAAGCGATACTAAAACGTTGCCGCCTGAGTTACTGCATAATATAGATGCGTATTGGCGGGCAGCCAACTATTTATCTGTAGGGCAAATTTATTTGCATGACAACCCATTACTGAGACAACCATTAAAGGCGGAGCACATAAAAAGTATATTACTGGGGCATTGGGGAACTACACCGGGGCAAAACTTTATTTATGTGCATCTAAACCGCATCATAAAAAAATACAACCTTGATATGCTCTACATTTCAGGTCCGGGTCATGGTGGTCCGGCCATTGTTGGCAACGTGTATCTCGAAGGAACGTATTCTGAGATTTATCCTGAAATTTCGCAGGATGAAGAAGGCCTGAAAAAACTTTTTAAACAATTTTCATTTCCCGGCGGTATCCCAAGCCATGTATCGCCCGAATGTCCTGGTTCTATGCATGAAGGAGGCGAATTAGGCTATTCATTAAGCCATGCATTTGGGGCGGTTTTTGATAATCCTGACCTTATTGTTAGTTGCGTGGTGGGCGATGGCGAAGCCGAAACGGGCCCGCTTGCAACAGCATGGCATTCCAACAAATTTCTTAACCCTGTTACCGATGGTGTTGTGCTGCCTATACTACACCTAAATGGCTATAAAATTGCAAACCCAGCTATATTGGCAAGAATTGGGGATGAAGAACTTGATTTTTTGATGAAAGGTTATGGCTGGAAACCATATTTGATTGAAGGTGATGACCCGCTGCAAATGCATGAAAAAATGGCTGCGTTGCTGGATAAGGTGATAGAAGAAATTAAAGCGATTAAAAAAAATGCAATCGAAAATAACGATGCAAAACGCGCCTGTTTTCCGATGATCATTTTAAAAACCCCCAAGGGGTGGACAGGGCCAAAGTATGTAAATGGATTAAAAATAGAAAACACTTTTCGTGCACACCAGGTGCCCATTGCCGATGCCGCACAAAACCCCCAACACTTACAACAATTAGAAGATTGGTTAAGAAGTTATAGACCCGAAGAACTGTTTGATGAAGCAGGACATTTATTACCGCAATTACAGCAACTGGCTCCATTGGCCACAAAGCGTATGGGTGCTAACCAGCATGCAAACGGCGGCGCCAAACAGCACGATTTACTGATGCCCGACTTTTGTAATTATGCCCTGGAAATAAAAAGCCGCAGCAATATGGGCCCCGGCGATACTTTGGTATTGGGTAAGTTTATAAGGGATGTAATTAGGCTAAATATGAAGCAAAAAAATTTTAGATTATTTGGTCCCGACGAAACTTTATCAAATAAACTAAGCGCAGTATTTGAAGTAACCAACCGTCAGTGGGAAGGCGAAACCATTGACAATGATGAGTTTTTGAAAAAAGACGGACGTGTAATGGAAATGTTGAGCGAACATCAGTGCGAAGGTTGGCTGGAAGGCTATACACTTACAGGCCGCCACGGCTTGTTTAATTGTTATGAAGCCTTTATTCACATAATTGATAGCATGTTTAACCAGCACGCAAAATGGCTAACCGTAACAGCAGGTTTGCATTGGCGCAAAAAAATCCCGTCGTTAAACATACTGCTTGCCTCGCATGTATGGCGGCAGGATCATAATGGCTTCACTCACCAGGATCCGGGCTTTATAGACCATGTGGTAAATAAAAAAGCGTCTGTTGTTCGTGTATACCTTCCGCCCGATGCCAATTGTTTATTATCGGTAATGGATCATTGCTTAAGAAGCCGCCATTATGTAAATGTTGTTGTTGCCGGCAAGCATCCCTCCCCTCAATGGTTAAGTATGGCCGAGGCGGTAGTGCATTGCACTAAAGGAATTGGCATTTGGACATGGGCAAGCAACGATGCCGGCGCTGACCCTGATGTAGTAATGGCCTGCGCAGGCGATGTACCCACTTTGGAAACGCTGGCCGCAGTTTCCATATTACGGCAAAAATTACCCGACCTAAAAATACGCGTCGTAAATGTGGTTGACCTAATGAAACTGCAGCCGGAAAGCGAGCATCCGCATGGGCTAAATGACAACGATTTTGATGCACTCTTCACCAAAAGCAAGCCGGTAATATTTGCCTTTCATGCATATCCATGGCTCATACACCGGCTCACCTACCGCCGCACCAATCATCATAATATTCACGTGCGCGGTTATAAAGAGGAAGGTACCATTACCACGCCTTTTGATATGACAGTATTAAACCAACTTGACCGGTTTAACCTGGTACAGGACGTAGTTGACAGGTTACCACAGTTAGATAATAAAGGCGCTTATTTAAAAGAAGAAATGAAAAATAAACTCATTGAACATAAAATTTTTATTTATAAAAACGGGATTGATAGGGATGAAATACGAAACTGGAAATGGAATATACCAGAACCAAAAAATTAAATTTTTAAATCACCTTTAAATAATACAAAAATGACAAACTTAAAAAAATTAGGCATTTGGATGGATCATGCAAATGCACACTTAATGGAGTATGCCGACCCAATTGTTACAACAATTATTACCTCAGATTCTACCCATGAAGAAAAGCAATTTACCCTGCAAAAGGGTGAAAGTTTTATGCAAAGAAAAAACCAAAAGCAGGAAGATGCATACTATAAAGCTATTGCGGACTCTATCAAAGGCTTTGACGAGGTTTTGATATTTGGGCCTACCGATGCAAGGGTTGAGCTTCTTAATATTTTAGAGGCAGACCTTCATTTTAAGGACATAAAAATAGAAACAATGCCTAGTGATAAAATGACCGAAAACCAGGAGCAAGCTTTTGTGAGGGATTATTTTTCCAAGTAAAGACCTGAGCATTGGGCAGGATCTCCCGCGGTGTGCTGGCTAATTGGATTTGGCAAATTTTAATTCGGCATAAGAAAATCAACTCTACATATTATTGTTTAAGCTTACCAGATGAAATATAAAAGTATTATTCAATACAGTTTAATTTTTATCTCCCTTGGCGCCATAACATTCCTTGCCGGAAAAATTAATCTGTCTATCCGTTTTAGAAAGCAGGTACAAAAGTTATTCTCCCTTTCAAAAAATATCTCAAACAAAAAATTTTACCAACAACAACTTGACAGTTTACCTGAGCCCGTGCAACACTATTTTAAACATGTGTTAAAGGATGGTCAACCTTATGTGAGCTACCTACGACTAAAACACAACGGACAGTTTAAAACAGATTTAAAAAAAGATTGGGTAAATATTGTAGGAGAACAATATTTCACCACCGAAAAACCAGGCTTTATCTGGAAAGGTAAAACGGCCATGTTCGTTGCACGGGATATGTATCTGGCTAATGAAGGCAGGTTAATTGCAACAATTCTATCAACCATTAATGTGGTGGACATTCACGGAAAGCAACAGTATGATGAAGGGGAATTATTGCGCTGGCTTGGAGAAAGTGTTTGGTTTCCCACAAACTTATTGCCATCTGAAAAATTGAAATGGACAGCCATTGATAACTCTTCGGCCAAATTAAGTTTTGACTATAATGGGTTATCACTGTATTATATAGTGCATTTCAACAGCGCCAATGAAATTTCAGAAATGGAAACTAAGCGCTACATGAATGAAAAGCGGTTAGAGACATGGATTGTGAAACCAAATAATTATGAAGAAAGAAGCGGAATGATCATTCCCATTCAGGCGGAAGTATTGTGGAGATTAAAAGAAGGCGATTTCAGTTATGCTAAATTTAATGTAACAGAAATTGAATATAACAGACCCGAAAAATTTTAAAAATAGAAAAGATAAAAACAGGAAAAAGCTTTTGTAAGAAAATATTTTTTTCAACCAATAACCAGGATGCAGAATTTTAGTTATCTCAATACTTTAACTACGAAAAACCCAATATTAAAAAATACCATTCAACAACTCTTTGCCGGTAACAAAGGCATACTTGCTATGGACAAAAGCACCGGCACCTGCAACAAACGCTTTGCCGCAGCAGGCATTTCGCAAACAAAAGAGATGCGGCGCACGTATCGTGAACTAATTGTTACCACCCCCGGTTTAAATGAAAGTATTGGCGGTGCCATTTTATACGATGAAACCATCCGCCAGCAAACAACAGCCGGTGTGCCCATGGCTGATGTACTGGTAAAAGCAGGCATCATCCCGGGAATAAAAGTTGACATGGGCACTAAGCAAATGGCTGGTTTTGCTAATGAAAAAGTTACGGAAGGTTTGGATGGTTTACGTGAACGTTTAGCTGAATACAAAACAATGGGAGCCCGGTTTGCCAAATGGCGCGCCGTAATAACCATAGGCAATGGTATACCAACCAGCGCCTGCATCAATGCCAACGTACATACGCTTACACAATATGCAGCTTTATGCCAGGAGGCTGGCATCGTGCCCATTGTAGAGCCCGAAGTGTTGATGACTGGTAATCATACATTACAACGATGTTATGATGTAACAGAGAAGGTGTTGAAGACACTTTTTTACCAGTTGTATCAATTTAAAATCGATTTAGAAGGAATAATCTTAAAGCCGAACATGGTAATTGCCGGAACGGAAAGCGCTGCGCAAAACAATATTGATGAAGTGGCCGATGCTACTGTGCATTGTTTGCTTGCATCAGTTCCTGCAAGTATGCCTGCCAT
>JBBRUR010000101.1:0-17981 GCA_038247635.1 Chitinophagales bacterium
ATAAAATTGTCCTTTGCTCTTGCCACTTTCGGTAGCAAAGTGACGCATCAGGTATTCATATGCATCGCCCAGTATGTCGTCGCCTTCGGCTCTGTTGCGGCTAAAGTTGAGCGCAGGGTTTTCGAATAAGGCCACCAGGCGGGTAAGCCTGTCCACCATTTCTTTACCATTGCCCAGTTTGTTGGCGTCGTTAAAATCCGGCACATCCGAAATGCGGTTAGCCGTAGCAATGGGACCAACAATTTTCTTGTTGATATCGTCACCAATGGTAGGCTTTCCTTTCAGCGCCACCATGTCTTTAAAGGTGGCTCCAGCCGGAACGGTGATGGGTGCAAACGGCACACCGGCATATTTATCCGACACGTATTTTACAAACAACAGTACCAGCACATAATCCTTGTACTGCGAGGCATCCATACCACCACGCAATTCATCGCAGCCTGCCCAAAGAGTGGAATAGAGTTCTGATTTTTTTATAGCCATAAAAGTTTTCTATTGTTGATTGTTGACGTAAAGATGAGGTAAATGAAGTTCGCTTCTATTGGTGTTAATACTTAATCTGCTATGACACTGCACGATTGGCACACACAGGGAAGCCTGACCTGTGGTACTCATTTTGACAATCTCCGCCTCCACCACCTTCCCCTGCACCACATAATGCAACAACATACCCACGGAACCCGGCCGAATTTTCCAGCGTTTACTTTAAAATTGCAGGTAACGCATAAGGCCCCACAGTCATCTCCCCTGCATAACATCCAGGTATAGTAGTGTACGTATGGCAAACAGGGCTATCCCCCGCTAACCCAAGGGTGAGTTTGAGCTTCATTGTATCAGTAGTTTGGTTAAATAGGTGAGGATTGGTAAACTAACCTATAAACGTTTTATTCAATCATGGTGGGCGGCATTTATTTGGGGGTTCGTTTGGCGTATACCTTTTAGTACCTGTGCCTGGTAAGACATTGAATTGTTAATTCAATTTAACAACTGTGTACTACAAGCAGGTAGGTGGGCTCCAGAACAGAATATTTTTTTGGCTTCCTTATTCCCCTACACGATTAATATTTTTAATTATTGGCGGGTAAGTAAAGCAGAAAAAGAACGGTATTTTGCATTTTTTTAATAAATAGGTGATATTCGTCTGCAATGTGGGCTAAATCCGTTGCTACCAATCCCAGTCATCAACACAAAAAAACCGACCAGCCCTTGCGGGCCAGCCGGTTAAAATTTTCGTCTAAAATTTGTTACTCCGTCATCTGGCGTTTAAGTTAAGTAATCGTTGTAAGTAGTAAATATTGACTAAGCCACCTAAGCGAACGTAATCACCCACAACTGACTATTCGCTGCTCATCAGCCCTTACACATATTGAAGATCGCTCACCGTATTCATATTCAGGAAGGCCTTTTTTACTTCGGGTTCAATGGGTAGGTAGTTAACTTTTAACTGGTCAAGCACGTACATCATACTGTGTTTTTCCAGTAGGTTTTTTTGTGCTTTATCGGCTATTTTTTTAAGGGCTTTGGCGGTATAGATGGCGCACAAAGGTTCGGTCATTCCCTTGTCGCGATATACATACGCTTCGTACTCGCTTTGTTTGTCAAATTCGTTATACAGGCGCACCATTACCTCCTGCCTCATTTCTATCATGTCGCACGCCAATACAATCAGGTTATCTTTAGGAAACTTAAGGTGGGCGCTTAATATGCCGGTTAACGGCCCTTTTACTACCAGTGTTTTATTATCGGGTATCAGCGTATCAAAATAAAACATACGCTTATAACTTTTATTTTGGTGGTCGTTGATGCTAAAAGCCACCTCTATTTCTAACCTTGTTAACAGGGCAAAAGCCTGTTGCGCCCAGGTTATTTTACGACTGCCAATTAGCAGCCCTTTGTCTTTACCCATGCGAAGGCTCTGGCCGCCACATAATACTATACCTTTCATAATTGCTTGCTTTTATAGTAATCTATCATTATTTTCAAAAATCATTTATGGCAGCTATGCACTTTCCCTGCAAAAAACCAATAGACGGTTTCCTTTGTTGGTACCTTATTGTACCAAAACTTTGCTATGCAGGCAAGTTTAGGATAGTAAGGAAAGAAGGATTTTGCCAGTCAAATTTCGGTGGTTCCAAAATTGAACTCCGGCAAAAAATTCTGAAAATTAGCTTTTGTTTTCAGGGTTTATCAACCATTCGTTCGGGTGTTGGGTACCTTCTGTAACCCGAAAAATATGAATGATAAAAGGGAATATGGCGTCCATTGTTTCGACCGCACCACGGGTAGAACCTGGTAAAGTTACAACTAAAGTTGTATTAATAAATCCCGAAACGCCCCGGCTTAACATTGCGTAGGGTGTTCGCTGCTGCCCGTAGCTGCGGGCGGCTTCCATAATACCGGGTATGGGCCTGTTAATCAGTGGCTCCAGGGCATCGGGCGTAACATCGCGTTTGTATAAACCAGTGCCGCCGGTAAACAATAAAATTTTTATTCCGCGGTCACTTATTTCTTTTGCCTTCTGCTGTATGGCCGTAAAATCGTCGGGGATTACCTCATAAACTACTGTTTGTAACCCATGGGCTGCCAGTTTTTCCATTACTGTTTTGCCCGACCGGTCTTGTTTTGTACCAGCCGATACACTATCGCTGCATACAATTACGGCGCAGGTGGGCAATATTGCAGGCATATCGGCCTTTTGCGACTTGCCGCCCTTTTTAGATAACAATTTTATGCTGCCTATCTCCACCTGTTTGTCTATAGGTTTTAGCATATCGTACATAGTAAGTGCCACCACCGATGCACCGTGCATGGCTTCCACCTCTACGCCTGTACGATAAATGGCTTTTACTTCTACTTCAATAAAAACTTCCAACCCTTGTATGCGGTGGGTAATACCGGTATACTCTATTGGCAGTGGGTGACAGTCGGGAATTACATCGCTGGTTTTTTTTACGGCCAACAATCCGGCAGCGCGGCTAAACTCAAATACGTCGCCTTTAGGCACCTTTTTTTCCTTTATGGCATCAATGGTGGCCTGTGCCGAAACTGTTACAATGGCCTGCGCCACCGCGGTCCGCAGGCTGGTTACTTTGTGGGTAATGTCTACCATAAATGCCCCCCAAATCCCCGAAGGGGTTGCCCCCTAAATCCCCCGACGGGGGACTTTTTGACTGGTTTTGTTAGTAAATTATTTTCAATCATTATCATCTATTTTATGTTCTCAATTATCAACAATACCTATTTAATTGCTTCCCCTTTGGGGCATCCGGGGGGGCTACTCCTTTGGGTGATCGGGGGGGCTGCTATTTTTCCATACAAAGCTATCGTCTTCAAAAATTTCCTTTCCCCAAACGGGTAGTTCGGCTTTTATGCGTTCTACCAGTTCGGTGCAGGCGTCAATAGCCTGGCGGCGGTGGGCGGCGCTGGTAAATACAAACAGGCACAATTGCCCTGCCGCTACGTTGCCCAGGCTGTGATACACATGCATACACGTAAGCGGGTATTTGGCAAAAATGGCTTCGCGAATTTCGAGCATTTTTTCAAGCGCCATGGCTTCGTAAGTAGTGTAGTCAATGGCGGCTACGGTTTTACCATCTATAACATCGGCCCTTACCTGACCCAAAAAAATGCTGTGGCCGCCAATACCGGTTTTGCTGGCATGTTTGGCTATGCTGTCGCCCACAAAGGTGGCGCTGACCGGCCCCTGCACAAAAATGTTTTTTGGCTGTCGTTTTTTTATTTCGTCGCCAATGGGTATATTTTTTTCCATGCTGTAATGCCTCCTTTTAATATTAAAATTGTGCTGGCCGGGTTAGCGGCTTTCAGCAGCCTGGCGGCCTCTACGCTGCGAACACCGGTTTGGCATACCACTACAATGGTTGCTGCCGAAAGGTTGGCCACTTTTTGCCGAAGGCCGCTTAAAGGTATTTGTATATGTTCAAATTCAGTAATCAATGGTTGCTCGCCGGGCTCCCGAACATCTGCTACCAGCGTATTAATCGCGGCCAGGTAACGGTTCAATTCGGCGCTCAATATAGTAGGTGGCTCGCCAATGGCAGCGCAGCCATCGCCGTAGTCAACTGCCTCAAACAATAGCCGGTTGGCGGGTGTGCCGTCCGCTTTTATATCAGCATTTAGGTCAAAAATATAGCTATGGTTTTGCAGCGAGTGGTAGGTGTACAATTTGCCACATAATATATTGCCAATGCCGGCAATAATTTTGATTGCCTCGTTGGCCATCAGGCTACCAATAATGCCCGGCAGCACACCTATTACGCCTGCTTCGGCACAATTGGGTATCTCATTTTCGGGCGGCTGCACAGGGTGCAGGTGGCGGTAGTTTACGTAACTATTATAATTAAAAACGGCTACCTGCCCTTCAAACCGGTAAATACTGCCATATACCAGCGGTTTGCCCAGTAGCACACATGCATCGTTTACCATATACCGGGTAGCAAAATTGTCCGATCCATCAACTACCAGGTCGTACGCTTTAATAATATCCCACGCATTGGCAGTAGTAAGGCGGTGGTTGTATACATTAACCTGCACCCCGTCGTTTAGCAGTTGTAGTTTATGCGCAGCAACCACAGCTTTGCTTTTACCCACATCGCTGGTGCCAAATAATATTTGCCGGTGAAGGTTGGATAGGGCCACCACATCGTCATCAACAATGCCAATACGCCCAACCCCTGCGGCAACCAGGTATTGCAACACGGGGCAACCCAAACCGCCGGCACCTACTACCAGCACACTGGCTGCCAATAGTTTTTGCTGGCCTGCCTCGCCCAATTGAGGCAGCAGCAACTGCCGGTTATATCGTTCGTATTGATTAGGGGTTAACATGCCGGAATTTTTTTTTGGGGACCAGGCGGCAGCGTTCCAATTTTACATTCTTGCGTCGCACAGCGTGTACTTTTTGTACTATTGGCGGCGGCAAACGGAATAGTTTAGGCGCTTTGTGGGTTATTAATTTATTTGCGTTATTAATTTGCTGCGTTGTTTGCACCCGTACCTAATTATTTACGTTTTTAATTTGCTGCCTTGCGTTTAGCGGTATCTGTATTTACCACTACCCGCCCGAAAACGGAGGCAACAACGCCACCGTAGCACCTTGTGCCAGCGGCTCGTTTTGGCTAATCATTTTTTGATTTACCGCCAGTGCATACCTAATATTTTTTAGTGCCGGGTATTGTGTATGCAGCCATAGCTGCAGGCTGTCCGTATCATTTACCTCGTGTGTTATTGGCAACCGGTAGCCAGTAACGGCGGCCACCTGTCCAAAAGCTATTATCTCAACTAATTTCATTGCTTGGAGTTTTTTGTGATAATGTTAAAAATTTCTGTCAGATGAGAGATTTAAAAATGCTCCGCCCGGTGCTGCAAACCGTTTTATTTATTTGAAGATAAGAACTTTTTAATGGCTTCATTTTGAATGGTCAAAAATGGTAATTGATAATTTTAATTACCAGGTTTTGCATTAAATAAAAGTTCTATTGGTAACCTTTCAGCAAAGTCTGCAAGTGTATATTCAGCCTTTAATAAATTGAATATATTTTTGATTTTATGTGCATTTTCCGGATGAATTATTTTACATTCCTTAAAACTAAAATCGTCAAAATACAATCCTAATGTTTCCATTATTCTTTTTCTTGAAACTAAAATATTGTCTTTGACTGATCTAAAGAATTTTTGGTGTTTTCTTGACAACAAAAAATAGTCTGCTGGCGCAATTACAATGGGAATATGTTCTGTCCAGCTTGTGACAGTTATGACCTCATTTGTTTGTGTTTTTTTAAAGAAAAATATTTTTGGAACAAAATATTTTTCACCTAATTCATTTTGTAAGCGACTTCTGTGGAAATTATAATTCCATATTTCATTTGATTTTTTTGCTGGTAAATAACAGGATTGAAGGCTGCCAAATTGGTCAGAACCTGAATGTAAGTTTGTTTTATTCCAATTGTCAAATAACTCCTTCTTTGTTGGTTTAAGGTTTGTCAGATGCCGATTGCGGATTTAACACATATAAATTTAGATCATTAATAAATTGCTCTATAAATTGAAATGCTTCTAATCCAAAAAAACCGGGTCGAATAAAATTTAAGTTGAATGAAAAATGCGTATTGTCAAAATCCTTAAAACTTTCATACAATTCTATACTTTCAGGTTCGTTGTCGGGCTTATTTTGGTCAAATAAATAATAGACCTCAGTATCCTTGTTCTGGTAATACCATTCATTACTTTCTTTATTTACACAAACTAAATTATTTGTCAGATAACCTGCGATTTGATTTTCAGAAAGGCTTGTCCCTTTTGATTTGTAGAAATATAAGTCGTAACTCATAATTTGTTTGTGTTGCAGGCAACACAGTTGTTTTTTATTGTACCAAATTATTATTAGTATTACCTGACCTGGTATAATACGCATTGTTTGCAAATACTATTGTTGATGCAAATTGTACTATTTGTACAAGTGTGCGACGCAACGGCCGCTTAATTGAAAAATTATTGCCTGGCTCAAAAAAACTCCATGGCTTATTTACTTAAACCGTCAGTAATTTTACCACCGCAATCAATAATACACCGGCCAACACTTGTTTTAACACCAGGTTATTAAACTTTTGCGCCCCGAAATACGAACCTATAATACCGCCGGCCAGGGCTACGGCTATATAAGCAACCATGTAGGTGGTAAAGGTAATGCCCTTTGTAAACTGGCCTGCGAGGCCTGCGGCCGAATTAACAAAAATGAAGATGGCGCTGACGGCTGCGGCCTGTTTCATATTGGTCCAGTGCAGCAGTATAAGCACCGGCGTAAGTATGATGCCGCCGCCAATACCTATCATGCCCGACAGTAACCCAATAATGCCACCTATAAGCAAGGCAAGCCAGATTTTATAGGGTTTATTTTCGTTAAAATCGGCTTTTCTAAAACCCGCAAAACGGGCTATGGCAAACAGCAATACAACGCCCAGTATTTTTTTGTACAGGCCCTGCTCTATCGCTATCATGCCGCCCACAAAGGCCATGGGTACCGATGCAAGCGCCAGCGGAATAAACAGTTTGGGCATAAAATGGTGGCCTTTGTAAAACTGTGCAAATGCTATGAGCGACACAAATAGGTTTAATACCAGCGCGGTGGGTTTCATTACTTCGGGGGCTATACTAAACAGCGCCATTAGTGCCAGGTAACCACTTGCGCCGCCGTGGCCAACGGACGAATATAAAAACGCCAATACAAACAATAGCGCGTAAAATAATAGTTGCGATTCCAACATATGCATTAAAACAGTAAATGTACTTCAACCAGTTGGCCTTTTTTTAGTTCGCGGGCATTGTCGGGCAGTACGATAAGGCAATTGGCTACGGCAAACGACCGCATGCGGTAGCTTTCCTGCGCATGTAAGGGCGTTACCTGCCCATTGTGGTACCATCCCTTTAAAAACTGGGTGAGGCCGTGGTTTTTTATATACGCTTCGGCCAGCGGCAGTTGCACGGTTTGTACAAAAGGCATGGGCCGCTGTAGCATAATTTGCAGGGCCGGCACCACATACTCGTACAAACAAGTTAGCACCGACGACGGGTTGCCGGGCAGTCCAAATATGACCGTGCCCTTGTGTGTTGCCAGCAGCAATGGCTTGCCCGGCCGCTGTTTTAGTTTATGAAAAATTACCTGTGCGCCTAATTGCTGCAGCGCCCGGGTTACAAAATCGTAATCGCCTACGCTAACGCCGCCGGTTAGCAACACAAGGTTGCTGTTATTAATGGCCTGTTCAATGGTGGTTGTCAGTAAGGCAAGGTCATCGTCCACCACTTGTGTGTGTATTTGCTGTACGCCACATTGTTGTAACACGGCCCTGTTGGCAAACGAGTTGCTTTCGTATACCTGCCCAAATTGCAGGGGTTTGCCTTGTTGCTGCAGTTCCTTACCGGTAAGTAGTACCGATACTATGGGCGGCGGATATACGCTTACCTCATTAATACCCAAACCGGCAACCATGCCCAGTGCCCCTGGCGATAGAAAACTGCCAGCGGGCAGGGCCAACTCACCCGCCTGAATATCGGAGCCGATGGGTCGTACGTTGGCCCCTACGACAATTAATTCATCGGTAATGGTAAGCTGACCATTGTTGAGTTCAGTTTTTTCCTGCATTACCACGGTATCTACCCCATCTGGTACCGGGGCGCCGGTAAAAATGCGGATGGCCTGCCCCGGCAATAGTTTAGGGGTACTGTTGGCACCTGCCTGCATTTCGCCGGCAATGGCCAGTGGTTTGCCACTCCAATGGTCGTACGCAAAAGCATAACCGTCCATGGACGATTGGCGGAAAGGCGGAAAATGACCGGGCGAAAAAATGTCGGTTGCCAGGGTAAGCCCAGCGGCGTTTTGCAGTAGTACGATAACCGGCGGTAGTGGATGAACGTGTTGTTGAATTAATGAACGGGCTTCGGCTACAGAAATCATGGGCGGCATTTGAAGTATAAATTTACTGGTAATTGGGTAAGGAGAAACCAGGAGGGGCGGCAGAATTTTTTGAGGCGTTTACAAAAGTTTATGTGTTGAGTGTATAGCTCTCAAGGCTAAGCCGTGTTGTTTACGGGACGGACCGACTTTCCAATCCTGGCTACCGGCAAATGACTACCAACCAGCGGCTATTTTTTGGCTAATGGCTGATGGCTACGAGCTGCTGTCTATTTTCTGGCTCCCGTCTGTTTTGTGCTGGCTGGCTTTTGTGAAACTTTGGCGATTAGGGTGACAAGGTATACAAGTCAACAATATTCCACAAAGCCAACTATTTATCATCCACTTTTCACGCATTCACTATTTACTATTGCCTATTCACTATTTACTATTGCTTTTTTGTCATCTGCCAACTATCATCTGTCAACTGTATTCTTCTTTTATCTTCCATCTATCATCTGTCATCTTTATTCTTCTGCCAACTATCATCTCCCAACTATTCTCTTCTGTCATCTCCCATTTATCATCTGTCAACTTTGCCCTTCTGCTACCAAAGCCCCCCGACTATTCTCTCCCACCGACAACTGTCAACTGTGGTAATACCTACTATTCCCTTAGAAATATCTTTTGTAAAAGACCTGCAGGACCAGGTGTTAGGCAGGTATTTTTTGTTGAGTTTTACTTACAATCTTAAAAATTTCGCCAGGCCTAAAAATAGCTTTGAACGATCGTAGGGATTTGGTGGATGTAAAATGGAGGGTAATATCTTTTATTTTTGTTGCACTTTATATTACAACGGAATTACTTTTATGGACAATTAGCCAACACCTGTTTATGCTAGCGGCTGCAAAAGGAGCGTTAGTGGCAATTAAAAAGCAACCCTCCAAAATGAAGTTTACAGCTATTATCGTATTTACATTGGTTACAGTTTCTACCTATGGACAAACACTATCAAATGAAATTGATGCCATTTATAATTTCCAACCTGGTAAACTTTCAGACAAAGAACAGGAAAGTAAGTTTCCGGCATTGGATAGTTTATAGAGCAAGGTTATAAGCGATACATCTCAATATCTTCCGCAACTACGTTTGGAATTAAGGCAGATTGGGCATAACCCATATTTTTATTACGACGGCAGCAGTTTGCTTTTGTCTTTATCAAATGCCGTAAATGATAAACAACTTGCTGTTCAGGCTATTGCTAAATGTGACCTTGCCGATATCAGCCGGAAAATGTACATAACAACCCTCAATAACCTTGCTCAAGAAGACATAAATGTTACAACTGCTGCTGTTAAAATATTACAAGATGATAAGTTTTCCTTTTTTCTTCCTGAACACGCAATGACGTTTAACCAAGGATACTGTTTAACATATATGCTCCTTCCATTAAAACAGAATGATTATGTTGATACATTGATTACATTGTTTTCAAATGTCAGTACCACTTCTAAGAAATCCATTATTACAACACTTTGGTTTGCCTACTCTTGTAAGGGAGATAGTTTTTTAAAAGCAATTATGACAAATCCGGATGAGGAAAAAGAAGTACGGGAGTATGCTAAAAAAATAATGAAGCATACTAATTTGACAAAAGACCAGAAAGAGTACTTAAAGATAATTGGCAAAGAGAATCTTGAGGAAATGAGAGAAATGTCGTTGCAGAGATTTAGTGACGAGGCAATCGCTCAGTTAGATATGACCACGAGGATAATGCGTAGTGAGAAAGACTGCCAATAGCAAGAATATAAACTGATCGTAAGCCTCTCCCAACACAAATGCCGTTTGTTGGCTGTCAGCCATTTGCAACCCTTTTTACCAACGTAGCAAATGGGTTTAAAATAAAAACTCAAAAGACACCGAAGAATGAAATGGAATTAGCAAAAAAAATTAAAAAGGAGTATTTCAATGAAAAAGATAAAAAATAAAAACCTCACTTCATTTGCCGATCATTTTGATATGCAATATGGCAAACCCGGTACTGCTAAAAGAGAAACTTACCAACAAGGATTTGAGGCTTTTAAACTTGGCGTTCTTATTCAGGAAATGAGAGAAAGGCAAAACCTGACACAGGAGCAACTTGCCGCAAAATGCGGAACCACAAAATCGTACATTTCAAGAATTGAAAATAACGCAAGCGACATCAGGCTTTCAACAATAATGCGGACAGTAAAAGACGGACTTGGAGGGCATTTGAAATTATCTATAGGTTTCTAACGTCAGGGACGAACCGCTTTTGTACTCAACCTTCGGCCGTAAATCTTTAGTCATGTGCGATTTCTGGCGGCTCAATAAAGCCACACGCATCCCAAATCTTCCAACACATCCACTTACACAAAATTAAACATCCCCAATTCCAACGGATGAGGCACGGGTTGATTATTGGTACCACCTTGTTTTGTACAGCCGCTTACCATAACCATAGCTACGATCAGTAGCAATAAAACCTGTCTGTTCATTTTTTTCGTATCCCTAATTTTATTGTTAACCGGCCACAAACACCGGTTTTAATACAGTACAGCTATTTGGGTAGCAAGCGTTGGCTGTAAAATGGGCGTTAACAAAAGTTTAACCGCTTCGGATCAATGGCCGTACAATAGGTGCATGGTTGGCTGGCTATGCTATGCCCGCCTATTTATTGCGTATTGGCAGCACTAAAATTTTTTAGTTAGTAAAGTAAAAAGGAACTTACGCTTAAATTTATTGGTATGACAAAGGTTTATAGTTTAATAGTTTGTTTGATGGTAATGTGTGCAGCAGTAAACGCCCAACAGGTGGCGCTTACGGTACCTGAGTTTACTTTTTTTAAGGCCGATAAATCCATGTTCACCCCTAAAAACCTTGACAGGGATAAGCTGCTGTTTTTTATATTTTTCGATAGCGACTGCGATCATTGCCAAAGGGCCATGCAATACATCAGCGACCATTACAACGATTTTAAAGCCTCCTCAATGTATCTGGTAAGCCGCGATAGCCCAGACAAGGTAACCGGGTTTTTAAACAGCTTTGGCAGCAAGGTAAAGGGCAAAAAAAATGTAACCGTACTAATGGACCTGCGAAACGATTTTGTAACCAAATTCAAACCCCGCAAATTCCCGTCGGTATTTTTATATGGTCCTGATAAAAAATTGTTGTTGTACGAAGACGATGATAAAAGCATGTCAAGGTTTCCTGCTGCTATAAAGGAAGCATCTAAATAGTTGGGCCAAGACGATTATATCAATCGTTCTTCCTCCTCCTGTTTTTTTATCCTTTTTCCCTTTCAACAATTGTAAGTTCGGGGTTTCAAAATCGCCGGTTTCTTACAAACTACGTGTAGAGCCGAAGGCGCGGTAAATAGGTCAACTTAAGCAAAGTTTGAATACGATATAAACCATCCCACGTTTGGATTTTAAGCATTAAAAATCGTAAAGAAAAAAGTTGCTATAAAAAGATGCGGTATCCCGATGTATCGGGAAGTGACACAACAAAATTTGAGAAAAGGACTAATGCTCGTCCCCAAAAAAAAGCCTTTAAGTTTACGCGTATGCAATGCACTAAAACAACGCCCGCCTGGCTGACACCACGCCCGGCGGACAGGCACCCAAATGGGCAACGGCCGTGTTGCTAAAGCTACAACGACCGGCTCCAAAAAATATATTGTCTGCGGTTTTGTTTGCAACAGGTAAGGTGTTCTGTAGTTTTAAGCAAACCTATAATTACTGTTCACCTCACCAGGCAATATCCATTCTCCACCCTCGTTTCATACTTCCGCAACACTTACCAGCAGCCACATAAATGGCCGTAAAAATGCAATCACCTATTTATTCTGCACATAGCCCCATCGGCGGCCTGTTAGTATGCTATTCGTTATTATTTTAGCCCCATGATAAAAAACAGCTACTTCGCCTGCCTTGCCACAATATTTTTTGTAATGGCGGCCATCAACCCTGGTGTGGCACAAACACCAGACTCTTTAATTATTAAACAAATTATTGCAGAGGCCAACGGCAACTCGCAGTTAAAACAATATGCATTTGAGTTGCTGGATCAGGTTGGGCCACGGCTGGTGGGCTCGCCGCAAATGTTACAAGCCAATAACTGGGCACTTGACAAATACAAGCAAATGGGGATCACGGCCCGCAACGAGCAGTGGGGCGAATGGCGTGGCTGGCAACGCGGTATTACACATATTGATATGGTTAAGCCAAGGGTGCGTTCGCTTGAGGGTACACAACTGGCATGGAGCCCTTCTACCAACGGTAAGGAGGTAACTGCCGAAGTGATCATTTTACCCGACCTGGCCGATTCGCTGGCCTTTGCAAAATGGGTGCCCATGGCCAAAGGCAAATTTGTAATGGTAAGTATGCCACAACCAACCGGCCGCCCCGACGATAACTGGGAGGAATTTGGCACCAAAGAGTCATTTGAGGGTATGAAAAAAGACAGGGCTGCACAAACAGCCGCGTGGCGCCAACGCATTAGTAAAACCGGGTACAGCAATTCTTCGCTTACCAAAGCACTGGATAGCGCAGGTGCCGCAGGTATATTGCAATCGTATTGGTCGCAGGGTTTTGGTGTAAATAAAATTTTTAGTTCAGCTACTAAAAAAGCGCCGGTGTTTGATATTTCGTTGGAAGATTATGGGCTGCTGTATCGCCTGGCCGACCATGGCGATAAACCAATGATTACCGTGCGGGCCGACAGTAAAGAAATGGGCACAGTGCCCGTGTTTAATACCATTGCCGAAATAAAGGGTACCGAAAAACCCGATGAGTATGTGATGCTTTCGGCCCACTTCGATTCGTGGGATGGTGCTGCCGGGGCCACCGACAATGGCACAGGCACCCTTACCATGATGGAGGCCATGCGCATTCTTAAAATAGTATACCCCAACCCTAAACGCACCATATTGGTAGGCCATTGGGGCAGCGAAGAGCAAGGGCTAAATGGCTCAAGGGCTTTTGTAGAAGATCACCCCGAAATAATAAAAGGTGTACAAGTCCTGTTTAACCAGGACAATGGTACGGGCCGCGTAGCCAACATTAGCGGGCAGGGTTTTTTGCAGGCGTACGAATATTTAACCCGCTGGTTAAGCAGGGTGCCCGATAGTATACAGCACGATCTTAAAACACAGTTTCCCGGCGCACCCGGCAGGGGAGGATCGGACTATGCCTCGTTTTTGGCAGCCGGCGTGCCTGCCTTTTCGCTTAGTTCGCTTAGCTGGAGTTATGGCAATTATACCTGGCATACCAACCGCGATACCTACGATAAAATTGTGTGGGACGACCTTCGCAGCAACGTAATACTTACTGCAATATTGGCTTACATGGCCAGCGAAGATCCCAATACTACGTCCCGGCAACGCATTGTACTACCTGTAAATACCCGTACCGGCGAAAGAGACCAGTGGCCAACGCCACGAAAAGCTACCAGGAAAGGAGGGTTGTAGGCGGCCCCCTCGGTACCCCGAAGAGGGAAGCTGTGACCAGGCCCGGCCCCTTCGATTTACCGAAGAGGGAAAGCTTTGACAAGGCCAGGCCCCCCTCCGATCCCCCCGAGGGGGAAGATATAAGCGGCGGTGCCCCCTCGATCCCTGAAGGGAAAGCTATGACAAGGCCCTACCCCCCCTTCGATTTTACCCAAGAGGGAAGCTATGACCAGGCCCGGCCCCTTCGATCCCCTGAAGAGGGAAGCTATGACCAGGCCCGGCCCCTTCGATTCCCCGAAGAACGAAGCTGTGACAAGGCCCGGCCCCTTAGATTTACCGAAGGGGGAAGTTATGACCATGCGGTGCCCGATTGGTGTCCGGAAGGGGGGAAGCTATGACAAGGCTTTGCCGGGTTGCAGACGGGGTTTTTTGGAGGTTGTTGACCAGGATTTTTTTAATACCAGCGTTTGTTTTTTATAGGATCATTGTTGCGTCGCAATCACTTTATCAGTTGTGCTTATGGCATCGCCAACCGTCAAAGTAAAACTTGTATACCAACTAAAGATTGCTACTACTTCAACATTTGTAACTAGCTATTCCCCCATCGTGCAACACACCACAAGGGAATTTTAGGTTACTTCTCAAAAGGTATATTTTGTGTATGTTTATTAGGCCATTTATTTTGTTACTAATCAATTTGCCCCATGAAATTTACGATCGCCCTAATGCTGCTTTTTTGTTCGTTATTTACCCAGGCCCAGCCAATACCCTTGCCCGAACATCCGCGGCCCGACTTTGAACGATCCGACTGGCTTAACCTTAATGGAAACTGGAGCTTTGCCTTTGATAGTCTTGATGTGGGTTTGAACAATAAATGGCAGGAAGGCAAAGTGAATTTTACCCAAACCATCAATGTGCCTTTTCCCTGGGGTTCGCCACTATCGGGCGTGGCCGACAAGGCAGATATTGGCTGGTATAAAAGAAAAATTACGGTACCCGAAAGCTGGAAAGGCAAACGTGTTTTTGTAACCGTTGGTGCCAGCGATTGGGAAACTACCGTTTGGTTAAACGGTACTTTACTGGGCAAAAACCAGGGCGGCTATACCCCTTTTTCGTTTGAACTGCCTGCCAATATTTCCAATAATTTGCCAAACGACCTGGTAATTAGGGTAGATGATAAGCGGCGTGACTTTACCCTTTATGGAAAGCAGGGCTATGGCAATGCCCGCGGTATTTGGCAAACCATTTATCTTGAAGCAAGAGGAAGCAATTATGTTGTCTTGGTACATTTTACGCCCGACATTGATAACCAAACCATAAAGGCCGAAGTGATCGTGTCAGAAAAGGTGAAGGCTGATACCTCTGTAAACATCACCATTAAAACACCCGGCGACCCCATTGAGTACAAAGGCACCATTCCTAAAAATACTGATAGAGCCACTTTTACCATACCCATACCCAACCAGCGTTTATGGACCCTCGACGCCCCTTATCTGTACGATGCCGAAGTGAAGTTTAATAACGATGTGGTGAAGTCGTATTTCGGCATGCGCAAAATATCGGTGGTCAATTTGCCGGGCACTACTTACCCATACATTGCGTTAAATAACCAGCCCATATACCTGCAACTGACCCTCGATCAGTCGTACCATCCCGAAGGTTTTTATACGTTTCCCACCGATGCCTTTATGAAAAACGAAATTGCGTTGGCAAAGGGTATTGGGCTAAATGGCATACGCACCCACATAAAAATTGATATTCCGCGAAAGCTTTATTGGGCCGATAAACTGGGCGTATTGGTAATGGCCGACCTACCAAACTCGTGGGGCGAACCTAACGAAAAAATGCAGGCGGAATCGGAACATACGTTGAGAGAAATGATCAAACGCGATTACAACCACCCCGCCATTTTTTCGTGGATAACCTTTAACGAAACCTGGGGGCTGCGTACCAGGGTTACCAGTAATGGCAAAAGCAATAACACCTACTTACCCTCCACGCAACAGTGGGTGGCCAGTATGTACCACCTCGCCAAATCGCTCGACCTATCGCGGCTGGTAGAAGACAACTCCATTTGTTGCGGGGCAGGCCATACGCAAACAGATATTAACTCGTGGCACGAATACCTGCCGGGTTGGGCATGGGAAGATCATCTTACCAATATTGAAAAAAACACGTTTGCTGGCAGCTTTTTTCATTTTGAACAAGGGTTTGCGCAGGGCAATCAGCCCAATATTAACTCAGAATGTGGCAATGTGTGGGGCTACGATGGCAGTACCGGCGATGTTGACTGGAGCTGGGACTATCACCGTATGATGAACAGCTTTCGTCAATACCCCTTGGTTGCGGGCTGGCTGTATACCGAACACCACGATGTAATAAACGAATGGAACGGATATTGGCGCTTTGACCGTACCCTAAAATATACCGGGTTGGAAGAGCTGGTGCCAGGCATGACCGTAAACGATTTTCATGCGCCCTTTTATTTATCGGCCGGCAACGAAATTTGCAAAACCGTACAAGGTGGCGAAACCGTACAGGTACCATTGCACTTGTCGGTAATGGAGGGCAAGGCAATAAAAAACAATCAACTTTTTATAAACTATAAAGTTGATTTTATTGATAAGGCTGGCGAAACCAGCACCATAAATGCTGGCAAAATAAATGTAGACTACCAGCCGTGGATGCAAAAAACCCTTGCCCCGCTTGCGCTACAAATGTCGGGTATAGCCGGGTTGGCTACTGTACAATTAACACTTGCCGATGCTGATGGACATATACTGCACCACAACTTTATGAATGTTGTAGTTAAGTCGGCCAGCAATAAACCCAATACCACCATAGTAGAGGTACCACCCAATAAATATGCAAATGCAGAGTGGTCGCAAAAAAGCTGGGCGGTTATGGACGGTTTAAAAATGAATGGAACAGGCAAGGGCTATTTTGAATATAAACTGCCTGTAACTGCCCAAACAATTGCCAATAGCAAAAAGGCTTACCTATTGTTTGAGGCATCGGCCAAACAATTATTTGATAAGGATAGGTCGACCGATTTTGAAAAGGGCCAGGATTATATGCTGGGTGCAAAAGTATCGCCACACAAAAATCCCAATGCATACCCTATGACGGATGAGACACGCTTTCCATCGTCCATAAAAATTTTTGTTGATGGCAAGCAGGTAGCCACCGAAACACTGCCCGACGACCCGGCCGATCATCGCGGCATATTATCGTGGCACAGCCAGTTAAAGGATAAAAAGCTGCGAGAGGCGGGCTCTTATGGTTATCTCATAAAAATAAGGCTCAATAAAAAGCAACTAAAAACCGCGGCAGCACAACGCTTTATGACCTTAAAAATTGAAACCAAAGCACAGGGTGGATTGGCCATTTATGGCGAAGATTTTGGGCGTTATCCCATTAATCCATCGTTGGTGATTGTTAAGTAACGTGAGGTAAAATATAGCAGCGATGGGTGCAGCCCATCGAACATCTAAAGGAGATGATTACATTATCCAGCCCTGAAAGGGCGAAATCCACCAGCGATGGGTGCAGCCCATCGAAAAGAAAGAACGATAAGAAATAGCCAGCCCCGAAACGGCGAAATCCACCAGCAATGAATGTATCCCACCGAAAAGAAAGGAAAATAGGAAATAACCTGCCCTGAAAGGGCGAAATCCTCCAGCGACGGGTTAGCCCATCGAAAAAAAGGAATAAAGTAAACCGTAATCAAGCCCCGAAAGGGCGAAATCTTCCAGCGACGGGTGCAGCCCATCGAAATTAAAAGAACATAGGAAGTACCCCAGCCCTGAAAGGGCGAAATCCACCAGCAATGGGTGCAGCCCATCGGTCAAGAAGATATCAAAGCAATTGTAACTCTTGACAAGACGAAACGATTGCGCCCCTTCAGGGCTTTGAGGTGGGCGACTTGCCTAGTTCACTTCACCCTGTGCTGAGAGATTTCGCCCTTACAGGGCTACGTTTTATGCCGGTTGGTAGGTCACAGGGCTTCACCCTGTGCTATGAGATTTCGCCCCTACAGGGCTACGTTTTATGCCGGTTCGTAAGTCACAGGGCTTCACCCTGTGCTGAGAGATTTCGCGCCTACAG
>JBBRUR010000102.1:0-17663 GCA_038247635.1 Chitinophagales bacterium
CTGCGGGTTGCAAAATTTCGGGTGGGTCAACACGCCGGAATAGTTCAAATAAAACTACACGTATCGGGGTGGGTCAACATGGTCCGGAATGGTGGGTCAACATGAAACGGAATGGTGGGTCAACATGGTCCGGAATTTCCAAGTATTTGCGAAAGCAGGGAATTCATTGCTCGTCTGCCCGGAACAAATGCTGATTAAAAAACTTTTTTTGAAAATAACAACGAAAAGCCAAATTGCTAACTTACAGCCAAAACTGAATCTGATACCGAACTTCAGCCGAAGATAACATTGTCCAGCACTGCTTTTGCAAATACTTTTGTTGGCAGCAGGCTCTTTATGTTTCCTGTCTTTTTTCTCGTGAATATTTTAGTAGCAATGGAGCAATCGGTTGTAATCGTCTTCCCGTCCAAACAATTTCTTTGTTATTTATACTTGCTGCAAATTCGATTAATGTGTCATTTAACGGAATGTTATGAAAACTAAATTGAAAATTGAACATTTCAACCATTATTAGATTTCCTGTTTTATAAATTGGCGTCGAAAGGTCTTTATTTTTTATCCTATCAGTTATAATGTCAGCGAGATAAGATTTGAAATAATACATGTTTCTAAATAATTTACTTTCTTTCTCGTTAGTTTGTCTATTCGCTCTTTGTCTGCTTAAATATGCATTAATTAGATTTAAAGCACTTAGCGAATGGAAAAAATCTTCTGTTGTATTAGGATGTATTTTCATAATACCAAGTGCTTCCATCATATCTGTTTTTTTGATTTCATATTCATGTTGTGAAGGGTTTTCGATTTCAATTAATATTTTTTCAGTGTCAATTTTATCAAGTAAGTTTAAATGATTTTGTAAAAATCGAATTTGTCCTTCAAACTTTTTCCTAATTAGATGCGAAACGGAATTTGCGAGTTCATAAATGGAGATAACTTTCGTTTCAGGATACTTGCATCTGTGATGCCTAGTATAAGTTGGATTGCAAAAAACAACGATTAGGTTTTTGCATTGATTTGCATTATAGAAAGCTACTCTATGTGCTTTTTCTTCGGTAAACGAATAGCAAACCCATAAATCTCTACCAATAGTGTAAATGGGGGCAAAATGATTTACTTTTTTTCGATGAAATTGCGGATGCTCTGGTAATTCTCTCACACCAACTGTTGTGAAGTCATAATTTTCGTTGTGTTTACCACCAGGGTAGTCTTCTTCTGCAATATGTAGTATTAACGTTCTAATTAAAAGTTCTGAAACCGGGCTAGATTTGTTTTCATTAATTTTCTGAAAGTTTCCTTTCATGAAACGAACAACATAATCTTTGGAAGGGTCTTCTTTTTTAGCAAAAATTGTTATGAATTCGTATTCAGTTGTATATACAATTTGAAACGTAGTATTCCATTTTCTTTGCTTCCATTCTTGTGTCTTAGTTCTGGGAAATGTGGCAATGTCGAAGGTTGTCCTACAGCGTCCATTTTCTTGAAGTTCTATTTTGGTTAGAGTTACATAAAATGTTATAGTATAAAATCCAATACTCTGCTCTTTATTAAGTTGATTTTGGTCAAATTGAATCCTACTAAAAACATGAAAGGGATATAATTCTCTACACCATTTGTCTTCATGGTCAGTTGAATGATTTTTCAGCCATTGTTCGAATGTTAAATTCTTTAGCTTCATTTTGATGTATATAAGCTTGCTGCCAACTCGTAAACTTACGCAACTGTAAGCGAGTTAAAAAAACCGGTTCCATTGATTATCAATCGTCTCCAAGGGTACATCTATAAACTTACAGTTGCGCAAGTTTATTTTTCTTACCAATTATTCATCTAAAACTCCAAGATATGCTACATATCCAAAAATCCAAATACCATCAACAATAAATTTTTCGGCTATTATTTTCTTTTATATCTGGCCTAATTCAGCTATCCCAATAGCAAAAAAAATCCATTTTATGCCTTAACCAGTGCTTCTGTACATCCATTCGTTTTAGCGTTGTTGTTGTTGGTTTTACTAACATCTACCAGGCAAAACATTCTTTGCAGATATTTCCTGCAATAGAACATCTCTTATCCAAAACAAAAAAGCCAGTCGTAAAGTCATTTCTTCTGTGCGCCGCCCAAAAATCCTCCACGTTTTCGCGTTTACGTTTTACAACGTAGCGATGGGTATCATTTACTAATGTTCGCTTGCCCTTGTCCCAGCCAACATCTTATTAAATTAAAATGCCTGCTGATATAGCAGTTTAAAATCATCGCGGCTAACTGGTTTTGGGTTGTTGGGATGTGCAAAATCGGCGATGGCTAAATCGGCCAGGGTATCAATATCTTCTTTTTTAACCCCAATGTTTTGCAGTTTGTGTGGTATGTTAATAGCACTGTTTAGTTCAAAAATGTATTGCACTACGGCTTCGCCGGTTGCGTTGGCAAGCTGTAAAACCCGTGCTATCTGCCTGAATTTTTCTTCAGACCCCTGTATATTAAACTGCATACCGTAGGGCAGGTTTACCGCGTTGGCCAGGCCGTGGTGTGTGTCGTACACACTACTTAGCGGGTGCGCCAGCGAGTGCACAACGCCTAGCCCTTTTTGAAACGCCACGGCACCCATTATGGAGGCCATCATCAGGTTGCTGCGGGCTTCAATATTGCCGGGCTCAGCCACGGCAGTACGCAGCGACCTGTCTATAAGGCGTATACCCTCCAAAGCAATGCCCTCGCACATGGGGTGTGGCATTTTAGCCAAATAGGCTTCAAGGTTATGGGTAAGTGCATCCATGCCGGTAGCGGCGGTAACGGCTGTTGGTACATCAAGGGTTAACAGGGGGTCGGCAAATACAATTTGCGCCAGTAGTTTGGGCGAAAACAATATTTTTTTCTGATGGGTTTCATCGTCGCTTATAATTGCGCTGCGGCCCACTTCACTGCCGGTACCTGCCGTAGTAGGTATGGTAATAAAGGGCGGCACATCGTTCGTCACAAAAATATCGCCGCCAATAAGGTCGTCATAAGTAAAAAGGTCGTCGCGGTGGTTAATACGCAGCGCAATTGCCCTTGCCACATCCAATGGTGCGCCGCCGCCAATACCTACAATGCAGTCGCATTTTGCGTGGTCGTACACATCCGTTCCATAATACACATCGCTCTTAACCGGGTTTTTGTGAATGTTGCTAAACACATGTGCTCTAAGCTGTTTTCGTTCAAGGCCATTCATCAATTGGGTAAAAAATGGCAACAAAGCAATAGTAGCATCGGTTACCACCAGCGGCGCAGACAAATTATTTTTTATAAGGTAGTTGCCCAGTTCGTTGCTGGCCCCGGCGCCAAACCGTATAGTGGTGGGAAAATTATATTGGTATATTGGTAAAATGGCCATGTATTTTTTTGTTATGTTGGTGTGTTATTTTACTTGCCCCGGTAGCTCCACATCTTTATAAAAAATCAGGTGGTAATTATAAGTGGTGGCCTACCCTTAAATGATCTCAAAATACCGTTGCATTTCCCAATTGGTAACTGCCTTCAGGTGTTGCTTCCATTCCCACTCGCGGGTTTGCACAAAGTGTTGTACAAAACCTTCACCCAATATTTCTGTAGCAACGGCCGACTGCTTCATTGCCTGTGTTGCTTCCAATAATGTAGCGGGTAGTATGCCATGTTGCTTATCGGCATAGCCATTGCCTATGGTGGCCGGTTGTTGTAGCGGTAGTTTGTTTTTTATACCATACAGCCCCGAAGCCAGTGCTGCAGCCATGGCCAGGTAGGGGTTTACATCGGCACCCATTACACGTGTTTCCAACCTGCACGAGGCATTGCTTGCCGGCAATGCCCTTAACGCCACTGTTCGGTTATCAATGCCCCAGGTAAGGGTAGTGGGCGCCCATGCACCTTGTACCAGCCTTTTGTAACTGTTTATAGTGGGGGCGTACATGGGTAAAATATGTGGCAAACAATACAACTGACCGGCTATATACTGTTTCATTACATCGCTGAGGTGGTCGTTAGCAGTTTGGCTGTAAAAAGCGTTTTTGCCCTGTTGGTTCCAAAGGCTTTGGTGTACATGGCCGCCACAGCCCGGCAATTGCTCGTTTACCTTGGCCATAAAGGTGGCCATAATGCCGTGTTGGTAGGCAATTTCCTTTACCGCGGTTTTAAACAATACCGCCCTGTCAGCTGCCGTAATAATATCGGCATATTCAATGGCAGCCTCGTAGGTGCCGGGCCCGGTTTCGGTATGCAGCCCTTCCAGCGGTACATCAAAATCTTTTAATAATTGAAAAAGATCGGCAAAAAAATGATTTTGCAGCGTGCTGCGTAATATGCTATAGCCAAACATACCGGGCGTTAGCGGCGTTAGGTCGTGGTAATTTTTTTGTTGAATGGATTGCGGCGTTTCCGCAAAATTGTACCATTCAAACTCCTGCGCAAAAATGGGTTTCAATCCCAGTGCATTTGCATCGCCAAGTACTTTTTTTAATAGCTGTCGGGGGCACACATGTCCATGGTTATTGCCGCTGCTTACTTCGCCCAAAAAAAAGGGCGTATCATTTTCCCACGGTATTTTTCTAAAGGTAGCCAGGTCAATAGTAACAGGCGCATCAGGGTAGCCACTATGCCAGCCGGTGTAGCTGTTATTGTCGTAGGCCACATCGGCCATATCCCAACCAAAAATTACGTTGCAAAAACTGGTATCGCCCTCTATGGCTCCTAAAAATTTGTTGGTACTTATGTATTTGCCGCGAAGTACCCCGTCAATGTCGGTAAAGGCTATTTTTACTTTTCCGCCAGTATGGTCCTTTACATATTGTATAACCTGTTGGTGTGTCATTGAAGGCTGTTTGATGGGCATAAGGTACAAAGGAAAGCTGATTTAGTATTACGGATACAGCAAAGCTACACCTGCTGCTTTTTTACCACTTTAAACAGTATAAAACAAACAGCCATCAGCAAAAAATACAGTAACGCAAGGCGTGTATTAAAAAAAGTCATTGCGGTAATGGATACCACCGCAATCACCAATGCAATAATGGGAAAGGCCGGGTAGCCGGGCACTTTAAATGGCCGGTGCAGCCCGGGCTCCTTTTTTCGCAATTGCAAAAGGGCTATCATACTAATAATATATAAGGTTAGCGCACCAAATACCGAAAGGGTAATAATTTCGGCGGTTTTACCGGTAAGCAATGCAACAATGCCTATGCCCATATTTACCAACAGCGCAGTGGCAGGTGTTTTATAGGTTGGGTGTATTTTGCCTAGTACAGCGGGTGCAAATTTTACCCTCCCAAACTCAAAGCTCGATCGGCCGGCCGCCAGTATAATACCATGAAAGCTGGCTACCAAGCCAAACAGCCCAACAGTAATAAGCAAATGGTACAACAGGTTGTTTTCGCCCACAATTTTTGCAAGTGCCAGCGGCAGGGGAGAGTCCGACGACGATCCATCGGCTCTAAACACCACCGCTTCCCAACCCGCCACGCCTACCGATGCCGTAAACGTAAGCAGGCATAAAACCACCAGTGTAAGCAACGCCGAGCCAAAACCAAACAAAATGGTACGCTGCGGATTAATGGCTTCTTCGGCCACGTTGGCTACGCCTTCTATAGCCAAAAAAAACCAAATGGCAAAAGGGATGGCGGCAAAGGCGCCCTGCCAGCCATGCGGCAATGCGTTGCGCTGCAGGTTGGCCACTTCAAAATGTGGCAGGGTAATGCCGGCAAATAACAGCAATTCGCCCACGGCCAAAATGGTAATCACCAGCTCAAAAATGGCGGCGGCCCTAACACCATAAATGTTTAGCCCGGTAAACACTACGTAAGCAAAAATGGCAATGGCCAACACCGGTATTTGCGGAAAAAATAAGTTGAAGTATGCCCCAATGGCAAAGGCAATGGCGGGCGGAGCAAAAATAAACTCTATGTTTTGCGCCATGCCTGCAATAAATCCAATATCGTTGCCAAGGCCCCGTTTTGCATAATCAAAAGCGCCACCAGCCTTTGGTATAGCGCAGGCCAGTTCGGTATAGCTAAAAATAAAGGTTACGTACATAACTATAATAAACAGCGTGGCAATGCCCAGGCCTAGTGTTCCACCTTGTTCAAGCCCAAGGTTCCAGCCAAAGTACATGCCCGATATAACGTAACCAACTCCCAGCCCCCAAAGCATTGCAGGCGTAAGGGTGCGCTTAAGCGATTGTTCGGGTCGTGTTGACAAAGGCAGTTGTTTTACTTACCTGTACAATATCGGTAAAAAGTGTTATCCAAATAGGGCAAGGCTATTTTTGTGGCAAATGGTTACAACACCGTTACATGCAGGTAAAGGGTAAATGGCCAATATCGTCCACCATTAATATTTTGCAATATTGTTTGCAATAATTGACAATAGTTTTTTTGATGGTAGTAAAATGGGCTTCTTTTAGCTTCCCCCCCTGATAACAGCTTTTGTAAAAGAATATCCGTTGGTTCGGTACCTGGCAAAGCGTTCCGAAAGTTGGAGCAGAAACCGGCAAATCGGTTTGTTATAGAAGTAAGGATTGCAATCGCATTTGCGTTAACTTATTTTTTTTGGTAACGAGCATTTGTTTTTCAGGCTACATCCTTGCGTCGCACCCTTGTACGGCATCTCTTTATTGCATCTTTTTACTGCATTTTTATCAGCACAATTTCCAGTGTATAAATTTACATGTACGCTGGTAAGTCCTTAATCACTTATTCGTTTTAAACAATTGTCAGGCAAAGGTTTTAGCGTACGTTTTTGACTGTTTAAATTAACGGGTATTTAACTGCTATCGGCAGTACAATTACAAGCCCCTACGGGCTGGGTTTAAATCCCTGGTAAAAGGAGATAGGCACGTATTTAAATTTGATAGAGAAAAGAGGCCTTAGTAAAAACCTTTGCCAAGCTGCGCGAAGTGACCGTTACCTATAATGTACCTGCCACCGTGTTGGGCCAAAACCTAAAGTAAATTATTCAGTAAACGCTAAAATAAAAAAGGTAATACGTACAGATACCAGTATGACACGATGTTAAAACGGTTATTTCTGTCGCAAATGCTGGTAGGTAATACCGGTTAAATAATTATAAAGGTTAATGATTGCCGCTATTTGGGACACTCAATGTTGAATATTAAATCATGATAAAAATGGCTGAATAAAATTACCATCAGTACAATAGTGCGGGCTATGGTATCCTAAATACAGGCTGCCACAACTAATGAAAAGTGCCATAAAGCCCGGTTCTAAAATATCAACACCAAATTGCGTGTAGTCATTTATAAGGATAACATAATGGTAACCATCAGCAACCAAAGTTTGCTGTAATTGCTAAGAGTACCCGAAAGTGTTAATGACACCACCGTCATAGAAGGTTTCAATGAAACATTCAAAACAAGCAATAAATAAACATTAATATTGCTACGAACGGAACAAATAAACCTACGATACGCTGTTAACTGGCCGCTATCTTTTGCTTGCTAAGGTCGGCCGAAAAAACACCCACAATTAACTTGTTAAACTCCTCCTCGGTTATTTTATGCGTTCGGTCTGCAATGTGTTTTCTTACAAGATCCTTTGGAGTGAGCCTTTCAACGTTCATTTGCTGGGCGTTTAAGACGTTTTGGTCCATTTTCATATATTGATTTGTAGTGTAAAGAACCGGCAAGGTATTGTGTTTGGTTAAAATTTATTAAAAAATGTTCGCACACGCTGCAAATAACACCATTGCACAAAATGTATGAAATGTGGGAATTCATTTGATTTACAAGTACATAAGATTTTTTTGATGAGCGAACTACGAACTTTTTTCGTTAAAATTTAAACAATTTAATTGCTTTAAACGTTCAAAAAAAATAATGTACAATCTTAATATTATTTCTAAACTGTTTTACGGCGCCGGTTGTACTAATAGGGGTAGTTCATAAAATACCATCGTTGTAAAGTTGGTTATCTTACATTTTTTATTGTACGTGCGTTTAAAATGTAATAAAAGGTCAACATTTGCTAATAGAAAGCAATAATATTAATAGTTAATTTTAGTTAAAGTAAAATTTATATCCATTGACAGAAGAGTTAGTAGCGGTTAAGCCAGCGGCAGATATTGATTTTGCCGGCAAAATAGAAGGCCAGTTTGGGACGGACGCTGATATCCCCGCAAGGTTTTCACTATCGGAAGAGTTACATCAACGTAAATATTTATCTGATGGTCAATTGTTGGACTGGAATGGTCCGGTACATGAAGTGTATTCCCCGGTTTGTATAAAAACGCCGGATGGCTTACAACGTAAATTGATAGGTACCTACCCTGTTTGCGGCGAAAAGGAGGCCATGGAAGCATTAAGGGCTGCAATGGCTGCTTACGATAATGGGCGCGGTAAATGGCCAACTATGAGCGTTGGCGACAGAATACATTGCGTAGAGGAGTTCACTCATAAAATGATTGGGCAAAAGGATATTGTAGTAAAATTGTTGATGTGGGAGATCGGTAAATCGTATGCTGATTCAATTAAAGAATTTGACCGCACAGTAGAATATATTTATGCCACAATTGATGCGTTGAAGGATATAGACCGTCAATCGTCAAGGTTTGAAATTGAGCAAGGTATTGTTGCGCAGGTGCGGCGTTCGCCTTTAGGTGTGGTGTTGTGTATGGGTCCTTTTAACTACCCACTTAACGAAACCTTTACTACGCTCATCCCGGCAATAATAATGGGCAATACATTGTTGTTTAAGCCTCCCAAACATGGTACTTTATTACATTACCCATTGTTGCAGGCCTTTCAGGAAAGTTTTCCGAGGGGCGTTGTTAATACCATTTATGGCCGCGGCAATACCATTGTACCGGGTTTAATGCAGTCTGGTAATATTAATGTGCTTACCCTTATTGGAAGCAGCAAAGTAGCAAACGAGTTAAAAAAGTTGCATCCTAAAGTAAACAGGTTAAGGGCTATATTAGGCCTTGATGCAAAAAATGCCGCGATTATTTCAAAAAATGCCGATATAAAATTAGCAGTAAGCGAAACGGTATTAGGAGCACTGTCTTTCAACGGCCAAAGATGCACCGCGTTAAAAATAATTTTCGTTCATAAGGATATTGCCCGCGAATTTTTGCACCAGCTAAAGGAAGCAGTAGGAAAATTAAAATTTGGTATGCCTTGGGAAGAGGGCGTAATGCTAACTCCACTGCCGGAGCCAAATAAACCTGCTTATTTAAAAGAGTGCATTGATGACGCCATATTTCATGGTGCCGAAATTGTTAACGAAAACGGCGGTACTACTGTGGAATCATTTGTTTTTCCGGCGGTTATGTACCCGGTAAATGAAAAAATGAAACTGTACCGCGAAGAGCAGTTTGGCCCGGTAATACCCGTGGTGCCATTTGAGTCGCTTGATGAACCGATAGAATATTTAATTGGATCGCCACACGGGCAGCAGGTAAGTATTTTTAGCAACGACAGCGACGAGATAGCCAATTCGATTGACCTTTTGGTGAACCAGGTTAGCCGGGTGAACATAAATTGCCAGTGTCAGCGCGGTCCTGATGTGTTTCCTTTTACAGGAAGAAAAGACAGCGCCGAGGGAACCTTGTCGGTAGTAGATGCCTTAAGGTCATTCTCTATCCGCTCGTTGGTGGCTACTAAATTAAACGATCGTAACAAACACTTGCTGAACCAAATTGTGAACGGACATGAGTCCAATTTCCTCAGCACTAAATTTATTTTCTAAAAACGGTTCTTTTGGTTTTTTAGGTGAGCAGCATGCTTAAGTCGGAATGATTGAGCATGCTGTTTTTTTATGCCTTTTTTTTCCGATGTTTCAGTAGCTTTCTTTAAAGTGTCCACTTGTTAATTTTAAAACGGGGTGTATGAAAATAGGAAATGCTGCCGACCATGGCGGCTACGAATTAAAAGAGGCGTTAAACAACATTTATCGGCCGGCGGATATTAAATAACCGACTTTGGCGCCTTTGATTTAAATAGTGCCGACGATTACCCTGATTATGTAATTCCGCTGGCTAAGGCCGTGGCATACATTGAGGTAAAAAAAGTTTTTGCCGTTTGCAGTAGCGGGGTAGGGGCATCGGTAGCTGCCATTAAAATAAAGGGCGTGCGGACAGCCCTCATAAACAACCACTTTTGCCACACCAGGGCGTGGAAGACGGCGACCTGAATATACTTTGCCCCGGCGGCCAAATTACCGGTGCCATGGCCGTCATAGAATTAACTGAGGCCTTTTTAAAAGTAATCTTTACCGGGGCAGAAAGGCATAAATTAAGGTTGCAGAAAGTGACCGAACTTGAAAGGTGAATGTGGGGGATTTGCACGAACGAAACTTATTTATGTAAAGTGATAAAGCCAATTTACACGTTGGTCGTTACCTTTCATAGCTGCTTGGTAACCTTATGAACCATAGAAAAAATATTTCTTTTTTTAGAAACTTTATTGCATTTGCTAAACGGCGGATACACCCATAAGATTTTTTACGACAGAATTTTTCCCTAAAGTAAAAGAGTTTTTAAAAATTATTGATAACAAAGCTGTCGCTAAAATCTTTTGGAATTTAGACGTTGCAGAAAGGACAAATGACCCGCGGCTTTTCAAAAAACTTACCGATGAGATTTGGGAGTTTAGAACGCTATATCAAGGCTTACACTATTGATTACTTGCATTTTGGGACAAAACTAATACGACAAACACCTTGGTTATTGCAACTCATGGCATCATTAAAAAGAACGACAAAATGCCAAAAAAGGAAATTGAAAAAGCAGATGCAATTAAAAAGAATTACTTCAATCAGAAAAATAAATAATATGGAAGCTACATCCAAAATAAAGACAATCTCTTTTAACGAGATGAAAGATGAATTCATAGGAAAAAAGGGTACCGGGGAACGTGAAAAATACGAATATGAACTTAACATGGAAGTTCTAAGCCACATGATTAAGAAAGCACAGCAAGAACGTAAATTGACCCAAGGACAATTAGGAGAACTTATCGGTGTACAAAAGGCACAAATTTCTAAACTTGGAAGCAGTGCAAACAGTGCCACAATTGACACTATTCTCAAGGTTTTTAAAGCCCTCAAAGCTGATATACATTTCAACGTTACAATTGAAAATCGACACTTAGAGCTTGTTTAACAAATAATGCGAACGAATAACAGGCGGTTTAGCAATATGGCGGGGTTACGACTTAAATATGCTTTGCCCCGGCGGCCAGGTTACCGGCACAATGGCCGCCATAGAATTAGCTGTGTCCTTTTTAAAAGCAAACTTTACCGGGGCAGAAAGGCATAAACGAAGGTTGTAGAAAGTGGCCGATCGTGAATTTTGAATATAGAGGATTTGCAGTTAGCAGTTATTGGTAAAATTTAATAATAGTTACTTGTTTAATAACGTTTATGTTAACGATAATTCATAAAAGTACAACAACCGGTTGTTGGGTTAGCGAGTGTCCATTTAGGCCTATAAAGCCGTAATAATACAGCAGCAGGTGAAGACCGCGGATTATTTCAACATCCATTTTAAAAGCCCTGATAAAGTGAAATGACGATTGTCAGTCACAATTGTCTGTTGTAGATATTGGGTTTTACAAAATACGCTGACAGTGTTGTGCAAATGTGATTGCGGCAAGCTAATGTTCGCAACAAAGGGTATTAGTTGTCTAGCCTCTTTGAAGCTTAGTGATCTCTTCTATCGGTATTCCACGGGCTACACCAGGGGCTGAGTTATTTTGGCTCATTAGGCATTTTCGTTTAAATATAATAACATAAAATAATGACTATTCTTTGTTTGGAGTGTAGCTTTTTTGAGATGCATACTGCATACTATACTGTGTTGAGTATTGAACAAATAGTACACGAGTGCAACCTCTATGGTTATAGAGGCAGGCTGCAATAAAAGCTTTATAGTAGTATGATCGTTTGGGCAAAAAATGTTTTTCCAAAAAGCCGGGATTTATTTATTTGTTAGTATACTTGCTGCTTATACCACTAACTGATTACCCGTTTACTTTGTTTTATGATACCTGCCAACCGCCTGGTTTTTATTGCATGCCTGCTATCGGTATGCGCAGTAGCCTTTGCCAATAAAATTTCAGTACCTACAGCCGCAACGCCCGGTTGGGTTAAGCAGTATACGTTTCAATACAATCAACCCGACCTTCAAAAAAAGGCTGACTTTGGCTACCTGGATATTGCGCTAATACAACAGGTAAATATTGGCAACGAAACGGTGTACGAACGCAGAGTGCGCAAAGTGATTAACGAAGATGGGATTGATAACCTGCCGGGCATATCTGCCACTTACAATCCCGCATATCAAACATTACAGTTTCACGAAGTGATGATATTGCGCAATGGTAAAAAAATAAATAAACTGGCCGGGGCAACCTTTAATACCTATGCTATTGACGATGATATAAAACTGAAAAAATATGATGCAAGCAAAACATTGTACCTGGAGATGGATGATGTGGAGGTAGGAGATGTGATAGAATATGCCTATAGCATAAAAGGGTTTAATCCCCTGTTTGATCAAAAATATTCGCAAAAATTTCAAATTGGTTTTTCGGAGCCTTTGGCATATCTCTACTACCGGATAATTACCCCAACGGCAAGAAAATTATATGTGGAATATACACAGGTGGAATTAAATGGTGAAGAGATAAATATTGAAAAAGAAACGGTGTATGAATGGAGCAGGTCTTATATTGTTGCAGTGGAGATAGACGACTTGTTACCCACCTGGTACGATCCGTACCCGGCTATTATGGTTAGCGAGTATAACGACTGGCAAAATATACGAGACTGGGCAATGCAGCTCTTTCCCGCCAATATAACTATCGATGCGCCATTGCACAGTAAGCTATTGCAATGGCAGCAGCAGTTTTCTACACGGGAGCAACGTACCGCTGCCGCCCTCAGGTTTGTACAGGATAGTATTGAATATGTATCGGCCGACTTTTTAATGACCTACAAGGCTGCCACAAACCCCAATAAAGTTTTTGCGCAACGGTATGCCGATAGTAAAGAGAAGGCGTACTTATTGCAAACCATGTTGGGGGCTATGGGCATACCTTCTTCCCCTGTTTTAGTCAATACTGTTGCAAAGCAATCCATTGCTTCCAAAACTCCGTCGCCTAAAATATTTGACCGCGTAGTACTACAGGTAACCATTGGTACCAGTAAATACTATGTTGATCCTTCACTTGACAATCAACGTGGGCCTTTGGCCGCTGTTTCGTTTCCCGATTACCAATCGGGGCTGGTGTTGGGCAACAACCCGGCCGGTATTTCCAGGCTGGAAGCATTAGAACCAGGCAAGGTAATTACCAAAGAGGTTTTTACTATACCGGGTATGGCTACGCCGGTTACGTTAACAGTAAAAACCATTAACACCGGCAGCTTTGCCGATGAGCAACGCAGCAGTTTTAAAAATACGTCGGCCTTCCAGGTGCAAAAAAATTATAAACAGTTTTATGCTACTTATTTCCCAAAAATTGAGGCCGATACTATTTATTACGAAGATGATGAGGCCACTGGTGCCTTTACCGTGTATGAGCAATATACCATCAACGATTTTTGGACCATGAAGAATGGCATTAAATCGTGTAACATTTACGCCTTTACCATAAACGGATATCTTACCGGTTCAAAACAACGGGTACGAACCATGCCTTTGTCCATTTATTTTCCGGGCAATTTTATCGAAGAAATAGAGGTAAATCTACCCGAAGAATGGTCACTGTCCGACTTTGATAGATCGGCAAAAAGTGCCGCCTTTACCTATACCGCCCAAAGCCGTTTAGCAGGTAGAAAACTTAGCATGGTGTTTACGCTTAATACCGTACGCGACCATGTAATGCCCGAAGAAATGTCGGGTCTCGAAAATGCCTACAACACCATCAATAACGATGGCGGCTGGCAGCTTACCTACGACAATCGTTCGGGCAACACCTCGCACCAGTCAACAAACAGTACTACCACCAAACCGGTGGTAAACGGGCAAAAAATATTGGTAAGGCTGGCAGTTTTATTTGCAGTGTTGGTGGCGGTATTTGTTTTTGCAGTGTATAAAAGCCGGCGAAAGCGTAAACAATCTGCAATGGAAGATTATGTTTAAAGCAATAGTGAAAGGTAAATGGTGTGTGGTGAGTGGTTTAAATGAAATGTGAAACGTGAAACGTGAAAGATTGAGAGTTGTCGTTAGTTTTTTGGAATTTAGTGACACGTATAAATAGTCGCCAAAGTCGCCAAAGTCCCACAAAAGTTAGCCAGCACATACTGCCACCCTATAGTAACTGCTTGCCGTTTATAAATACTTATAGCTTGCGGTTTGCAGCTTGCCGGTTATAGCTTGCGGCTTGCAGCTTGCAGCTTGTAGTTGCCACTTTTAGCTTAACGCTTGCCGCTTGCCGCTTGCAGTTTGCCACTTGCCGCCTGTCGCTTGCCGCTTGTAGCTTGCTGCTTTATTATCTTACTGTTACCCCTTTACATATTCGTACATAAATACAATCTTTGAGCTTCATCAATAAACTCCCTACCATGAAGGCTTTTAAACGTATTGCTGGTGTTTTGTTCTGTTTGGTTGCTTGTCACCTATCTTCTTTTGCTCAAAAAAAGGTGGCCGTGCTGCAGGTGCCGGCATTAAAAGAATTTTGTTCCATAAATATTAATGGCCGCTCAGTGTTGCCAAGCGGACGGTATGTGTCACCCGCAGGGCAACTGTTGCGCATTACCCACGATCCCTTTGGTATGAGCCTGTCGCCCAATGGTAAAAAAGCAGTCACTTTGCACAACGGGGTATTTACCATTATTGACCTTGCTTCAATGCAAACAACAAGGGTGCCTTCTTACAATGGTTCTATACCATCTCCATTAAAACATGGTTCGTTTTTGGGTGTGGCCTTCGGTAGTGATTCCAAAACAGTGTACCTAAGCGGTGGCGACGATGGTGCTGTGCTGGTGTATGACATTGATGATATGAAACTGCTGGATTCATTATCGCTAAACGGAACAGTGAACGGTATGGCCTACGACGACAGTTTTACCAGCGACCTTGTTTTCAACAAACAAAAAAACGAATTGCTGGTGCTTGACAGGGGCAACTTTCGATTGGTACGCATTGATATTTCATCACGAAAACTCACTGCTTCTATACCGGTTGGAAGACAACCGTTCGGGCTGGCACTTAGTCCCGATCATACCATGGCTTTTGTAGCCAACGTGGGCATGTATTCGTACCCGTTGATAAAAGGCGCCACAAAAGAAAACTACGATTCATTGCTAATATCTCACCATCCTTATGGCGATAACACAAACGAATCCATCAATGGTACAGTAGTAGAGGGCCGCGAAATTCCCGGTGTTGGCAGCCCGTCGGCCCCTGAGGCAATGAGTGTTTTTACCATTGACCTGGCAACCAACAAAGTGATGGATAAATTTAAGACCGGCCACCAGCCAGGCGAAATGATTGAAGAGATAGAAGTGGTTGGAGGAGCAAGTCCAAACTCAATTGTGGTGGGCGACAAATATGCTTACGTTACCAATGCCACCAACGACAACATTACCATCATAAATTATAAGCGCCACATAATAGTTGGCGAAATACCTATAAAGGTTAACAAGCTGATTGATAAGTACCGTGGCTTATTGCCCTTTGGTTTGCATCTTAGCAAAGATGAAAAGACCATTTACGTGGCATTGTTAGGCTTTAATGCTGTGGCAGTAATTGATGTTGCCAGTCGGGCTACCAAAGGGCTTGTCCCTACCGGTTGGGGGCCATCGAGGGTTACGGTTTCAGCTAATGAAAAGGAGCTATACGTGATCAGTTGTCGGGGCCTCGGCGCCGGCCCCAATGGAGGCAATGGGTTTGTAAAACCGCCGCAGGGTACCTACATTGGCGATATACAACTGGGAAGCTTTCAAAAAATAGCTGTGCCCGACGCAGCCCAACTGGCAGCATTTACCCGGCAATCGATTGCCAATACCTTTACGCAGGCAATGGTTACCGACGATGGCAAAAATCCACTGCCTGCCCTGCCCGGCCTTAGGCAAAGTCCCATTAAATACATTGTATATATTACCAAAGAAAACCGCACCTACGACGAGGTGCTTGGGCAACTAACCACCGGCCGGGGCGATAGTACACTTGCACGCTTTGGAGTAAACAACGAAAAGTTTTTGCCAGATAGCCTTACCAAAAAATATCCCGGATTAAAGGTTACGCCTAACCACCACAAAGTGGCTAAACAGTTTGCCTTTGCCGATAACTTTTATTGCGACAGCGACGCAAGCATACATGGTCACCATTGGATGATGGGTGTTATACCTAACGAATGGGTGGAAACCAACTCAAGTGTAGACAAGACCGCTAAAATATTTTCTAAAGCGCCTGGCCGCAGGTTCCCCGGCTCTACAGGCAGCATGGACCCCGAAGACTATGCCGAGGCAGGCGGCATTTGGGAAGCGCTGGAACGCAAAAATATTAACTTTTACAACTTTGGCGAAGCCAACGAAACCGGCCATGTACGCGAAGAGCGGTATGACACCGCCACCGGTGCAGGCCATGGTGTAATGGTGCCCATGCAAAAGGCGCTGTTTACCCGAACCAGCTACAACTACGCCGGTTACAACACCAATATACCCGACCAGTTTAGAATGAACCAGTTTGAAGAAGAGTTTACCAAAAAATGGATTAGCGGAAAAGAAAAGTTGCCATCGCTCATAACCGTTCAAATGCCCAACGACCATACCGCTGGCCCACGCCCCGAAGATGGCTATTATCTGCCACATTCGTTTGTTGCCGACAATGACCTTGCACTTGGCCGGATGCTGCACTTTTTATCGCGTACCAAATACTGGAAAAACATGCTGGCAATTGTAACCGAAGACGACCCGCAGGGTGGGGTGGACCATATTGATGCACACCGAAGCATTTTAATGATGGCCAGCCCCTATATAAAGCGAAACTATGTTAGCCACACCCACGCCAACTTCGGTTCAATTTTAAAAACCATTTATAACATTCTAAATGTTCCCTATGTAAACCAGTACGATGCCACCGGTTCATTACTTACGGATTGGTTTACCGCAAAACCCAATTACACCCCCTACACCCTTGAACGCAACGACGAGCGGATTTTTGAAGTAAACAAAGCCATGCGCCATTATGGCCGCTCAGTGGATTGGAAAAAGGTAATAAAAGGCCCCGAAATGGACGATGTAGAAGATATGCGCAGCGATCACTACCAACAGAAGTAGTTTTTTATTTTAAATTTTAAATTTTAAATGAAAGGAAGAAAATTACCGATGAAAAGCAGCTCCGCATTTGGATTCATATTAACATCTTTCCATTAAAGATTTAAAATTCAAAACTGAAACTTTCGAAAATAATAATTCAAAACTCAACATTGAAAATTTCCCTCTCACGAACTCAGAATTCAAAACTCAAAATTCACCACTCTCAACTCACAACTCACAACTCACAACTCACCTCTCACCTCTCACCGCTCACAACTCACCTCTCACTACTCACCTCTCACCTGTCCGAGCCTGAAATAGGGTTACCAAATTTTAACAAAAAAACGGTAAACCAATGGCAGTAAAAGTAGCAAAATCAGCGCAAAAAAGTAGCTTGAGGCAGGTTAAGCAATTCAGTGAAGCAGTCAAAAGACAAGCAGTCAA
>JBBRUR010000103.1:0-17516 GCA_038247635.1 Chitinophagales bacterium
ACCCCTGATTTTATGCTGCGCACAAAATCGTCCCCTCCTTTAAAAGGAGGGGAAAAAACGCCATCTACCGTAAATAATTGAACTTTTACCAACCAGTAAACCACCCCGCACAAATTTCCCCTCCTATTTAAGGAGGGGATGAATGTTTTTATAACTTGTCATAAAAATGTTCAGGGGTGGTTTTAAGGAGGCAAATAAAAAAGGGGATCACTAACAAATGACAGGAATTATTAACCACTTCGACAACATTCCATTACCAACACGCCTCCGCCGAAACCACCTTCTGCACGCAGCTTTTAATCGATTGCATCGCACTGCTTTTGTAGCCAACGAAAATCTCGTCTCTTCCAAAACACTTTGCGCGGCAGGTGAATTTATACATACTTTTACTAAAATTATTAGTAAAATGCGGATAAAAACGGTGAAATTCCTGTTTCAAAGCCCCACCATTTAAAAAATAACCGTGTTTTTTTAACACGCCTACAGTGGATTTTACTGACTGCATCCCCAACAAATGCAATCATTTTATAAACTGCCAATAGGTATCATGTATATTAATTGTAAAACCTGGTTTAGCCTGCGTTATGGAACCATAAAAACAGAAGAACTGGTACAGCTGGCAGTTGCCAACGGCGTGCAGGCAATGGCGCTCACCAATATTAACTCCACTGCCGACTTGTGGGATTTTGTTGACTTCTGCCAACAACAACAAATTAAACCTGTGGCAGGTACTGAGGTGCGCAACGAGGGCATTTTTATGTACCTGCTGCTGGCCAAAAACAACCGTGGATTGCTGGCTATCCACCGGTTTTTGTCTGAGCACCTACGGCAAAAACAACCCTTCCCCCTCCGGCCAGTGGTGGGGGACGATGTACATGTTGTGTTTGCACTTGGCCGGTATGCCGCCGCCGACCTGTTGCCCAACGAGTGGCTGGGCATACAGCCAAACGAAGTAAACAAACTATACGGCACTAACGTACACCTGCACCCCGGCAAATACATTGTACGGCAGCCGGTTACGGTGCAAAACAAAACCTATCACAACCTGCATAGGTTACTGCGCGCCATCGACAAAAACATTGTTTTAAGTAAACAGCAACCCGAAGATGTGGCAGGCCTGCACGAGCAAATGCTACCGCCGTCGGCACTCATAGATGCCTTTAAGGCCTACCCGGCCATTATTACCAACACGCTGCAATTGATCGATGGCTGCACTGTTGAAATGGAATTCAACACCGACAAAACAAAAAAGATCTACGCCAACTCAAAGACGGGCGATAAAAAGCTGTTGGAAAAACTGGCCCTCGACGGCATGATACGGCGTTTTGGACCCGGCAACACCACAGCCAAACAGCGGGTAGCTAAAGAGCTGAAAATTATAAACGACCTGGGCTTTAATGCCTACTTTTTAATTACGTGGGATATTATACGCTATGCCAAAAGCCGCGGCTTTTTTTATGTGGGCCGTGGCAGCGGCGCTAACTCTATTGTGGCCTATTGCCTGGAAATTACTGATGTAGACCCGATTGAGCTTGACCTGTATTTTGAACGTTTTTTAAACCCCTACCGCTCAGTACCGCCAGACTTTGATATAGACTTTAGCTGGACCGACCGCGACGAAATGATAGACTATATTTTTACCCGCTATGGCCACGAGCATGTATGCCTGCTGGGTGCCTACACCACGTTTCAAACCCGTGCCATTGTGCGGGAGTTGGGCAAAGTATTTGGCCTGCCTAAAGAAGAAATTGACCTGCTGGCCACCAGCCAACTGAACGACGATAAAATACAAAAACAGATATTTCGCTATGCGCAGTTACTGCAGGACTATCCCAATCACCTAAGCATTCACGCCGGCGGAATGATTATTTGTAACGAACCCATTAATCAATACTCGGTAACTGAACTTCCACCTAAAAACTTTTTTACCTCGCAGGTAGATATGTATGTTGCCGAAAAAATAGGGCTTTTTAAACTGGACATATTAAGCCAGCGCGGGCTGGGCCATATTAAAGAGTGCATGCAAATAGTAAAGGCTAACCGCGGTGAGCACATAGACATCCACGCTATCAAAAAATTTAAAGAAGACCCACGGCTGGCAGCGCAGATACGCAAAGCCGATACCATTGGCTGCTTTTATATTGAAAGCCCGGCTATGCGGCAGTTGCTCCTTAAATTACGTTGCAGCGATTACATTACACTGGTGGCGGCAAGTTCTATCATACGCCCCGGTGTATCGCAAAGCGGTATGATGAAGCAGTACATTCAGCGGTTCCACAATCCCGACAGTTTTACCTATCTGCACCCTAAAATGGAGGAGCTGCTAAAAGAAACCTATGGGGTAATGGTGTACCAGGAAGACGTGATAAAGATTGCTCACCACTTTGCAGGGCTTGATATGGGCGAGGCCGATGTACTGCGCCGTGCCATGAGTGGAAAATACCGCAGCCATGCAGCCTTTCAAAAAATACAGGATAACTTTTTTAACAACTGCAAACAGAAAGGCTATGCCGACGACCTGACTGCCGAAGTTTGGCGCCAGATACAAAGCTTTGGCGGCTATTCGTTTAGCAAAGCACACTCGGCCAGCTTTGCGGTGGAAAGCTACCAAAGCTTGTTTTTAAAGGTGTACTACCCCATGGAGTTTATGGTGGCGGTCATTAACAACTTTGGCGGTTTTTACAGCCGCGAACTGTACTTTCACGAGCTGAAACGGACAGGCGCTACAGTACATGCGCCCTGCATTAACCATAGTCATTACCTTACCCGCATTGTGGGCACACAGGTGTACATGGGCTTTATACATATTGATAGCCTTGAGCAACAGTTGACCCATGCCATTGTAGAACGCTGTGGCACTGGCTACACCAGCCTGCAGGATTGTATTGAGCGCCTGCACCCCGGTATTGAACAACTGAACCTGTTGATACGCGTAGGTGCCTTTCGATGCACTGGCAAATCAAAAAAAGAGCTGTTGTGGCAGGCCAACTTTCTGCAAAAAAAGAGCAGCAAACACAGTGTAGCCAGCACCCTGTTTAACGAAAAACCGCTGGAGTTTACCCTGCCGCCCCTTACCCATTACCCGTTGGATGATGCCCTTGATGAAATAGAATTGCTCGGCTTTGCATTAGGAAACGTGTTTGACCTGGTGCATGCCGATCTTACTAAATATTTACCCTCCCTTCAATTACCGCAACACCTTGGCAAACAGGTTACGGTGCTGGGCTACCTTGTCACGTCAAAACCGTCGCGTACGGCAAAGGGCGAAACCATGTTCTTCCACACCTTTATTGATGCGGCCGGCGATTGGCTCGACACGGTCTTTTTTCCCTCCACGGCCAACCGCTACAACGTAAACGGCAAAGGCTTTTATGCCATGACGGGCAAGGTAATTGCCGAGTTTGATGTGTGCACCCTGGATGTACACTATTGTAAGAAAGTAGGCCTGAAAGACAAAGGGGAAAGGAAAAATTAAAAATTAAAAATTAAAAAACGTAGGATGGGATGTTGGCTAACGATACGTTTGTGTGGCTCAGAGAAAAGTAAAAATTAAAAATTAAAAATTAAAAAACGTAGGATGGAATGTTGGCTAACGATACGTTTGTGTGGCTCAGAGAAAAGTAAAAATTAAAAATTAAAAATTAAAAAACGTAGGATGGGATGTTGGCTAACGATACGTTTATGTGGCTCAGGGAAAAGGAAAAATTAAAAATTAAAAAACGTAGGATGGATTGTTGGCTAACGATACGTTTGTGTGGCTCAGAGAAAAGTAAAAATTAAAAATTAAAAATTAAAAAACGTAGGATGGATTGTTGGCTAACGATACGTTTGTGTGGCTCAGAGAAAAGTAAAAATTAAAAATTAAAAAAAGTGGGACGGATTGTTGGCTAACGATACGTTTGTGTGGCTCAGAGAAAAGTAAAAAGTAAAAAGTAAAAAAAACCGCGTGATGGAATGATGACTAACAATGGGTCCGTGTGGCTTTTCTAAAACGTCGGTCATGAAGGCAGTAGGTATTAATAATCAAAGCTTACATTTTGCCACTGGCCGCAGGCCTTGAGGTGGACACGTGCTGGTACCATTAAACTACAAAAGCCCTTGTAGCAAAAGGCACAAAACGTGGCTGTATTTTTTTTAGTAAGAATTGAGGTGATATGTTATTCAGAAAATAGCAGTGTCTACCCAGCGACATACCTTCATGCATCAAAAAGCCTTAAAACCCTCAACCACCGCTAACCAATGCTTACTTTTTAATTTTTAATTTTTAATTTTTACTTTCTCCAAACCCATCCGCAACCAAACACAGCTTCACCACCTCATCTCCTATCTTTGCCGCAAAATTAAAAAGCGATGTTGCAGGTAAGTTATATCCGCCAAAACCGGGAGTTGGTATTAAAAAAATTAGCCGTCAGAAATTTTAGCCAAACCCAACTGGTAGACGAGGTGATAGCATTGGATGATGAACGCAAAAGACTACAGATCGATTTTGACAACACCCAGGCCAAAATAAACAGCGCCAGCAAAGTGATAGGCAACCTGATGAAGCAGGGAAAAAAGGACGAAGCTGAAGCCGCCAAAGGCGAAGTTGCCGCCTTGAAGCTCGCCATTGACCCGTTAAAAGAACAGATGGCTTTGGTAGAAAAAAACCTGATGGAAAAATTATATCAACTGCCGAACCTGCCAGCGGCTATTGTGCCTAAAGGAAAAACCCCCGACGATAACGAAGTGGTAAGGGAAGGTGGAGTTAAGCCTGCGTTATACGCCGGTGCTCAACCTCACTGGGAACTGACCACCAAATACAAACTCATCGATTTTGAGCTGGGCACTAAAATAACCGGCAGCGGGTTTCCCATGTATACAGGTAAGGGCGCCAAACTGCAGCGGAGTTTGATACAATACTTTTTAAATTTCAATACAGCGGCCGGGTATACGGAATACCTGCCACCTTTTATGGTAAATGAAGAAAGCGCCTACGGTACAGGCCAGTTGCCCGATAAGGAAGGCCAGATGTACCACGCTACCGAAGACAATTTTTACCTGATACCCACCGCCGAAGTGCCCGTAACCAACGTGTACCGCGACACCATTGTAAAAGAAGATGAGCTGCCTATAAAAATGACCGCCTACAGTCCTTGTTTTAGAAGAGAAGCCGGTAGCTATGGCAAAGATGTTCGCGGCCTTAACCGCCTGCACCAGTTTGAAAAGGTGGAGATTATACAGATTGCGCACCCCGACAAAAGCTATGAGGTACTTGACCAAATGGTAGCGCATGTTGAAATGCTGCTGAAAAGCCTTGAGCTACCCTACCGTATCCTGAGGTTATGCGGTGGCGATATGGGTTTTACCAGCGCCCTCACCTACGACTTTGAAGTATACAGCGCCGCACAGCAACGCTGGCTTGAAGTAAGCAGTGTAAGCAATTTTGAAAACTTTCAGGCCAACCGGTTGAAGTGCAGGTTTAAAGATGGCAATGGCAAAACGCAGTTGGTGCATACGCTCAATGGCAGTTCGCTTGCCTTGCCCCGCATAGTAGCCTGCTTATTGGAAAACCATCAAACCCAAGCAGGCATCAATATTCCGGCGGTGATGCAGCCTTATTTTGGAGCGGAAATGATTAATTGATTTTTCGATCATAATTATTAAAAAAAATGTCCCCAGGTTTTACGCCCTTTCCGTGCGTAACTTATTTTAGAATAAGATGATAAGTTTGCTTTTATAAACGAACAATGATTTTAAAATCTTTCTATCCTTCTGAAAACTTTTTCTAAATTAAGTCAGATAATAACCCATCAATTCGCAAAACAAAATAGCAACTATAAAACATGTTTTGTCTACAAAAATGGATTAGCGCCAGGTTAAGGAGGAACCCCTTGAAATTCGTCTACAAAGTAAAGATCAAAAAGCTGAATTACAAAAATGGATGACTGTACTTTTTACGCCTTGCTATATCGGAATAATCGTTTTCTGATCAGGAAATTCCTTTAAAGCCCCAAGTATTTCATGTACGTTTATCTCAATTATCGAAACCCAAATAAGCATGGGTTAGGAAAACCCTATGGACTTTATCTTGCCTGTTTACCTCATGCTCAAAAATAAAAGTCGCAAACCCATTTCTTGATAAAATTTCCCCTTTTACCTCTTCGTTTATATGCGATCTTAAATTCAGAGGGCTCGGGCCTTCCCATCTACTTTTTGTTTTATTTTGAAAATATCTTCTAATTACATTTTGTTTAATTTGGGTGTCTTAAAATTCCAATGTAACAAAAACCTTTCTGCTTTTAAAAGTTCGATTTGCAAATCCCGATATTCCGTCATCACAAGCCACTATTTCATACTCATGTTTTTTTGAAAAACGGACATTTTTTAATATAGTTGCCATAAGTTAAATTAAATAAAATTCTTGTAAGGATCGTCATACATCAACCTCCCCCTATACCTTTATATAAATCTTTTTCTTATCCAGCACATACACTATACTCCAATAAAAGGCGATCATACAAAAGGCATACACCAGCGAGCCTACCCGCAAATCGGTTGAGATATTTTTACAAATATGCTCATAAAACCAGCCAAAGGCGTTGGTATATACCGGTTTGCCTTGTTCGTCTAAATGGTCGGTCCAGCGTAGCAGGGCCAATACCCGGGGAAGAAATCCACTCAGCACAAAAATGAACAAAGAATTTTTTCCAAATACATCAAAAAACCTGCTCCATGCACCTTTGGCATCTTTAAACTCCAACAGGTAAATAAAAATTCCTAATATTATGGCCGCCAGTCCAACCGTATAAACCACATAACTGCTGGTCCATATTTTTTTATTCATGGGGAAGGCCATATCCCAACAATAGGCCACAAACATGAGCACTGCACCTAAAATAAACAGGTGGCTAAGCATGTCAAAATTCTTTCCTTTTTTGCGGATGTAACTGCCTACGAGATAGCCGCCTACCACATTTACAATAGCCGCCAGCAGGCTCGCCAATCCTTCGGGGTCAAAAGCAACGCCCTCGCCGCGGTACAAATGGTTTTCGCCCAATATGGCTTTGTCAACCGTAGTACCAAAATACCCCACCAGACTATAGGGGTCGCCGGGCAAGCCAAACCAATAACTAATTGCCCAGTACACCACTAATAGCAACACGCTAAATACTATAATATTTTTTGGCTTTTTTATAAAGAAAACAATGAGCGCTCCAAACAGGTAGCACAAGGCAATGCGCTGCAATACACCCATTATGCGAATAGTTTCCCACGGCTTACCTACCAATACGCCATCCTGCCATTTTACAAAAGGCGACCAGTTTAAGAACAGCCCTATCGCAAAAATCAGGACTGCCCTTTTTAAAACTTTTTTCAAAAATGCACCGGTACCAGCCTGTTCAAATTTGGGCATAACAAAGGCCTGCGCATTACCCACTGCAAACAAAAAAAAAGGGAATACCAGGTCGGTGGGCGTTACCCCGTGCCACGGCGCATGTTCAAACGGGCCAAAAATATGGCCCCAGCTACCTGGGTTATTTACCAATATCATAAGTGCCACGGTGGCCCCGCGAAATACATCTAATGAGTAGTAGCGTTGGTTCATAGGGGGTGAAGATAATAGAAGTCAGAGATTGGATGACAGATCATAGATGGGAGATGACAGAAGAAAGGTTGGGCGTTAGTGGTTGGGCATCGGGCGGAAGAAGATGACAGATGAAAGTTTAGAGTTGATAGAAAAAACTTTACGTTTCTTGGTGCCTTTGCGCCTTGGTGGCTCAAAAGGGTTGGGTGTCGATAATTGGGCGGAAGAATATGTCAGATGAAAGTTTAGAGTTGATAGAAAAAACTTTGCGTTTCTTAGTGCCTTTGCGCCTTGGTGGCTCAAAAGGGTTGGGTGTTGATGGTTGCGCCGAAGAATATGTCAGGTGAAAGTTTAGAGTTGATAGAAAAACCTTTGCGCCTCTTAGTGCCTTTGCGCCTTGGTGGCTCAAAAGGGTCCGGCGTTGGGCGGCAGAAGTTGTCAGATGATAGATAACCGTTGATACAAAAACCTTTGCCTGATTGGCAGGAATGTTTTGTATTTTGGCATTAAGAATTACCACAAATGGCTTAGCCTTATACATTCGCGGCAAATACTCCTAAATTTGCATTCTTATATGCCTTATTTTAATTTAAACGATACCATTAACCTGCTAAGCAAGGTTACGCCCCGCCGGGCAGTAAACGCCGCTAAGGTGTGGACCAGCTACCGGCTTAGCCGGCTTACTGGCAAACCTATTCAATGGGGTTACCCGGTATCGGTGTCGTTTGAGCCCACCACCTCATGCAATCTTCGCTGCCCTGAGTGTCCCAGCGGACTTCGTGCTTTTACCCGGCCAACCGGTATGTTAAAGAAAGACTTATTTACCCGCACCATCAACGATATTTATAAGGAGCTGACCTACCTCATCTTTTATTTTCAGGGCGAACCATACCTCAATCCTGATTTTTTGGAAATGGTAAATTATGCTCACCAAAAAGGTATCTACACCGCCACCAGTACCAACGCACATTACCTTAACGATGCCAACGCTAAAAGAACAGTTGAAAGCGGCCTCGACCGATTGATTATTTCCATTGACGGCACTACGCAGGATACCTACCAGCAGTACCGGGTAGGTGGCAAACTGGATAAGGTAATGGAAGGCGCCCGCAACATTGTAAAGTGGAAGAAAGAACTGAATAGCAAAAAGCCATTTGTGTTCTTCCAGTTTTTGGTAGTAAAACACAACGAGCATCAAATAGAAGAAATAAAACAACTGGCCAAAGATATTGGCGTAGACCAGGTTCGCTATAAAACGGCACAGGTGTACGATTACGAAAACGACCCCAATCAACTAATACCCACTATTGAAAAATACAGCCGCTACCGCAAGGGAAAAGATGGTAAAATGAAAACGAAAAGCGGCCTCGCCAATCATTGCTGGAAGTTGTGGCAGGGCAACGTAATATCGTGGGACGGGTTGGTGGTTCCCTGCTGTTTTGATAAGGATGCTACCCACCAATTGGGCAACCTGCAGGTACAATCGTTTAAAGAAGTTTGGAACAACGACAATTACAAACAGTTTCGCAAGGATATAATGACCAGCCGAAAAAACATTGACATTTGCGCCAATTGCAGTGAGGGGTTAACGGTGTGGGAGGATTAATTATTACAGGCCTCTTTACTAACAAATTTATCAACTATCCAAAAGGGTATTTGCAAAAAATGGTTATAATACCCGGCTGATATATAAACAATTTAAATTAAAAGTCTCTTCTTTCAATTCCCCGTATGTAATCTTATAAATAAAAGAACGCTCTACTCTTTCAAGTTCAACTTTCAAGTCGTCCCAGCAAATAATAATTGTTTTTACAATACCCCAATAATTATAATCCTTTTTAATAAGTTTTAGAATTACTGCACCTACATTATGTTGTCTATATATGAAATAATAACTTTTCATGTGCTTAAAATCCTTATTAAACAACATTACTATTCCTTTATTTATACCGGCATATTTTATTTGCTCGTCATCACAAGTTCCCTCTTTTAAAACGTATCGTGGATGAACTATCGTGGTTACAATTTTACTTTTATGGTTGGCCTCTTCTGTTAAAGATGGGCCCTCAACAAATTTGTAAGAAACATTTTCATCAAAAAAAAAAGATTAAGCAGATTGTTTATAGAATTCTAAAGTGTGTAAAACCTGTGTTTCCTTGATGTCGTAAAGGCTCGCAATATCTTTAACCGTTTCTCCGCCAAAATATAATTGCTTAATTGTTGAAACGGTAATATTTCTACCTAAAATAGTGGGTTGACCAAATTGGTGCATGGAATTAATTACAATCAATTTAAGATTGGATATCGGATAGAATTTTTGAGCCAGGTTAATGTTGTCAAAGTCAATTTTATGAAGGAACTGAATAATAAATTCCTTAATTGACAGTTAAATTTTTTCAGCTAATTGTATTAACAATTCCAGCGTTTCATATCAAACCTTTTTGCCATCAGTCTTTACCCCAGACAGCGCAAAGGGGTATTGAACATTCAAATCTTTAGCTAAAATTGAGTATGCTATTTTTATTTCATATGCCATTACACCAAGCGCTTTTAGTTTAAAAAAAGTATGAAATTCAATATAAGCTTAAAAGTTTACAGCAAGATTTTTATCCGGCCCAAAAACATTGCCATACCAAAAACCTTAAGCAGATGTCTAACTTTTGAATATGGAAGTATGAGTATAGAGGCAACATCTTTTGTCAAAAAAATGCCTTCCCCAAGACGAGGTACTGCGGCTTCGTTTCTATGTATAATACTTGCTTCTATTTCTTCAATAGTTCTCTATACAATCAAAAAAATAACCAGCCTGGTTTTGCCCTGTACCTATCCTATTACCTGCTCTTGATTGCTAATTATATTTTCCACTTAACGTAACTCAGTCCTGAATTTTACTTTCAGCAAATTCAAATTCTTCGTTTACTTCCCTTAGTTCACTTAGGTACAGCTCGTCGTTTGCCGCCTTCTTTATCAGCGTTATTTTTTATCGCAACACTTCATTTACCTTATTATTGGCAATTTAACCTGCTTACTTGTTTAATCACTATTCGCAATCTGGTGCTGATATTTTGGAACCGGGCTTTATAGCTTCTTTCAGCACTCGTTGCAGCCTGCCTCTATGACCATAGAGGTCGCACTTGTACTGTTGGTAATTTTATTCAGCCTGTTTTATCATGATTTTATATTTAGCATTGAGCTTACCAAATAGCGGGTAATCATGACTTATTTTAAATTAAAAGTAAGCAGTAGCTACTTTTCCAATTTCAGGCACATCAATAATCTGCTCTACTGCCATTATTTCTTCTTGGATTTACAAAAAAATAACGACTACACCACCTTCTTTGGAGGCAAATCAAACGCAATGGCATCATGCTCAAAATGCCCTTTGTGCGATCCATCGCAGAACGGTTTGTTTTGCGACAATCCACATCGGCAGATCGAAACGATCTCTCTTCCCTGCAAACCATATACATTTCCGTTGCGGTCTACAATTTCAAAGTCGCCTTCCAACTTTATGGAGCCGTTGTTGTTTACTGTTATTTTGGTAGTGGGCATTTGATATAATTTTTTTAGATATCAAAAATAACGAAAATAGCTGCTTTACAATGTTTAGCCCTCTTTTTAACCATCCAGGGCGTAGTTCGAGCTGGTCAGTATTTAATGGGCAGGTACGATCGACATTCATCATGTCAGGAAAAAAATGATTTAATGCCTAAACATTAATATAGATTTGAAATTAACCTTTAACTAAAATAAAAAATATGAAACGGATTTTTGCTTTAACGCTGCTTGCCGGCGCATTTGTTGCAGGCACTTCGGCATTCACTGCTGCTCCCAAAACCACCACAGGCGCAGGCACTAAAACTGTCGACGCCCCCTCAAAATGGGCGCTCGACAAATCGCACAGCAATGTAAAGTTTTCAGTAACCCACATGGTTGTAAGCGACCTGGATGGCAACTTTAAGTTGTTTGACGGTACAATGGAACACACCAAAGCCGATTTTTCGGATGCTAAAATTAATTTTACTGTTGATGTAAACTCCATTAATACCGACAACGACAGCAGGGATGGACACCTTAAAGGCGACGACTTTTTTAATGCCGCCAAGTACCCAACCATCGCATTCGCAGGCACATCGTTTACGCCGGTAGGAGGCAACAAATACCGTTTAGCAGGCAACCTCACCATTAGAGATGTAACCAGGCCGGTAGTGTTTGAAACCACCTACGGCGGAAGTATTACCAATGGTGGCAAAACCAAATCGGGCTTTAAAGCCAGGACCACCATTAACCGTTTTGATTATAACCTTAAGTGGGACAAAGTAACCGAGGCCGGCGGATTGGTAGTTGGCAAAGACGTTGAACTGGTAGTAAATGTAGAGTTGAACAAAGCGTAAACTTTTAATGATTATCCGCAATCTGGTTCTGATATTTTAGAACCGGGCTTATCGCTTTTTTCATCAGTAGTTGCGGCCTGGCTCTATAACCATAGAGGTAGCACTCTTTTACTGTTGGTAATTTTAGTCAGCTTTTTTTATTATGATTTTATATTCAGCATTGAGTGTACCAAATTGCGGATAATCATTTAAACGCTTTAACGAAATAAGATTACTAAAAGCCGGGCATTGTTACCGGCCCTTAGGTTTAGTTGCCGGTAATGTAAAAGTAACAATACCACCATTTTATAAAACTTTATGCTAACCAACCGATATTTACTGTAAAGGTGTTAAACCCAGACTAACTATTTTTATGAATAAAATTTTACTATTATTAGTTACCCTCACCTGTTGCGCAACAGGCTATACGCAACAAGGCGTGGTAAAGGGATATATAAAAGACAGCGCCACCCAAAAGCCCCTTATGGCAAAGGTGATTAATATGACAGGTAAAAAAAGTGTTACTACAGACAATAAGGGCTTTTTTTCGTTGATGGCGGCGCCCAAAGATTTCATTTTTATATCCGCAGAAGGCTACCGGTATGATACGCTTAATTACACTACCTTTTTTATTGATACTATTACCTTATTGTTGGCCACCGAGGGCGAAATACTGCCTACCGTTACCATAATAAGCCGCTACACCAAATACCAGTTAGATAGTATACAACGCCACACCGATTTTGAACAATTGCGCGGCACTAACTACGATGCAATCGATAAACAGCATGGCCCCGGTTTTGGCCTTACCATTAACCTTGATCGTTTTTTTAAAAAGAAATACCGCGACAAAAAAAAGCAGGAACAAGCCTTTAACATCGTAGAGGAAAGCGAATATGTTGATTACCGGTTTTCGCCAAAACTGGTGGCATTGTATACCGGGCTAAAAAGCGATCCGTTAAAAAACTTTATTATTAAAAATCGCCCAACGTATACCTGGCTGCGACAACAAACCACCAACGAAGACATATTGTATTACATCAATGAAAAACTGAAAACATCATACTAACGCTAATTATTCCTTTGCCCCACCTCGCGGCAAAAAATCATCGGCTTCAATTGTAACGAAAAAGTTTATAGCCGCTATGATAACACATTATTAAATTTAAAAATCGTTACTGGCAGCAGCACCGGTGCCAGAAACCATACGCCGGACACCGTGTACAATTGCACTGCCCTTTGGCGGTAGGTTTACCTATACAATGCCAAAAACAGTAATGGCAATGCAGGTATTACCAATAACCGGTGGTTTATAGGTACTATTACGTAATAAGCTTTAGACACACAAAATAAAAATAGGTTTAGGGCCTAACAGCGGTCGCCATTAAAATATTTCCGCATGTAGCGCCAACAAAGCATCTTTGCGGCTATGACAACTTTATGCTTCGACTTTGGAAATACGCGGCTAAAGTGCGCCGTTTTTACCGATGGTCATTTTAGCGAATTGCTGGTGCTTCAAAACGACGACGTTGATACGATTGAGGAACTATTGGCTAAATATCAGCCGGAGCGCTCCATTTTTTCCAGCGTTATTAAAAACAATGCCGAAAGCGAAAAGCTGATTGCATACAAAACCGTTTTTCACAAACTGAACGAAAAAAGCAAATTGCCCATTACTACGCCCGTAGGTAAACCCGAAACCATTGGATCCGATAGGTTAGCCATGGTGGTAGCAGCAGTAAATTTGTACCCCACAACGCATAACCTGGTGGTAGGCCTGGGTAGTGCCATCACTTATAATTTTGTAAATAAATACCAACAATTTTTGGGCGGAGGCATTTCGCCGGGGTTGGAAATGCGGTTTAAATCGCTCAATCAGTTCACTGCCAAATTACCATTAATAAATGCCGATTGGAATTTTCCACTGGTGGGCTACGATACAAAAACCAATTTACTTAGTGGCGTGGTACTGGGTTTAGTTAAGGAAATTGATGGAATTATTGAAATGTATGGCGATAAATATAGCAACTTTAACGTCCATTTAACCGGGGGTGATACTGCGTTTATTGCGCCTCTGTTAAAAAACAAGATATTTGCTGACCCCTACTTAATTTATAAAGGACTTTATGCGATTAGTGAGTACAACATTTAAACCAACACTTTACATTGGCTTTTTATTGTTTTTTGGTTCTTTCCCTGCCTTCTCTCAGGATAACTCTCCCTTTTCGCGTTATGGGTTAGGAAATATTGTTCCCGGCCAGCACATAGCTAACAGGGGCCTGGGAGGCATTTCGGCTGCCTACCGCGATCCGTTGGGGCAATCGGTCAACTTCTACAACCCGGCAAGCTACAGTGCTATGGCGCTGGTTTCGTACGACCTTGCTTTGTCCGTTTCAACTAATACCTTAAAAAGCGCTAACCCCATAAATTCCTATAGTGCAACCAACTTTACTCCATCGTATGTGGTAATGGGTATGCCACTTTATAAAAAACGAGGACTGGGGCTTGCCTTTGGCTTACGCCCCGTTACTAAAATAGCCTATTCAATTTTAGAAAACACACGGGTACCGGGTATTGACAGCGTATCTACTTTGTACGAGGGCAATGGTGGTTTATACCAGGGCTTTTTTGGGGTAGGCAAGCGTTGGGGCGGCCTTAGCATAGGCTTTAATGGTGAGGCCAATTTTGGACGAAAAGAAACAGATACGAGGGTTTTGTTTAACAACGATAGTGTGGTGTACCAATCGGCTAACTTTGCAACAATAACTACATTCAATAAATTTACTTTTTTGGGCGGTTTACAATACCAGTTTAAAACCGGTAAACAATCGCAGGTACGCATTGGCCTTACAGGGCGGTTACAGCAAAAATTAAAGGCCAGCCAGGACCAGGTTCGCGAAACATTTTTTTTTGATGTAAACGGCACTTCAATACCAATTGATACAGCCAAAATTACTACCGAACAAAAAGGTACCATCATATTACCTGCTACGTATACTGCCGGTATTGCGTTTGAAACATTTACTCCCGAAAAACTTAGCAGGTTAATGGTTAGTGCCGAGTATGAAAATACTAAATGGAGCGACTACCGGTTTTTTGGACAACCCGATAAGCTGGTGGATAACTGGCATGCAAGGTTGGGCATACAACTATCGCCCAACTACCTGAAAGCCACCAATTTTTGGAGCAGGGTAACGTACCGGGCAGGTGCTTTTACGGGTAAGGACTATATTAATGCCGATGGCAACGAGCTAAGAGAAACAGGTGTTACCGTGGGTGTAGGCCTGCCAGTGGTGCGGCGTAACAACTACAGCAACCAATACAGTAACATACATATGGCCGCCGAATTTGGTAAACGTGGTAGTGGCGTAAATAACATAACCGAAAGTTTTTTCAGGTTTTCAGTAGGCTTTAGTTTAAGCGATATTTGGTTTGTTCCACGTAAATATGATTAAATCAAATTTTTATACAACCCTTTTAAAAGCAACGCTATTATGGTGTTGCTTTTTTGTATTGGCCTGCGAAAACAATTACGACGAAGTGCAGGCGCTTGGAAAAAAGAAAGTGAATGTGGAGACTGCCATTGAAATAGAAAGCTACCTGAGCCAAAACGGATTTGTAAAAGCAAAACTAAATGCGCCGCTGATGCTGCGGTATACGCAAGACACACCAAGGACCATTTTCCCCAATGGTCTTCACGTTAATTTTTACGACTCTACCACCGCCCTCCAAAGCGAGCTGAAAGCGAAATATGGGCAGTACCTCGAAAACGAATCAAGGGTTTTTTTAAAAGATAGTGTGGTTGCATTTAGCCTCAAGGGTGACACACTTAATTGCCGTGAATTATATTGGGACCAACGAAAAGAGTTGTTTTATACTGATAAAAATGTGATTATCGTAAAGCCTAATCAAAAAATATACGGGAAAGGCCTTACTGCCGACCAAAGCTTTAAGTGGTTGACAGTTTACACCATGTACGGTTTTATCAATATTCCCGACAGTAGCTTTTTAGCGCAGTAAAAGGTTGCTGGTTTTAATTCAATGTTAAGAGGATACGCTGGTTGAAATAGCTACAATTTGAAGGTAAAGCGTATTGGGGTCAAAATCAATTTCATCGTTCCAGGTTACGTTACTCATCATAACTTTGGCGTCGGCGTAAAACGCTTCATTTGCCAAATGTTTATAAACCGGTACTACAAATAACTACTAAAAATATTTTACGTTTGCCAGTATTGAAATCAAGTACAAGCTTGCGAGGAGCTTAGTATTTAACCTGATGTGTTCTGGGGTTCATACAAATTACTTAACGGTTCAATTTTAAAAATGCTGTTTCCTGTCTATGCCAGTTGCCAGTTTGCCATTAGGTCTTCTTTGTGAATTTTAATCCAGGCTTTGACCATTTTCTCCTTGTTTAAAGGTAAATTACTCTCTATCAAATTACCACCGGGCACCTCAAATTCACCAAATTTTACATGGGTATGTGGCAAATTATGCTGTTTCGTGTCCAGGTAATACATTAAAACGATCAAACCATAAACCATTGAAAAAACAGGCATTTAAATTTACAAAACATGATTGAGGGCTTGAATAAATAATCTTTTGTTCCCGATTTGCAAATAACGAAAATTTATGGTAACGGCCTTACCGCCTACCAAAGCTTTAAGTGGTTTACCATAAACAACGACTACGGTTATATCAATATTGCCGATTGTAGCTTTTTAGCGCAGTAAAATAGTCTTATCCTCTAGTTGATTTATCGGGTATTGTGTCTGTGGTACCAATCGGGCTAAATCTTTTTCAAAAGCTTTTCCATATCTGCATTATTAACCTGTAGGGTTCACATAATCTGCCTGACTATAAATTCAGGAACCGGGTCTATATGATTTTGGAAAGTGATCGGCCTCCATAAATCAGCGCGTATCCATTTGTCGTGACCAGCATTATTTCTGGTACACTTGCAATCAAGATAAGTCAGTATTTACTTGAGTTGTGTAAGCGTAAGATTGCCTGGTTTAAATGCCATACACTACGCAAATTGAGGCATATTAACATCCATTCTATCCGTTTTGTACGAACGTGTATTTACTATATCGTGCAAATACTCATTCTTATTAATTAAGTCGGTAAGTTCAGGTGCTATGTAAGGCTTCGTCTTTTTTCTAACTGTCCAACCATGTGCTTTTAAATCTTCTATCAATGTTTTTTTATGAATAGTGTAGGAGAAATAATCGTCGATAGCCACTAAAAGAGACACTGAAGCTTCATTTTCAGTGTTGCCATAGCCCGACAAATCTAACACTGGGATATAGGCAATCTGCACGCCTTTCTCTTCAAAATACATAACGGGAAGGTTAACTGTAACCGTGCCCGCATCATCTTTCCAGTCTCCGGTAATAGCACCCTTCTTCATAAATACCTGGTTAGATAACAATAGTAAATAAAAATTTTATTCCAACATGGCCATAGCGACCATTTCTGAATGTATTAAAGGTATAGTTTATAAATTAACGCACCATTTTAAAGAAAAGTTGCGGGCCGGCGGCATTAATTTTTTCACCTTTAATAGCAAATCCTATTGC